>JAZQCD010000001.1:0-6055 GCA_045546135.1 Anaerovoracaceae bacterium
TCTTGTTTTTGCAAGCGAATTATGTTAGTATCATACTGTCTTTTTTATATCAAGAAAGAAGGAGAATATTCCATGGCTGATTATGAAAGCGTAAGCATCAATTCACAGATCATAGAGACAGTTATCGGTTCACAGACAAAATTCAAGGGTTCTGTAGTAACAGACAAACCCATAAGAATAGACGGATATTTCGAGGGGACCATAGATACTACCAATTCAGTGATCATTTCTGAAAGCGGAGAATTTAACGGCACCCTGAAGTGTGCAGACTTCGACCTAAAAGGAAAAGGCCACGGCAATGCTATCTGTACGAATCTTTGTCAGGTAGCGCCCGGAGGATACTTCGAAGGGGATATAACCACTGCGGACCTCATAACAGTAAAGGGCTCCGTGATAAACGGAAAGATAATAATCGCAAAATAAAACTGATGGGGGCTTGAAAAAGCCCTTTTTTTGTAACCTGATCCATATATTCCCGTCTTTTAAGGTGAAAGGACTTTCAGATGGAAGACAACAAAATCATAGAACTATATCTAAACAGAGACGAGAGCGCACTTTTGCAAACATCCGCAAAGTACGGAGCTTATTGTTCTACTATTGCTTTCAACATCCTTGGCAGCGCTGAGGATGCAAGGGAATGCATGAACGATACGCTCCTGAGGACTTGGAAGAGCATACCACCTGCAAAACCATCAAGCCTGAAATCATATCTTGGCAGGATAGCAAGAAACCTGGCATTGGACAGATATGACCAAAGGACTGCAGAAAAGCGTGGCGGAGATCAGGTGGATCTGGCTCTTGAGGAATTGTCAGAATGCATTGCAGACAATAAAGAAGAGTTAAATGACGGAGAGATAACAGCAGTCATAAATGCTTTTCTCGAAACCCAGGATAAACAGAAAAGGATCATTTTTGTAAAAAGATACTTTAATCTCGAATCTGTAAAGGATATAGCAAAAGAAATGTCGATCTCTGAAAGCAATGTCAAGACAACGCTTTTCAGACTCAGAACAGGTCTAAGAGAAGCGCTTCAAAAAGAGGGGATAAATATATGAAAAACAAGGATCTTATGAAGGCTATGAGCGATATCGATGATAAATACATCGAAGAAGCGTCGGAAGTAAAAAAGCCGGGTAAAGAAAAAATCTCTTCCTATTTTAGGAGCGGCAGATGGACAAAATGGGCAGGCGCAGTTGCTGCTGTTCTTGTCATAGCACTAGTTGGAAACGGACTTATAAATTCCGGACTTTTCAGCAATAAAGGAAGCAAAGGCGATGTACAATCTACTGATTCATTTTATGAACCCGGGGATGCTGCTTCTCCTGCGCCATCGTTTGTTGAATATGAGGGCGGCGACTTTGATTACAGAAAGAATAGCGTAAACTATTCGGGAAGCAACAGTTTGGTAGCTTCCGATGGGCAGTCAGGAGGGAGTGCAAATAGCGAAAAACCGGTAGGCACAGGCAATATCTCCTATGATACTTCAAAGGTCAAACTCATATATACAGCAAACATTTCAGGTCAGACTGATGATTTTGCAACAGCCGATGCTCAGCTCAGAGCAAAAGTTGAAGCTGCAGGCGGGTATTTCCAGGATCAGAACATAAGTAACGGCAGCTATTACAACGGAGATTATCTTAAGAAAGCATCATATACAATCAGGATCCCCGCAGACCGCTTCGAAGCTTTTCTTAGCGGTGTAAAGGAAGGCATAACAGTAAAATCCCTTACACAGAGTGCGGAGGATATAGGGCTCAGCTATTCAGAGACAGAACAGCGCATAGAGACCTTGAACATAAAACTCGACAGACTTCAGGATCTTTTAAGACAGGCGACTGTCATGTCAGATATCATAGAGCTTGAGAACGCCATATCTGAAACTGAAGAGGAAATTGAGTACTATACCAACAGGATCAACAAATATGACAGCCTCATTGGTTTTTCTACGATCTATCTCGATCTGACTGAGGTCGCAAGGCCCGGAAGCAGCATAGAGGAAAAGGAAGGTTTCTTCAAAAAACTCGGAAGAGAATTCGTTGAGGGTCTATCAAATGCAGGGGAATCACTTGCGGGTATATTCTACTGGATATCATATCATTTTGTTGGACTCCTCATATTTGCAGGAATAGTATTTTGCCTCATTAGATTCAGACCCTTCACTAAACTCTTCAAAAAGATATTCAAGAAGGAATGATCCGGCAAGGACAAACTGTACAAGTATAGAGAGGACCGATATTGCAGGTCTTCATTCTGAGGGCAGAAATTCTTCTGCCCTTTTTATATTTTTTATGGAAAACACATATTTTTAGTAGTATAATACATTGTTATTATGTATATTCAAGGAGACATAAAATGAAAAAGTTAATCAAAGCACTTTCGCTTATACTTGTTTTGGCAATGCTTCTTTGCTCATGCGGAAAGAAGACATCATTCAGTGACGGTCTTGATGAAAACGGATATTTCCAGGGCGTAAAGGCAATGGATTATTTCGATATCAAGGATGTTGACGAAATAAAACTCGCACAGGAAGACATCGACTCTGAGATCGAATATCTCATTACAGAGGCATTTCCTAACAAAGTAGAAGTCTATGACAGAACCATAACCGCTGCAGACTGGGTCAATATCGACTATGTAGGATCTGTTGACGGCGTAGAGTTTGAAGGCGGCAGCACCGGCGGAAACGGAACTGAAGTCAACGTTACAACCACATCATATATCGACGGATTCCTTATCCAACTCATCGGACATAAACCCGGTGATGAGTTCGATATCAATGTTACATTCCCTGATCCATATCCAAACAACACCGAGCTTTCAGGAAAAGCTGCAGTATTCAAAACAAAGGTAAACTACATAGTAGAACATACACCTGCAGAATGGAACGATGATTTCGTAAAGAATAACCTTTATTACAACTTCTATTACTATTACGGAGTATCCATCAACACAGTTGAAGAATACCTTGAGTTCACAAAACAGAGCATAGTTGAGAACTATATCCTCAGCAACTGCAAACTTGGTGAAGGCAAAGAGGTCCCTGAATCTGTTCAGAATACTACCAACAACGCAAACGTTCTTTCTGTTACCAGATATGCTGAAAAATACAAGGGCGTAGAACTCATTACCTACCTTAAGGAGCAGTATGACGTAGATTCAGTTGAAGCATATCTTGAAAAGAATGCAGATGCTCTTAAGTCACAAGCTCAGAACGCACTTCTCATCCAAGCCCTTTCTGAGTATTACGGACTGACAGTCAGCGATGCAGAAGTACAGGAGTATTTCTCAGCTGAGGGTGAAGACGTCCTCTCCTATGAAGACGCTGTTAAGGAATATGGGCTCCCATACCTTAAGCAGTATCTCCTTCAGGATAAGGTCATCAGCCACGTAGTAGAACTCGCAGTATTTGAATAATACTTGATGAAATCTGCTGCAGATGTTAGAATTTGATTGTCATTAACAAAGATTTTTATAGGAGAAGAAAATGGCAGAAGATAAGAAGAATTACAACGAAGAACTCGACGAAGAAGAAGATTTCATTACTCTTGAGTTCGAAGACGGTCAAGAAGTTGAATGCGAGATCATGGGCATCTTCGATGTAGATGATAAAGAATATATCGCACTTCTTCCTGATGACGGAACAGATGATGTTTATCTTTACGGATACAAGGAAATATCCGATTTGGAATTCGAACTTGTCGATATCATCGATGACGCTGAATTCGATAAGGTATCCGCAGCATTCAGTGAACTGGAGATCGAGGAAATATAACTGAAATGAAAAACTACGATATCATTATCGTAGGTGCAGGTGCTTCAGGTGTGTTCATGTCCTATGAACTCACCAAACGCAACATAAATGCAAAAGTCCTGGTCATAGACAGGGGAGCAAGACTTGAAGAGCGTAAGTGCCCAATAGCAGCAGGAAAAGTCGAAAGCTGCATCAAGTGCAACCCTTGCCATATCATGAACGGATATGGTGGCGCCGGTACTTTGTCAGACGGAAAGTACAACATCACCACCGAATTCGGTGGTGATTTGCATGTTTATGTAGGCGAAAAGAATGCAATGGAACTCATGGAGTATGTGGACAGCGTACTCTGCAGTTTCGGAGGTTCTGAAGCAAAGCTCTACGATGCTGCAAATGAAGAATTGAAGACGAAAGCTTTAAGATATGACCTTCACTTGCTCAACGCTAAAGTACGTCACCTTGGGACTGACAGAAATGTTCAGATACTCAAAAAGATGTATGACTATTCTGACGGCAAGATCGAGACCATATTCAGAACATCAGTTGACAAAGTAGAAAAGACTGATGAAGGTTTCATTGTCACATGCTCGAACGGAGAACAGTATTCATGCAAAGATCTTGTCCTTGGAATGGGAAGGTCCGGATCAAAGCAGCTTTCTGCTATCTGTTCAGAACTTGGTATAGGTACAAAGAGCAATAGGGTAGACCTTGGAGTCAGGGTCGAACTTCCGGCTGAGATCTTCAAGCATATTACTGACGAAGTATATGAGAGCAAACTCGTATACAGGACTGAAAAATACGGAGATCACGTCAGGACCTTCTGTATGAATCCTTACGGCGAAGTCGTCAACGAGAATACCAACGGCATAGTGACAGTAAACGGACATTCCTATGCAGACCCTGAACTCAGGACCGGAAACACAAACTTTGCTTTACTGGTTTCCAATACCTTTACAGAGCCTTTTAAGGACAGCAACGATTACGGCGAATCCATAGCAAGGCTTTCAAACATGCTCGGAGGAGGCGTCATAGTTCAGCGCTTCGGAGACCTTGTAAAAGGAAGAAGGAGCAATGAGCACAGGATGGCAAAGTCATTTACAAAGCCAACATTAAAAGCAACTCCGGGAGACCTTGCCCTTGTCATGCCGAAAAGACAGCTCGATGACATCATCGAGATGATATATGCCCTTGACAAGATAGCTCCGGGCACAGCAAACGATGATACTCTCCTTTACGGAGTAGAAGTCAAATTCTACAACTCTCTCATTGAGGTAGACAAGAATCTTGAGACTAAGGTAAAGGGACTCTATGCTCTTGGCGACGGATCAGGTGTTACTCACTCCCTGTCCCAAGCAGCTGCATCAGGCGTTTATGTAGCAAGGATACTTGCAGATAAATATAATTAGGGTCCAAGACAAGAAAAACAAATTAAAACCCCTTTCATTAGAGTTTTTCTAACGAAAGGGGCTTTCTTCATTTTGAGTATGTTTAAGATTCTTTAACTTCTTTATTGTCTTTTTCTCTTATCCTTATGAGTTCATCCTGTATCAGGTTTCTTACTTTATCCGATACTTCTCTTGGATCATCCTCTGTACTGACCGGGACAGATGGCAGTATATGAAAATACACATCCGATGTCTTGAGATATCTGTTTTCTTCATATATTTTGTAGGAACCTTCTATGACGAAGGGCACTATCTGAGTACCTGTAGTTACCGCTGTTTTGAAGGCGCCTCCTTTGAATGGTCCAAGCTGCGGTCCCTGGCTCCTTGTTCCTTCTGCAAAGTAAAGAACGCTTCTTCCATGCTTTACAAAGTCCATAGAGGACAGCATGGATTCTTTTGCTTTGACCTTATTTTTTCTGTCAACAAAAATGCATTTGATGACCATCATCCAAATATTTGCGATAGGGACCACCTTGATCTCCTTTTTTGCCATGATGACTTTCGGTTCACCAAGGGCAAAGAGTATGAGAAACGCATCATAATCTCCCTGGTGGTTACCCACATAGACTGCAGGATCTTTGGGCATATTCTCCTGACCTTCGATATGATATCTGCAGCCTGATATCTTGCAAAAGAACTTAGCAAGGAACTGCAGCACTATGACTCCGAACTTTGATGGATGAGCGTACTTGTCTTTATCAGAAAAGATCCATGCAATGAGACCTAAAGGAAAGGTCACGATCAGGACGATCACTCCAATGAGCAATATTATGAATGATTTTATGAGTTGTAAAAACTTTATCATTATTTACCTCTGTATTTGTATTTGTATTGGTGACTTGTAAAAGTAACTTCCACT
>JAZQCD010000002.1:0-11658 GCA_045546135.1 Anaerovoracaceae bacterium
GTCTAAATAAACATGATTCTCATGCATATTTTGCATGAGAATTGCTTGTTATTATCAATATAGCTACAAATACTATAGCAGAGACTATCAAGCTGATCAGCTGTATGGTTCTAACTACTTTTACTTTGACTCCAAACATCATAAGAAGACTGGTAACTGTACAAATAACAGATATAGCTATCTGAAGATAAAAAAGCCAAGGCATATCAGAAATGTTCAGTCTGTCTACAGGACTTCTATGCCATTCCCTCACAGAGCCATTTTCCATATGCGCCCTATCTGTATATATAGGAATGTTTAGGATCACAAAATACAAAACATTCAGTATGATGGAAATGATACTTCTAAGCATATCCTTGCTCACCTTTCCTAACAGCAATGGCTGACCAGCAGTCATCTCTTACTATCTCAAGGATCTCAAATCCTGTTTCCTCGAGCCTTTTCTTGCAGGGCTCCTCCATATCATCTATGATGCCGCTTGCAATGAGGATGCCTTCGTCCTTAATATTCTTTCTTATATCCTCGCAAAGTCTTAGAACAAGAGGCCCTGTGAGATTTGCAACTACAGTGTCTGCTACATAGTCAAGACCCTTTGCAAGATCGTTTTTTCTTATCTCGATGAGGTCCTCATACCCGTTAAGAGCTGCATTTACCTTGCTGCTTTTGATGGCCTCCGGGTCCATATCTACTGCAAGTATCTTTGATGCACCAAGCTTTGCACCTGCAAGTGACTGTATGCCTGTCCCGCACCCTATATCAAGGAGCCTGTCGCCCTTTTTCATATACTTTTTTAAAAGCCTGGTTGCAAGGTAGGTAGTAGGACTGCTCCCTGTTCCAAAGGCAAGCCCCGGGTCTATATCGATCACTATATCTCCAGCCTTTGGCTCATATTCTCTCCATACGGGCTTTATGACTATGCCATCAGCTATGTAGAAAGGTACATAGTATTCCTCCCATTTGTGGAGCCAGTCTTCATCATCTACAAGAGCGCTTGAATAATCGAAGCCCTTTATATACGCAAGGACATCCTCATCTAAAGACTCGTTTTCAGGAATGTAGAACTGTATATATGCTCCCGACTTTAGTTTTTCCACCATGCCCAAGTCAACATAGTTCCACTTGAACCCGCCATCCTTTGAAAAGAATTCCTCTACTTCAATTGGATCGTTTATGATGAGCTCGGTCTGTCCAAGAGCTGTCAGCTTTTCTGCAGCTTCCTCGACCTGATATTTATTTGGGTAGATCGTATATTCGGTGTATTTCATTGAAGATCAATTAATATATCCAGTTCCATTCACTGACTGATAGAAGATTTAATGAGGTCATAAAGATCTTCTCCGCCTTCGTATTTGATCAAAAGTTGTGGACGGCCTACAAATACCGGCATATTTGGTATAAGCTCATCCAGTCTTTGATATACTTCGCCAGTATTTGATATGATAATGTAAGCATGATTACCATCAAAGGTATCGAGAAGGAGTTCACAACTTGGAACATCATTTAATACCTCACTCATAGATGCGAGTGTATATTTGGGATCCTTAAGCTTTGCCAAGGCTTCAGAATATACTTGTAATGTTTCTTGGTCAAGTTCCTTTATCTGATGATTTGGATCTCCGTTCACGGTAACTTCATTATGCGGTGTTGAATAAGAAAGGCTATTCTTGACCCTGCTATCATCAAAGTATTCAACTAGTAAAGAAAAACGCATATCTTCGCTAAGAGAAAGCTGTCTTTGATGGTTTCTTTTATTCAAAACAAATAAAAGAATGATCAGCAGAACAAGAATAATGATCACAGTTCCCCATATTAGTCTTTTTCTATCTCTCAATTTCATAACGTCTCCTCCTACAAATTATAATCTCTTACTCCAACTCATTTACCAACCCTAAAAATCCCTATTATGCTAATTGATCCCGCCCCATTCACCAAGGCATATGCTTATCTCCGATGCAGGTATCAAAACTCCGAATTTGAAATCACCGCTGCTCGGAGAAAAGGAGCCTCCCGGAACTATGCCTATTAGCTTCATATCTTCATTAAGTGCAGCTCCGCCGCTGCTTCCCACATGTATATATGCACTGTGCTTCATGACGTTGCTTGGATATCCAAGGCTTTCGCCGAACTTTTCAATTCCCGATGTCACCTTGCCGTAGGAAAGAGCGAACCAATCGCTCTGAGGATTCCCTATGCACATGATCCTGTCGCCTTTCTTTGGATCTTCTGTTGTGATCTCAACTAAAGAAAGGTCTTCATCACAGGAAAAACGTATTACAGCAAGGTCGTCTCTTGTGCTGACATATACTACATCTGCTGTGTACATGGTATCGTATACTTCCGGAGAAAGTACATTGTAACCAACGCCGGGTATAGTGTCGGTCTTCATTTCAGTATTGACCGTGAATACCAGTATCTGAGCATTCTCATTGCTTACTACATGAGCTGACGTAAGAGCGTAATATGAATCATCCTCTTTTTTGAAGATAACTCCGCTCCCGCATTCTCCGTAGGATATGCTCCCATCATTCTCTGTCTTTGAAAAGATCCCTATATTGGATGAAAGAGGACTTGCAGTATCAAAGGACTCTTTCATATCCTCATACACTGTATCCTTGCTTTTGCTGTCATTCGAACCGCAGCCGGTTGTCATAGCTAAGACGAATACTACCAGTACAATGGATATACTCTTTAAGACCTTGTTCATTTGGTTTTCTTTATCCTCAATTCTTTTAAATATTCTTTTTGCTTAGGACTTATTCGGTAGCTTTCTACAGCTTTTTGAATTGCTTTGTTATGAGTCCATAGCGACAGCTTCCTTCCCTCAATGTAAGGAAGAGCTTCATCATACTGCTTTGCAAGGGCCGTCGCAAAATACCAGGCTATCATCATATTGACATAATACTCATCTGATCTTAGCTTTGCTGCCATCTCAAGATAACTTGGGTCAAAATCCTCTTCAAGAAAATGCTGCATGAGCATTCCTAAGCCAAACCTGACAATATATATCTCATCAGATCTTATCCAAAGTTTTATTTCGTCAAGAAGCTCATTTCTGTGTTTCTTAAATACTTGGGGAGACAGCTGATCGCAGGTAGCCCAGTTATTGATATACGGAAGAAAGAGTTTGACTTCTTTCATGCATATTTCATAGTCTTTGATATTTGAAATAATAAAGGCATGAAGCTGATCTTCATCGAAGTACTTGTGAGGAAGACTTCTAAGAAAAGTATCTATATCATCCCTTTTTGCATATTCTTTTGCAAGCTTTCTTAATTCCGGCGTGCGAACGCCAATAACGGAATCAGGGCTTACCGTAGGAATAAGCTTTACTTGAAAGCTTTTGTATCCTTCGTCTCTTAAGCTAAAAAGAGTCTCTCTTATTTCATCTGTGATCATATAGCGTTCCTATATCATTAATCTTTCAGTATTATATCATCACTTGGACATGTAATTAAGAATATGCTACTAAAAAAGCAGAAGAATTATATCCTCCGCTTTATCTATGTGTGTTTTCTTATAATACGCGATTTAAAATTCGCATTTATTCTGCATTTTTTATCACAAACATCAGCAATAATACGATATCTCTCCAAAATGCTCAATCCATGCCTGTTTGATATAATCAGCATTAGCCTCAATAATACGCATTAATCGTCGTAATGTGGTTTCTGGTATTGCCGAATTGTTATTACAGATAATAGTCTTACCTGCGCTTGTGATCCAAATTTTAGTTGCATTCGCACTTGGACGGCCTTCTGCAATATGTAAATGAATATACTCTAAAGGATCGGATTCATTTGACCAAAAATATAAAACATACGGACCTACTCTAAGAATTTGCGGCATCAGTAAGTATTCCCCCTTTTTGTGAGAACTCCATGATCAAATGCGCATTATTTCTGATCAACTGTTTGTAGTACTCTATTTCTGATTCTGAATATCCCTCAATATTCTTCCAGATATACTTTGGCAGCCAACATTCCGCATGATGAAAACCGTCCTTCTCATCGGGCGTTTCTATATACACTCTGACACTGCCATCAGGTTTCATTTCAGAATGAGTGATCTCAGTATCATCATTCATTGTCAAAAACGGATACATCATAATACTTATATTCTCTTTTATTAGTACATTCATAAAGTAATTTACCTCCGTATTATACCATAAAATATAAGAGTATATCCAAGTGTTATAGCATGTAGTCTTTTGACTTCCGATATCAATCTGATTGTAACATAAATGGTAATATATGTCAATTATATCAAAGGCGGAAGAATTATATCTTCTGCTTTGTATAAACATTATTATTATATGATCAGTGAATTATCTGATTCTAGGATCGTTCAATGTCAGTATACTGCTCCGCCTACATCAGCGCCAAGGCCTTTGCAGGTGTAGCACCATACTATCACGTCGCCGTCAGAAAGCTTGTAACTTGAGCAGCCATAATTTGGGAACCATCCGTTGACCTTGTACATCCAGCCGCTCTGAGGACCGCAATCAAATTCATAAAGATAATTAATACCTTCGATATAGTAGGAATTGTACATTGGAGTCCATGAATATTCTATCTGTATTCCCGCATAATTGCATATGCTTTTGAGCACATCAAATACCGTGTCTCCGTCATTAAAGCCTACCCGAGTAGTTGAGAGTATCACTCCGTTTGATGGTACATATCCGCTTTTGCCAGGAGTCAGATCGCCCATATTATCAAGGATAGTATTGCAAAGTATTTGTATAGTGCAGCTCTTTGAGGAAGAACCGGAAGACTGGCCACCGCCTCCTACCTGTACAGGAACTGTAACAGCTTCAGTTCCGCCTTGAGCAAGTATCTCTGCTTCATGTTTTGCAAGAGCTTCTAAAGCAAGTCTTTTTTCTTCCTCTCTGTCTGCTATGACCTTATCTAGATCTGCAGTCGTAAAGCATATGTTTTCAGCGTCAGCTGAGCTGGCAATAGCCTTTTTTGCATTTTCTATGGTGAACTCATTTAAAGATGCTGCGGCAAGGGGAACTGTCTCTATCTCATCTGATACGATTGAGAGTACCTCGCCTGCTTTAGCTGAATGAGAACTCAGCTTCGCATTTCCTTTAAATACACCTACGCTTACTGATCCGGCCTGCACTGAAATGTGATATATGCCCTCTTCAAGATCTATATCAAGTTCTCCCGCCTTAAAAGCTAAACTATCGCTGTCCTTAAGATCAAGGAATGCTTCACCTTTTGTAAGCGCAGATTCAAAGGTCTCGTCTGAGGCCTTTGTGATATCAAGACTTGTCTCAGGGCCCATGGTCATATCGAACGCAGATGTTTTAAGCAACAGTGTCGACATAGAAGACGTTGCAAGAATATCTCCGTCTCTTAATGCTGTGCTGCTACCTATGGAAAAACCTACGCCATTTCTGGTGACACTGGAGCTTCCTGTGCCCGGTTCTGCAACAGCTGTATGTATCTTGTCATTTTTGTCGAACCATCCCTTAAGACTTCCTGCATACATGACTGCTCCGCCTACCATAACGAAGGCGAGGAGGACCATTATGATATTCAATATCCTGTTTTTCTTTTTCATCTTAACCCACCCGAAAAACGCTGATCTTTAATAGACACGGTGACCTTATCTGCAATCAGACACATTCTACTGCATGAAATGTTCCAAAAAAGTGCCGTCTGGACAAAAGCGGTCATCCGCAGCTTGTTTGCTGCGGGTGACCGCAAAAAATCTTTTAGATCAGACTGTATCAGTCTTCATCCTTGTCCTTCTTTCTTCTCTTAAGGAGAAGTACCAGTATGAGAAGCAGCCCTGCTCCGCCTGCAGCATAGAGCCATGCATTGCTCTTCTTTGCAGGTTCTTCATTCTTCTTGCCGCTGAATATCTCATCCCAGCTAAGAGAGCTTCCGAATGTGGCCATAGGACCGGTCTTGTTCGTGCCTACGGTAAGGATGCCGCCGGAGACCTTTCCTTCCATGTATTCGAAGCTTCCGTCTGCTTTAAGAGTAACAAGAACTTTGGTAACAGCATCGGCAATGCCGTCTGCAGGTACCTTGATGGTGACATTGTTTTTAGGAGTAAACTCTTTTCCTGTAAGAATATCTGTGTAGCTGATACTCCGTACAGAACCGAATACCGCATCTTCACCTAAAGTCTCTTTGATCTTTTGGATCTGCTCATCAGTAAGTTTTGCATCGGAAACATTCAGTTTGACATACCATGGAAGTACATTTTCTGCATTGTCTCTTGCATCGGTCTTCGTAGGTTCGTCATAGTGAAGATCTTTTCCAAGCTTTGAAAGGACCTTTTCCTCAAACTCCTTGTAATTCTTTGCAAAGAGCTTTTCGTCACGGGAAAGACCATCATACTTCTTGTATGCGTCGACTATATCCTTGATCTCATCTTCTGTGAACTCTGCCTTATCTTCAGGAGTTGCATCGATGATCTTCTTCATTGCCTCGTCTGCTTCCTTTGTGGCATCAGAGACCTGATAAGTCGTTTCGCCTCCGGGTGTTACTGTTCCGCCGGAAGGAGTCTGTCCTCCGCCCTGGCTTCCCTGAGCATCCTTAAGAGCCTTAAGATCTTTTTCTGCCTTTTCAAGCTTTGAGACAAGAGCAGGATCTACCATAGCCTTCTCTTCATCTGTCAGCTTGTCATAGTATTCTCTTGCAGCTTTGATAGCCTCCTCATCCGTTAGCTTAACAGGATCAGGTATTGCCTTAATGAGGTCCTCTGCCTTCTTTGCTTTTAGCTCTGAAAGCTTATCCTCGTCTGCTTCAAGCTTCTTTACGAGCTCTTCAGGAACATTTGCCTTTTCTTCGTCTGTCAGTTTGTCGTAAGCATCTCTTGCTTCTTCTATGGCATCTTCATCATCAAGTGTCACATCCTCAGGATCCGGAAGAGCTTCGATCATCTCAGCTACATCGTCTGCTGTCTTTACGATCTCTACATCACTCATGTCATAAAGCGATGTCTCTCCGTTTATAAGCCTGAACCATGCAGCAAGGGCATAATAGCCTTGCTCAGTGGCCATACCGTCGCGGTTTCCTGACTGGATATGCTTAAATCCTCCGCCTTCTACATAGAAGCTACAAAGATTGTCTATGGCTGATGTGCCGTCTTTAATGAATCTCTCATCAGTCTTTGGATCTATGCCAAGAGATGTAAGAGCTACAACTACCTGAGATACGCTCTCAACGCTTGCTCCGTCTATCGATCCGAATCCGCCGGTCTCGCTCTGCCTCTTGGAAAGAAGGTCAAGCGCCTTGTCTACAGCTTCCTTTACTGCAGGATATTCATCATAATATGGTGCCAAAGCCTGCAGGGCCATAGCTGTAATATCCACATCTGCCTTAGTTCCGGTCAGTGCCCATCCGCCGTCTTCAAACTGCTGATCGAGTATGTAGTTTACAAGCTCATACCTTGTATAATCTGCTCCTTCAGGCAGTTCGTAGTCGTGAGAATCAAGAGCTATAAGGGCCCAGATCGGTCCGTTGATACCCTGCTTCTTGAGATAGTCAAGAGAGCCAAGTCCCTTAAGAAGATCATGTCCGTTTACATCGGTCACATCTTCTCCGAGAGCTGTCAAAGCAAGGATGAGTCTTGAGTTATCTGTGGACTTGCTTGGGTGGAGCCTTCCGTTTTCATCTATGTTTTCATCAACATAAGATGCTACATTATCAAGATAATCTCTTCTTCCCGGAGTATCTCTTCCGGCTCTTTCAAGCCCTATAACGGCCCATTCTCCGCCTATCTCAGCAAATCCAAGACCATATTCACGGGCAAGGCCTTCGATATAGTCTCCGGTAGTCTCAAAGATATCTTCGATATGACCTTCGCTTTCGGCAGCGATCGCCTCAGCTGCAGCCTTTAATGCTTCGAGTTTTTCAACGGAAGCTACCTTCATAGCATCCTTAGTACCCTCAGAAGCATTCTCGTAATCTCTATAGAGTTTCCTTACAGCTGCGACATCAGAGTAAGTAAGATCCTTAGGATCTGGCATTGCAGCTATACGGTCCTCAAGATCCTTTGCCGCTGCAAGGTCAGCTATTCTTTCGACGCATTTTGAAAGCTTATCTTTTAAGCTTTGCGGGATCTTTGCCTTGTCTTCTTCTGACAGTGCATCATAAAGAGCCTTTACTCTTTCTACTTCTGCTCTGTCATCTACTGTGAGCTTTGAGGGGGCAGGCAGCTTTTCTATCTGCTCTATGATGCTGTTTACTCCTGTAGCCACAGCAATGGTGTACCTTGTACCCATACCTGTGCCCATGGACGGCCATGCGCTATCACCTACTCCTATGTAGACGACATCACCGGGAGTTACAGGAATGATGCTTCCGCTCTCATACCAGAACTCAGCCTTTGCATCGTAGTTGTTTAGATATGCTCTTGCCTGATATGCCTTGTTTGCCGCAGTATATGTGATCGTGATAGGCTTTGAAGGATCCTCTACTGTAAGAGTGTAGTTTACAGTGCTGCCGTCAAAGGCAGGATTAAGAGTACCGTTGGATATGACAAGCTCTTTGAGCTTTGTATTGGTATCTCCATCAGTGGCTCCGCCTATGTCTCTTCCGTTATCACAGGTATACATGAGATGGATAGTATCACCTGCAGACAGCTTTCCGCTGGCTACAGTGAATTGGTCAAGGCCTTCATTTATGAGCCAGTCGCCAAGCATTACCATCCAGCCTGAACCTGAGCCTCCGTCAAACTCTGCAAGCCCGTGGATCTCCGAAATGTATCCCGAATCAAATCCTTGGCCTGTATATCCCTTAGAATTAAGAGCATACTCAGTAGCAGACATCATAGAAGAATTCTCATCGATATCTACCTGCATATCTACGAGCACTCCCTCCCAGGGAGCTCCGTCTGCTTTCTTGAAGGTAGAGTTTTCGATGATCACATGGACCTGCTGGACTAAAACTGCTTCCTTCATGGCAACTATTGCAGCCTCGTAAGCAGCCTGTACCGATGCCTTGTCCTCTGCTGCATCTATTGCAGCGATGCCGGAGTTCTTTGCCTCCAAAAGAGCAGCCTTTTGAGCTTCTGTAAGAGCGCTCTGATCATAAGCTTCATAAGCCTTCTCAAGAGCAGCCTTTGCCGCAGCCTTTGCCTGAGCAAGGTCTTCCTCAGTAACACCGCTGTCCTTTGTGACATAAAGGGTGATGACAAGATCATCCCTTAATCCAGTCACTTTCGGAGTCGCTACGGTACCGTTTGTCAGTTTATCTTTCGTGTCGACATAATGATCGTCAACGTTCACTGCAAATCTGCTTATGCTATATCCGTTAGTTATGTACTCACCGCTTTGCTCAACAAAACCAGCAGATATATTACCCACCCAGTAACCGTTGAGATCAAACTCTGTAACAGTCTCCGTGTCAGAAGACATATAGTAATGCTGATCTCTGCCGTTCCACTTATACTGCAGTTTGTCGTTGCTGTTTTCGACCTCAGTATAGTAACAACCGTCCCAGAATCTGAATCTTGCCGGAACCCGATCTTCTTCTGCTCCGATTTCAAGTTCATTCCCTGTCTCAGCATCGACTACTCTGAGACTGACGTGTACCGATGGTCTGTCTCCCAGTTCGGTCGTATCTTTTGACAGGAACTTCTGAACAAGCGCGCTCTCACCTGAACTGAGCTGGCTCTTCTGATACTTAGTCATTGCATCCCATGCATCCTTAAGACCGTCAAGCATGAACTTATCCTGCTTGTAAAGTTTACCTGCATCAAAATCTTCCTCTGTAGGAAGTCCTGCAAGCAAGAACTCTATATTAGCAAGATTGGCATCAAGAGCTTTTTCATTCTGTTCCTGAATAGCCTTGATAGCGCTCTTTGCTGCATCATAAGCTGCCTGAGCATCACCTGTAGAGGTGGCTGCATCGATATCTGCTATACCTTTTTCGTAAATTCTCTTTATTTCATTGAGCTGTTCTTCAGTATAGAAATCATCAGAATATGCAGTATATACTTCTTCGAGTTTGGCTTTCAGTTCTTCTTTGAATTCGCTGATATCGTCAGGATCAGTCACGTGGATCGTCACATAAGGACCGTTGGCAAGTCCTCCCTTTTCTCCTCCTACGATGTAGTTAAGATTATACCAGCCTTCCTTTGATCCTTCCGCAGAATTAAGAGTGAAACTGAAGTGTCCGTTTTCATCGGTAACGGCACCGGCATCATTGACTGCAGCTGCAGCCATAGCCTCTTCTTTTGTCTTATATGCATCGCTGATATATACCTTTGCGCCTGACTTTGAAAGCATGCTTCCGTCATAGTCTGTGAGCATGGCTTTCCAAAACAGGGTATCAAGGTCTATAGGCTCTCCGGATACATACTCCGCTTCGGGCGTACCGGTAAACAGATACTGTACATCACCTTTGATCTTGTATGACTCGATTGCCTTGTCTCCGCCTATGACTCCGACAGTCTCTGTCGGAGAGAGCATTAACGCAATAACTATAGTATCTCCGTCTTTAACTCTAACATTCTCATAGGAAATACTGACTAGCCCTATGCTGCTTCCGGATGAATTGAAGTACGGATCATACAGATATATACCATTAAGATACACACCGATCTGTAAATCCCTCTGGCTTCCGGGAACATTGATACCAAGATCAGAAAGAACACTTCCTATAGAAGCACTGTCAGTCGCAATCGTTCCTGAATATGTGCCAACATAATCGGGAACAGCCTCACCTTTGGCAGTGTGGTAGTTGTCTGTGATCTGCAGATCATATGTTGCTGTCTCGGATGCACCTGTCAATGTCCTGTAACAAACATTCCAGAACTCAGAACTTGCATTTATGATTCTGTAACAATGCTCAAGTCCTATGCCTGCTACCGGCCTTTCGTTGTCCGCAAGGAACTGACTGGCAGTATCATATGCAGACTCATAGACAGCCCAGCTTTCCGCAGTATATTCATTCCCATTCAGAACCGTTTTTGAATGTGTCTTATTGACCAGATTGCTCAAAATATCATAGGCCATCTGTGCATTGAGATATGTGTAATCACTATTCACATCCACGATCATATCAAGCCCATCTAATGCAGCCTGTAATGCAGCCTCCGCTGCTGCAAATTCATCTTGATCTGCATGAGATGTATATGCATCAAGCAGCTCCTGAGCATGGCTCTTTGCTTCGCTGAATATTGCCCAACTTTCAGCAGTAGCAGTTTCCGCTGATACGAAAGTGACACCTTGTTCTGACCCGGTGCTGACCTTTACAGTAACAGTGTGATCTCCCGGTGCCCAGAAATAATACTGGGCATTTACAGCTTCATACAAAGCAGTCGGGTTTGGCTTGGATACTGGAATTAACTTATCAATTGCGGTCTCAAGAGCAGCGGCTGCTGCATCGACCTGTGCCTGAGTATTTGATGTTGTCATACTCTGCGCAATAACAATAGCAGTCTGAGCATCCGCCCAAAAACCAGTTTCGCTATATTCTGTACCGTTCCAGCGGTCATCTGTATGATACCAGTTGGAGGCATTGGATTCAGTTACTAAACCCAATAAGGTATGTAATGCAGCTAAATCGGCTTCTCCTACAGGCGGTTCTTCTCCGCTTTCAGATTTTACGTAAACGATTATCCGGAGAGTATAATACTCCTCCCCGTTTTCTTTAAGCTCATTAGCTGTCGCATCAATCCAGTAAAATT
>JAZQCD010000003.1:0-69098 GCA_045546135.1 Anaerovoracaceae bacterium
GTACTTCTCCTTGCAAACCAGTTCACATTGAACTTCTTTAGAGACAGGCATCCGGACATAGTCCTGGTCGAAGCTACCGAAATGAAATAGAGCATAAAAAAATGGCCGGACGGCCATTTTTTTATTGCTTTAAGCTTTCTCGCGCTATTTATCTTTTTTGATGTCCTGTGTAAGGAGCTGTACAAAGATCGTATAGAACTGATTTCCGCCTATGATGGACACATAAGCTCCCATCATGACTGCAGCCATGACTATGAAATTAGATGCATCAAAGACTGTCGGTATGACTATGCAGAATATACATGCAGCGACCATCATGATGAAACCCTGCTTTGCAGCCTTGTATTCGAATGCTTTTTTGAACGCTGTTTTCCAATCCATATTGCAGTTCCCCTTTCTTTAAAAAAATAATGCAGGCATATGGCCTGCATTATTTTATCATAATTTTGGTATAAGTAAACTATTTGTTTAAATTACTTTCCCATTCTCTGCATTCTGAACTCGTTGAGTTCCTTATCATTGACCTTCCAGAGGTAGAAGCAAAGTCCGCAGAGTACGCATACTACTGCAGGTGCAACACCAAGAAGCATCATGATGGAGTTTGCAGTCTTTTCGGTGATTCCGCTTGCAGCAGCTGTTGCAGCATCAAATCCTGTTGCAGCAAGGCCGAAGGAGGAGATAGCACCGGAGATAACGAGAGCAAGTCTGATTGTCAGACCCATGAGGGACTGAACAAAGCCCTTTGCAGAGGAGATACCCTTCATCTCGTTGTAGTCAGCAAGGTCATTTGCAAGTGCAGGAAGTGTAACGCCAGCCCAGGATCCGATTGCGCCGAGGAGTGCACGGATCACGAGGAATACAACAGGTGTTCTTCCGAAGAGCCAGATGCAAAGATAAAGTGCTGCGCTGATGAAGTGTGACCACTGATATGCCCACTTGTTGCTTGTCTTCTTTACGACCCAAGGTGTAGAAAGTGCACCGAGGAATCCACCGATGGAGTTAGCTGTTACAGCATATCCAGCGATCGTTGGGTTCTTGAGTACGTATGTTGTGAAGTAGAAGAGAAGTGTGGAGAAGAATCCGGACTGAATGTTTCCGAGAGTTCCTGCTACGAAGTATACAAGACCCATTCCCTTGAGGGACTTGATCATGTCGAGAACGCCAACCTTCTGAGCCTTTGGAGCTGTTGGGTTAGATTCTGCAGGAAGATCATAATTCTTTGCCATGAGGAAGAGGCCAACGCATCCTACGAATGCAACGAGTGCATAAAGGAGTGTCGGTGGGAAGAAGTCTGTTCCGTTCTTTCCGAAAGGTCCGGTATAAAGAGGAACATAGATCATTCCGAAGATAACGCCAGCGCCCATTGTTCCGAGCTGTGCAGCTGTTGTGAGCATAACGTTGTCCTGGTTGTTCTTTGCGAATTTGATAGCGAGGGATCTCTGACCTACCCATGCGCACTGATAAGAGAACTGGTTCATGAAGAACAGGATCGTGAATACGATTACGTATGTTCCTTCAGGAAGGTTGAACTTATAGAACATTACGGAGAAGATCACGAGCATGATTCCACCTACGAGGACCCATGTTCTGAACTTACCCTTCTTCCAGTTGATGGAGTCGATGATAGCTCCGCCAGCGATGGTTGCGAGAACCTTGATGATGTTGGACAGGGAGTAGATACCTGCTGCAGCACTTGTGGAGAATCCTGCGATGTTGGTGAGGAAAGGCATAACCATGTATGCTACCCAAGATGCTGTGAAGGTAAGAAATCCCATTCCGAATGCACCGTATCCTAAGAGTTGACCGAAGGAAAGAGTGCTCTTCTGTGTTTCATTAGCCATTAATAATACCTCCAAAAAGATTAACTAATATGTAAACCATTATTGGTTTATCATCAAATTTGACATTTACACAGTCGTGTTACTTTACCATGTTTTGATGACAATATCAAGTAAAAAAATACAATTAATTCAACGAATATTTATGCATGATTTAGCTCTTCTTTGACACCTTTACAGGGGTTTTACTCTTCAAATTGAATAGAATTTGCATAATACTTGCGACCTCGAATACTATCCAGCAAATGGAGAATATGGGAGGAAGAAGTGTACATGCCACTAAAGTCGTCCCGACGGATACAAAATCGAACCATCTAACGTTTACAAGGCTTTTTCCCGACATGTAAGTGCTGACCCCGAACTGGATGCCGCATGCAAGGACAGGCAGCAAAACATAAAGCAGTACCCTTATATCAGGCCATGCTTCCTTTATATACACATATGTATACTGCGTAACATCAGGGATCATGAGGAACTTAAGAGATGCTTCCGGATCGAAAGCCTCAACATGAGCTGCAGGATCATGAGCGCATATGCAAAGAAGGACCGTAAAGACCATCATGAGAACATAGTAGGTCGCATTGGCAAGGAAAGGATACTCGCTCTTTACGAGCAGATCGCTGACTGCCTTGTTCCTCTTGTTTATGTCGTGCTTGAATTTTTTATCGATCTCGTCGATCTTTGGCTGCAGTTCCTCTGATAATTTCGGCAGCCTGTAGTATTTGTTCGTCATGGTGACAAAAAGCACTTTGACGAGCAGACAAAGTATGGCGCAGCTTTGCACCAAGCTTTTTGAAGGACCGTAAAAAACATTGATTATGGTCCCGAAAAAGTCCATTATCTTATCCAAGTCTGTCTCCTTACCTCATGAATAATACCAAAAATGCCGGACCGTATGCCGGTCCGGCTAAACTGTTTGCTACTTAAGAGCGTCCTTTGCTGTGTTGCAAAGTGTTGTGAAACCTGCTGCATCGTATACAGCGATCTCGGAAAGCATCTTTCTGTTGATCTCAACTCCGGCTTTTTTAAGTCCGTTCATGAGCTTGCTGTATGAAAGTCCGTTGAGTCTTGCTGCTGCATTGATCCTGGTGATCCAGAGTCTTCTGAACTCTCTCTTTCTTAACTTGCGGCCCATCTGAGCGCTTCTCATAGCTCTCATGACTGCAGGGTTAGCTGCTTTGAATGTACGATGCTTTGCACCGTAGAATCCCTTAGCTGCCTTTAAGATCTTCTTATGTCTTTTCTTTGCGTTTACTCCGCCTTTTACTCTTGCCATTGTCTTTCGCCTCCTACTTTCCTACCAGAACACTCTTGATTCTCTTGTGATCTGCTGAAGTCAAGTATGTTGCCTGACGCAGGTTCATCTTTCTCTTTGGTGTCTTCTGTGCTGTTCTGTGGCTCTTGTATGCCTTGTTTCTCTTCACTTTACCGGTACCGGTAAGCTTGAATCTCTTCATAGCCCCTCTATGGGACTTCATCTTTGCGCCTTTTGCCATGATGATACCTTCCTTTATATTTTATAATTATTGTTCACTGACTTTGCCTGCTTCAGCGGCCTTCGCAGCCTCTTTTGCAGCCTTTGCTTCCTTTTCTCTTTCCTTGGCTGTCTTTGGAGCCATGGTCATGGACATGTTCCTGCCCTCGAGCACCGGTTTCTTTTCGACCTTGCCGAACTCGGATACCATCTTTGCGAAGGCTTCCATAGTCTCCTGTCCCTTTGATGTGTATCCCATCTCTCTGCCGCGGAAACGCATGGAGATCTTTACCTTGTCTCCTCCCTCAAGGAACTTAGAAACAAGCTTTGCCTTAGTCTCAAGGTCATGATCCTCGGTAAAAATACCAAGGCGCATCTCCTTCATCTCCATGGTCGTCTGCTTCTTCTTTGCTTCCTTTTCTCTCTTTTGCTGGTCATAGCGAAACTTGCCGTAATCAGCTATCCTGCACACGGGAGGTGCAGCATTGGGAGAGATGTTGATCAGATCAAGTCCGGCCTCCTGTGCGGCAGCAAGAGCTTCCTTGATGCTCACTATGCCCACCTGGTTGCCGTCAGCGTCGATAAGACGCACTTCCTTTGCGCGGATCTGCTCGTTTATTAAAGCTTCCTTACTAATTGTTTTATCCTCCTAGATAAAAAAGAAAAAAGCGGCAGCACAAGCTCCGCTAAACATAAGACTTCCTTGGTATAAAACCCTTTCAAGTCTTCGTTTTATGAGCCCGGCAACCCCTGCTGCCAAGGCGAGAAGCGGAAACTTCTGCTTGTTTGCCTTGATAGTATAGTAAAAACCGCCTGAACTGTCAAGCGGTTTTTAAACTTTCCAAGATCGTTTAGGCCTATTTTTTTCAAAATACTCTCTACTGCGCGCCGTAGTTCACGAAGGATATGTTCTGGTCGACATCTCCGTAGATGCCGCTGACAGACCCCGTATTGCTGAACTGCCAGATCTTGAAATCATACGGGAAGTAGATATTGTCTCTGTAATATGCGAACCATATGTCATAGTCCTTGATCCTTGACATATCTATGCGGCTTACGAACCATCTGGTATTGCTGTATACCATGGGGGTATAGCCTGCCTCCCTGATAGTATCGCAGAATGCAACGATCTGATCTGTATACTGCTCCTGAGTAAGCTTATCTGCTCTTCCTTCGGCGCTCCTGCTGCTGCTGTTTTCGACGTCGTAAGCTATGGGCCAGGTCACATCGTACCACTTGATGCAGTCAAGGACATACCTTGCTTCTTCCTTTGCTTCCTCGACACTTATAGCCTGGGTAACAAAATATACGCCTACCTGTATGCCGTTTGCTGTTGCTTCCTGAACGTTCTTATCGAAGTTGACGTCTCTTATGAGAGTGCCCTCCGTATATCCTCTGTATCCGAGCCTTATGAATGCAAAGTCTATGCCGGAATCAGCGACTGCCGCCCAGTTGATATCTCCCTGATATGCAGATACGTCTATGCCCTTCCAGGACTTTTTCTCTTCTCCGCCCAGGTCATAGTATTTGAATCCCTTCTCGTCTGTCACTATCTTTGAATAGTCGTAATCAGGAGAAGGTACGTCCTGCTTTCTCTCGCCTACCTTGATGGTGACTCCGTCGTCAGCAGTATATGCTACATAGTCTGTGAAGATCCTTGAGATGAGCTCGTTGAAGGTCCAGCTCTTATTTGCAAGTTCAAGGAGCTGGTTGAGACTCAAAGTAACAGTCGGAGAACCGTCGCCTTCCTGCTCTTCTTCTGTGGGATCGAGAGGTTCTTCCTCCTCCTTTTTGCCCGTGCAGCTGAACAGCGCAAGGACCATCACAAGAGCAAGCAAAAGAGCAAATATCTTTTTGTATCCTTTTTTCTTCATCTTATTCTCCCTATTTATCTTTTTCCCAATAACTCTCCCTCAAAACCCATAAATTGAATAATTATAGGCTTAGGATACTAAATTATCATATTTTTTAACAATAGTAAACAAAAACATTTGTTTACAAACATTCGTTCCTATGCTATCATATACATAGAGTTATTATCGGAGGTTCATTATGACAGAACTTAAAGAACGGGAAAAAAGAATACTTGAATATATATCACAGCACACAAAGGACAGAGGTTATCCGCCTACCACAAGAGACGTATGCGCAGCTCTCGGGATCAAATCCACATCCACTGTGCATAAAGCCATGGAAATCCTAAGGGAAGCAGGATATATAAGGCAGGAAGCAGGAAGGCACAGATACGGCATCGAAAGCGAGCAGCCAGAGCTTCACGAAGACATTGCAGAAGTGCCCATCGTAGGAAGGGTCGCTGCAGGCCAGCCCATACTTGCTGAGCAGAATATCGAAGGATACTTCCCTCTCCCTGCAGGTCAGATAGGAAGAGGAAACACCTTTATGCTCTCCGTTCACGGAGATTCCATGATAGAAGCAGGTATACTTAACGGTGACTATGTCCTTGTTGAAGAGCAAAGCACTGCAAACAACGGAGATATAGTCGTAGCCATGGTAGAAGACCTTGAGTCAGAAGCCACAGTAAAAGCATTCTACAAGGAAAACGGCTTTATACGCCTGCAGCCGAGGAACTCCGAAATGGAGCCCATCATAGTAAAGAGCTGCACCATAGTGGGCAAGGTAAAGGGCGTATTCAGATACTTAAGTTAAATAAAAGAAACTAATCTTGCTCCTTTCTCTTTTTAGAGGAAGGAGTTTTTTTATCTCTTCAAAAACTATATATTACATTTATTGTGAATAAGCAGCATGTAAGTGATATAATGGACATATGAAGAAAGATCGCATTAAAGTAAGTTTTTGGTCAAAAGCCTTTTATTTCATCCTTGCAGCAGTCTGCAGGATAGTCACTTTTTTCATCCTTGGTTTTACTCTTGAAACAGACAAAACAGTAAAAGAATGGAAAAGATCAAAGAAAGCTTTCATCATACTCAGCACCCACCCCTCGGAAGTCGATGCTGTAGCTTTGCTTGCCTCCGGCTTTCCAAGATATACGAGAT
The DNA here is from genome assembly GCA_045546135.1 of Anaerovoracaceae bacterium. Lineage (GTDB taxonomy): Bacteria > Bacillota > Clostridia > Peptostreptococcales > Anaerovoracaceae > RUG13409. The sequence continues at coordinate 6,327 of JAZQCD010000003.1, forward strand.
TCGTCGTAGGCGCTCAGCAGCTTTACAAAGGACTGCAGGGAAAGATATTAAGAGCAATAACATCTATTCCAAAGAGGCAGTTCACTCCTGATTTGAGAGCTGTAAAGGAGATCATGGATACAATAAGAGGAGGACACATCCTTGCCATGACTCCTGAAGGAAGAGTCTCAATGGACGGAACAGAAAATCCTGTCGATGATTCGACTGCAAAGCTAATAAAAAAGATGGAAGTCCCGGTCGCTATCTTAAGGACCCACGGCACATATTTCGTAAAGCCTCCCTACTATAATCACGGGCTTAATTTAGGAAAGATAAGCGCAGAGCTGTCCCCTCTCCTTACAGAAGACAAAGTAAAGGAGCTTACTGAAAGCGAGATCGCTTCATGCATAAACTCTGCAATAAGATATGATGCAAGCGAAGAATTAAGAGGAAAAGACAGAAAGTACAGATCCAAGAACGGATCTCCCCTAAGAAATGTATCCCACCTCTTTTACAGGTGCCCTTCCTGCGGCAAGCTGTATACTGTAAAGGATGACGGAACTAGGCTTTGGTGCGAAAGCTGCGGCCTAGAAAAAAGCCTTACAAAGGGAGTCTTCATCGAAGGAGATAAGGAAGACGGCATCCCTGATACAATAAGCGGATGGAACAAGCTTCAGCTAGCCTTTGAACATGAGTACTGGGCAAAGGATGATGCATCCTTCTCTTCAAAGACAAAGAAGACTATGATGACTCTTGGAAAGGATATGGACTTTTCGCCGGCTTCAGGAGAAGGAAGGATAGTCTTGAGCAAAGATGGCCTTCACTACGAAGACAGCGAAGAATCTCTTGATATATCCCTTGAGAACCTTCCGGGAGTGTCTGCAGATTACGAATACGGTTTCTTGACCATATACCAGGGAGACATCATAAGGAGGATATATCTAGAAGACGAGCGCATGGTAACAAGATTCGTCAATTCTCTCATGGTACTAAAAGGACTAAAGTAAGGAAAAAGCAATATAGCCAATATTGACATATTTTGGATATATGATAATATGACATTGTGACGGGTCGGAGGAAAAGATATAAGAAGGCCCGTTTTTTTATTGCTCATATTTGCTCTTTTGCTAGCCCTTTTAAGGACCAGTCTATTTGATATACCCAAAGGCATACTTTACAGCTACGAAGGACAGGTAAAGCAGCTTGAAGGCATCGCAACGCAGGTAAAGATAAAAGAAAGCTATACTGCTGTCACTGTAGATACAGGAAAAGAAAAAGTACTTGTAAGGATATATGGGACTTTAGGAGAGATATCAGATGTCTATGATCTTGTAGGAAGGCATGTAAAGGTTTCTGGAAAGATCACTCTCCCTGACGGCAGGAGGAATCCTAAATGCTTTGACTACAGGACCTATCTGAAAGGGAAAGGCATATATGTACTTTGCGATGCAAGCAGGTACAAGATAAAAGGAGAAGAAATCGCAAGACCTATCCTTCACGCTTTAGGTAAAGCTAAAGGAGAATTTTATCTTGCTTTAGCAAAAAACTCTGAAGAAAACAGCTTTGGCATGACTGCAGGCATACTCTTTGGAGAAACATCGTTTATGGACGATGAATATTACGAAGCCTTCCAGAGAAACGGAATAGCACACATACTTGCAGTATCAGGACTGCATGTAAATATGGCCTATGACATCATAGGCAGGATATTTAAGAAAAAGAAGAGCCTTGCAATAGACCTTGCTGCTGCGGCCTTGATCATTTCTTATGCTGCTCTTTCCGGTTTTTCGGTCTCAGTCGTAAGAGCATCATCCATGATACTTTTAAGGATCATAGCTTTTCATTTAGACAAGCCCTACGACAGTATATCGTCAATAAGCTGTATAGCGTCATGCCTGCTGCTTAAAAACCCTTATCTCATATTTGACAGCGGCATGCACCTTTCTTTTTGCGCGGCCTACTCTATGGCCATGCTATATCCCTGGCTAAAAACTATGGGAGCAAAGTTTGCTGACAAATACAAAAGCGACATTCTTTACAAAGGATGGAGCGCAGCAGCACCGGGAGTTTCCGCATTCATAGGGACTGCGCCTCTTTGCATTTTTCATTTTATGAACTTCTCTCCCTTTGGCCTTATACTTAACCCTCTTGCGATCGCGCTCGCAGGTGTGATCCTTCCTGTAGGGATTCTTGGCTTTGCAGCATCCCTTTTGCTTCCCGGCATTCTGTCAGATTACGTGATATACATCTGTGCAGATATAATAAGTATCCTATGCAAGGCCTTAGATGCTCTAAACAAGCTTGGAACTGCCATATTTAAAGATACGAGCATAGTCGCTCCTCCTCTTGGCATGCTGGTACTCTTTATCATCTTTTCAGCATTCCTTCTTTCTGAAACAAGGTTCATACTGTATAGGAAAAAGGCTTATTCATCCCTTGCTATGGCAGGGACTGCCCTGCTTATCCTTGGCATTCTCATTCCATATACATTCAGGATCACAGATACTATCCTTCCCTGGGACTACAACGTCTCAAAGGCCACATTTCTTGATGTGGGACAGGGCGACTGCATACACATACATTACGGAAGAAAGGACATACTCATCGACGGCGGCGGTTCATACTACAAAAATATAGGAAAAGATACACTAAAGCCCTACCTACTCAAACACGGCATAAGAAAAATAGATATGGCAATAGTGACCCATGAGGATATGGACCATTCTAAGGGTATAGAGGAACTTAATGAAGTATTTGAAATATCAAAGATCATAAGGAGCAAAGATATATATGGAGACCAAGGCCTTGAAGAAAACGACAGCTGCCTCATAACATCAATGGATATAGATGGATGCATCTTTCTCTTTATGGGAGATGCTGATATGAAAAGAGAAGAATACCTGATAAAAGCCTATCCATCTTTAAACTGTGATGTACTGAAGGTAGGTCACCACGGAAGTCAATATTCGACAGGCGAAGATTTTTTAAGAGCGGTATCCCCGTCCTTTGCAGTGATACAGGTCGGCAAAAACAACAATTACGGACACCCATCCGGCCGCGTAATTGAACTTTTGGATGATTTGGGTATAATATACGGTAGAACAGATAAAAACGGCTCTGTGAGCTTAAAACGGGTCACAGACAGGGAACTTGTATTCATAAATGCAGCAAGGGACAAAGAATGGCATATACAAAAGCAGCCCCAACTGAACATCCTTCAAGGACCATAGTAAAGACTATGCAGGCAGGAAGCCAAAGCGGCATATTCCCAAGGCTCATCTTGCTCTGCGGAAAAGAGGACTTCCTGGTCGACTGGTCAGAAGATTACCTTAAGACGGGCCTTCTCAATCCTGCTACTGCATCCATAGACTGCAGCGTCTTTTCAGAAGACAGCATAGACGTGCAGAGCATCATCTTTGCTTGTGATACGCCTCCCATGATGTCAACAAGAAAACTTGTAATAGTCGAGGACAGCGACATATTCACAGCCCAGGCGCCAAGGGATATGGACAGCAAGGATATAGAGACTCTTGCAGCATATCTTCCAAATATCCCTGACAGCACTATGCTCGTATTCACATCATCAAAGCCAAACAAGACAAAAGTCATATATAAGGCCATAGCAAAAAACGGAATAATCTATGACTTTACGCCCCTTGACGACGCAACTTTGGGCGGATGGATGGCAAAGAGATTTTCAGCTGTAAAAAAGACTGCATCAAGAAATGACATGATAGAGTTCGCAAGGTTTTGCGGATATGGAGATGCAGAAAGGAACTATACGCTTTTCAATCTTGAAAACGATCTTAAGATCATATTTGCTCTCTATGACAAAGAAAATATAAGCCTTGACGATATGCTGTCTGCTGTCCAGGGCCAGGATGAAGTAAATTCATTCAAGCTCCTTGACAGCGCATTCAGCGGAAAGAAAGGAACTGCTCTAAAGATACTTCATGCCAGCATAGATTCCCAGGCGCCTTCAAAGGAGATGAGCGTGGTCCTCAGTTTCCTCGGCCTTCTTATCTCGCAGCTCGAGATAATGGTCGAAGGCACAGAAAGGATAGAAGAAGGTCAAAAGTCCTTTGAGATCGTAAAAGCCATGGGCGTCAATGAATACAGATTCAAAAAAGCTATGGCAGCCTGCAGAGGAAAAAGATCCGGAGACTTAAGGAGAGCTTTAGACAGCGCCTTTGAGATAGAAAAAAATATGAAATCGGGCAATATGGACGGCCGCACAGGACTTGAACTGTTCATAGCAAATATATAAAAGATAAGAGGGAGTTTCCCATTTAGGGATCTCCCTCTATTTTTTCATGTATGCAGCGCTGCTGCTTTTTTATTTACCTTGGCCCTTTTTATCTGTACCCTTGGAGGGTCGGTGTCGTTACTACGTCAAGAAGCTTGTCTACACCTACAGCTGTTGTTACGTTGAAATATGCTGTAACAGTCTGCTGAGGTTCAAGGTAGAAATATCTGCAGTATATGACCTGGCTTCCCATATACATATCTTCGTCGAGCCAGTAACCGTTATCTATCCAGTAATTGCTGATATATCCTCCTGCAGGAGCCGCTATATGAAGATAGGATATGAGATAACCTTGAGCTGTGGTCCCGCCTATATACTGGCCTGCGTAATATGCATCGTCCCATGTGATGGTATTTGTCATGGATACGCTGACCGTATATTGGAATGCTCCGTTAGGCAGTATGGTGGGTTCGCTTACATTGGTATCAAGATCAAGATACCATCCCATCTTTGACGGGTTGCTGTTGCTAAAATAAACTCCAAGCTGAGGATCGGATGCATCTCTGTTGAATTCTCCCGATGCTCCGAGCTGCCTTACGACCTGCTCCCCCTCGCTGTTTCTGAGCCATATCATGATGATACGCTCTTCTATGCCCTCATCTACCATATTGACAAGGTTTGGTATAGATTCCTTGTTGAGGGAATCGAATACTGAGGACATTGTCTTTGATGCAGTTTCAGAGAAAAGCGCATCGCACATTGCGTCGTATTCAAGAGCATCTCCTCTTGAAACTATGTCTCCGTTGAGATAGTCCCAGTAAATATCGCTCTGTATGTACTTGGTTGCATTGGTACCGTCAAGTACTTTGCCGTTGCTTAAGGTTATGGGGCTGGTGCATGCAAGGATCTTTTGAATGATGATAGGAGTCATGGAAATGACGCCGTCTACATGGATCCCCATCCTTTCTGAATAGCTGTATGCCCAGATCTTTGCAACTATAGGATAGTATGGATCGTAACTTGCATCTCTTGGATACTCCATCCACTGCCAGAACATGTACCTTTCCTGATCGCTTATGAGAGACTCATCCGGAAGGTTTAGACTCAGTACATTCCATACGCTGTTGAAGTCTCCTATGCTAAGGTAAGAATCTCTTATCTTGATGACTCCTATGGCTCCCGGGAATCCTCCGCAGGCTCTTATCTCTGCTGAGTTTTGAGCTACCAAGAGATAATATCTGTCTTCGCCGTTCCCAAGGATTGCCTTAAGGAGCGGTATGTACTTTTCGACATCATGATAGAGGTCAAAGAGTTCTCTTGCCTTAGATGTATAGGTCTGGACCATATCGTTTTTATCGAGGATAATATACATCCTTGATACTTCTTCGACAATTTCTTCTGCTTTCGGTATGATATCCTGAGCGAACTCGAGATATTCTATCCCCGCCTTTACATTAAAGGACTGTTCGACCTTAAGTGTCGACAGTGGATATTTCTTGAGCAGTTCAAAACCGTCCGCCATATACTCATCCATAAGGTTATCTGCTATCTCAAGTATCCTCTTTCCGTAAGTCACATCGCTTCCGTATCTTGGGACTTTATCAAGATGCTTCCAGAAAGGATCCTCATCAAGGATCTTCCTGAACTTCTTTATGATGGATTGGACATGATCGGCTTTTGCCTGAGCATCCTCATATCTTTCTTCCTTGACTGCTGTCAGGATCTCCATAGCCTCGTTTTTTGCTGTCTTGGCATCTCTGTACATATCCTTTGCTTCTATGTACAATTTAATGCCTATGGCTGCAATCACAGCAAACAGCACAAGGAAAAGTATGAGTCCTATCCTAATTTTGATCTTCTTCTTTTTCTTTGCCACGGCTATATCTGTAAACAAAAAGGCAATAGCCTTATCTGTTTAAATACATCCTTTCGTAGTAGTTCTGATAATCTCCGCTAACTATTTCTTCCCACCAATCCTTGTTCTCAAGGTACCAGTCTATAGTCTTCTTGATGCCGTCCTTGAACATGGTCTCAGGGAGCCAGCCAAGTTCTGCATGTATCTTTGCAGGATCTATGGCATAGCGCATGTCGTGACCTTTTCTGTCTGTGACATGTGTGATGAGGCTTTCCGGTTTTCCTAAAGCTTCGCAGATGAGCTTGACTATGTCTATGTTTCTCATCTCGTTGTGTCCGCCAATGTTGTAGACCTCTCCTACTCTTCCTTTCTCAAGTATGAGATCTATGGCTCTGCAGTGATCCTCTACATAGAGCCAGTCTCTTACATTGAGTCCTTCGCCGTAAACAGGAAGAGGTTTGTCTGCAAGAGCATTTGCTATCATGAGCGGGATGAGCTTTTCGGGGAACTGATAAGGCCCGTAGTTGTTGCTGCATCTGCTTATGGTGACAGGAAGTCCGTAGGTCCTTCCGTAGGCCATGACTACCATATCTGCGCTTGCCTTTGATGATGAATAGGGGCTGCTTGCATGAAGAGGCGTAGTCTCAGTAAAGAAGAGGTCAGGCCTGTCAAGGGGCAGATCTCCGTATACTTCATCTGTTCCTACCTGGTGAAACCTCTTGATGCCGTACTTTCTGCATGCGTCCATGAGGACTGCTGTTCCTATGATATTGGTCTTGAGGAAGATTTCAGGGTCTTCTATGCTGCGGTCTACATGACTTTCAGCTGCAAAATTGACGACCACATCCGGTCTTTGCTCTTCAAATACTCTTTCGACTTCCTTTCTGTCGCAGATGTCGACCTTTTCAAAGACTATCTTGTCAAGGACAGACTTCAAAGTAGAAAGATTGCCGGCGTAAGTAAGTTTATCTAAACATACTATTTTGTAATCCGGGTGATTTTTAAGAAGGTAGAATATGAAGTTGGATCCTATGAATCCTGCTCCGCCTGTTACTATGATCGTCATTATTTAACTCCCTTTCTGGTGAATACTACGGCTATGGTTTTCAGCAATAGTTTTATATCAAGACCAATACTGAAATTGGTTATATATTCTGTATCCATACGGATGACTTCTTCAAAATCTGTGATCTCGTTGCGTCCTGAGGTCTGCCAGATACCTGTTATGCCCGGTTTGGTTGCCATCCTTGATTTGTGATGATACTTGTATTTGACCCATTCATCCTCTGTAGGAGGCCTTGTTCCGACAAGGGACATATCGCCCTTGAGTACGTTCCAAAACTGAGGAAATTCATCCAGACTTGTCTTCCTTATAAAGTCTCCTATGCCTGTTTTTTTAGTGCCGTCCGGAAGGATCTTGTTTCCTATGATCCTTGGGTCGAAATCCATTTTGAACATCATACCGTCTGATACGATGTTTTCTTTCATGAACTCTTTCTTTTTTTCGTCTGCATCAAGGTACATGGACCTGAATTTGTAAAGATAGAAGGTGCGTCCGTTCTTTCCTATCCTCTTTTGCTTGAAGATGATGGGCCCGGGAGACGCAAAATATATGGCAGGACCTATGAATATACCTATGATGAGAGTCAGTATACAGCCCACTATGCCGCCTAATATGTCGCCTGCTCTCTTTACGATGGCCTGCCAGGTATCTACATTTGAGAAAGCAGTAGTGATGACCGTCCTGTCGCCCAGTTTTTCTACGAACTGAGCATTGTTTTCAGTATTCTTTATGGGAAGGACCGTATGAAGAGTGACTCCCATCTGAGTGCATGCATCGAGGAACTCATTGTATTCTTCGCCGTGGACGTTCTCTGATACCATGATCTCGTCTACCCATTCTCTGCATACATAGTCGGCAGCGCTCTCAAAGGGCGCTACGACTGGGACTCCCGACACTTCCTTTATGTTGCTGTCTGTAAGGACAATGCCTTTAAGCTCGATGGAACTGAGCTGATAATTCCTGATGCTTTCTATGAGGCCGGAAGCAGAAGCAAGATCCGAGACGACTATGAGGCTCCTTGGGACCCTTCTGCTTGTAAAGAACTTGTATTTGACGACAAGATACTTCCAAATGGACCTGAGCGTAAAGCACAAGACGGCAAAGTATATACTGGTATAAAGGGTAAGGAGTCTTGAATACTCTATGCCTGAATGAGCTCCGTAGAGTATGAGAGTCGCAGTAGCGATACTGACAGCGTCTAAGGAAATGACCTTCAGTGCTTCCCTTAGATAGCCTCTTTTGAGTATGCCGCTTGTATTGTTAGTGATGACAGATCCGAATATCTCGGAGAATGCCAAAACAAGCATGTAATCTCGATAGAGTTCCTGCTTAAAGGGAAGACCCATATGTGGGAATCTCGTATTGAATGCAAGTATATATGCTACCAAAATGACGATGAGATCTAAGATGTAGAAATCAATATGTTTTGCCCAGCTTTTATCGTTTCTTTCGTACATTATCTAAAGTCCGTTTTTTCCATAACAAAAATCGGGAAGTCATAACTTCCAGCCTGTTAATTATACCTGTCATAATACAAAAAGGCAAGAAAAAAGGCCCTATCCTTAGAAAAAGGACAGGACCAAAGCTTATGTTTTGGATCTATTCGGTAAGGTCTACTATCTCGTAATTGTCAAGATAGGATCCAAGTTCTTCTCTGTCTGCAGAGATGCTTACAACGAACTCCACGTCGTGCTCCTTGGAAAGCCTTTCGAGCCTGCAAAGGAAGTCCTCGAGGTTCTCGATATTTATGTCTGCATACTTGAGTATGCTGTCTATAAAGATGCACTCAAGGTCATGATCCTGGGAGACCACACCATATAAAAAGCCGATGTACTCATCTACATTAGTGATCGCCTCATAATCATCCATGCTTATGAGTCTGATACTGTATTTGAGATCAGTCGTCAGCCTTGAATTCTTGTTTATAAATACTACGCTACCGTTAACTTTCTCCAGGCTGTCATTGGCAAGCTGAACGATCTTTTTTGTCTTTCCACTGCCTTTGTGCCCTATCAATAATCTAACCATTGGAATCACCGCCTTTAGTAATTTTGAAATATCTTCTGTGTCTATTATATCTATCCTATGGCTTCTTCTCAAGTGTGTTTTTTCCGAAGTTGCCCGCATGCAGCATCGATATCCTGCCCAAGAGACCTTCTTACAGTGGCAGGAATGCCTCTTTTTTCAAGTTTTGCAGCAAATGCATTTGCCGCATCCCTGCCTGTTCCCTTCATATGATTTTCGACAACAGGATTAAGAGGTATGAGGTTCACATGACAAAGAAGTCCTGAAAGAAGCGCTGCAAGTTTCTTTACATCCTCATCTTTGTCATTCTTTCCTTCTATGAGCGTATATTCGAAGGTTATGCGCCTTCCTGTCCTTTCGGAGGACTCTTTGCATGCCTTTATGAGATCATCAAGTTTGTTGCTTTTTGCAACAGGCATGAGACTTGCTCGTTCGCTTTGATCCGCTGCATGAAGCGAGATAGCAAGGTTCACTTGAGGAAAATCAAGAGAAAACTGCCCTATCCTCTTTATGAGTCCGCTGGTCGATACTGTGATGTTCCTATAGCTTAGACCCACTCCCTCCGGGTCATGAATGAGCCTTAAAAACTCCGCAACATTGTCGTAGTTGTCAAAGGGTTCGCCCATACCCATAAGCACTATGTGGTTTATATCCTCGCCTGCATCCTTTCTGCAAATGAGATATTCATCAAGCATCTCCCAAGCTTTTAGGTCTCTTATCTTTCCTCCTATACCTGATGCGCAAAATACGCATCCCATATTGCATCCCACCTGAGTAGATATGCAAAGAGTATTGCCATACTCATACTTCATGAATACAGCTTCCACATAGTTGCCGTCGCAAAGCCTTAGGAGATACTTTCTGGTCCCGTCCTTTGATATTTGACTCAGTTCTATAGCTATGCTCTCAAAACTATACGATGAAGAAAGACTGCTCTTTAGGTCTTTTGAAAGGTCAGTCATCTCATCAAAAGAGAGAGCACCCCTGCATATCCATTTGAATATCTGCTTTTCTCTGAATGCAGGTTGCCCAAGTTCTTTTAATGCCAGAATTCTTTCTTCTCTTGATAAACTTTTAAAGTTACTGCTTGACATTAAGTCCCTTGAAAAGCTCCTTAAGATCTATTTCCCCTACAAAAGGGAGTTCGATACCTATGACACCTGATGCCTTTGGAACACAGGAATAAAGTATCTTGTATGCTATGCTTCCGCTGAACTTCTCCGCAAGGAAATCTCCCATGCCTACTCTTACGAATCCGAATACGAGGAGATAGCAAATAAGGAAAGCTGTAACAAATCCAAGGACTGCTCCAAGTAAAGCATCTGTGCTCTTAATGGCCTTTGCCTGATCTATGGCCTTGCCGATGAGAGTTCCTAAAAAACCTAGGACGATCATGCATATTATGGCTATGACTACCCAGCAGGCTATCTTGGTCGCAGGAGTCATAAGAGACTTAAGAAGAGTGTCTGTCTGCTCCTGAGTAAGGTCGGAAAAATCTATAGCCCTCCTTGAAGCAAACTCAAGAAGTTTGTCCGAGATCCTTGGATAAAGGAAGTTGACGACGCTTGGAGTCACCATTGGAGCCGTTATATATCCTATGAAAATGGATCCTGCTATGACTGCAACGCCTATGATGCTTTTGAAGAAGCCTCTGATGGCGCCTATTATGGCAGCCCCGGCTACAAATACTAGGACTACTATGTCCAAAATCTGTGCAGAAGTTAAACTCATTTTTTCATACCTCCGATTGACAATCAGTCAAAGATAAAGTATTATATCACTGTTGCGGACGGTTAGCTCAGCTGGTTAGAGCGCCTGCTTGACGTGCAGGAGGTCGTAGGTTCGAGTCCTATATCGTCCACCAGGTCCCGATGCGAATAGCACCGGGTTTTTTATTTGTCTAAGGTACACCTGTAACCTATCACCGATATAGGACGAGAACCTGAACGGGCAGAAAGGTCCGGTGGACCTTTCTGGTCCGAGCACGCCTGAGGCGAGCGCAGGACGGTGGATTTTGCCGCAGGCAAAAGACACGAAGTCCTATATCGTCCACCATGCCCCGATGCGAAAAGCACCGGGTTTTTTATTGCTTCAGTCACATATGCCCCGGGAGAATAATACCCCCGGGGCATTGATCTTAATTAAAACAAAAAGTTATTCCATCTAAGAGGGCTTACAAATGCGTTGTTTCCGTCGCCGCCTTCGCCGCCGGAGTCACCGCCGCCACCTTCGCCGCCGCCGGAATCTCCTCCACCTTCACCGCCGCCTTCGCCGCCGGTACCGGGATTTGGATCATCAGGGTTCGGGTTATCTGGGTTGTCGGGGTTATCAGGATCATCCGGATTATCAGGATCATCAGGATCTACCGGGTTGTTTGGATCCTCATCCGGATGCTCCTTGTAGTAAAGACCCAAGAGTTTCTTTGTATCGTACTTTGCATACTTAGCAATAGGAGATACCGGATATGTCTTAGTGTCCTTGTTGTGGATGTGGCAGTAGTAATCAGGAATATCGTTTTCGCAGTCGTAAAGCCTGTATACGAGCTTGCCCTTTTCTTCATTGCTCAAGCCATAAAGGTTCATGCTTGTAAAGGTCTTTTCCCAAGACTGTCCGTTCGGTCTTTGCAGACGAAGCTGAGAAATGACATGTCCCTTTTCCTTGCACTCAGGAGTTGCAAGATATCCGCTGTCGCAGCAGATATCAACTGTCATCCTTGCCTTTGTGTTGGTCGTTGTAGGTTCAGTGCCGTTTATGAAGACTTCTGTCTTGAGTTCTCCTGACGGAGTCTTGTCGTTTGGAAGAAGTCCTGTCTTTGTATCTATAGTTCTGTATACAAAGCCTGCATCACCTTTGAGCTCGAAGGTGCCGTAAGGATCCATTGCACCTACAGCTTCCATGATGCTCTTCCATCCCTTTGTGGTCTCGTTTCCGCTGGCTCCGTCTACATAAAGGTTGTAGTCGCAGCCTGTCCAGAAGGTCGCCGAATACTTTGTTGTAAGACCGCAGAACCAAAGGTCATAGTTGTCGCTTGTTGTTCCTGTCTTTCCTGCTATCTGCTGGCTTGAAAGCTGAGCATAGTAACCCATTCCGTTCGTACATACGCTCTTGAGTACATCGAGCATGATAGATGCAACTTCCGTATCGAGTACTCTATGGCTTTCAGGCTGTGATGTGAGTATGACATCGCCGTTAGCATTTGTAACAGTCGTATAGCAGGTCGGTGAATTGTACACACCGTAGTTTCCTATGGTTGCATATGCTGCGCACATCTGAAGAGGAGAAATACCTGTTACAAGGCCACCGAGAGCTAAAGCTCCGTTGTTTACGTCATTGTATTCTCCGTCAAGTTTAAGAGTGGTGACTCCGTAGTTTTGAAGCTGCTGTATGCACTCCTCAGCTGAGAGGTAGTGATCGAATACGCTGACTGCTACGCAGTTCAAGCTCTGCTCGACTCCGTATCTTAAGGATACATGACCTGTATAGATACAGGTACCGTTCCAGTAACGTGGGTCTGCTTCGGAGTTGAACGGCCAGAGGACTCCGCCATAGGTGGTAGGTGCATCGTCTATTACCGTTGCAACATTGTATACTGTCCTGTGTCCGCCGTCTGCAGCATTGGCTTTTGCATTGTTGTATCCCTTTTGAAGGGCTGTTGAATATACAGACAAAGGTTTGATCGAGGAACCGGTCTGCCTTGGATTGATAGCTCTGTTAAAGAGCTTGCTTCCTGAGGTCTGCCTTCCGCCTACCATACAGACTATGTTTCCTGTAGCATTCTCTATGATGACGAAAGCGCCCTGAGGCTGAATGAGTTCGTCAGAGATGCTGCAGATATCAGGATTGATGTAAACAGAACCGTCTTCGTTAAAGATGAATCTGTTTGCTGAGATGAGTTCTCCGCTATCATTGGTATCCGTAAAGAAGGTGGAATCTATGATCAGGTTTCCTGCATCGTCTCTTGTCTTGTATTTTCTGTCTATGAGTATATGTCCGCCTGTGGAGATATAGAGTTTGCTTCCCTCTCTTCTGTAGAAAGGCATGAACTCCATAGAGTATTCAACTACATCTCCTGCCTGGGTCCTGAAGAAGTTGAGTCTCTTGTTTGCATAGACCAGCATGCTTCCGTCCTCGAGCCACTTGTATTCTGTAGGCTTGAGTGTAAAGGAGAATCTGGTCTCTCCTGTTTCAGGATCTGTCTCCTGGTTGAAGAGTATGTACTTGTTGTAGAACATTATCTCGTATGTGGACGGAGAAAGGATATTTCCGGGTCCATCATAGATAGTGTTGTCACCTCTCCATGCCCAAGAAGCATTTGCTGCATCCGGGAAGAGACTGTCATCTGCGAATCTTGCTTCTACATGCTTTTGTATCGCAAGGTTCAGAGTGCTGTTGATGGTAAGTCCGCCCTTGTATACGAGGTCCCTTGCTTCCTGAGCCGTATATCCGAGCTGGACCTGAAGGTCGTTTATGACCTGGTCTACTACATAGTCAGTAAAGTATGATGTGATGACTTCACTGGAGTCTATAGTCATGGATGGATTCATCCTTGATCTTACGAGTTCATGAAGATTTGGCTCCATCTCATCGAATTCAGCTTGAGTAAGGTGCTCCTGAGCAACCATATTCTTGAGTATGAGCCATACTCTGTCTTCCACAGAATCATCGTAATAAACTGTCCATGTGTCGTTCTTCGTTACAACATCATAGGCATTCATATCCTCGATCTCTGCTGTAGAAATCCTCTTGAGTGGAGAATACTTACTCGGTGCCTGAGGAAGGGATGCAAGCACAGCAGACTCTATAAGGTCGATATCCTGTACATCCTTGCTGAAGTATGCCTGAGCAGCTGCCTGAACGCCGTCAGCATTGGAACCTAAGGTGATAGTATTGAGATAAGCTTCAAGGATCTGCTCCTTTGACAAAGCTTTTTCAATGATCACCGTATAGTAGGCTTCCTGTATCTTTCTGTGTATACCTTCAAGACCACGTGCCGACTTGGTCTCAGTCAAGTAGATGTTTCTTGCAAGCTGCTGGGTGATAGTGGAAGTACCGCCTATCCTTGTCTTTCCGAAACTCTTGACATAGTTCCATACAGCACCGACTATTCTGACGAAGTTGAATCCGTGGTGCTCGAAGAAGGTCTTGTCCTCTGTACATACAAGAGCCCAGATCATATCTTCCGGAATGTCCTGGTATTCAACGTTGGTCCTTAAGCTCGAACCTTCATAAACATAAGTAAGAAGGTTTCCGTCTTTATCTAAGATCTCTGAGTTTTCTGTCAGATAGTCATAAAGGTGGGACGGATCGATCTTGGGAGTCTCATCGATGATACCCTTTACATAAATGAAACCTGCAACTGCTGCTGCAAGACCGAGTATGAGGATGGTGAGGAAGAACCACAGCCAAAATCTATGCTTTTTCTTCTTCTTTTTCTTCTTTCCTTTTTTACCTTTGGTCTCCGTTTCTTCGGCCTCCTTTGACTCTTCGGCTGCAGCCTGCTGCGCATCGACTTCAGCGACTATCTTGTTCCATTCGTCTCTGTCGATGACCGCATCGCCTACGCCTGTACCGTACTCCGGCTGTGCAGCAGCAACGACTACTGTCTCACCGCTGAGAGCTGCCTCCTCCACGGAAGATACATCTTCCGCTGGCGCAGCACTCTGGCCGTCAGAAAGGTCCTGCTGCATTGGGTCATAAATTTGTTTTTCGTTATCCATACCTATTCTCCAAAGATGCTGTCCGAAAACTCTTTCGGATCAAATCTTTCTAAATCAGCTTCTTTTTCCCCCAATCCTACAAATTTAACAGGCAGATCGAAATCATCCGCCAGGGTTATAACAATACCGCCTTTGGCACTGCCGTCAAGCTTTGTCAAAACTATGCCGCTAAGGTCTGTAACATCGCCGAATTCCTTAGCCTGGGATATGGCATTCTTGCCTGTGGTTGCGTCAAGGACAAGAAGTACCTCTTTTGAAGCCTGCGGATACTCTCTTTCGATGACTTTATACATCTTTGAGAGCTCGTTCATGAGGTTCTTTTTGTTCTGAAGCCTGCCGGCTGTGTCTACTATGATGACTTCAGAG
Organism: Anaerovoracaceae bacterium; assembly: GCA_045546135.1. Lineage (GTDB taxonomy): Bacteria > Bacillota > Clostridia > Peptostreptococcales > Anaerovoracaceae > RUG13409. Next base: position 21,578 of record JAZQCD010000003.1, read on the forward strand.
CCTCTTGCTTTTGCAGCGGAGATGCCGTCGAATATGACAGCCGAAGGATCTGCTCCTTCTCCGTGCTTTATTACAGGAACTCCGAGTCTGTCTCCCCATACGGAAAGCTGCTGGGCAGCTGCTGCCCTAAAGGTGTCTGCAGCGACGAGGAGGACAGATCTTCCTTCTCCTTTCAATCTGTAAGCAAGCTTTGCGATGGAAGTGGTCTTTCCTACGCCGTTTACTCCAATCATGAGGATGATGAGAGGGTAGCTATTTGATAGCTCAAGTCTATCTCTTTTGTCCACCATCTCGCAGACTATCTTCTTTATTTCTTCTCTGGCGCTCTCTGCGTCCCAGAGGTAGTTGTTTCTGATAGCGTCCCTTAACTTTTCTATTATCTTTTCTGTTGTCTCTACACCTATATCCGATGTGACAAGTATCTCCTCGAGCTCGTCGAGCATGTCCTCATCAGGGGTAGGCCTTGCTATAAACAGGTCCTCGATCTTTTGTCCGAGCCTTCCGAAGAAGGACCTTTTCTTTTCAAATGCCATTACTATACCTCGAAATCATCACCAAGCTTAAGCGAGAGGACTTGAGTGATACCGCTCTCCGGCATGGTCACGCCGTAGAGCACATCAGCGTACTCCATTGTAAGCTTTTGATGTGTAATAAGTGTGAACTGAGGACCTGCGAAGCTCCTTATGTAGCTGGCCACTGTGTCTATGTTGGTCTCGTCAAGAGCAGCCTCTATCTCGTCGAGTATGCAGAAAGGAGTCGGTTTTGACTTTAAAACTGCAAACATCAAAGCTATGGCTGTAAGAGTCTTTTCTCCGCCGGAAAGAAGGTTCATGTTTTGAAGTTTCTTCCCCGGTGGCTGAGCCTCTATCTCTATGGCTGATTCCAAAGGATCGTCAGGATCCTCTAAGGTGAGCCTTGCATGGCCTCCCTTAAAGAGTTCTCTGAATGTATCTTCAAAGTTGACTACTACAGTATCGAAGTTCTCTTTGAATCTTGCCTTTATGATCCTGTCCATATCAGAGATGACTTTTCTTAGCTCTTCCATGGCCTTTATGATGTCATCTCTTTGCTCTGTGAGGAAATTGTACCTTTCTGATGTCGACTTGTATTCCTCAATGGCGCCTATATTGACGTCGCCTATTTCTCTTAATCTTTCTTTGTACTCTCTGCTTTCTTTTAAAGCTCTTGAAAGGACAAAGTCAGGATCTTCGTGCTCTGCTGCCTGAGCATAGGACATCTCGAATTCTTCCCAAAGCTTTTCCTTGAGGCTTTCTGTCTGAGTATCGAACCTTGCTTCGCGAACTTCTGCATCGTGCTTTTTGAGCTGGATCTCGTAGAGTTTTTCCTGAAGAGTGCTGCTCTCCTTTTCAAGATCTTCTAAGGTCTCGGACAGCTTATCCTTTTCTCCTTGGGCCTTTGCAAGCTTTTCTTCAGCCTTTGCTTTCTCATCCTCTTTTTCTGAAAGGAGAGACGATGCATTCACTGAGAATTCTTCTATCTGCTTTATCTGAAGTTTTACAGACCCAAGAGATTTTTCTCTTGCTTCTTTTTCTTTCTTTAATTCTTCTATTCCCGCTTTTACGAGGGCTTCTACTTCCTTTGCATTCTGAAGCCTTAAAACTGCAGAATTGAGCTCCATGCGAAGCTGCATTTCTTCTTCTTTTGCTTTGCCGGCTCCTGCATCGGTAAAGGCTTTTTGCGCCGCTTCCTTTGCTTTTTCTGCATCGGAGAGTTCCTCGTCCATAGCTTTTAATTCTGCTATCAGGTCATCCTTTTCTGCTCTTCTTGTAAGGATGTTTGAAGAATTGTTCTTAAGACTTCCTCCCGTAAGGGCTCCTGCCATGTTGATGATCTCTCCTGACAGAGTTACGAACTTATGAGGACCGCTGTTGTCCCTTGACATGGCTATGGCATGGTCAAGGTCGTCGACAAGCACTACGTTGCCAAGAACGTAGTCTACGATATCCCTGTATCCGCCCTTGATATCTACGATATCAGAAGCAAGGCCAATAAAGCCCTTCTTACCTTTCAGTCTTTCCACATCAAGAGGAGGCTGGACCTTAAGGTCATCGACGGGCAGGAAGGTGAGTCTTCCTGCTTTGTCTTTTTTGAGCATGTCTATTGCAAGAGAAGCAACGTCGTCATCCTTGCAGACTATGTTTTGAAGCTTTCCTCCAAGTTCTGTTTCTATTGCTATCTCGTAGCCTCTTGGCACGATGAGAAGGTCTCCTAAAGTGCCGATGATTCCTTTAAGTTTTTTGTCCATGAGATACTTTACTGCGCCGTTGTATCCTTCATAGGACCTTTCAAGTTCTTCGAGGAGGTTTATCCTTGCAGAAAGTTTCCCTCTCTCTACCTTTAGTCTTTCGACTTCGTAAGCAGCTTTCTCAAGGATGCCTTCAGCTTCGCTCTGGCTTTTTTCTGCCTGCTCTGTTTCCTTTTGCTTTTTTGCAAGTGAAGCTTTGAGCTCATCGCATTCCAAACTGACAGAGGAGACGTTCTTTCCCATTTCAAGGGCATTTGCTTCTTCTCTTTTTATCTTTTCGTCAGTGCCTTCAATCTCTCCCTCTATCCTCTTTATATCATTGTCAAGAGAGAGGCGTTTTTCCTTGTTTACAGAATTCCTTGCAGAAAGCTCGTGGACCTCATCTATGCATCTTGCAAGATCAGATCGTAAGAGTTCGAGCCTGTCTTCAAGGTCCTTGCTTTCTATCCTTAAATCTTTTAACTTTTCTTCGGAACCTGTCTTTTCGCTCTCTGCTTTTTTGAGAGCCTTTTCAAGTTCTTCGATCTCTTCCTTAACGGCAGCGCCTTTTTGGTCTGCCTGCTCTATCTGCTTTAGTATGATGTTGATCTCTACATCTCTTGCTCTGTCCTTTATGGATAGATACTCTTTTGCTTTTTCGCTGTCGTCTTTTAGCTTGTCTATGCGGCTTTCGATCTCGGCGATTATGTCGTTTACTCTTGACAGGTTTATATCAGAAGCTTCAAGTTTTCTCTCGGCTTCGGCTTTCTTTGCTTTGTATTTTACGACACCTGCAGCTTCTTCAAAGATCTCTCTTCTTGAGTCCATCTTGTTGCTGACTATGTCTGCTATCTTTCCCTGGCCTATGATGGAGTAGCCCTCGACACCTATACCTGTGTCCATTATGAGCTCTCTTATATCCTTGAGCCTGCAGATGCTCTTGTTTATGAGATACTCGCTCTCACCTGACCTGTACATCCTGCGGGTTATGGCAACTTCCGTAAAGTCTATTGGAAGCATATGGTCTGTATTGTCTATGACCAAAGTGACTTCTGCCATGCCTTTTGCTTTTCTGTTCTGAGTTCCGGCAAAGATGACTTCTTCCATCTTTCCGCCTCTTAGCATCTTTGGGCTCTGCTCTCCAAGGACCCATCTTATGGCATCGGAAATATTGCTCTTGCCCGATCCGTTAGGGCCGACTATACAGGTAATGCCCTCTGTGAACTCTATGGTCACAGGATCAGCAAAAGATTTGAATCCGTTAAGTTCCAGTCTTTTAAAATACATCTATCCTCCGAAGCGAGCAAAAATTGCACGCCAAAATCGCGTTCATAATATAACAAGATATTTTAACATATATACTTTTTAAAAGCAAAACTTTAAATATCCTTGTCATATATACAGCCACCATAATTATGGACGGCATTTGTTACAGAAAAGTGACAGGAATATGTAGAAATGAATAAGAATGCTATGCTGCAGAAAAGCTAAAAGGCTCCATAAAATGGTCAGAGCAGCAGGCCCCCGCCTGCTGCTCCTTATTAAGCAATCTGAGTTCTGAATTTTTCGGTACAAGGATGCGGTCCATGGAGACCTCCAGGAGATTTCCCAGAGCGTAGAGGTTATCTACGGTCGGAAGGCTCTCGCCTCTTTGCCATTTGTAGATGGCTTGCGGTTCTTCAAAACCGAAGTAGTCCTGAAGATCGCGGACTGTCAGGCCTCGCTCAAGGCGAAGCAGCCTGATGTTGTTTCCCGTTGCCTGCATGTCGATAACGGGGAAGGTCTTGATATTCATTTCTATTACCTCCTTTACAAGAAAGCAGTAGTAAACTATATCAAAAACCTGTATGTTTGTAAACTAAAATCTGATCTGTTGCCCAAAAATATTCAGATAAAGTTTTACCAGCTGAGTGTAGTCATACCTTTGATGACTGCCTTGAGCTTTGTAGAATCTGCATTTGACAGCTTGCTGTCACCGTTCACATCTGATGCAAAGGTCTGTACGCTGTCTATTGCTGTCATACCCTTGATCACAGCCTTAAGCTTTGTGGAATCTGCATTTGACAATTTACCGTCCTGGTTAGTGTCTCCTTTGATGACAAGGATGACAGTATCTATGCCTGCCGGGACGCTGAAATTGTATCCGCTTTCTGAGCCCTTTACTGCAGGTACTTCCACATACTTGCCGCCGGACATATATCCTATCCTGCATGGAAGAGCAAAGTTTACAGTGACCACATTGCCGTTTACAGTGTATGCCGAGCCAAGGGCCTTTTCAGGATAAGGTATGACCATGACTCCGACGCTGCCGTCAGAGATGAGTACCTTGTATGTCGTGCTTGCTCCTTCCCATGTAACTGTAAGGGTAAGTTCACCCGGAACCTGGCTGCTAAAGCCTGTTACGCTGCATGCGCTGAGAGCTACAGTCTGGGTAGTTCCGTCTGTAAAGCTTGCAAGGATACTTCCTCCCTGAAGATCAAGTGATTCTCCGATCTGATACACAGTCTTTGGCATATCCTTCATGGATATAGAGCTAAGTACCTTTTTGGGAAGGACGACTCCTATGACCTGAGTTTCAAATGACGGATCTGTGAAGCTTGCTTCATACCTCATGTATCCTGTTTCATACAGAGTCGGGGCGCTTATCATCTGGGCATTTGAATATGCAGTTTCAGTTATCTCATGTGATGCATCCCTGCTGCACATCTTTGAAGCGGTGCATGTGCTGTAGTCATCTGACCAGCTGTAGGTAGGCGTCTCCCAGGCATGTCCAAGTCCCTCAACAGATACAGACCTTTGGCTGCTCATGCCAAGGCTGTCACCAAGTTCCTTTGTAAGGGCAGTAAGTTCGCTTCCTTCGCAGCTGACAGTAAATTGCATCGTAAGAAGTACAGCTCCCGGAGGAAGACTTTCGTCCATAGCGTAGGAGAATATAAACTTGCCGTCCTCTTGAGCATTGAAGGATCTCCACTCTATGTCTGAACCAAATGACTGCAAAGTCAAAAGATCGGGATCATAGTTTATCTCTATGAGACCGTTTGAAGTCGTCGAATTCTCAGATATATTAACGGTAACGATATCACCGGATATGTAGCCTATCTCAGGCAGAGCATTGACCTCGAAATTCTCTTTTTTAGTTTTGGTTTCGCCGCTGAAAGATGTGAGCCTTCCAAAGCTGTGGATCCTTCCTACTTCATTTTCTCCTATATCTTCTCCTCGTATTTCATCCTCTGCTCCCGCAGGCGCTACCTGTCCGTTTACATACAGACCAAGTACGGGCCAGACATTGTAACCAAAGTTTCCTGCATTATATATAAGCCATGTTGAAGGATCTATGACATAAAGGTCTGAACCGTATCCTGTATAGTTGGACCAGTAAAGATATGTTCCGTCATAGTAAAGATCCTGGTAATAGAAAGTCGTTGTGATCCCTGTATCAAATACCTTTACAGGGACCCCAATGCTTACGCTGGAACTGCTGCTGCAGTTTACACTGAGTTCCCATATGCTTCCGCTTTCATCAAGGAGATAAAAGACCGAGCCGGTCGATCCAAGGCTCTTAACGGCGACTGCTGTGACATAATTATCGCTTCCGAGATAGTCACCCGAGTAAACAGTATCTAAAGGAACTCCGCAAAGATACTCTCCGCTGTCGTACTTTGTATTCACACTTCCGACGCTCACTCCCCATCCATGGGTGTATATAAACAGGTCTTTGTATTGGGTCGAAACAGGAGCCATGCTGCCTATCCATTCATAGTTCTTTCCTTTTTGAGTCAAAGGATACTGGCCGCCGGTAGAAACAGTATACAGATAAGATTCTGACAAGTCATCGCTTAGGGATGCTGCATAGAGATTCCCGTCTGTTCCCACAAAAGCTGAAGCTATATTTTCTGTGAGAGGCGTCGAATGAAGTTTCGTATAGCTTGATGGATCGTTTGCATTGAACCTGACAAAATATACGTTAGATTCTTCATCATATATGATGGCATTGAGCTGCTTATTCAGGTCAACAACAGTCACTGTGCATGAGTCATATGCAGAGCTGTTTACATTAGATGTTGCCCTTATCTGAGCGGTACCAGCTCCCGTGGCAGTGATATGTCCTAGTTGGTCAACTGTAGCAACGGATGAATTGCTTGAAGACCATCTAAGGCTTGTATCAACTGCCGTGACCGGTGTAACATCTGCAGACAGGTCGTATTCCTGTCCCCTAAAGAGCTTGATCTGAGACGGCGATACTGTGACATCAGAAGGCTTTGAAGGATCTGTTGTTCCGCCGTAGTCATTGACCTTTACTGCGATAGCCCTTTCATTTCCTGCATAATCTCCTGCAAATATAGCAATATATCCAGGCGCATTTTCAATGGCTTCTCTTATATTGAAAGCAAGATCTGCAGTGGATGCCTTTGGCGTGATCTCGTTATAGATCGTGTTTCCGTCTAAGGACATGACTGCCACATAAGCTAAATAATTGTTATCTGAAGCGCTGAAATAAAGAATGTTTCCAACCAGCATCGGAGCCCTCTCCCCGCCTATTTCAGGAGCTGTGTCGTCTATTGCGAAGTCGTATCCCAAATATGAACCTCTGCCAAGGACATTGCTTTCCAGCATTTCTTCGAACTGCCAATTCTCAAGGAATGTTGAATCCGGAGATGTCAGATCGCCTCCAATGAATTTCATTACATTGTATTCAGGAACAGCATAGAATCCTGCTCTTATGGTGTCTCCATTTTCAATGCCAAGATCAGAAAGCCTCCTGTTGAAGATATAGTTCCTTGGATTCGTGTTCATCCATTCTCCGTATCCTCCGCCATAGTCATAAAACCAAAGACCATCGACTGAGTTTTCATAGGGGTAGCTTTCGGCGACTTCAGTTATATTTCCGCCCATGCCATCCACTTTGCTTATGGCGCGGCCCGTAACGGCTGCAGACCTGAGAAGACTGTATGTGATGCTGTAAAGAATATCAGAAGATTTAAGCGCAAGTCTTGATTCAGGGAAGGAAGACTCTGAAGCATAGGGATTGCCTGAAACTTTATAGCTTTCTCCGTTCCTTACTATGGTCACGTAGTTTGTGTCGCTGACTCCTGTGTAAGGAGTTTTTACAGTTCCAAAGAGCGTATCGACATAGGATGTGTTGTCGAACATGCTTGGATCTGTCCAATTTCCGTAGAATCCAAGAAGCGGTATACTGTGCGAATGCTCATAGGATTTCCCTGACACTGTGTCATGACAATTTATGAAGGTGAAACCTTCTACATAAAAGCCCGATGTAAACACTGTCTCAAGTGCTGCTGCATTGGTAAGGCGTATATTTACGCTGACAGTTCTCTTTCCCTTTGCAGGTACTATACCATCAGGAAGCTGTGACTCTGCACTCAGCTGCTCAAGTATGAGCCTTGCATCCTTAGATGTTATAGACCTATCACCATCTACATCTGCTGCATTCCTGTCATAGGTCGATCCATTGTCTGATCCTGATACCATATCTAGTACAGCCTGGGCATCAAGTTCATTGGTCATCCCATCTCTGTTGACATCACGAGACGGACCTTCATAACCTATGATCTCCCAGGAATAGATCACATCACTTTGAATCTCTCTTGTCCCTTTGCTCATGAAGGTCTTGCCACTCTTTGTGTAATAGTCCTGAGTGAACATGCTTGTGTTAAGATCAAAAGAAAGATCCACATCTGCTGTATTGTAAATAGTAAAGCTGTAGCTGTAGACCCCTGTTTTTTCAGGATCGTCTCCAAACTCTGCTTTGACTTTACCGTCTAAAGCTGCTCCTGTTTTTGCAGTAAGAGTATCATCGCTTGTTCCCATCATTATGACAGACGATGCTTTTACTGCTTTTGATACATTCACCATTCCGGCGCCTTGCTGCAGTATCGGGCGGTATATGGAATTTGAACTGTCGCCTCCTGTTATGGGCTGTGCAGTAGACATGAGAAGACTCTGATTGACAGCTCTTATGCTGTAATCAGATGCAAGCTCTGGATTTAAGTTTGAAAGACCTTTTGCCTTTAAATACTGATTGAGAACTGCAGAAAGTCCTGCAATATGAGGCGCAGCCATGGAAGTTCCGGACATATACTCATATTTACTTGATCCACCTTCTGTAGTTCCGTACCTTGTCCTATGAGTTCCGTTTGCTGCAAAGATATTCGATCCCGGGGCTGTGATCTCCGGTTTCATTACAAGAGATCCCGGAACGCCCCAGGAGGAATAATAATCAGGAATACCATCTTTATCTGCAGCTGCGACACAAAGGGAATTGATATATGTTCCGGGCGAACCTCCTGTGTGCTGAGATACATCATCTATGTAAAGGTCTGTATCAAGATTTTCTACAAGGGCATAGGAGTTGCCGGCAGAGATGCTTACTACAGCCTTTGGATTTGAACTTTTATTTGAAAGGCTGTTCAAAAGACTTTGATAAGAGCTACTATATGTAAAGCCTTGAGTACTGCTTCCAAGTGAAAGGTTTATGGAATCAGCGCCTAAGACAATAGCGTCTTCGATGGCTGCCATATAGTCTGAGTCGCTTGCTCCTCCGTTTGCGCCAAAAACCTTCATGACAAGAAGCTGCGCATCGGGAGCCATTCCCACTGCATCCACCTGATCAGCTGACTTGACATAGGATGAACCCGACTTTATATACATGTTTGCGGCTGCGATGCCTGCTACATGTGAGCCGTGCTCACCTTGGGTATCAGACATGTGATCGATAGTAGTATTTCTGTCTACATAGTTGTATCCAAAGGGTATTTTTGAACTGACATAATAGCCGTTACTTCCGTTGAGCTGGCTTTTTAAGCTGCTTACTTCTGAAGAAGTCAAAAGGTCAGGCGCTGTGCTGAGCCTGTTTATGGAATAATTGAATGAATCAGCAGCAAAGGATTGATGAGTAGTATCTATACCTGTATCTATGACGGCAACGATAGATCCTGCTCCTGTATATCCTGATGACCAGACTTCAGTTGCACCGACCATATTTTCGGATGTATATGCGCTGTTTGGAGATGCCTCCATTGGAGAATATTCGCGTTCTATGATTGCATCCTTGACACCTTCTACGGCTTTTATCTTTACTATATCGCCGTATGTGACTTCTGCGGATATGGCATTGAGAAGAAGGGTCAGGTTCCACTTGATATCAAGAGTCTTCCCTATTGCATTCTCTATCCTCTTTGTGAGCTTATCCTGCTCTTTTCTGATACTGTCTCTATACCAGATAGCATCGCTGTTTTGAGCAATGCCGTCCAAAGAATATCCGGCATCTGAAGTTGACGGAGAAGAAAGAATTATGCTTACACGAACCGCGTCGGAAAGACTGTAAGCTTCCTCCGGAACTGGTTCTTCAGCATTTTCTATTTTTCCCACTTTTTCTACACCGAGAGTTGAAGGATCGATCTCTTCTGTCTCAAGATATATGGGTTCCTCACTGACCTCATCGTCTGCGAATGCAAAGATCACATTCCCGCTGAAGGCGATGACAAGTGCCAGTAACAAAGCAAGTAACTTTTTCATACGATTTTCCCCCCTGCCATGCTGCATGAAAGCATATTATTCTATATTTTTGAGCGCTTCCTGAGCCGCTCTTAGCTCTGCTTCTTTTTTGGACCTGCCGGCTCCTCTTGCAAGCTCTTTGCCGCTTAAGAAAACTGCTGCAGTGAAGGTCTTGTCGTGGTCCGGGCCTTCCTCTCCTACTATCCTGTATTCCGGCATTATCTTGCCGTTTTTTTGGAAGTATTCCTGAAGCCTTGTCTTGTAGTCTGCAGGGAAGCGGTCCTTGCTTGCTCTTTCTATGGTAGATGCCATGAGCTTATTAACAGTATCGATGGCAGGAAGTATGCCTCCGTCCACATATACGGCAGCTATCAATGCTTCCACAAGGTCAGAAGTGATGGAATAGCGTTTCCTGCCGCCCTTTACTTCCTCGCCCTTTCCAAGGAGCATGTATTCGTTGAGATGTGTTTCTTCAGCCACTTTCCCAAGAGCCTCTTCACACACTATCTCGGCCCTTAGCTTTGACATGAAACCTTCCTGCTTTTCAGGAAAGCGGTAATATAGATCTGCGCCTATGACCATGTCAAGGATGGCATCGCCGAGGAACTCAAGCCTTTCGTTCCCTCTTGTAGAGCTGCCAAGGTAATCGTTGGCATAGGAACTGTGCGTAAGACCTGTCATAAGTATGTTCTTGTCTTTAAATGTGTAGCCGAGTATCTTTTCTACTTCTTCAATACTTTTGTCCATTAGATCCACCGAATAAAATTATGAGTGATGATCAAACATCCATCACAGGTCTCTTCTCTTTTTCCATCCTCCTGTTTTGTATCTTACAAGAAGAGCTACTGCAGTAACCAGCCATGATACACCGTATGCAAGAGCAAGGGAATATACATTAGGATACTTTACGAATACAGTATTGACCCAGATGAGTCTGACACCTGCTATACCAACAAGAGAGATCACAGCAGGCACTATTACATCTCCGCAGCCCTTCAGAACACCGCTCATTATCTCGATGACAGTCCAAAGGAAGTAAGGGACTACGAAGAAGAGCATGACCTTGTATGCAAGTTCGCAGACCTCTTCGTTATCAAGGAAGAAGGGGAAGAGGTTCCTTGCAAAGAGTATGAGTATGACGCATATGCCTATTGTAAAGAGCATGAAGTTCCTCATGCCTTTCTTTGTAGCTTCTTTTACTCTGTCGAGCTTTCCTGCGCCGTAGTTTTGTCCTACGAAGTTCATCACTGCAACTCCGCCCGCATTTACTATGGCCCAGTATATTCCGTCGACCTTTCCCGTAAGGGCCCATGCAGCCACAACGGATGTGCCGAGGCTGTTGATACCCACCTGAATGGTCGTATTGGTTATGCCGTATACTATCTGCTGAACAGCTGAAGGAAAACCGTATTTGACTGTTGCCTTTATTGCTGAAATGCTCAGGTTTTTAAAGGAAAGCCTGAACTTGTAATCCTCCTTTGTAAGGAGCATCTGAAGAAGAACAAGGAAGAAACTTATGAGCTGCGAAAATGCAGTTGCAGCTGCAGCTCCGGCAACTCCAAGTCTATATATCTTAACGAGAACATAGTCGAGGACTATATTCGTAAGGCAGCATGCGCAAAGATAGATAAAGGGCCTTGTAGAATCTCCCGATGCCCTTATGATGCCTGCTCCCATATTGTAGAGCATGACAGCAAAAGCTGCTGCAAAGCAGTACTTAAGATAGATATCAGCCTGATCTATAGTATCTGCAGGGGTTTTAAGATATGCAAGGAGATCCTTTGAAAAGATGCATCCGAGTATTGAGATAGCGACTCCCAGGGCAGCGCAAAACCACATGGATGTGCTGACTGCTTTCCTTATCTTTTCACTGTCCCTTATGCCGTAAAGCTGCGCAACATAAACAGATGCGCCTCCTGTTAGAGCAATAAAGGATCCTACCATCAGATTGAGGATCTGTGTAACGCTGCCCGATATAGCCGCAAAGGCTTGGGTCCCGCAATACTTGCCCACTATGAGTGCATCAACTGTGTTGTAAAGCTGCTGTACTATGGCGCCGACGGCGATGGGTATGAAGAAAGTAAAAAGCTTTCCCCATACCTCACCGACAGTCAGATCATGTTTTTCATTCATTAAATATTGTCTCTGTTTCTTTTAAGATGTTTAGAGTTTCTTCTCGACTTCGCTGATCCTGGCTAATGTCTTTTCAAGAAGATCTTTGTAGTTTGCAAGTTTGTCTCTTTCTGCCTGAACGACGTTTTCAGGAGCTCTTGAGACAAAGTTCTGGTTTGCAAGCTTTCCTTCCTGAGCAGCTACATTCTTTGTGTACTGCTCCTTATCCTTAAGAAGCTTTGCCATCTCCTCCTTGTAGTCTACAAGGTCATCCATGGGAACATAGATCTCTATGCCCGGAAGGACTGCAGATTTGACATCGGAAGGAAGCTCATCCTTGCTCTTTGCAAAGGTGAGGCTTTCAAGCCCTGCAAGGCTTAAAAGATATTTTTCACCCTTTCTTGCAGCATCCTCATATCCTTCGTCAGGAATGACTATAGCCTTTATCTTCTTTCCGGGAAGAACGCCCACCTCTGAGCGTATGTTCCTTATGGCTTTGATCATGCCCATGGAAAGTTCAACTGTCTTTACGTCGTCTTTGTATTCCTTATCAAGAAGCATTGGCCAGTCAGCCATGATGATAAGAGAAGGCTCTCCTTCTTCCTTTGGAAGGTGTCCCCAGATCTCTTCCGTAATGAACGGCATGAAGGGGTGAAGGAGTTTAAGAAGTTTTTTAAGGCAATCAAGAAGCACGAATCTTGCTGAAGCCTTATCGTCCTCATTTTCTCCGTAAAGCCTTGCCTTTGTAAACTCTATGTACCAGTCGCAATAGTTGTTCCAGATGAGGTCGTAGATCTTTCCCGCAGCAAGAGCAAGTTCGAACTTGTCCATATTTGCAGTTATATCCTTTACTGCGTCGTCTATGGTCTGAAGCATCCAGCGGTCCTCCGTCTGAAGAACTGCTGTATCCTTGGTCGCTATATTCTTAAGGTCTCCGTTCTCATCATAGAGGTTCATGATGACGAACCTTGAAGCGTTCCAAAGCTTGTTTCCAAAGTTCCTTGCAGATGCTACCTTCTCGTCCTGATAACGTATATCAGATCCGGGAGCTATACCTGAAAGGAGCATGAAACGAAGAGCGTCAGCTCCGTATATATCTATGACTTCAAGAGGATCTATGCCGTTGCCAAGAGACTTTGACATCTTTCTTCCAAGGCTGTCCCTTACAAGTCCGTGGATGAGCACATGCTTGAAAGGAGCCTGCTTCATAACTTCGACTCCTGAGAATATCATCCTTGCTACCCAGAAGAATATGATGTCGTACCCAGTTACGAGCACGCTTGTTGGATAGAACTTTTCAAGGTCAGCTGTCTTTTCAGGCCAGCCAAGAGTGCTGAAAGGCCAAAGAGCAGATGAGAACCAGGTATCAAGGACATCCTCGTCCTGTCTGAAGTGTGTGCATCCGCACTTAGGACATACAGATGGCATTTCCTTTGCAACGACCATTTCGCCGCAATCCTCGCAGTAGTATGCGGGGATCCTGTGTCCCCACCAAAGCTGTCGGCTTATGCACCAGTCCTTGATGTCTTCCATCCAGTGATAATATATCTTGTCGAATCTGTCGGGAACGAAGACTGTGTCTCCTCTTCTTACGGCCTCGATAGCAGGCTTTGCAAGAGGCTCCATCTTTACGAACCACTGCTCGGAGATCCTCGGTTCAACTGCATTGTGGCAGCGATAGCAAGTACCTGTAGGAATGGTCATATCCTCTGTCTTTACAAGATATCCTGCTTCTTCGAGATCCTTTACCCATGCTTTTCTGCACTCGTATCTGTCCATGCCTGCATACTTTCCTGCGACATCGAGCATAGTGCCGTCCTCAGCCATGAACTCTATCATGCCAAGGCCCTGTCTCTGACCTACCTCAAAGTCGTTAGGATCTGCATTAGGCGTGATCTTTACAGCGCCTGTACCTTTAGTCATGTCAGGATAGGGGTCTGCAACTATAGGCATCTCTCTTCCGACCAAAGGAAGCATTACTTTCTTTCCTACGAGATCTTTGTATCTTTCATCTTCGGGATTTACTGCTACTGCAACATCACCGAACATTGTTTCAGGTCTTGATGTAGCTACAACTATCCCTTCCGAACCGTCAACGCCCGGATAGCGGAAGTAGTAGTACTTGCCCTGAACGTCTTCGTGCTCGACTTCTATGTCGGAAAGAGCTGACTTGCAAACAGGGCACCAGTTGATGAGCCTTGCGCCCTTGTAAATGAGTCCTTTGTTGTAAAGGTTTATGAAGTGCTCCTTTACTGCATTATTGCAGCCTTCGTCCATGGTGAAGCGCTCTCTTGTCCAGTCGCAGCTTGCACCCATCTTGCGCTGCTGCATGGTGATACGGTTCCCGTATTCTTCTTTCCATGCCCATGCGCGCTTTAGGAACTCTTCTCTTCCAAGTTCCTCTTTTGTCTTTCCTTCTTCTTGTCTTATCTTGTCTACGACCTTGACTTCCGTAGCTATAGATGCGTGATCCGTTCCGGGAAGCCAAAGGGTGTCGTAGCCCTGCATTCTCTTAAAACGGACAAGCACATCCTGAAGGGAGATATCCATAGCATGACCCATGTGAAGTTGACCTGTGATGTTTGGAGGCGGCATTACTATAGTGAAGTGATCCTTTCCTCCTTTGGTCTCGGGCGTAAAGCATTTTGAATCTTCCCATTCCTTGTAAATGCGATCCTCAAAAGTCTTTGGATCGTAATTCTTAGGCAGATTTTTGTCCATTTTTCTTACTCCTGATACTTTAAAAAACTGTACTGATTTGCATATTTGCTAAAGAAATATTGTATCCTACATCCCTTGATTTTACAAGAGATAAAAGCATTTAAAAGCAGCAGCGAAAAACGCTGCTGCCTTAGAATCTTTACAATATGAGTATGCCTGCTTCCCTGCAGCGGCTTCTTGTCTCTTCATCCCAGACTGCAGACTGCACTTCTCCTATATGAGCGTTGCCCATGAGGAGCATGCAAAGCCGGCTCTGGCCTATGCCGCCTCCGATAGTATAGGGGAGCTTTCCCGCAAGCAGGTCCCTGTGGAATGGGAATTCCCTTCTATAGTCACAACCCGAAGCTTTGAGCTGCCTGTCAAGGCTTTCGGGACTTACCCTTATGCCCATGCTCGATATCTCAAGGGCTTCTCCTAAGACCTCGTTCCAAAAGAGGAGATCTCCGTTAAGATCCCAGTCGTCATAATCCGGCGCTCTTCCGTCATGAGGCTTGCCGCTCTTTAAAGGACCTCCGATCTTCATAATGAAGGTCGTATGATGATCCTTTACAAAAGCATTTTCTCTTTCCTTTGAACTAAGACCCGGATACATATCCTCGAGCTCTTGAGATGTTATGAAAGCAACGTTCCTGTCCTTGTATGAAAGTCCGTAAAGAGCAGGATACTGCTTTCTTAGTTCAAGCTCTGTATCGCATATAGCATAGACTATCCTTTTTACGACATCCTTTAGATAATCTTCATTCCTGTCCTTTTCTTCTATGACCTTTTCCCAGTCCCACTGGTCTACATAGATGGAGTGGATATTGTCAAGCTCTTCATCCCTTCTGATTGCATTCATGTCCGTATACAGGCCCTTGCCTACATAGAAGTTGTAATCCTTAAGAGCCTGCCTTTTCCACTTTGCAAGGGACTGGACCACCTGGCAATGCCTGCCGTCCTCCTTGATATCGAAATCGACAGGTCTTTCGATGCCGCTTAAGTCATCATTGAGTCCTGTAGATGCTTCAAGGAAAAGCGGAGCTGATACACGGCTAAGATCAAGCTGCTCGCAGAGCTTTTCTTCAAATATGTGATGTATCTTGCTTATGGCTTTTTGAGTGTCGTAGGAATCGAGCTTTGCTCTGTAACCTTTTGGTATTATGAGTTTCATTTTTCTCTCCTTTTGCTCAAAAGTATGTTCGCTGATATGTCTCCTGTTACATTAAGAGTAGTATAACTCATATCGAGGAATTTATATATACCGCTGTAAAAACCTATGAATCCAAGGGGTATGCCCATCATTTCAAGATAGCTTGCTCCTATGACTATGCCGCCTCCGGGGATGCCGGGCGCTGCCATATTAAGGAGCAAAGATGCAAGGAGCATGAGAAGATATGCTCCAAAGTCTATCTCTATTCCGTAAAGCCTTGAGCAAAATATGCCAAGAAGAGCAAAGGATACGGCTCCTCCGCACATGTGTATGGTGCAGCCAAGAGGAACTACTACATCTGTCACTTCTTTTTTTATTCCGAACTCTTCATTGCAAAGCTTTACTGTATAGGGCAAAGCAGCAGCGCTGCTGCATGTAGTTATGGTCATGATCCATATCCTGTATACCTTTTTGATATACTCAAAAGGAGTTATTTTAGTAAAGAAATATACAGGAAGTATCATCACTGCTATGAGCACTGCCAAAGAGCAAAGATATGCAGTCCCTATGTATCTTATTCCTATGCCAAGTAGAATATCTCCGTATTTGCTCACAGATGAAGCCATAAGAGAAAAGACTGCTATAGGCGTCGTATACATAAAGATCTCCAAAGCCTTTGAGAAAAAATCTCTTACTCTTTCAAGAAAGCAAAATACAGGTTCTGAAGCCTTTATCATGGATCCGATCTTTCCAATGACCCATGCAAGGACAATTATGAAAAAGACTTTAGGAGATATGAATACTTCGGAAAGGTCCTTTGGAAGGAGATTAAGTATCATGCCTTTAAGTGTCACATCGATAGTGCTTCCGATCCAGGTCCCTCCTTCAAACTCAAAACCCTTTGCGGGATCTGCGATGACAGTGATAAGAGATGCGAGCAAAAAAGAAGCTGTGAACATGACCGTAAAAAGAAGGACAGACCTTAAGACGAGTCTGTCTTTGTTGTTTGCAGTCCTGTATATGGATGATGCTATGCCCGTAAAAATGACAGGCCCTATGAAGACCTTGAGCACTGCAACATACCAGGTCCCTATAAACTCTATATATGGGACAAGGTCCTTAAAGAAGATGCCAAACAAGATCCCAAGAACAAGTCCACAAAGCGTGAGGATGCTAAAGATCTTTTTCATAATATCTCTTTATCCTCCCTATCGCCCTTAAGCAGTCGAGTCTGCTTCCAAGAGAACTGATCCTAATGTGATGCCTTCCATTTGATCCAAATACAGCGCCGGGGACCACGACGATGTTTAATTTTTTAAGGAAAAAGTCAAAGGCATCCCAGCACTCCATCTTATCCGGAGTCTGGACCCAAAGGTAAGGAGAATCAACTCCGCCCGTAACTGTGAATCCGCAGGAAAGAAGGCATTCTCTTAATATATATCCGTTGCTCTTGTATGATGCTATGCGCTCTTTGATCTCTTTTCTTGCTTCCGGAAGGTAGCATGCCATAGCGCCTCTTTGCGCTATGTAGGAAGCTCCGTTGAAGCGGTTGATGGTCCTCTCTCTCCAAAGAGCATGGATATCCTGACCAAACTCCTTTGGAAGGATGAAATATGAACACCGAACGCCTGAAAAGGAAGCGTTCTTTGAATATGAATGCATTTCTATGGCGCAGGTCCTGCTGCCTTCAAGTTCATATATGCTCATAGGGACGCCCGGAGACTCTATGAAATCTCTGTATACATTGTCATATATTATGACGGCGCCTTCTTTGTTTGCATATCTTATCCATTCAGACAGTTCATCTCTTGTATATGCATTTCCTACAGGATTGCAGGGAGAGCATATATATATGACGTCAAAGTGTTCCTTTGGCACTGTCATCTTGAAATCAGCGCTGCACTCAGCTTCATATACATCTCTTCCAAGAGCAAAAGCTCCGTTCTTGTATATAGGATAGGATGGGTTTCCTGTAAGTATGCGTATGTCTCTGTCAAAAAGCTCAAGGATCGCAGTGCTGTCAGTCTTCGTGCCGTCTCCTACATAAACTTCTTCAAAGGATATATCAAGTCCTTTGTAATCCTCTTTTGCTATGGTCCTTCTCAAAGCTTCTATACCCCAGTAAGCGCCGTAGCCCTGAAAACTGTCCATGGATGAAAGATCTAAGCAAGCATCCTCCATTGCCTTGGTGACAGCTTTTGGCACAGGAAAAGAGACATCCCCTATTCCAAGGGATACTATATCAGCATCCGGATGGGAAGCTTTGTATTCCTTTAAGAGCCTTGTTGACTTTGAAAAGGAATCCTCTTTTTCTATTTTAAAAAGCTTGTCATTTAGTTTCATTGTCCCAATATGTTCTTTACTAACTTTGGATCAGATATATACGGATCGAAATCAAGCCTGTGCATGAAAGTATCCTGTCCCTTTCCAAGGACTAAGACGACGCTGTTTTTTTGGGCTTTAGTTATGGCTTTTCTTACTGCTTCTTCTCTGTTTACTACTATCTCTCCCCTGCCGCCAAAAGATATGAGATTATCATAAACTTCTTTGCATATGTCTTTTGGATCTTCTCTAAAGGGATCGTCCTCCGTTATATATACATAGTCGGCATACTTTGCTGCAGATCTTGGCATGCCCAATCTTCTTTCAGGAGCTTTGTTTCCGGGACATCCAAAGACAGCTACGATCTTTTCATTTGGATATTCTTTTTTTGCAGATGCAAATATGTTATCAAGGGCAAATTCGTTGTGAGCAAAGTCCACTATGACAGTGACAGCTTTTTTAGTATCTCTAAAGATCTCCATCCTGCCGGGTGTCTTTGCTTCTCTAAGTCCCTTTGCTATCTCTTCCTTCTTTACTCCGTACTCAAGAGCAAATATGGATGCTATTGCAGCATTCTCTATATTGAAAAGCCCGGGCATAGTGATGGAAAGGGTCCCAAGGCCTGTCATATCAAAGAAGGTCTCTCCTTCTTTTTTATCTATATCAGTCACTTTGTATATGGAGTCAGATATGGAGCTTACTCTTTTTAAAAGTTCCTCATCTTCTTCCTCACCTTGGAATGATGTATAAAGGCAGATGATCTTTTTAAGGAGACCTTTTTCTTTTGACTTTATGCAGGCATCAAGGACCTGATTGCTCCTGTCTGATCTTAAGTTGAGTATGAAAGTTTCGCACTGATCTATCAGCTTTAATTTGGAAGCAAAATAGTCTTCGATATCGCTGTGCTCGTCAGGGCCTATGTGATCCTCTGAAAAGTTTGTAAAGCAGCCTGCCTTGAAATGAAGACCAAGGCTCCTGTCATATTTAAGGGCCTGAGATGATACTTCCATACCGGCATATATGATGCCGCTTTTTACCATGTTGGAAAGATAGGTATTTAGCTCTATAGCTTCAGGAGTCGTCAGATGGCTTTCGACCTTTTCTATGCCGTCATAGTCGTCCACTGATGAAAGGTAGCCGAACTTTCCTTCTCCGCAAAGAGATGAATTCTCCATGATACTCTTAAGGAAATACAAGGTCGTTGATTTTCCTTTTGTACCGGTGAGTCCAATGAGCTTAAGAGAAGATGAAGGATCTTTAAAAAAGTCCTTCGAATACTCCGCCATCGCCTTCCTTATATCAGGCACCAAAATACAAGGTATGGAAGCCTTGTAGTCTGTCTCTGACACATAAGCTGCCGCGCCTTTCTCTATGACCTTATCCAAATATTCTTTTTTGAACTGCTTTCCCTTGCAAAAGAAGAGGCAATCCTTTACTGCCTTTCTTGAGTCAGAGACAAGCGCCGTATATTTCATATATGGCCTAAATACCTTTCAAAACTAATATGTTATGGAAGAAGCATCTTCCTGAATGACCAGGTTCCCTGAAGCAAGGTCATAGAATGCAGCATTGGCAACTGACCTGTATGCTATTACAAGAATGGGTATGAGACCGAGTATGAATGCTATAGGAGTCTCGCTGAATTCAGCCATTTCCAAATAGAATTTGCGAAGCATTTCTGTTGCCTGCTCGTATGTCAAATTTGAGCTTATATACATGATATCGATCTTTGGACCGTAGTATCCTGTGTAGAGGTTTACGGGAAGGCTTGCAAGGAACTCCCAGCCAATGAAGCTGAGCGTGAGCTTTACATACTTCCACTTGTTGCCTTCCATGATCTCATGGCTTCTTCTTATGCATTCCATTGGATAGAACTCAGGATCGTCTATCATGACATTGAAGTTCTGAACATGTTTTATGGCGCATATGATGCCCGGGATCACAAAGAGAAGTGACCAAAGGAATATCTGCAGCATGGAGATGACTTCCATGATGACGCCGTTCCATGTGAGTTTCATTGGTTCTGTGAAACTGTCCATATCAGTATCCTGGCCTCTGAAAGTCATAAGAAAATATCTTGTTGAGCAGAGCGTCAAGGAGACCTCAAGAACAAAGCTTGCAAGTTCAACGAGAAGCAAAACGTATTCATTCTTTATGAAACTGGAAGCGATAAGTCCCGGAGCTGCAGCTATGAGGTGGCATGCAAGAGCTACAAGAACGCACATCCAGAATTTTCCCTTCATCATTTGTCTTGCCATTGCTCTTATGGTCTTACATGGAATAGTCACTATCGTCTTCATCTTCTTCAAATCCTCCAAGTCTTAAGCTTATATAGTCAGGAACATACCCAAGGCTGTTTTCAAAATCAAAGGTATGTTTTGTATTATCTATCTTTGCTGCTCTGTTTTCTGCAAGAGCTTCCATCACCGGGCAGGTCCTTCCGTCAACTGACGCCCCTTCAGGAGCTGTATACATCTCGTGGAACTTGTAGAGCTGGTTCACATATTCCCTTCTGTAGGTCTCATCATCAGCGTCTCTTACAAGGTCCCTAAGATTTGTCCAAAAGGACTGCATTATCTCGTAAAAATCGTCGCAGTCTTCAGGAAAAGCTTTTTCTATCTCTGTGAAATAATTCTCGTTTATCTCTGCGAGAGTGTCTCTGTCAACCTTTGACAAAGCTTCGTAGAAATCATCATAGTCTATCTCGTCCTCGCACTCCACAAGTTCTGCAAACTGCTCGAAGTATCCGAAGTCTTCTGCAGTATCAAGCTCAAGAAGTTCAAAAAGCTCGTCTTTGTTCATCTAAAGCTTTACCTCCTCAACGGGAATATCTCCAAATCCAAGGAGTTTTGCCATATTTTCAAAGCCCTCTGTTTTCTTGCTTGCCTGTATCCTCAAAGATCCGGTCCCTTCACTTTCTGTATCCATCTCATGGACCTTAAGAAGTGAATTTGCATTTTTTGCAAGAGCAGTAACGGGGCTTACTATCTTAAGTTCCGGATAAAGCTTGCTTATACAATCTGTGACCAGCGGATAATGAGTGCATCCAAGGAGCAGTGTCTTTATGCCCTTTTCATTTACCATCTCATCGAGATATTTCTTCAGTATCTCTTCCATTTCAGGACCTTCAGTCACGCCCTTTTCTATGAGGTCTGAAAGGCCGGGGCAGCCCTTGTAATATACCTCGAGCTTTTTTCTGAGTCTGCTGAATGCAGCATCAAAGGAACCGCTTTCTATACATCTTGGCGTTGCTATGACGCCAACCTTGTCTCCGTCCTGTGATGCCATTGAAGTGGCTGCAACGGCAGGATCGATGATACCCTGAACGAGCATCTCCGGGAACTCTTTGTAAAAGAAAGGAATGACCGTAGAAGACATGGTGCCGCAAGCAAGGATCAACATTTTTGTTCCGAGACTGCTCAAATAGTCTCCTATGGCTTTTGCATAGTAATGAAGTTCTTCTACGCTCTTTGTGCCGTAAGGCATGTGAGCTGTGTCTCCAAAATATATTATATCCTCTTCCGGCATGATCTGCCTTATAGCGCCAAGGCATGCAAGGCCGCCAACACCGGAATCGATGACTGCTATAGGTTTGTTTTCCATTTTAAACTCCTGTTTATATACTAATACTCTTTTCTGCCAAATCAAAAACCGTTAACAACATATTATATGCTGAAAACGGCTTGATGTGAAGTCTTTTATATATCTCTTCGCCTTCTTGAGTGCTCAATCATTCTCAGGCACGAGTATGACCTGGCCGGGCCTTAGGTCAGAGGCTTTGATACCGTTCAAGGAGCAGATATCGTATACCACATCCCTGATGTCTTTTGAATCATCTCCGTATTTCTTTGCTATGGCCCAGAGAGTATCTCCTGCATTTACGGTCACCTCTGTGTACCTAAGATCCATTTTTTCCTTTGCAGAACTCCTGCAAACAAACCCCAATATGACAAAACTAAGTATAAGGCATATTATCAAAACGAAACATGTGAACCTGAAATTATTGACTATCCTGTAATGTCTCATAGTATTTACCTCCTTAAGTTCTCCCTCCTTAATACAGCTTGATTTTAAAATATAATGCTGTACACTTTTTTGTACTGATGCTAAAATGGGATCGAGGAGGAGAGAACAAATGACGACAGACAAATCAAATATGCTGTGCATACTCAAGATATTAAGAGAGTATACAGACGATGAACATGCACTTAGCACAAAGGAAGTCATAAACAAGATGGAGTCCATCTATGGAAGGAAGGTAGACAGAAGGACAGTCTACGGATGCGTCGAAGCACTGACTGATTTCGGTTACGACATATCAGATTACAAAGACAACGGCGAGGGATACAGGCTCCTGTCAAAGGAATTCGACAGCGCTGAGATAAAGCTCCTGATCGATGCTGTTTACTCCTGCGAATATATATCAAAAAAACAGACGACGGAGCTCCTTGAAAAATTGAGAAACTTCATGTCCGTATATGAGAGAAAGAATTACAGCTATACCAACATCATTACGCCGGACAAGAAGTCGCCCAATCCTGAAGTCTTCCTCAATATAGAGATACTCGAAGAAGCCATAAACGAAAGAAAGCAAGTCTCCTTCATATACATGGATTACGACTATGATAAAAAACTAAAACCAAGAAGAGAAAAAGAATATACAGTCAATCCCTACAGCATGATATGCAAAGGAAACCATTACTACCTGGTCCTCATATCAAAGGGACATGAAGATCCAAGCTTTTACCGCATCGATATGATGAAAGACCTTAAGATCTTAGATGCTCCTGTTGAGATAAGCAAAAGGGATGCAAACCTTGACTCAGTGCAAAAGGTCGTATTTGCTCATTCAGGAAAACCCGAAAGAGTGAGTTTAAGATGCCAGAAAAACGTGCTCCGTTATGTCATAGAAGAATTCGGAAGCGACACTATAATATCAAAAAATGAAGACGGCAGCTTTGATGCCAGCGTATATACAGCCACCGAAGGCCTCATTTACTGG
Organism: Anaerovoracaceae bacterium; assembly: GCA_045546135.1. Lineage (GTDB taxonomy): Bacteria > Bacillota > Clostridia > Peptostreptococcales > Anaerovoracaceae > RUG13409. The sequence continues at coordinate 44,624 of JAZQCD010000003.1, forward strand.
GCGCTTCAGTACCTGCAGGATGTAGAGGTCCTGTCTCCTCCATCTGTAAGGGAAAAGGTGATCGAAGCGATCAAAAGTAATCCATACAAAGTGTGAAGACTTCGCGCCCATGCTGTGTAACAGCTCTATGGATATGATATACGGACGTATTTATGAGAAAAAAGGAGGCGACCAGTATTTACTGAACGCCTCCTGTTAATTTTACATGATTCTGATGATCGTCAAAACTTCATAGGTTTTTGTCAGAAAGCCTGATATCGGGCCTAGCTTTACAGCATTGAAGAGCCGCCTGTGACTATCCAGCATGCCATCATTGCAGAGATGAAGGCTCCCGGGAACACTGTCTTTGTCTTTCTGTAAAGAGCAGTTGATACAAGGCTGAATACTATTATCTGCGGCAGATATACTATGAGAAGGCTCATGAAAGGTCCTCCGAATGTGGATCCAAAGAGAAGGTCAGCACCAGGGCCTTTGCCCATAAAGAATGGGATGTATTCAAGAAGCGTAATGAGAATGACGCCTCCTGTCATAATAAATGCATGCCTTAGCCATACAATGAGGAAGTTTCCGCTGAAGGTCCTCTTTGTCCTTAAGTTTGCCATTGCTCTTGAATTGTTCAGCACAAAGAATGCCATATAAAGCAGGATGTATACTCCGAACTGAACTGCTCTTTCTCCCGTGAAGGTCTTGAAGAACGGCCATATGAAGCGAAGATCGAGGCTGAAGAATTTCTCTGCTGCAAATACTACTGCATACATATATGCCATGAGCACTGCTGCAAGGATGAGAGACTTAAAACAAAGTCCCCAGCCGAACTTATCAGGAGCTTTGTCTGTTCCAAGCCCAAGGCCCAGATATCTTTCAGTATTGCCCCTTTTCTTTTCTTTCTTAAGACCCACTATGGTCATGACCAGCATAATGATGATGAGAAGACCGTAATAGCTTAAGAATCCGTCGCCTATGGTCATTCTGAAGACACCTTCAGGAAGAGGAAGAAGTCCGTGTCCAAGCTGTGTCATGAACGGATAAGTAGCGCCTCCTAAAATGATCATCACAAGGCCGCCAAGGAACCTCTTTCCAAAGGGTTTAACGGTTTCCTGCGAAGGCTCGTTTTGCACGACTCCAAAGAGTCCTGAAAGCATAAATCCAAGAGGTATGAGCGCAAGGATCACAAGTAGCATTGCTGCAAGAACAAGATATTCTTTGTACATATAGATCTGGTCATACCAGTCAAGAGCATAGTTCCTTGTGCTTGCATCTTCGCTTGCAGTTGATTTGAAGCTGTCTGCGAACCAGTTCATTGCAAAGGCAACTCCCATGGCGTCGTGAGTAGTGAGCCTGTGGTTCGTTTCAAGAAGTACTATGCACCTTGCGCTGCCGTCACCGAACCTTCCGTAGCAAGTGTCCCATCTTGGAGCTCTGCCGTCAGTATTTAGGAACTCCATCCTAAGATCTGAATTCAGAAGTTCATCAGTAACTGTATTTTGATAGTCTCTGAAATAGCTGAACTCATCATACTTTGCCTGGAGCAAAAGGACATTGTTGAAATGGATGTTCTTTGCATCATAGACGCTGTTTCTAAAGAGTTCTCCGCACTGAAGGACAGTACATCTTGGTTCTATGTCTGTACCGCTGTAGGCTGCAGCAACTGTCCATGAAGACCATGTACCCATGGAATGCCCTGACACGCCCATGCTCTTTGAATCGACTATATCCATGTCTGCAAGAGCTGCATAGGCTATGACTCCTCCGCAGGATGAATCAGTGATAGAATTACCGTCGCTGTCCTTTGAGTAGTGATCGTTAAAGAAAGACAGATTTGAGAAGTTCATCATTATACGGTATCTTCTTGCACCGCCTATCTCTACATAGGTGCCGTCTTCTTCAGAATCATTTCCGTAGTTCACAGTAACCTTGTGATTGACATATCCCCTGTTTGCAAGACCTATATCTGTAGATCCATGACCGTATTCGTCTATGGCCATGGCAATGATACCTCTTCTTGCCAGCTCTATGCCGTATGCAGCGCATGTCTCATGGTCATTTTGATAACCGTGAAGAAGCAAAACTGCAGGAGCAGGATGCTCTGCATCGACACCGCTCGGTACATAAAGTTTGTAGTTTATGTTGCCAAGGTCGCTTTCGATGATCCCTTCCTCTATACTTATCTTTCCGCCGTCAGTTTGAAAATAGTTGGCGCCGTAAAGGCAGCCTCCTGCGGCAATGGTCAGTATGAGGAAAAAAGCTATGTACTTTCCGATTTTTTTCATACTATTCCTCCGTTAATATCTTTACATGATCTGCAAAGATCTATCAAAAAAATATCAATTGCTCACAAACTGATCCTGTCTATATTTTACAATAGCACTATCTCTCTTTCAATGATATTTGCCCACCGCAAGGGGTTTTGTGTTATTATGTTTTACATGAAAGGAAAAATCGATCCTATGAAAAAGAAAAACCTGATCGCCATACTGCTGCTTATCGTTTTGGCCGTGACTTTGTCACTGGCTATTCGTCTTAATGACAATGAACCTGCCGTTCCGGATCCTTCACAGCAGGAAACTGACGTAAATATAAAGGAAGACGGCAGTTATTTTGACAAAGACAACGTTGCTCTCTATATCCATACTTACGGTCATCTCCCTGATAATTACGTAACAAAAGAAAAGGCAAGGGAAGCAGGCTGGGAAGGCGGCTCCGTACAAAAGTACCTGCCGGGAAAGGCCATTGGAGGAGACAAATACAGTAACTATGAAAAAACACTGCCCACTCAAAAAGGAAGACAGTATTATGAATGCGACATAGACACTGACGGCAAGTCTTCAAGAGGTGCAAAGAGGATAGTCTTTTCGAATGACGGACTCGTCTACTATACAGAAGACCATTACGAAAGTTTTACAAAGCTTTACGGGGAGGAATAAAAAATGACAATATTCATTCTTGACGGAAACAAGATGACGACTAAGGAGTCTGCTTTTGAACATATCAAAAAGACCTGCCTTTTCCATGACTATTTCGGAAACAATTTGGATGCTCTTAATGATGCTCTTAGCGAAATGAGCAAGGATGCAGTCATAATACTCATGAACAGAGATGCTCTTCTTGAAGCTTTGGGTGACTACGGGTTCACAATGCTCGAGGTCTTTAGAGAAAACAGCATAGGAAGCTATGCTTTTGTTGAGAAATAATTTCGACGTGTCAAAAGCTAAGACCTGCTTTTAAAATATCAGTACGAGAAAAAAAGATCCGCAGGGCATTGCCTTGCGGATCTTTAAACTTATTCTTATCTTCGAAATATTTCTGCTCAGCCAGTAAAGATCTAAATCTTTTGTTTGTATCTCTTGATCTTTCCTGTGGTGGTCTTTTCCATCTCTTCGGTAGTTATATACCTTCTGTGGATCTGTTTGTACCTTGGGAGCTGCTCGTTGATCTTCCTGATGTCTTCTGTAATGGCAGCGTCTATCTCTTCTTCTGAAACGGCATTCCTTTGCTCCTTGATGAGATCAGGATCGTAGACTATCTTTACAGAAAGGACAAGGTCCTTTGCGTCTTCGCCTGCTTCTCTCGGTTCACCAAAGACCATATTCTCTTTTACATAAGGTATCTGGCCAACCAGAGTCTCTACCTCTTCAGGATAGATATTCTTTCCGTTCTTTAGAACTACTACGTTCTTGCTCCTGCCTCTTACTGTAATGAATCCATCCTTATCAAGGCTTACCAGGTCTCCTGTATAGAGCCATCCGTCCTTTAAGACTTCTGCAGTCGCTTCAGGATTCTCATAGTAGCCTGTCATGACGTTAGCGCCCTTTGCTATGAGTTCTCCTTCGCCGTTTTCATTGGGATCTTCTACCATGAGCTCAACGCCCGGCATTGCAAGACCTATGGTACCGAATCTAAGATGCTGAGGATTCTCTCCTGCAAGAACAGGGGATGCTTCAGTCATTCCGTAGCCCTGAACTACCTGCACGCCAAGGTCTGTAAATCCCTTTGCAACTACAGGATCAAGAGGTGATGCTCCGCTGATTATATATCTTAATGCACCGCCAAGTTTATCCAGGATCTCTCCAAAGAGCTTCTTTCTTATGTCTATACCGAACTTAAGAAGGACGTTAGAAAGCTTAAGTCCAAACTTTAAAGTCTTTGTCTTTCCCTGCTTTTCGACTTCGGCCATGATCCTCTTGTACATAGCTTCTATGAGGAGGGGTACGCAAATGAATACGCTGACCTTGTATTCGACCATATTCTTTTGAACAGACTTAAGTCCGTCGCAAAAGACAGTTGTCATACCTGCGCAGGTCATCATAGTCTGTCCCGTTGATCCGAAGGTGTGATGGTAAGGAAGGAATGCCATATTGACATCTCCGTGCCTTAAGTCTTCAACCGAAAGAACTGACCAGATATTGAATGTTATATTGTACTGAGTCAGCTGAACTGCCTTTGCAAGACCTGAAGTACCGGATGTAAAGAGTATGATTGCAAGCTCGTTTCCATCAACAGGAAGCGCCCTGTACTCTTTGATGCTCTCGTCATCACCAAGATCATAGCTTTCCTTTATGAGCTGCGGATAGGAAACAGATCCTTCAAGTTCGTCCATACATATGTATTCAAGAGCCTGGCAATCCTTGCTCTCTTTGAGCCTTTCTACAAGGTCAATATGATCCTTGTCAAAGAAAAGGACATCTGCCTTTGCTCTTACAAGGGACATCTCAAGTTCGTCAAGAGGAAGTCCTTTGTCAAGGGGAACTGTTATTCCAAGTCCTCCAAGGTGGGCATAGTAGCCTACCATCCACTCGTAGCGGTTCTTTCCTATGATGGCAAGTCTCTTGCCTTTAAGACCGTGCCTGAGGAAAGCTGCTCCAAGTCTGTCAACATCTTCTCTAAGTTCTATGAAGCTTACCTTTTTGTACTCTGCAGGTTCTGTCTTTGTAGCTTTCTTTGTTTTGATGATATATGCAATATCAGACCCAAAACGTTCTTCACATCCCTTTAAAAGTTCTCTGATATCGTGATAAAGGGGCATCTCTCTTGTGATCTCAAGATTTGGAACAGGGATCCTTGTATGCTGTGTATTTTCTGTACTCATAAAAAACTCTCCGTTTGATTTCTATGCTGCTTTTTTTCCGCATTGTCCATACTTATACCATAAAAACCGACATAAGTAAAGAATATTACTCATTTTACTAAAAAGGTGTGTATAAATATACATATATTGAAAATTTTATACCACCAAAATACTTCCTATGTCCGTCAAAGGATAAGTATCGAACCATAATGGTCTTAAGCCGCAGGATGTGCAAAAGTCATATATGAGCTTAAAGTCGCTGTGTGAACTAAGATCACCATTGAAAATGATGTCATTACCTACTTTTCCCGTTGCTCCTCCTATAAATCCATGATCATAGCCCTTTAATCTCACCTGACCGGGACTTATCAAGAGGCAATCTATATCAGGTATCTTTTCCAATACTTTCGCTATCCCTCTGTCCTCTGTTATGACATGATGATCGTCAAGTACAGCCAAGTTGCATTTCACATAGCCCTGAGGAACGAGTATTGGGGTAAGACCTGAGCTCTCTATGAGGTCCTTTGATGTATATTTGCTGCAAATGAGATAATTTCCAACTGTAGCTGCATTGTAAAGGACGTCCTTTGGGTACTCGGGTGCTAAAAGACTTGCATCGCCTTCATAGATACGGTCCTTTAGAAGGCAGTAATAGATATCAGGATGAAAGGCAATGGGCCCTTCCATACTGCCTTTTGGATATACAGGTCTTATCTCACATCCAAGGACCTTTAAAAAACCTACCAAAGCAGCCGGTGCTTCTGACGATACGTAAGCTGTATACAAAGACTTAGATCTATGATCATTGGAGCCCATGTCTTTTAGCCTTTTAGTCATCCCTTTTGGAACATAAGGCCTGACACATATACTTTTTAGATCATCATCTACGCAAAACCTAAATCTGATCCTTGGATATTTCTCTTCAAAATACTTTTTGTTTGAAGCTTTATGACCCACTGCAAAATTAAAAATGCTGCTTGGTGCCGCTATTTCAACATATTCTGCTCCGGAGAGGATATTCTTTACGTCCATCGGATCTGAAAGGGCTGCAAGCCCCTTAGGATCTGAGGCAGTTTCACCTGGTTTGATGAGCAAAACATTTGGAAGATCCAGACTGCCGAACTTATCCTCTATCTCGTCTCTTGCTGCTGCAGACTTTACTATCTGTCCTATGGCAGGATGGTAGGTATCGCCCTTTATGAGTTCATTGCTCTTAAGACCTATCCTGATGACATTGATGCCTTCTTTGGTTAAGGCCTTGTACATATCCTTTGTCCTTAAGACGATCTCCTCTTCTGAAGGCGGCACATAAGAGCCTTCCTCCATCATCCTTGCAAGCGGAGTATCTGCTATGACCACTGTGGGATAAAGCCTTGCTACGGAAGGCTTCATTTCTATTGCCCTTTTGACCGAATACATGCAGCTATCGTAGGAGTCACCGGGAAGTCCTATCATGAGCTGTATCCCAAGTTCAAAGCCGTACTCGTGAATGAGTTTACATGCTTTTTCAACATCTTCTTCTGTGTGCCCTCTTTCACTGGCATCGAGGACTTTTTGATCAAAGGACTGAACTCCAAGTTCTATGACATCCATGCCATATGCTTTTAGATTGTCCAGTATCTCTCTTGAAATATAGTCAGGTCTTGTAGAGCAATGGATCTTGTCTATCCTTCCCTTATCTTTGTATTCCTTTGCAAGCTTTAGGAAAGCAGTCTGCTCTTCCATGGAGATACCTGTAAAGCTGCCACCGAAAAAGGAAAGTTCGACTTCCATCCCGTCCTTTCCTTCAAGGGTTGTGAGCCACTCTTCTATGGTATTCCTTGCATCAGAAACAGTCACATCACCTGATCTTGCTGTGATGGCCTTTTGATTGCAGAAAACGCACTGATGCGGGCATCCTCTGTGGCTTATGAATATTGGTATTATGGCATGTGTTTTCATCGATATATCCTAAAAGCTACCTTATCGCTTATTTCTTTCCCATATTTTGCCCGTTTATCGCCTATATACGATCTTTTCGGCAATGGCAACTCATAAAAAAGATAACATAGATTATATCAGATACGAAAACTAAACGCACCAAAACAAAAATTGCCCCGGGCCTGTATAAGTCCGGGGCTTTTGTATTTTTTTGTTTTTTTACAGCGGATAAAAGAGCGGTGTCATCACAACTATCATCACATAGGCAATAACAGAGGGCACTATGCCGTACTTCAGGTAGTCCGAGAACTTATATCCTGCAGACATGGTCATCCCTATATGACCGTTGGCAAGAGGAGTAGCATAAGTAAGAGCTGCTCCAAGGCACATGCCGTAAGCTATAGTATATGGATTGATGCCGTTTGCCATGGCAAGCTGCAGTGTTGCAGGCATGATAATGAGAAGGCATGCCATATTCGACATGAGTTCGCTAAGGACCATGGCCACAAGGACCATTGCAGCAAAGAAGAACATCTTTGATGTGGAAGCGTCAAAGAGATTCAAGAGTCCTCCTGCGATTATCTTTGCACCGCCGCTGGCATTGAGAGCTTTTCCTATGCCAAGGCAGGAGCAAAGCCATACTATGGTAGCCCAGTCTATCTTCTTGAATGCATCCTTTTGGGTGATGCATCCGGTTAGGATACAAAGGATAGCTCCTATCATGGAGATTACGCCTGTGGAGAATACATTCGTGATGAAGAGGATGACCACGATGCCGAAGATCCCAAGAGCAAGCTTGCCCTTAGTACTTAGGACTGCCTTATCCTCATCCATTGCTTTTGCATCCTTGTGCTCATCAGGTCTGTCTCCCCAGATCTTTTTCCCGTGAGGATAACCTATGAAGGTCATATAAAGTATGAGGACTATAGTTATAGGACCGCATACTTTGAGAAGATCCCACATGCCGAAGGTAAGACCCGCTGCATCTTCAAGAAGACCTCTTGCAGTAAGCTGCGTTGTAGAACCTACCATGGTGCAATGACCGCCGGCTATAGCTGCTATGGCTACAGGAATAACAAGGTTCCTGTACTTCATGTTCTTTGAACCTGCGCTTGCAGAAAGACAGACTGCCATGAGCATTGCTATGACTGCTGTGTTTGTTAAGAATGCGCTCATTATAGCGGATATGATGCAGGAGATCAGTATGAACCTTCTCTCATTGTCATTGGACAACTTTATGGCGTAGTAGCCGATGAATTCCGCAGCTCCGCTTGAAAAGAGTGCTTCTCCGACTATGAGCATACCAAGGAGCAGCAGGAATGTATCTGAAGCAAATCCGCTTAAGGCTTCAGCTACTGTGCAGCACTTGAATGCCAGCATAGCCGTAAGACCCATAAGCGCCACTGTGGCGCTTGGGATCTTATCGATTATGAACAGTAATACAACTATTCCGAATATTATTATACTTATGATTGATGGCTCCATCAGAACCTCCGATCGATGCTACAGGAACATCTTTAATAGCTTTACTGAGAAATCATCGCTATATGCATTAAAACGTTTCTGAACAAGAGGATCGTCACCCACGACTACGACGCCATCCATGAGACCTTGTAAGTACTCTGATTCAAGAGGCTTGTCGAAACGATCTTCTTTTTCGAAATTCTCTGAGTTGAGTTTCTTTCCGAAGGGCTTACCGGGTTCATCAAAACGGGCATACTCATAGAGGAACTGAGACAGTTCAGCATAGTTGTCCATATTGACGTCGCCTAAAGTAAGAGGCACCTTGTCGAAATTGAAGATATATCCTCCGCCCGGCATCATGATATCCAGAAGTTCCTTTGCCTTATCCTTGCATTCCTGCGCTGTTCCCATCTTGACTATGCTTAATGGATACATGGCGCTGAGGATCATCTTGTCACCAAGTCTTCTCTTGAACTCAGCAGGATCTCCGTTCTCGCACTTGAGCACTGTGCTTGCAGGAAGGTCATAGAGGCAATCGATGAACCTTGTCCAATCAGATTCAACAAAGAGGCTTGCTCTGCTGCCCCTTGCAGCGAACTGTTCGAGCATGTGCTTGAATGTCGGGAACCAGAGTTCTTCTGCATCCTTTGTCCTCATGAACGGAGGCATGTGAAGAGGCATACCTACTGCGCCTTCTGCATGAGGGTTCTTTGGCATTCCGACCTTGAACATAAACGGAAGGAGCCTTTCGCAAGCTTCCTTGATCTGTTCTCTTCTTCTTCTTAAGTCAGTGCTCATTCCGCTGAAGGATCTGAGCTGGTCTGCTATGAAGTCAAGAGGCGCAGCCGTGAATCCGCCGCTTCCTGCAGGAGCACCTGCATAATATCCATGAAGCTGCTTTGCCTTTCCTATGGCAGGTATCATGCTGCCCATATCCTGAGCAGACGACATATCAGCCATCGAGAATGCTATGAGCGCTTTGTATGGATCATTTGCAAGATCAAGATGCTTATACTGCCTTGGAAGTATATGATCCATTATGCATTTGATAGGATCCTTTATGAGCTCATCATACTCCGTGTCGAGCATGCCTACAACTTCAGGATGCTGTACAAAACCGGACTCAGACATCTTGAAAGACTGAGATCCAAGGAGTTTGTAATACATCGGAGGTCTTGATGTGACCGTTACAGGATTGAACGGGCAGGAGTCTGAATAGATCTTTTCGATGACCTCAAGAACAGCCTCAGAGAGCATTCCGTAGTTATATTGGAACTGCCTGGGGTCTATCCCTTTAAGCTGCGCGACCAAATAAAGAGGCACAGTCATGGTCACGGGCATCCTCTCCGGATTTATGTTGTTGTAAAAGTCGTTAAAGAGTTTCCCGCGCTCCGCTCTAAGTTCATCGGGTGTTTTCATATTTCCTCCTTAGAAGCATCCGAGTACGTTCTTCATCATGTCATCTTCGATAGCTGCAACTTGATTTACAAGTATGTCTCTGCAGTCTTCAAGAATATAATCCTTGTACTCTTCTGCGATCTCTTCTCTTGATTTGTAATACTTTGTCTTAAGCGGCGGCAGTGTATCGAGGCACTTGTGGATCGTATCCTCTGTGTTCTGCTTGAATGCCTTCTCGCCTGCATTGTCATATTTGCCGTTTTCAGCAAGGTACTGGATGACAGCGTAAAGGTTCTCTACCTTGATGCTGTTTAAGGTGATGATGGTCTTGTCAAAGTTGAAGTACCAGTTTCCACCGGGTGCAAGGGTGTCGATGAGTTCTTTCATCTTGTCTACGCACTGCTCCTTTGTTCCTGTCTTGAGGAGCATGATAGGATAGAAACCTGAAAGTATCATCTTGTCGCCAAGCTTATCCTTCCAAACCTTTGGATCTCCTTTTTCAACGAGGAGCCTTGTTCCCTGCGGAAGGTCTCTTAAGTAATCGAGATATCTTGTCCAGTCGTCTTCACAGAAGATCTTGAATGCCTGGCCGTTTTCAGCGGTAGCATGGATGAGCTTTGAGAATGACGGATAGTAAAGATTCTCGAATTCCTTTGTTCTCATGAATGTGGGCATGTGACCCGGCATCCATGCAGATCCAAGGTGAGACTTTACTGCCGGCTTTGCATACTTAACAAGGAGAGGAACTACTGCGTCTGCAGCTTCTCTTACCTTGTCAGGGCAGCGCTTGAAGTCTTTGCTTATGCCTGTGAATCCACGGGGATAGTCAGAGACGAAGTCCATAGGAGCAAGAGATCTTGAACCCATAGGTCCGGGGATAGCATAGAATCCGAGTCTTTCAGATACCTTTGCATATACCTGACCGTACTTTGCCATGGTGTCGTTCTTTGACTTGATCGACATGTAGAAGACAGCCATTGCTCTTGCTTCGTCTACTCCAAGCATGTTGGCGAAAAGACGAGGAAGCGCTTTTCCAAGCATGAAGTCGTAAGGAGAATCGATGAACTCATCATATTCTTCAGGCTCCATGGTGTGGATCTCAGGATGCTGCATGAATCCGCCTGATCCCATCTGTACGCCCAGGTTTCCTGAAACGATGGAATGGAATGGGAGTCTTCCGGAATCCTTAGGAAGCATGTCTGCAGGAAGGTGCTGCGCCATATTGTAGAATGCATCTTCAAGTCCTTCCAGTGTCCAGAGCGTCTTCCCTATAGGAAGTCCGTATTCCTCTACATATACTTCTGTTGAAAGGTTAAAGTCGATAGGAACTCTGTCAGGAATGATGCCCCTGTACATATCGTCCCATCTCTTTGCCCTTTGTTCTTTTAATGCTTTTAATTCGTTTGTATCCATAGGATTTCCCTTCCCTAAAAATAAAGGCTGCAAGCGAGCACCTGCAGCCTTTTTAGATAGTTTTCTTACTACTTTTCTTCTTCTCTGAATGCAGGGAGTGTCTCTGTCTTAGCAAGGAGGCAGCAGATGAGTCCGACTACGGAGAAGCAGAACTGGAATGTAGCTGCTTTCTGGAAGGACGGGATGGAGTACTGAGCGTCTACGATCTTGCCCCATACTGTGGTGCAAACAGATGTTCCGAGGAGCCATGCTGCGAAGTTGCAGAGACCTACGACCTTACCGAAGTGCTTCAGTGTTACCTGCTGTTTGAGCATTGCATAGATAGTTGTGACTTCGATGGAGGAACCGAATCCGATGACTGCGAATACGATGCTCCAGCCGAGCTTTCCAAGAGATGGCATTGCGAATGCTACCATACCCATACCGGTGAGGAAGAGTACGAAGGAAAGGATAGTCATGACCTTCGGTGTTGCTCCCTTTATCCTCATCATTGCGCCAAGGAGAAGTCCGGAGATGATACCTGCAATGGTGTTTACATTGATGATGCCTGTTGCTTCTACGCTTTCAAAACCTGCTCCCTGAGAAAGCATTGTCTTACCCCAGTTGGTGATGAAGGTGTTGATAGCACCGTTGAAGCTGATGGATCCGATGAGTACGAGCCATACCTGAGGCTGAATGATGATCTGTCCGATTCCTTTGAACGGATTCTCTGCCTTCTTTGGAGCAGGATGTGCTCTTCCTTCGAGTTCGTCAACTGTGAAGAGACCGCAGGACATTGGATCTTCCTTTGTGAAGAGGAAGATAGCAATGGTGATAGCTACGACTACAATGGCGAAGTCGATCATGGACTGTCTTCTGCCTATGGATCTGAGCATGAGTACGAGCGGTGTAGCTGCAAAGAATGTTCCGATCTTGGATGCTGCCATGACCTTGGAGTTTACACTTGCATACTGGTCAGACTTTGTCCAGTTAGCAATAAGTCTGGAAAGTGCGGAGAATACTACAGCGCCGCCAAATCCCATAAGTCCTCTTGCAAGGATCATAAGTGGATAGTTGTCGGAGAATGCCAGGATGGCAAGACCAACTGCCATGATGGAGTAGGAACTTGCGATGAGGTTCTTTCCACCGAATCTGTCAACGAGCATTCCGCCGGGCAGGTTAGCAAATGAGTAAACATAGCTGAATACTGATGTAAACATAGCTACCTGTGCAGGCTGCCAGCCGAGTTCTTCTACACACTGGGAGGCGATAACGCCGCCTGATGTTCTGATAAATACGAAGACGATGTAAGCGAGGATAGGAGCGCAAAGGCTTATAGCTGCCTTGGTCCTTGTCTTCTTGATTTCCTCTTTCTTTTGGAGATCAGTTAAAGAATTAATGTCCATTTTTTCCTCCTTCTTAATAACTGACTGCAAAAATAATAGCGTTAAATGTAAATTTATAAAACTTACAAATTTATATTATTATAAATTCGTCTCCATTGCAAGCGTATTTTATAATTTTATAAATTTAATGTTATATAAATTTATAAACATTTCACAATCCATCATATTCACATTCATTTGAAAAAAGGATATAATCAGTAGGCACTGATACAAATACAGGAAAACTATGGCTACATATTCTGCAGGAAATGAAACAAAAAGAAAGATAGAGGAAGCAGCAAGGTCCCTTTTTTATCGTCACGGCTTCAATAACACTACCTACGCTCAGGTAGCGAAGCTTGCCGGAGTAAACTTAGGGACCATAGTTTATCATTTCAAATCACTTGATAACCTTGCTGATATCATATACCAGGATATAGTTCAGGAAAGAAAGGTAGTTTACGAACACAAAGTCGAAAGGATATTCGGAAAGAATGCCTTTTCAAGGGCCGCCATGGTGCTGGGACAATACAAGGTAAACACCCAAAGCTATGCCGACTATCCCAATTATGCCAGGTTCATATCCGAAAGGATGCTCATAAGCACCACTTGGAACTCTCCTGCTTTCGACTATTCTCTTTATGATATATGCAGGGATTACAAGCTTCCGATCAAGATGAACGAGTACATCCTGCAGAAATATCTGTTCCTTCCCTATGCGACCATAGCGGTATCTGCACTCAACAGAGGCGACATAGACCTGTCAGTCGACGAGATCTTTGAATACCAGTTCCGTATCAGACTCCATTCCTACGGTATGAAGGATGAGGATATTGAAAAGCTCCTTTTAGACGTGAATACCATTTCCGGCAAAGTAAGGCTTGAAGTAAGCGACAGGATGATACTTTTTTAAAAGAACAAAGATGTATTTTGACAGCTCCCACCAATGGGAGCTGTTTTTTTACACACTTATTGCATAAAATGTTGTCCCATTAATTCAGAAGTGAATGTATAATTAGCATATGGCAGCGATACATAGACCTGTCAATGGACGAGATCTTTGAGTATCAGTTCCGCATCAGACTCCATTCCTACGATATGAAGGATAAAGATATAGAAAATTTAATGAAAAGACGGGATGCAAGAGATGGTATCGATAGTCGAAGTAAAAACAAAAGCACAAAGAAGGACCTTTGTACAATTTCCGACCAAATTCTACAAAGACGTTCCTCAATACATACCAAATACATATGACGACGATCTACATGACTGGGATCCAAAGAGCAATCCGGCATTCGAATATTGCGATGCAAGATGCTGGCTTTGCTACAGAGACGGGCAGGCAGTAGGCAGGATAGGCGCCATATACAGCAAAAGGGCCAATGAGAAATGGCACACAAAAAGGCTCAGATTCTCTCAGGTAGATTTCATCGATGATGACGAAGTAGTCGATGCCCTTTTTGATACAGTAGAAAATTGGGCGAGAGAGCTTGGCTGCGATGAAGTGCACGGTCCTCTTGGATTTACAGACCTTGACAGAGAGGGGATGCTCGTTGAAGGCTTTGACAGAAGGAGCTGTTTCTTTACTTACTATAATTACCCCTACTACCCAAAGCAGCTTGAAAGAAGAGGCTACGGAAAGGATGTTGACTGGGTAGAAAACCTTGCGACTATCCCCGGTAAAGAGGATACAGAATTCTATGATAAATGGGCAAGGATAAGCAGGTTTGCTCAAAGAAGGAACCATGTACATGTACACGATGCAAAAACGGTCCTTTCCTATCTGCCGCTTTTGAAAAAGTTCTTCAAGCTTGTAAATATAGCCTACTCTCCTCTTTACGGAACAGTAGAACTCTCGCAAAAGCAGATAGACAAATATTCTCTCAAATTTGCGCCGCTCATCAATCCAAAGCTTGCATGCTTTGTAATGGATGAAAACGAAGAAATGGTAGCTCTTGGTGTAGGAGCTCCGAGCATGTCAGAAGCACTTAAAAAGCATGACGGCAGGATGCTGCCCTTTGGATGGATAGACATACTCAAAAGTTTCAGAAAAAATGATACCATAGATCTGCTTTTGATCGCAGTTCATCCTGATTATCAAAAGCAAGGACTGAACGGCATAGTCATCGAAAAGATGGTAAGGGGCTGCAGAGATATGGGCATCAAGTATGCAGAAACAGGTCCTACCCTCGAGCTCAACTCCCAGGTCCTTTCTCAATGGAAATATTTTAGTGTCGAGCAGCACAAAAGAAGGCGCTGCTTCATAAAGAAGATCTGAAAAAATAAAAGATCCGGGGCGATCGACTCCCGGATCTTTTTTCATATTTTTTTTGTCACGCCGACCCACCGGAATACCGGCCCGTCCGATCGGCGGTGCACAGGAAGTTCTTACTAGAACAGCCAGTTCATGTACCAGTTGAATACCTGGTTGTCTGCAACTGCGAATTTACCGCGTGCATAATCAGGTGTCCATGGATTTTCGGCTTTGAACTCATCCCAGTTAAAGACATATCTTGACTTTATAGGTCCGTCCCACTCTTTGACAGGCTCAAATCCTTCTGCATTGAGCGGTGTTCCGAATTTGGATCCTACATTGTCATAGCGAGCGTAGTCTCTTAAGAATTCCATTAAAGCTGCATACTGATCGATATCAGCATCCTTTGCGAAGAGGAGGCTCTTATCGAATCCAAATACGTATCCGCATCCCGGAAGGAGTATGTCGAGATACTCTTTTGCCTTGTCTATGATCTCCTGGGTCGTGTGGTTTCTCATGTAGGAAAGCGGGAAGAGTCCGGACATGAGGAACTTGTCGCCGAGCTTGTCCTTGAAGAGTTTTGGATCGCCTTCATCGAATGCGAGTATGCATCCTGCAGGGAACTCATCGTGGATGAGATCAAGAAGATTGGTCCAGTCATCCTCTACGAAGATATATGGGCGGATCCCTCTTGCCGTATTGTCTCTCATGAGCTTCTTGTAGCTTGGCATGTAGATGTTCTCTACATCCTTTGGTCTCATGAATGTAGGCATATGGAGAGGATAGAAGATATTCTGCTGATAGTCTACATATGGAGGCATACCCATCTTCTGCATGAGAGGAGTAAGTACTTCGCATGCTGCCTTTACATCTTCAGGGCGTCTTCTGATGTCTATGGTCATGTTGGAGAAGCCTCTTAACTGGTCAGCAAGGAAATCCATAGGAGCTTCTGCTGCTCCGCCTGATCCTAAGGTTCCGCCGTTGTGATAACCCATTCTTGCGCAGAATCCCATGAAGGGCGGGAAGAAGGCTGCTGCTTCTGAATTTCTCATATTGAGCTCCATTAAAGCTGTATATGCCATCTTGATAGGATCTGCCGGATCAAGGTTCTTGTGCTGCCTTGGAACTACCTTTTCTACGAGATAATCAAATCCTCTTTCGATGAGTTCAGGATATTCCTCTGCAGGCATACCGCTGACTTCAGGATGCTGGATCTGGCCGTTCTCTGCGAGAACAAAGGACTGTGACTTAAGAAGCTGATATGGATATGCCGGTCTCATCATAAGTACGGGCGGTGAAAATGGGCATGTATCTGAATAGATCTTGCCTGCAAACTGCTCCATTGCCTCTAAAAGAGCTGTTCCTTCATACTGCCACTTAAAAGGATCCTGACCTGCATACTGCGCAAGTGCAAGAGGAACGATAGCTGCGTTGACCGGCATACGTGTCGGAACTACATTGGTATAATAGTCATAAAATATCTTGTCGCGTTCGGCAAGAAGTTCCATTGGATTTTTTTGTTCTGCCATAGTTTTTCCTCCTATTACTTTAAAACATACTACTTTTCACGGTCATTATATTTATGTATATATATGAAAGCAAGTTACACTATGGGACATTATGTCTCGTAGTTTAAAGTCCTACACATATGAGTATTATTTGTACAAAAAAAAGAGCGCAGATCCCGTATTTTTACGGATATTTGCGATCTCTTTCATTGGAGCTGCCCAGCAGATTCGAACTGCCGACCTCCACATTACCAATGTGGTGCTCTACCTACTGAGCTAGAGCAGCATATTCATTTTTGCGACTTAAATATATTAGCACTATTTTTATATGCGTGCAACTAAATTTTAAAGAAGGGTCGCTATCTTCTTCCTTATCCTTTGTATGGCATTATCTATCTGCTTTGGAGTCTTTCCGAGGAGCTTTGCTATCTCCTTGTATTTCTTTCCTTGGACGAGATAGTTCATGACGCTTTTTTCAAAAGAACTGAAAAGGTCCTTTGAAGGATCGGTAAAAAGACTCATGAGTTCAGAATAAATGATCTGGTCCTCAGGACTTGAATCATAACCTGCTGCTATGGTCTCTCCAAGAGAGGGACTGTCATCTTCTTCTCCTACAGGCCTGTCAAGAGATACTGCCTGGTTAAGGGGAGCATTCTTTTCTCTTCCTGAAGCTTTTACAGCGTTGATCATCTGGCCGTTTATACAAAGGTCTGCAAAGGTCTTAAAGGAGGCTCCCTTTGATGGATCGTAGGTATTGTATGCTTTTACAAGCCCTATCATGCCTTCCTGGATAAGGTCTTCTTTTTCTGCGCCCAGCATAAAATAGAGACCGGCCTTAGAACGGACGGCCTCCTTGTATTCTTCTAAAACTTCTTCTATAGTCTTTTCAGTGTACATCCTATTTTGTGCGCTGCCTTAAAGCTTCATATAGTATGATGGCTGCTGCATTGCTCGCATTAAGAGAATTAACTTTTCCTCTCATGGGTATGGAAACTATGAAGTCAGCTTTTTTTCTCATGAGTTCTGAAACTCCTGCGCCTTCTGCGCCTATGATTATAGCAAGAGGGCCTTTTAGGTCTGCAGAAGCATAATTCTGTCCGTCCATGTCAACTGCAGCTATCCAAAGACCTTCAGACTTTAAATAGTCCACAGTTTGCGCAAGGTTTGACACCTTCGCCACAGGTACATACTCTATTGCTCCGGCACTGGATTTTGCTACGGTCTCTGTAAGTGAGACGCTCCTTCTGTTTGGGATCACAACTCCATGGAAACCTGCCCCGTCGACACTCCTCATTATGGCGCCTAAGTTGTGGGGATCCTCCAGGTTATCGAGTATGACAACTACCGGGTCTTCACCTCTATTCCTTGCTGAAGCGAGTATATCTTCTATTTCTGCATAGGCATGTGCGGCCGCATAAGCCGCGACGCCCTGATGAGGCCTTCCTGGAGCCAGCCTATCGAGGACCGCCTTGTCTACATACTGGACCTGGATGTTTGCAGTTCTCGCATCTTTTAGTATCTTAAGTGCGGACCCCTGAACATCCTTTTGCGCAAGTATCTTGTCTATGGTCCTGCCGGCCTTTATTGCCTCAGCAACAGGATTTCTTCCAATAAGGAGGTTGTTGTTTTTTCCGGGACGCTTTGGAGCCGGCTTTACTCTTCTGTTATCTGAGCTGCCCTCTCCATAAGTTCTGCCATTCTGTCCTCTTGACCTGTTAACTTTAGCCATCCTATGAGTGCCTCCAGCGCCGTTGCCCATTTGTATTCAACGGGATCGGCATTTTTTGCTTTAGTTGCTGTTCTGTGATTCCTTGCTCTTTTTGCTATGGTGATCTCTTCATCTGTAAGAAAACCATCATCAAGCATCTTTTTTATGGCCTTTGCCTGAGAAGATGCTTTGACATACCTGACGCCTTCCTTGTTCAATACATCGACTTTAGGCGATGAACCTTTCTTTATGACTCTTTCTCTTATGAAGACTTCATAAAGAGCGTCTCCAAAATATGCAAGTGTAAGGGAATTACAATTCTTTATATCCATCATCAAGCTCTTTGAAAAAGCATTTAGTCTTCACTGCAAGGCAGCTGCTTTAATTCCTGATTATCTGAACGCCCTGAGGTGTATCCTTTAGGGTTATGCCTCTTGCAGCAAGTTCGTCTCTGATGCGGTCTGCTTCTGCCCAGTTCTTTTCTGCTCTTGCTTTAGTCCTTGCATCGATGAGAGCCTGAAGATCTGCATCGACTTCGCTGTCCTTTTCTTTTCTGAGGAGTCCGAGAACTGCTGTAAGCTCGTCAAGAAGTCCAAGAGCTGCTTTTGCTTCTTCTCTTGTCATGCCGGATGCAGCATCCTTGTTTATCTCGCTTATCATCTCAAATATTGCTGAGATGGCATCTGCTGTATTGAGGTCGTCATCCATGCTCTCTATGAACTTCTGCTTGAAAGGTTCATATTTAGAAGCATCAAGCGATCCCCCTTCAGGACCGTTTTCTGATATGTGCTTTAATGTCTCTTTGCAATTTCTCATCCTCTCAAGGCTTGCCTTTGCGCTCTCCATAAGGTCGTGAGAGAAATTGATAGGTCCTCTGTACTGAGCTGACAAAAGGAAATATCTCAGGACTTCTCCTTCGTACTCCTTTAGGATGTCTCTGACTAGGAAGAAATTGTTTGCAGACTTGCTCAT
Organism: Anaerovoracaceae bacterium; assembly: GCA_045546135.1. Classification (GTDB taxonomy): domain Bacteria; phylum Bacillota; class Clostridia; order Peptostreptococcales; family Anaerovoracaceae; genus RUG13409. Next base: position 63,690 of record JAZQCD010000003.1, read on the forward strand.
CTTCTCGCCGTTGATATTGATAAAACCGTTGTGCATCCAGTAGTTGCTGAACTGCTTACCGGAAAGTCCTTCGGACTGAGCTATCTCGTTCTCGTGATGAGGGAACTGAAGGTCCTCTCCTCCGCAATGAAGGTCTATGGTCTCTCCGAGATACTTTTTGCTCATGGCAGAGCACTCAATGTGCCATCCGGGTCTTCCAAGGCCCCAGGGGCTCTCCCATGCTATCTCAGATTCTTCTTTTCTTGCTTTCCAAAGAGCAAAATCAAGAGGATCTTCCTTGATGTCTCCAACCTCTATGCGGGCGCCTGCTTCAAGGTCGTCAATGTTTTGACCTGAAAGCTTGCCGTAACCTGTGAACTTTCTTGTCCTGTAGTAAACGTCTCCGTTTACTTCATAGGCCATTCCCTTGTCTATGAGGCCCTGAACGAAAGCTATGATCTCGGGCATGGTCTCTGTTACTCTTGGATGTACATCAGCTTTTTCTATATTAAGAGCCTTTACATCCTCGTAATAGGCTGCTATGTATTTTTCTCCCACTTCAAGAGTTGAGATGCCCTCTTCTTTTGCTCTGTTTATGATCTTGTCATCTACATCAGTAAAATTCTGAACGTACTTTACATTCTGTCCTCTGTATTTAAGATACTTTCTCATAGTATCAAAGACTACGAAAGGACGCGCATTACCGATGTGGATATAGTTGTAGACGGTGGGTCCGCATACATACATCTTAAGTTCAGATGGATCTATTGGGACTAATTCTTCTTTTTTTCTTGTAAGTGTATTGTATATCTTCATATCTTTTTATCCGCGTTTCTCAAGGTCAACAAGAGCTACAGCTTTTGAAACTGCTTCATCTGCTGTAAGTTCTTCCATGTCACCGCCGCGCCTTAATTTGTATTCTACTATTCCTTCTCCTGCTTTCTTTCCGACAGTGATCCTGATAGGTATACCAATGAGCTCAGAATCTTTGAATTTGACTCCCGGACGCTCATCCCTGTCATCGACCATGACCTCGACTCCTGCAGCTTCAAGTTTTTTCTCTATTTCTTCTGCAAGGGCTGACTGAACAGGATCTCCTGACTTAGCTATGACTATGTCGACATGATATGGAGCAAGACTCATAGGCCAGATTATGCCATTTTCATCGTGATGCTGCTCAACGACCGCAGCCATTGTACGTGTGACTCCTATGCCGTAACATCCCATAACTACAGGTCTGTCTACCTGGTTCTCGTCTCTATAGTAGCAATGCATAGGTTCTGAATACTTGGTACCGAGTTTGAATACCTGGCCTACCTCTATGCCTCTTGCCACCTTGACAGGCTTTCCGCAGCATGGACATGGATCGCCTTCCTGAAGGAGTTTTAAGTCTACGACCTTATCAGCTTTGAAATCTCTTCCTTCGCTGACTCCCTTGAAGTGATGATCTTTTTCGTTTGCGCCGCAAACCATATCCTTTGAACCTTTAAGTTCGCTGTCGAGTATGATAGTGCAGTCGTGTATACCTATAGGTCCTGTGAATCCTCCGACGCATCCTGTGACTTTTGACATCTTTTCTTCGTCTGCCATGGATACAAGGTATTCAGGAACGTTAAGAGCATTGACAAGTTTTGTCATATTGAGCTGCCTGTCTCCTCTGATGAGAGCAAGAACATACTTTGCTCCCGGACCTTCCTCTTCTGCAACCTGAATGAGGAGAGCCTTTATGGACTTTTTGACATCTGCTCCTAAATATTCGCAAACAGCTTCTATGGTCTTTGTGCCGGGAGTATATACTTTCTCAAGTTCTGCATCAGATACTCCTGCCTGGAGCTCATCTTTAAATTCTGCTCTTTCGGAAGTTGCAGCAAAATCACAGGCATCGCAATAGACGATCTCAGATTCGCCTACTTCGGAAAGTGCTGTGAATTCGTGAGAGTTGTTTCCTCCTATGGCGCCTGAGTCTGCTTCTACGGGTCTGAACTTAAGACCGCAGCGCTCAAATACTTTTGTATACGCATCATACATGGTCTTGTATGATGTATCGAGACCTGCTTCATCCTTGTCGAAGGAATATGCGTCCTTCATTATGAATTCTCTTGAACGCATGAGTCCGAATCTTGGTCTTGCTTCATCTCTGTATTTTGTCTGTATCTGATAAAGACTTAAAGGAAGCTGCCTATGGGATGATACTGCCTGGCGTACGATATCTGTGAATATCTCTTCATGAGTCGGTCCAAGGCAGAACTCTCTTTGATTTCTGTCCTTTATCCTCCACATCTCAGGACCGTAAGCTCCCCAGCGACCGCTCTCCTGCCAAAGTTCTGCAGGTTGAAGAGCAGACATGAGTATCTCCTGGGATCCGGCTGCATCCATTTCTTCTCTGACTATGTTTTCGATCTTTTGAAGAGTCCTGCTTCCAAGGGGAAGGAATCCGTAAATGCCTGAGACAAGCTTCTTGATGAATCCTGCTCTTAAAAGAAGTATGTGAGAAGGGATCTCAGCCTCTGCAGGTACTTCTCTTAAAGTCGTTAAAAACATTTTTGATACTTTCATTTTATCTATCTTCCTTTACTATCGCTGTCGCAAAAGCTGCCATTGCAAGGCCTTCGCCTGTGGGACCGAGGCCTTCCTCTGTCGTAGCTTTGACAGACACATTTTCCTTATTTATTCCTATGGCCAAGGCTATGGCCTCTCTCATCTCATCTATGTATGGAGACACCTTTGGTCTTTGAGCTATCAATGTCGCATCGACGCTTTCCGGATAAAACCCGGAAGACCTTAGGATCTTTGCGGTCCTTTCCAATATCTCTTTACCGCTCATACCTTCGGTTTCATCAGAATTATCAGGGAAGTGCTTCCCTATATCGCCAAGAGCTGCAGCTCCGAGCATGGCATCTGCGATGGCATGAGCTATGACATCTGCATCGGAATGACCGAGAAGTCCCTTTTCATAGGGCACATTGACGCAGCCCAGCATAAGAGGTCTTCCTTCTACAAGTCTGTGAAGATCATAACCGTTGCCCATCCTTATGCGTAAATTTTTAGGCAGATCTTCAGGAGTAGTTATCTTGTAATTTGCATAATCGCCTTCCACTATATCCACCTTTATCCCGCAATATTCTGCAACGGATGCGTCGTCAGTTACTTCTGCATCATCTGCTATGACTCTTTCGTAGCATTTCTTTATGATGCTGAGTTTAAAACCCTGAGGCGTTTGCACGGCAAAGAGCTTAGATCTGTCAAGAGTATTCTCTTTTGTCCTTATGGTATCCTTTGGTCTTACGCAGGGTACTACTGCATCTGATCCGGAAAGGAGCGCATCCTTTACTCTTTCTATGACATCCTTGCTTACAAAAGGCCTTGCACCGTCGTGTATGAGGACATAATCTATATCATCACCAAGAGCATCAAGACCGTTCTTTACAGAGTCTCTTCTTGTCTCTCCTCCTTGAACATCGCCCCTTGGACCTACGACCACCATACGGTCAAAATCTTTAAAGGCTTCCTTAACATGATCAAGGACAGTCTTTCCGTCTATTTCTATATCTTCTTTTTTGCGGCCGCCCATGCGCACGGACTTCCCTGCGGCCGGAATGATAACAGCAAATTTGCTCATTTTACACCTTTAGGGTTTTACGAATATCATTCTTCCTGCAGCAGTCTGAAGGACGCTTGTGACAGTGACTGAAATAGTCTTACCTATATACTTCCTGCCACCTTGTACGACTACCATGGTACCATCATCAAGATAAGCTACGGACTGGTCGTCTGTCTTTCCTTCCTTTACGGGTGTGACCCTCATGACTTCTCCGGGAAGGGCTACAGGCTTTAAAGTATTTGCAAGCTCATTGATATTGAGTATGCCTATGCCCTGAACGCCTGCTACTTTGTTTAAGTTGTAGTCGTTGGTCACGACTACTCCTCCCAGGATCTCTGCAAGCTTTAAGAGCTTTACATCTACTTCAGGTATCTTTGCTATTTCTTTGTTTGAACTTGTATCGTAGATATCAATGCCGTACTCTTCCTGAATGGCATTGAGTATGTCGAGGCCTCTTCTGCCTCTGTTTCTCTTAAGATCGTCTGCTGAATCTGAGATATGCCTCAATTCGACCAGCACAAAATCGGGAATGATTATATTCCCTTCGATAAATCCGGTCTTCAATATCTCCTGGATCCTGCCGTCGATAATGACGCTGGTGTCAAATACTTTGGGAACTGCGCTTCCTCTTGATTTGCTCCTGCGCTTCAGAATGTCTGCTGAAAAGATCGCCTGTATCCTGTCCTTATATGCTACACCAAAACTTTTGCCCAAAATGAGACCGTAATATCCCAGGCCTATATAGAGCAATATGCTTATGATGAGGTTGAGTGACATCCAGTTCAGGAACTTTACATTCATGATTATGGATGAGACGGATGTAGCAAGTCCTACGCCCAAAATAAGGCCTATGGCTCCCGGAACGAGTTCCTCTATGGGGACCTTCTTTATGGCCTTTGGAATGGAAACTGTAGCGAACTGATCTTTCTGGCCTCCGAGTAGAGAATAAATAAAATGAAAGATAATACCGAATAATAATATGACAGAACCTTTGAAGAACCATTGGGATACTACGTCTACTTCACCTACGGTGGCAGTCATCCAGTCAACAAGGGCCTGCGAAACTCCGAGACCAAGCAGCATTCCGCATATCGTAAAGATCATGTGAAATGCTTTCTTAAACATGCTTTTTTCTTCCTCCTATATTAAGTTATCGATTTTTTTCAGAGCCTCCTCCTCTGATATACCGAGTGAAACGACCATTTCAGAAGCAAGTATCAATTTGGAATTGGAAAGCATCTTCTTCTCCCCTGTTGAAAGCTTCTTTACACGGTCGACTCTGACGAGATTGCGGATGACCTCTGCAACCAAAGTCAGAACACCGGTTTTTAATTTGTCCATATTGTCACGATTCCTACGGTTCCAATTATCGTCCATAGGAGTGGACTCTGCTCTTAAGACATCATAAACAGCATCCAGTTCATGGGGTTTCACGATGGACCTAAGACCCACCTTCTCACAGCCGTCAACCGGCACCATGACCTGCATGTTTCCGCGGGAAATACGAATAATGTAATATGCCCTTGTCTCGCCCAAGACCTGTCTGTCCTCGATCTTTTCGATGACACCGGCCCCGTGCATAGGATAGACAACGGGATCGCCAATCTTAAACATTTTATACTACCTCCGACTAGATTATATTCCAGTTTTCAGTATTTGTCAATGTAAGAGGCGTGCTGATGCGCTCCGAATCTTGATAAAAAACTCCAACGTTAATTGTAAAAGTAAGTTCTACCCCCTGTTTCAAAAAAGTGGAAGTTAGTTGTTCCAAGCACAGGGGTGGAAGTTAAATACTCTGAATGCTATTCTAACAAAAAAGGAGTTGAATC
>JAZQCD010000004.1:0-124734 GCA_045546135.1 Anaerovoracaceae bacterium
GGCAACGGTCCTTCCTGTGGGATTGTTAGGATTGCAAAGGAATACCGCTTTGGGTTTGGTTTGGGAAAGAAAGTTCAGAAAGCCTTCGTCCAGTTCAAAATTATTTTCCTGCGACAGACGGTAGTGCAGGATCCGGCTGCCAGTTCTTGCAAGACCCAGTGCATACTCCGAAAAGGTGGGAGCAAGCTCTGCCGCACAAGAAGGGCACAGGGATTCACAGTAGGCGTAAATCAACTCTGCCGCACCGTTGCCGCAGAGGATATACTCTTTGGGTACGCCCTCAAAGCTTGAGATCGCCTGTGTCAGCTTGCGGCAATACGGATCGGGATAGCGGTGCATCTCCGGAAGAACCGCCGTAACCGCGTCCAGAATTCCCTGCGGCGTTCCAAGCGGGTTTGTATTGGCGGAAAAGTCCAGAACCACCTCTTCGCCGTAGATATCGCCGCCGTGTGGATTTTGCGTTTGATACAGCATCAGATCACCACCAGTAACAGAAGTTTTGCTCCGGAGAAAAGGAGCAGGGAAAGAGCTGCAGTCACATATAGAAGACGGCAAGCTTTGGGGATGTCCTCGTATTCGATCTCCCGCAGGGCATCTCCTATGTGTTGCTTTTTGTGCAGTACACCGTGGTACCAGGCATCTCCCGCCAGCCGCAGGCCCAACAGACCGGCACAGACGGATTCTGTTTGCGCGGAGTTGGGGCTGGCATGATGGAAACGGTCGCGCCGGAAGATCTTCCAGCCGTTTTGTACATCCATCTTCAGCATCTGACCAGCGGCCAGCATGATGAGCGCCGACAGGCGGGAAGGAACGAAGTTCATCACATCGTCCATCTTTGCGCTCACCATGCCAATGTTTCTGTAAGGCATTTCCAGATAGCCAAGCATGGAATCCATGGTGTTGACAGCCTTGTATACAAAGCCGCCTATTGGGCCTCCTATGAGCATCCAAAACATTGGCGCTATGACCCCGTCTGAAGTATTCTCTGCTACAGTTTCAACTGCAGCCTTTACAACCTGCTCCTCTGTAAGGTTTTCCGTATCTCTTCCTACGAGCATTCCTACCTGCTTTCTCGCAGCTGCAAGGCCTTCGTTTTTTAGGCAATAAAGGACCTTCTTTGCTTCGTCAGACAGGCATTTTGCGGCAAGTATCTGCCAGCTCATTATGGTGCACAAGACAAAGCAAAGCCTTGTATCTATGGCTTTGCTTATGAACACTATAGCAGAAGAGACCGCCCCTGTAAGAAGGAGAACGGTCAGATTCATCGCTCTTCCTGCAAGCCTTTTTCCTATGGGCGTATCAGGAAAAGCCTTCCTATATATCTTTTCCAATCTGCTTATGGTCTTTCCTATGAGGACCACAGGATGAGGGATAAAAGCAGGATCCCCGATGAGGCAGTCTATAAGGAAACCGGCAAGCATGGCCGGAATGAAAATTTTGTACATTTTACTTTAAGGTCTTAAGGAGATCAGTTTTCCTTCACTTCTCGCCTTTTCCTCCAGTTTTTTTAGGATAACAGCATTATCCGGAAAACCGGCAGAAATAACACTGTCGCATTTATCCATAAGGGCTGCTGCTCTATCATAATCCTTTTCACCCATCTCAGTAAAGGCAGGAACAGAAACTGTCTCCGAAGCAAGGTATTTTGCTACGTTATAGTCTATGTCGTTTTCGTAGATGACTCCTGCGTAGAAGGGCTTTTCTTCCTTTTGAAGCCTTCTGAAAACATTGATGCCGCTTCCGCAGGCCGATATAACGAAGACATGGGGTTCGCCCTCAGGTCTTGGGAGCTCCACACTGCCGAAGGCTATGTTGTATGAACCCCTTTCCATTCCGTAAAGCTCGGTAATGGTCTCGGTCTTGAATATCTCATCGGGAGTACCGAAGGCTGAGATCACATCGCCGTGAACGCACATGATCTTGTCCGATATCTTTTGAGCAAGATCTATTTCGTGAAGGGACATGATGACAGTGATGCCGCTTTCCTTTGACATGGACCTTAAGATGGAGAGAAGCTCCAGCTTGTGCTTTATGTCAAGGAAGGATGTGGGCTCGTCCAATACTATTATCTGAGGTTCCTGACAGATAGCTCTTGCAAGGAGTATCCTCTGCCTCTGGCCGTCGGAAATGGAATGAAAATCTCTTCCGGCCAGGTCTTCGGCGTGGACCCTTTCCATGGCAGCATATACCTTTTGCCTGTTTTCCTCGTCGAGGATGCCTAGGGAACCTGTATAGGGATAACGTCCCGTTGCAACAACATCGTAGCAGGTCAGAAGTTCTCCCTTGATCCTTTCCGTAAGGACTACGGATATCTTTTTTGACATCTCCTTATAACTCATGGAATGGATAGACGCATCTGCTATATATGCATCGCCCTTGATCATCTCAAGATGCTTGATGATGCTCTTTAAGATCGTAGACTTGCCTGCACCGTTCGGGCCTATGAGAGTGAGTATCTCGCCCTTTTCTATCTCTATGTTTATATCATGAATGAGAGCTTTTCCATCATAGCCTACAGACAGATCTGATGTTTTAAAGAAAATTTCTGCCATGACCTTACCTCTCCTTCTTAAGAAGCATGATGATAACTATGGGTGCTCCGAAAAGGGCCGTGACCGTGCTTATGGAAAGCTCTGTGGGAGCAAAAGCAACTCTTGCTATATAGTCGCAGAGCATGCAGAAGACCGCTCCTCCCATAAAAGATGCCGGTATGACCACTATGGGTTTTGCAGTATTGAGGAGCATCTTGACTATATGGGGCACCGCTATACCTACAAAGGATATAGGGCCTGCAAAAGCAGTGACAGTCCCTGCAAGGAGACTTGAAAGAAGTATGAGTACTATCCTGAAGGTCCTGACATTTACGCCCATGCTCTGAGCATAGGACTCTCCCATCTGGTATGCTCCTATGGGCTTTGCAAGCAGGAAAACGAAGATGAACGTGATAAGGACAAGAGCTGATGCTATCCATACATCGTCCCAGTCCATGCCGGAAAAGCTGCCCCTGGACCAGTTATGCAGATTGACTATATCCGAATCCTTTGCAAAGGTAACGATGAACTCCGTTATTGCAGTGCATATATAGCTGATCATGATTCCTGCTACAAGGAGCATGGACATCTGCCTTATGGACCTTGCTGCAAGAAGTACGAAGGCCATGGATATGAGGGCTCCTATGAATGCTGCCGCAACCATCATAAGAGACGATACGCTCCTTACGAAGTTAAGGACTATTATCATCATGATGGCAACAAAGAGCTTGGAGCCTGCAGATATGCCCAAGACAAAAGGACCTGCTATGGGATTTCCGAAGTAGGTCTGAAGTAGAAAACCTGCAAGAGCAAGTGCACCGCCTAAAACTGCTGACATGAGTATCCTCGGCATGCGAAGATTCCAAATGATCTTGTATGCAGTCTCTTCACCTTCTCTTGCAAACAATATCCTTGCTATATCTGACACAGGGATCTTAACGGATCCAGAGTTTATGTTCCACACGATTAGAAGGAACATAGCAACAGCAAGACCGACGAATACGCTCGTGTATCTTGCGTAAGCCGCCGGTCCCACCTTCATCTCTTTAATAGAAGTTTGGTTCTTGTTCATTATTTCAGTTTGTGTATGTATTCGAGGTTTTCGCCGTCTCCCGCTTCACCGGTTATGATGGCATGCATATCTCCCATGATGCTTCCCATTTTATCCGTGGCCTGGAACATGCTCTTGCTGGTGCACCATACATTTCCGTCTTTTGTAGCCTTGAAGGAATCCATTACGTTGCTTAGATCTAAGAACTGCTCCATGGTATCAAGTTCTGCCATGATGCTGCTGTTGTAGATTATGATATCCACATTTGCCGCTCTGCTGTAGAACTCCTCCATGCTCATGTTCACAGTAGAAACATTGCTGTCGTCTGTCAGGTCTTCGAGTATGTATTTTCCTCCTGCTATCTCTATCATGGCAGGTACATATCCATCCCCTTTGTATGTGACCACATTACCGCGGCTATTGATATAAAAGAAAGCGACAGTCTTGCCGGTGTTTTCCTGAGTGCCGAAGGCTTCGACTTTAGCTGCTTCTCTTTTGAACACCTCAGAAGCAACATCGGGCTTTCCTATGATCTCGCCGTAGACCTTGACCCATTCGGTCCTTGCTACAGGATGGTTCTCGTAGCTGGATCTTTCGACTATGACCGGCATCCCCAGTTCCTCGAGCTTTTCTTTGACTTCTGGGCTGTGGTATATCATGGTATTTTCTATGACTAGGTCGCAGTTTCCATCAAGGAGCATCTCATAGTCAGGTGCGCTGTATTTGCCGGCATAAACTATCTTGCCCTCATTCATAGCCTTTGCAGTATTTTCTACAGACCATCCGCTTGCCTCAAGCTCAGTGAACTTGATTTGATCAAGGGCATCAAGAGCGTCAAACAATGCCATGCTGTTGGTAGCGCAGACATAGATGTTGTTTATTGGCTGCTGAATTACGACTACCGAAGGATCGAGCCCTGCAGGCTTCTTTCCGCCTTCAGGTACTACCATGATCTCGTCTCCGTCATGGAAAGTTATATATGAATATCCGCCTTCATAGCGATATATCTTGAACTCTGTTGCAAATTCCGGTTCTACTGTCTCGGAATACTTAAGTCCTTCAAATTCAGGAGCTCCTTCGTTTCCTTCATTTTTGTTCCCGCATGCACCCAGGGAAAATATAAGTATCAGAGCCAGAAGCAATGCGGTCATTCTCTTCATCATGGTCGATCTTCCTCTATCAGTTTTTGTTATTATCTTTTATATCCGAATAGCTGTCTGCGATGTTTTTCTTATTCTTTACTATCATGACGCTCATTATTGCGATAACAGCGACTGCCGCTGCGCAGGAAGCTATTATGATGTTCCTCTTTTTTGCAGCAGCCTTTGCTGCAGCTTCTTCTTCCTGAAGTCTTTCCAAAGTTTTCTCTGCTTCGTTGAGCACTGAGAGCCTGGTGAGTCTGAGCTTTTCCTTTGAAGAGAGGGCTTCAACTGCTGCTCTTGCCTCTTTGATGGACTCCTCCGACTCAAGTGTCACTTCGCCGATACCTTCTATGAGGGCATCAACATCAGTTACATTCTTCATGAGCTCTGCGAATCTTGCTTCCGCTGCTTCAAGATCTGCTATCTTGGTCAGATCTTTCTGTTCATCATCTGCAAGGATTGAAACAGCTTCTCTTGCAGCCTTGATGGCATCTTCTGAATCAAGAGTCACTTCATCGGCGCTTCCCAAAGCTTCGATGACTGCGTCTACTTCCTTGATCCTCTTTTCACGTTCCTGCCTTGCTATCTCTTCAGGAGACGGGCCGCTCGGAGCCGGTGTATATCCGCCGCTACCGCCACCCTGAGATCCGCCGCCTGAGCTTGCAACAGGAACTCCCGATATGTCGAGAGATACAGTGTAAGTGATCTCGTGCGGCTCTGACATTGCCGTAGTGTCGGCAACAAAGTTAAAGTAAGTTCCGGGGTAGTTTATCCAAAATGCGGAGTTTCCTCCTCCCGTGTTATATACTTTTCCTCCTGTGACAGGATCGTAACCATAATCGTAATTTGCGCTGGTCATAGTAAGGGTAACGCCTACTATGTTGCCTCCGCTGACTGTTACTGATGCGGATACTACTCCGCCTTTTCCGCTGCCGCCTGTGCAGCTGACTCCGACAGCGTAAGTGCCGTCCTGGTATGCTGCATAGACTTTAGCCGGAGATGATATAAAACAGCAAAGCATCAGGGTCAAAATGACCCCGATGCTCAACGCCTTTTTAAAAGCATTATTCATAGTATTTGTGTTCTCTGTAATAGTAGATCAGTGTTGAAAGTGAAAATACGAAAAGTACTACATACATGACCATGTCCTGATCACCGGTCTTTGGAGATTCTGGTGTGGTCGGAGCAGGTTCTTCTACGAGCTTAAAGTTATCAGCAGAGAAGTTCAGGACCTTCTGCGTCCACTGATCATATGTACCGGAATGTCCGCCTATAAGGACCCAAGTATAGAGCTTATCAAGAGGGAATTCAAAACGATAACGATCTCTTAGTTCACCTTCTTTTGGAAGCATCTCCGCATACTTCGTTGCGTCTTCCAAGGGAAGTTCCTCACTGGTCCAAAGGTTACTTGGATTCCCGGCTCCGGCTTTTCCGTCCGGCATATTCACCATCTTCGGGCCTGAATATAGATAATCATATCCTGTCCCGCTCATGGTCATATCGAGGACTGCACTTCCGTCCTCTTTTACTGTAAGAACAGCCTCGACGCATCTGAACATGTTATTTCCTTCGGTTATGGCCTCGGAATCAACAGCTTCATATGTGCCGGGAGCAAGCTCTACTGCCTCGCCGCTGTTTACCTGATTCGTAACAGGATCAGTCGGTTCGGTAGGTTCTGTCGGTTCTGTAGGTTCTGTTGTACCGCCCTGTGCTGCAGGGACAGCCAGATAATACTGAGTCTCTTCTGTTCCCTTATCAGGGTTTGCAACACCTGCGCGGCCTGCAAATTCTGGTTTGATCACGACTACGGGTGTAGCTTTGCCGCAATAGCTCTTTGGAAGAGTAAGGTCTATAGCTCCATCCTTGATCTGATAATCGATGGATGTTATCTCGCCGGCATCGTATGCTTCATTGGTACCGAAAGAGAATCCTCCATATGTCGTCTTATTCTTAGGCACATAGTGAATTACGACATTGTCTCCCTCAACGGTACATGTAGTGCCCTCCTGCGGAGCAAGCATTCCCAAACCGTCGCCGTCTTCCTTGATGAAGTTTACGGCATCTCCTGTATAATCGAATGCTGCTACATCGGCGAACCCGGGCACCGCTGCAATTGTAAGAACGAAGATCATAGAAAGAAGAACGACCTTCATCAAACTTTTTTTAGACTTCATTTAAGTCCCTCCTATAACTGTTACCAAACAAGGCATCAAAAAATGCCTCCCTCCCGGAAGGCATTGTGCGCAAAAAGTTTGGGAACGCAAAAAGCGGTTCCTTGGGTCTTGGGCAAAACACTTTCGCAGGAAGCTGTTTACCGGATGATCAGCAGGTTTCCTGGCTTGCGCATCATTGTTTCCTGACCCTTCTCATGCTTTTTGCACAATGGGAAAACTCAGTTCGCTCCGCGTTTACAGTGACCGGATCGCTCGGGAATCTCACCCGATTCTCTTTTGACCGCCATAGGCGGCACTGATATCCATACTCATAGATTATATAGTTTGAAACCGGAATCGTCAACCTTATATATATTAAAGAAAGGACCCTTGAAGGTCCCAAAAACAGGGTCTTCAAAGGTCCTTTTACATTCTGTTGAATCTAAATATTTTCTTCGACTAAAGCCGTGCTCATATGTGGATTTATGGTCTCCTTGCTCATGACTGCTATGCGTCCGCAGGCAAGAGCCGTATCCACTGTTTTTTCCGGACCGTAGTCCTCAAGGAAGGAGTGAACGAGGCCTGCCATGAAGGCGTCTCCTGCGCCTGAAGCATTGACCATTTCCTCGACCTTCCTCGCTTCCTTAAAGAAACTGTTTCCCTTGGCATCAGCGTAGTAGCATCCGTTTTCTCCGAGGGATACGGCAACCGCAAAGGTGCCCTTTGAAATGAGGACTTTGCATGCAGCTTCTATGTCTTTTTCCGTAAGGCATTCCATTTCGGACAAAACTTCCAGTTCCATGCGGTTTGGCTTGATCATGTAAAAGTGACCTGCAATATCCTTCATCCTCTTTGCTTTCTCAGTGGACACGGGATCTATGAAAACAGGAAGTCCTTTGCATACACTGTCCAGCTCCTTAAGTTGTTCTTCGGTCCAGTTGGTATCCATGACAACAGCGTCATAAGTAAAAATGCAGTCCTTAAACTTTTCCACATTGGCTATGTCCATGGTCTCAAGTATCTGAGCATCGCAGGCAGCAACATACATATCCCCCCTGCCGTCTATCAGGGAAAGATATGACGAAGTAAGGTGGTTTCCTGTCCTGTATACCATCTTTGTATCTACTCCTGCTTCTTCGCAGGAATCGATGATGGCATCACCAAAGACATCTGTCCCTACGGCAGAAATGATGCTGCAATATCTTCCAAGCCTTGAGAGATTTTCAAGTATGTTCCTTGTTACACCGCCGGGAGAAAGAAGGAGTTTTCCGGGGTTTGAATCGTGGAGTATATAGTCTCCGGCCACCTTCATGTGGACGTCCATATTAGCTCCGCCTATACCTATTACTCTGTTCTTTTTGTATTCCATCGATCTCTCGTCCTATGACTCTTTGAATGTGATCCTTGCAGTTACGACGTTTCTTCCGTCCGGGAGGAATGCTCCGTACTCATTTCCATCCTCTGCGTCCCTTTTGCAGATGGACAGTTCGTCGCCTTCCATGCATTGAAGACCGTAGAATATCTCTACATCCTCGATCTCTTTACCTTTAAGTTCTCTGATGGGAATGAAACTGAGTATGGCTCTTGAATAGGCCGCATTGTTCATATGCCCTACAAAATCTATGTCTGTCGGCCTTACTGTATATGTACCCAGTTTTTGTCCGGGAGCAAATTCCTTTGACACTCTCTTCATCTTGGAATCAAAAAGTTCTCTCGTCTCAAAGATCATATCTTTAGGGTGGTATTGCCTGACATCCATGAGTTTTTCCAGGCCTTCGCTTGCTACGAGCCATTCGGTCTCTCCGTAAATGAGAGGCTCGCCGCTTTCAGTCTCCAAAAGGTATTCCCTGTTTCCGTAAAGCCTTGAGGGTTTTAAAGGCCAGGATCTGACGGATGTCCTTTCCATCATCTCAGGCCTTCTTAGGATATGTATGCGGTTCTTTCCTATGATCCAGTAGAGACCTCTTTCTTTCATATACATGGCGCTGAAACCAAGCTCGTCCTCGTGCAATGTGGCTATATCCATGAATATGTCCAGGATGCCCGTGATACTCAGCCTGCCACTGTAGTCGCAGTCCGAAAGAAGTACAGTCTTGTCTACTGCATATTCTTTTCTCATTTTATGAATTCCTCGCTGAGGACCAGTTGAAGGTTGCTGTGCATGAATATGTATTTAAAGAACTCTGTCACCTCACCAAGCGTTGCAGGGTCTTCTTTGCTGAACATGGTGTCATAGATGCCCACTGCTCCTGCAGTGATGAAGTCGAGGAGCATCTCAGCTCTTCCAAGGTACTCCGGTTTGAATTCGTGCTTTGCCTTTTCCATGATGGCATCTTTTATGCTGATGGTTATCTTGTTAGATACCCTTGAATAGATGCCCGAGTCGTGAAGGAGGTGCAAAAATTCGCTGTGTCTTTGAAGTCCTCTTGCAATATTCGTATACAGCATGGCAGGATCCTCTACAAGACTTGCCAAGGTCGTATCGTCAACAAAGGCCAGCGCCCAGTTGACGCAGTTGTTTTCAAGTTCGTCAAGGACTGCATCTATATTTGAATAATGGTTATAGAAAGTCTTTCTGTTTATATCTGCCATCTCCGTGAGTTCAGACACGGTTATATCCCCCACGCTCTTTTTCTCCATGAGAGTCAGCAATGTCTTTGTGATGGCATTTTTTGTCTTGTTGACTCTCCTATCCTGTTTTCTGTGTTTCATCTTCCCCGTTCTCCTATATACTAATAATCCCATTTCGTGGTTTATTATACAATTATATAACTATTTGACCATTGTGACAATGAAAAACATATAATATTATACACATATGCGTATTATAAATACGTATAAAACTAACAAACTGGCAGTTTGGGATACTGCCGGAGTTTTTGTGCGTTCAGTACAGTCATCATATATAGATCAGGAGGTTATTTATGATCACAGCTAAGACCCCCTGGAAGGACTACATAGGAGATATGCCATTTACTCTCGACTACTTCCAGGGATCAATGTTCGAAGGTCTGGAGATCCAGGCACAGCAGCACCCGAATCAGGTCGCATTCGACTTCATGGGTAAATCGACCACATACAAAGAAATGATAAAGGGCATCGAGCAATGCGCCAAGTCCCTCAAGACCATAGGTGTAAGAGAGGGAGACAAGGTCACCATCGCTCTTCCTAACTGCCCTCAGGCAATATATATGTTCTATGCCATAAACCTTGTCGGCGGCATAGCAAACATGGTACATCCTCTTTCTTCAGAGAAAGAGCTTGAATTCTACATCAACGAATCAAACAGCGTTACAGTAGTTACTCTCGACCAGTTCTACCACAAGTTCGAAGCAATACGCCAGAACACCAAGGTAGTAAACATCATAATCGCAAGGATAAAAGACGAGCTCACAAGGCCGATGAGAGCCGGATACATGCTCACAGAAGGAAGAAAGATCAAGAAGATCCCTTCCGACGCTCCTGTCATCATGTGGGATAAGTTCATGCAGATAGGCAAATCCTGCTTCTGGAACTACAAAGTCGAAAGAAAGGCTGCAGATCCTGCAGTCATCCTCTATTCAGGCGGCACAACGGGAACCACAAAGGGCATACTCCTTTCCAACGGAAACTTCAATGCTCTTGCGCAGCAGGTCATAGCTGCCAATCCCATGTTCGTTCCGGGAGACAAGATGCTGGCTGCAATGCCTATCTTCCACGGATTCGGACTCGGCGTATGCATTCACACCATGCTCTTCTCAGGCGGACGCTGCATATTGGTACCGAGGTTCACACCTGCATCCTATGCTAAGCTCATGGTAAAGAAAAAGGTCAACTTCATCGCAGGAGTTCCTACACTTTACGAAGCACTCTTAAGACTTCCGAGCATGGAGCACGTAGACCTTTCATCCTTAAAGGGCGTATTCTCCGGCGGAGATTCACTCTCCATAGAGCTCAAGAAAAAGCTTGATAAATACCTCGCAAGCTGCGGATGCCCCGTACAGGTAAGAGAAGGATACGGAACGACAGAGACAGTTACCGCATGCTGCCTTACTCCAAGGCACATGTACAAGGAAGGAAGCATCGGACTCCCATTCCCGGATACTTACATCAAGATCGTAGAACCGGGAACTGACAGAGAGCTTCCTTACGGCGAAGAAGGAGAGATACTCCTTGCAGGACCTACTGTCATGATGGAATACGTAGGACATCCTGAAGAGACTGCAAATACATTAAGAAAGCACGAAGACGGACTCACATGGGTCTACACAGGAGACCTTGGTGTCATGGACGAGCAGGGATTCATCTACTTCAAGGGAAGAAGCAAGAGAATGATCATATCCTCCGGATACAACATCTATCCTGCGCAGCTTGAAAACATATTCGACTCCTGCGGCCTCATTTCTATGAGCTGCGTCATAGGCATTCCTGATGACTACAAGATACAGGCAGTAAAGGTATTCTGCGTACTTAAGCCCGGCGTACCGAAGACCGAAGAAACAAAGCAGAACATTATGGCATATGCTGAGAAGCGCATAGCAAAATACTCCATGCCAAAGGAAATAGAATTCAGAGACGAACTTCCAAAGACACTGGTTGGAAAAGTCGCTTACAGAGTCCTCGAAGAGGAAGAAGCAGCAAAGCTTGCTGCAGCTAAGGCAAAAGAAGCTTAACAGTAAGATACCAAGATCCCGGCGATTTGCCGGGATCTTTTTTTGTTTAAAAAAGTCCTAAGGCATTGCCCTAAGACTTTTTCTCTTTATCAATATCCTGCTGCGATGGTAGTAAGGGGTCCTACGTCACCTGCAGAAACTACCATGCCCATGCCTATGACCGTTGTGTCAGGATAGACAACTGATATGCCTATCTCCTGGCCTTCGCAAAAGCCCTTTTCTATGACCTTTCTAAGATCGGGCACATAGGTCCCTTCAAGGGACGAGAGCTTTTCGCCCGGTACTGTAAAACCGCTGCTTATGACTGTGCCGTCAGGATAAGAAACTGACACATAAACAGCCATGCCCGGTTGTATGCCCTTTGCGCCTACCTGGCTGATTCCTCCTACTATCCCTCCGTTGGACGCGCCAAGAGACATGAGCTGGTTTTTAAGGTTTTTAAGACCTGCAACGCTCAATACTATGCCGTAGTCCTTGTTTGGATCCCACTGAGGTTTTGACTCAGGTTCCGGAGCCGGAGAAGGAGCAGGCACAGGAGCCGGAGTTCCTTCGGAAGGCGAAGGGGTCTCATCCTTTTTACCATCCTTCGAAGCGCTTTCCTTTTGATCATTTCCATCTTCAGGAGTTGGTTCCTCATCCTTTATCCACGAAGCCTTTAAAGTAAAACTCACATTGACAGGAAGATCAAAATCATATTCAGATCCGCTGAGCATCCACCCGCCAAAGGTAAATCCGTCTTTTGCAGGGTCATTTGGTCTTTCTGCTTTCCCGCCTCTTTTGAAAGTCTGAGAAGCTATAGCCTCTCCTCCGTCAGTGTCAAAAGATACAGTCACCTTTCCCCTTGTAGGGTCTCCGAAATAGAAGAAGGAAGCTATGCCTACTGCAAGGAGCAGTGCTATGACAGCAAATATCTTCAGCCCTTTATATTTACTTTTTTTAGAGAGTTTTTCTTCTTCCATCTATCTAGTTCATTATGAGTTCCTTTATGGCATTGAAGAAAGGAACGTCGCTTTCCTGAAGCTTTACGTCTGTATCTATCTTTGTCCCGTCAGGATATGTGACCGTGACACATATCTCCTGACCCTCGCAAAAGCCTTTTTTAAATACTTCCTTTATGTCGGGGATCAAATCAGAATGGTTCTTTTTGAAAGTCCCAAGGTTTTTCTTTATTCCGAAAAGTGATGATATATTCACTCTTTTTTCCTCCTTGATTTACAAAGTATAGCAAAAGAAGCATCTTTTGTCCATATTTGCGCCTTGTATGCAAAGTGAAGAATCCGTGGTTTAATTTGTCGCTCAACTTTAGTACAATTGCTTTAGATGAGAAATGAAGATGTATCAACTGAATATATACAGGAAAGCATAGAGAAAGCTCTTCATAAAGCAGGAGCTGCCTATCCTTTTTTGCGCGCTCCCATAGAGGCAATAAACTGCATCAAGGACCAAGGCATCCAAGGCTTTGGGACAGACGGCCTTGATATATACATCAAAGACAAAGTCCCTTCGGAAGAAGACTGTTTTCATATGCTCATCCATTGCATATTCCGTCACATGATATATCCTGAGCACGCAGTAAAAAGGCTTTGGGACCTTGCATGCGATATATCTGCTGAATACTTAAGGAAAGAGCTGTTCCCGGGCAGCGATGACGTTTCTGAAAACAGCGCCGGCATTAGCTGGCTTCCCGATGCTCTTCCTGAGGATACAGACCCCCTCTCTGCTGAGTCCATATACAAGGGTCTCATGGACCTTTTTGAAGACGACATAGAGCCACTGCTTGGTGCCTTCGAAAGAGACGATCACAGGTACTGGTATGAACCGTCAAAAGCAAGATCAAAGGAAGACCGCTCCTTTGAAAAAAGCGATGAAAAGGCTTCGGACGCAGTGAAAAAGGCAGATCCCTTTTCCCATGTTTACAAACTCTCTGAGGACCTTACTTACAGCATATGGCTCGATGAGATCCTTACAGAACGCTGGTATGCAGGGGACGACATAGCAGTAAGTATTTCCAAGACCAACCGATTTGGCCTGGCTCCCGGAAGCCGTGAGGAAAGAGCAATCCTTCGAAAAGAAGCAAAGTATGACTTCTCAAAGTATCTCCGGCGCTTTTCATCGACCTGGGAAGAGATGAGAGCAGACCTTGATTCCTACGACTACATACCCTACTACTACGGCCTGAAGCGCTACGGCAACATGCCTTTGATAGAACCCCTTGAGTATAGCGAAAGCACGAAGATAGAGGACCTGGTCATAGCCATAGACACTTCAGGTTCCTGCTCAAAGGCAGTAGTAGAAAGGTTTCTTTCTGAAATAGAGAGCATACTAATGCAAAGCGAATTCTTCTTTAAGAAGATGAATGTGCATATAATGCAGTGCGACTCCATAGTTCAGTCCCACGTGGCCATCCATTCCTACGAGGAATGGAAAGACTACTGCCAAGGCCTCACCATAAAGGGAAGAGGCGGAACTGACTTTACTCCTGTGTTTGAGCTTACGGAAAGGCTCATAAGAAAGGGAGAACTCAAGAAACTAAAAGGACTCCTATATTTTACTGACGGAGACGGCATATATCCCGAAAAGCCCACGCCATACGAGACAGCCTTCGTTTTCACGTCGAAGTCGGCCCTCGCCTATCCATATCCCGACTGGATAACGCCCCTTTGTCTCGATATGGAAGGACCTAAAGTATCAAATGCAGTCGCAGCATTTTTCGGCACCAATGTGATCGAAAGAAGGAAGATCAAAAACAAGTAAAACTTTTATAGGCATGTACTGAATAAAGGAAAACACATGAACATCCAAGAAGCAAAAGAAGAGATAGCAAGGACCTTAA
Organism: Anaerovoracaceae bacterium; assembly: GCA_045546135.1. GTDB lineage: Bacteria > Bacillota > Clostridia > Peptostreptococcales > Anaerovoracaceae > RUG13409. Next base: position 14,363 of record JAZQCD010000004.1, read on the forward strand.
GGGCCTACGCAAAAAAAGATGAGAATGGTCGGTATCTGATACCGCCGGAAAAGCAAAGACCAATGCTTTTAATAGGACCTCCGGGAGTTGGGAAGACAGCCATCATGAAGCAGATAGCAGATGAGCTTTCCTGCGGCCTTGTTTCCTATGCCATGACCCATCACACAAGGCAAAGCGCCATAGGACTTCCTTTCATTACAGAAAAAGAATACGGAGGAAAGAAGTGGTCAGTTACTGAGTATACCATGAGCGAAATAGTAGCATCCATCTACGAATACATGAAGGAAACGGGAAAGGATTCAGGCATACTCTTTCTTGATGAGATCAACTGCGTATCAGAAACCCTTACTCCTGTAATGCTGCAGCTCCTTCAAAACAAGACCTTCGGAAACACTCCTCTTCCAAAGGGCTGGGTCATTGTTGCTGCAGGAAATCCTCCGGAATACAACAAGTCAGTTAAGGAACTTGATATGGTCACCCTGGACAGAGTCAAGAACATGGACATAGAAGCAGACCTTACCGTATGGCTCTCCTATGCTCTAAAGCAGCGCATACATCCTGCTATTAGGACATATCTTTCCATATATCCCGATCATTTTTACAGCATCAAAGAAAGAGACGGAAAGCAATACTTCGTAACTGCAAGGGCTTGGGAAGACCTGTCCCTTTTGCTCTCATCTTATGAAGAAGATGGTATAGAAGTTTCTCCCGATTGGTTTCTTCAGTATCTGCAGGATGAAGACATAGCAAGGTCCTTTGGTCTTTACTACGATCTCTTTAAGCATTATTCAAAGGATCTTCCGAAGGAGACTGAAACAAGTTCCCTTGCAAAATTGCTCCTCTCGGACACTGAAAAAATAAAGGATATATCTTCAACTGAATGGCTTTCCATATCGGCAATGCTATTTCATTCCATAGAATATAAAGCATCTGAAACAAAAAGATCAAAAGAGACTCTCGCCCTAAAGAAAAGGTTCATCTCTTTGATACCGTCTCCCGACGACAAAGAAAAAGAGGATGAGCTCATATCATTCTTTAAAAAAAGAAGGGCAGGCCTTGAAGAAAGGTTCGATAAAGGTCTCATAAAGACAGAGGATGTCATAAGGGAAAAGCGTGTACTTGCTTCCATCGAAGACGACATATTGTCATACAAAAAGCAAGATAAAGAAGATGATTTCCTGTCCTTTGAAGAAAAAGTAAATGAAAGAAATGAAAAAGAGATACAGCGCAAGGAGGATGCTTTAAGGATACAGATCGAAGACGCATTAAAACTTCTTTCAAATTCAAAGGAAGCAAAGAATGCTCTCCTTTACTTTACTGAAGACCTTGCAAGGTCCCAAAGCTGCGCAGCGCTGCTTCCGGAAGATAAGTGATCTATTAGCAAGACACAGCGTAAAATGATAGGCATTTACTGATTTGAGCGGCGCCAAAGGCACCCAAAACATAAAGACAGCCCCGCATGTGAGAAGCATGCGGGGCTTTTTTAGCAGCCGGATCTTAGCTTTTCTGTATTACCCGGCCGAAAGGACTTATTTTTAAGCGAGGTCTTTACTCTGCCTCCACTATACCTTTCAGGATCTGCTCTTTTGTCCTGTGTTCAGGCTCTGTCTTGTACTGTACTCTCTTGATTATGGCTATCAGTATTCCTTCAAGGAGGAAGTAGATGATAGTTACAGTGATCAGGGAGAAGAATGCTTCGTAGGTCCTGGACCTTACAAGGTCTGCAGCCTTGGTCAGATCCATGGCAGCTATATATCCCACGATAGCTGTTTCCTTGATGAGAGCAACTACGTCATTTTTGTATATGGGCATGAAGTGCCTTGCAGCCTGAGGAAGTATGATCTTGAAGAAGCACTGGCTGTCGCTGTAGCCAAGAGCTCTTGAAGCTTCTGTCTGTCCTCTTGGGATGGCATTGCATCCCACGCAGAGCATGTCATACATCTGGACTCCGAAGATCATGGTAAATCCTATGATGGATACCCAGATAACATTAAGGTCCACCTTGACGAATACGACGAAGGCAAGGAGCATGAGGAATACTACCGTAGGTACGCCCTCAATGAACCAGTTGACGAAATTGGTGATGCCATTTGCTATCTTGTTACCATGGCGGCAAAGCATGTATACAGCAAAGCCGAGGATGGTACCGAATGCAATGGATACAAGGGTTATCATCATGGTATTTCCGATACCCTGCAGGAAGAGCTTCCAGCGTCCTTCTTTTACGAAGGTGTTGTTGAAACTGTTTCTGATCCTTGCAAAGAAGCCGTCTTCTACAGCGTCCTCTCCAGGAAGGACGAAGACTATGTCGCATCTATAGTATGGATCGGAAAGGACAGAGTTTTCTGCTCTTTCTTCATCAACTACGATGTTCATTCCGAAATCATATTTTCCTGCTATGGCGCCTACTGCTATGGAGTCGAATTCCATGGCTCTGAAGTCAGGTGTATATCCGTATTCAGCGCAGAAGTTCATCATGAACTCTACGTCGTAGCCTGAGAACTCTCCGTTGCTTTCAAAGGAGAATGGCTCATATCCGCCTTCGATGGCTATGATGACGGAACCGTTCTCGCCTGTGAATTCAGGTCTGTTCTCTATATGGCAGGTATTCGGATCCCAGTTCTTGACCCAGTAATCGTAAAGTTCATCGAGCCAGCCTGTGTTCTTTCCGTTTTGAATGAACTCCTGCATCTGGTTATACAGGGTCTCCTGCTTTTCATTGTTTCCTATGATGACAGCAAAGTCGCAGTAACCTGCTTTCTCGTCCATAACTACAAGTTCTGGATGAGCAAACCTCTGAGCATAGTAACCTACTTCTTCGATGAGGTAAGCATCTATCCTCTTTGATTTAAGAGCAGGGATCATGTCGTTTGGCAGCTTGTAATAAAGCCACTGTTCGCCCTGGATCTGATCCTTGATGAGATCTTCGTAAAGGACTCCTGTCTGAACTCCTATCCTCTTGCCGTCGAGATCCTTGATGGTCTCGATGCCGCTTGGGGATGCATTTCCACCCTTGTCCTCAGGAAGTACGAAGACTATATCGCATCTGTAGTAAGGATCTGAAAGGACAGAGTTTTCTGCTCTTTCTTCATCTACTACGATGTTCATTCCGAAATCGTATTTTCCTGCTATGGCTCCGACTGCTATGGAGTCGAATTCCATTGCTCTGAAGTCAGGTGTATATCCGTATTTAGCGCAGAAGTTCATCATGAACTCTACGTCGTAACCGGAGAATTCTCCATTGCTCTCAAAGGAGAATGGCTCATATCCGCCTTCGATGGCTATGATTACGGAACCGTTCTCTCCTGTGAACTCAGGTTTGTTTTCTATGCGGCAGGTATCAGGATTCCAGTTCTTGACCCAGTAATCATAAAGGTCGTCGAGCCATCCGGATTCCTTTCCGTCGTGAATGAATTCCTGCATCTGGTCATAGAGAGTCTTTTGCTTTGCATTGTTTCCTATGATGACAGCAAAATCGCAGTAACCTGCTTTTTCGTCCATGACAACAAGTTCAGGATGAGCAAATCTCTGAGCATAGTATCCGACTTCTTCGATGAGGTAAGCATCTATCCTCTTTGAATTAAGAGCGGGGATCATGTCGTTTGGCAGCTTGTAATAGAGCCACTCTTCGCCTTCGATGGAGTCTTTGATGAGGTCCTCATAGAGAACTCCTGTCTGAACTCCTATCCTCTTGCCGTCAAGGTCCTTGATGGAGTTTATACCGTCGGATCTGCCTGCACTTGGGTTCGGAGCTATCAGAAGCTCATTCGATCCTTCGCTTGAGGATGCAAAGACCGGGAGCACTGCCATGACAATAAGGAGCATGGCAAGGATGAAGCATGTATATCTCTTTGTATTTTTCATTTCACTTACTCCTCCACCCATCTGAACTCAAAATAGATACGGTTGTTGCACTCGTAGGGAAGTCCCTCTTGAATGCTGTCTTCATAATATGTGGTAGGCTCTTCAAGTATGGACTTAAAGAGTATGTTCTCTGATTCCTTTGGATCGAAGTGCTCTCCCTTGTAGAGTATCTCCATAGAGAGAAGGTCCTTCTTTTCGGAATAGTCGATCTTTGCAAAGATCCAAGGCTCATCTGACATCTGGAGGAGGTTGTTCATTACCATACCTTCAAGAGCAAGTTGGAGCTTACTGATACGGATGTTTTCGATAAGGAGCTTTTCAGCATAAGCCTGAAGGTCTTCCTTGACTGCTTCAAAGTCGAAGTTCGGGGTATCGATCTTGTACTGAAGAGTTGAGAGCCTGTGGATGAATCTCTTGGTCTTTTCCTTCTGAGGGTTGTCGAATATCTCCTTTGGAGTGCCGTCATCGTAGATGCCGCCTTCGTCCATGAAGAGGACTCTTGTTGCTATCTTCTTTGCAAAGTCCATCTCATGGGTGACTATCATCATGGTGCGTCCGCTCTTTGCAAGCATGCCTATAACGGACTGAACTTCTCCTATCATGCTCGGGTCAAGAGCTGATGTAGGCTCGTCGAAGAGTATGATGTCAGGATCCATTCCAAGAGTCCTTGCTATAGCAACACGCTGCTGCTGGCCTCCTGAAAGTTCATCAGGATAGGCAAGGGCCTTTGAACCAAGACCTACCTTATGGAGAAGCTCCATAGAATAGTCATAGGCATCCTGACGGGATTTCCCGAGAAGTGTTATCTGGGGATTCATGATATTTTCTATTACAGTCATGTGACCAAAGAGGTTGAATGACTGGAATACCATGCCCATCTTCTTCCTTACTTCATTGATATCACAAGATTTGTCGGTAATGACCTGGCCGTTTACGATGATATCGCCGGAGGTTGGAGTATTGAGCATGTTGATGCAACGCAAAAGCGTTGATTTACCGGTACCGGAAGGTCCGATAACAGCGATGACATCGCCGTCATTGATGGTGAGGTTTACATCCTCTAGTGGGATGACATCATCAAATTCTTTTCTTAAGTGCCGAAGTTCGATCATTTTGCTTTCTCCATAAAAACGCAAAATAGCTCAGGCTAAAAGCTCTGAACTACTACCGATTAACAATATTCAATACAAAAGTCTTTACATGACAGCTGTCTGCTGCTGCGGAGTTCCTCAGTCCCGCTTCAGACTTAAAGTATTCAATTTTCCTTTTCATCTTGGAACTATCAACTCCTTCTTGAGCAGCCCTTTGGTCTGCCTGCTGAAACCCTTGCAAGTTCAAGGGATATCGACTCTTTTTTGTAAGGAAAGTATAGTCCCTTGAAGACTCAATGTCTACACTTTTTTAATATTTGTAAAATTATTTTTCTAAAAGGAAAAACAAGGGTCTGTAGAGGTCCTCGAGCCTTGCAAGGGTCTGGGCCTCGTCTATGGCCTGCGAGAGCTCTTCTGTCATCTTGCCCTGCTCTTCGATGGATGCTTTTACAGTATCCTTTCTTTCCTGCAGGTTCCTAGGGTAGGTGAGCCTGTCAGAAAGGGTCCTGAGGTCAGTATCGCTCATTGCTCCGTGCATCTCTTTTCTGTACCTTGCGATGAAGGGGATAGTATTTCCTTCATCTATGAGCTCGATGACATTCTTTACATAGCTTTCCTTTTGACTGAGTTCTTCTGCTATTATCTGATATATCTCTTTCAATCCGTTTTCTCCTTTTCTTTTCGCATTGCCCGTTATTATACCACAGCAAAAAAAGAAGCGGATCCTTAAATTAGGTCCGCCTGAAAGTATTTAATTGAAATCGAGATGCCCTGTTATATAGTCCGTAAGGAGTATATATCCATCGCTGTTCAAGTGGAAGTGATCCTCTCCAAGGTATTCTTTCTTGCAATACCCTGTTTCGGGATCCTTGAACACTTCAGCTGCATTGATGAATTTAAGGCCGTATTTCCTGCAAAGCTCGCAGTAGATCGTATTTGCTTCGTTGATGCGCTGATTCCTGAGGAAGCCTCTCCCCTCTACATATTTGTAATCGTACTCTTCGTCATAAGGACACATGGAGCAAAGGTCGAAATGGATGTCTGGATATTCAGTGACCAATTTACTCAAGATCTTGTCAAAAGCCGTCCTGTAATATTCAGCTGACCAGTACCAGGAAGTCTGGTTGCCAAGGAGCATGATGACGTACTTTGGCTTTTTCTCATCGAGGAGCTCATAAAAAGTCTTTTTTGAATCCTCTATGCCTACATAAAGAGTCTGACTTTCAAGGTCGTCTGCATTGAGAGCTCCCTTTGACCAAAGCCTCTCAAGGTCTGTCATCTGATATGCGACCATATATCCTACAAAGGAGTCTCCCATGATGATGCATTGTTTAAAGAAGTCTCTGTCGTAAGGAACGGGCTTGGCAATGACGTCTGAAAAGAATGGATTCAGATCGAACTCCTTCATGGACATGGTCATAGGACCTTTTTCTGTGACGTTCACCGTCCTTCTCTCGCGGCTTATGTTGCCTGCGCTGTCTTCAGCATAATATGAGATATGATAGGTGCCCGGCTCATCCATGTTTACATCGGATTCCGTATATACTTTTTCAGTTACGTCTCCGTCGGCATTATCTATGGCTGTATAGCCATATTCCTCATACTCGCTTCCTTTTTCAGCGGATATGGTCTTCATGCCGCTCAAAGTGATGACAGGAGGAGTAGTATCGACTACATTTACCTTCCTTCTTCCAGTCTGAGTAAGGAAGCTGTATTTGACAACGTAATTCCCGGGGACTGAAGTATCCAGGTCTCCGCCCACCCTTATCTCTCCATTAAGACCAAAGCGAAGACTTGCGCCGGGATCTTCAAAGGCATCTCCGCACTCTACAGTCATCTCCTTGTCTCCGTTAAGTGAGATCAAAGTCGGGATAAACAATAGAGCAAGCACGAGCGCAAACAGGGAAACGGTAAGTATGAGTTTTCGAATATTTATTTTTTTCTTTTCAGGCATTATCCTTTCCTCTGAAAGCTATGCTTTCACGACCTTCTAATTCTATGACCCTATTTTTCTTTGGTCAAGACCCTTTACCTTCTTCCTTATTCGTGTTCAGCTGTGCATACGCTTTTCGCATAAATATGATATGATACATACAGAAGGTAAAAGGAAGCTATGGCAAAGAACTGGTACAGGCTCGACACTGCGGCGCTCATCTTTCCCGCTATAAAAAGAAAGGATTGGAGCAACGCATTCAGAGTCTCTGCAACTTTAGATGAAGAGATAGACATCTCGCTTATGGAAAGGGCGGCAAAGGATCTTCGCTCCCGTTTCCCCTTTTACTATGTCTCCCTTCACAGGGGTCTGTTTTGGTACTACCTTGAAGAGACCGATGAAGACATAAAAGTTAAGGACGATTTCGCTTATCCTCTCACCTTTATGAGCAAAAAAGAACTCAAAAAGTGCTGCGTAAGGCTCCTTGTATACAGGAAGAGGATAGCCGCTGAAGTCTTCCATTCTGTCACTGACGGAAGGGGCGGTATGATATATCTCTCCACACTCCTTTCAAGGTATCTCTATCTGAAATACGGAACGAAAGTAAAAGCAGAAGGTATAGTACTCGATACAGATGCAGTTCCTTCAACTGAAGAACTTGAAGAAAGCTTTTTCAGATATGCATCAGACGCTCCGGGAGGAAGAAAGGATCCTGTTTGCTACAGGCTCCACGGCACTGCGGAAAAGGACGGATTCAGACACCTTACTACGGGCATAGTGGACACTAAAAAGCTCCTCGATACAGCCCACAGCTACAAAGCATCCGTTTCAACTTTCCTTGCAGCAGTAATGGCTAAGTGCATCATAGAGATGCAGGCAAAGGAAAAGAGAAAGAGAAAGCAAAGATATGTGAAAGTGACTCTTCCCATAGACCTAAGGAAGCTTTACGGCAGCAGGACACTCAAGAACTTTACTTTCCTTCTCAATGTTGGCGTAGATCCAAAGCTTGGAGAATACAGTTTTGAAGACCTTTGCTCTGCCATGTACCACCAGCTCAAGGCCTACAATACTCCTCAGTACATGTCCGGCCAGATATCGGACAATGTAAGGCCTCAAAAGAACCTCTTTTTAAGGCTCGCTCCTCTTTTCATAAAGAACTTCGTAATGAGACTTGTATATATGAGGACAGGAGAAAGCGGCAGCTGCATCAACATCTCCAATATGGGAGAAGTGACCCTTCCAAAAGAGATGAACGATCATGTCGAGAGGATGGAGTTCATCATAGGACCTCAGATAAGTTATCCTAACAACTGCTCTGTGTGCAGCTTAAAAGGGAAGACATATATATCCATGATAAGGAGCATCAAGGAATCTGAACTTGAAAGAAGGTTCTTCTCCTTCCTTGTGGAACTTGGCATCGGCGTAGAAATAGAGACTAACGGAGATTAGATATGTATTGTGTAAAATGCGGTGTAAAACTTCAGGACGGAACTGAAAAGTGTCCTCTTTGCGGCACTCCCGTATGGAACCCGGAAAGCAAGAATAAGGAAAGCACCTACCCCGAGAGGCTCCCCATGCACTACATGGAATCAGCCGTTCCCATAGCGATCATAGCAACAGTCCTTTGCATCATAGCGGAACTTGTTTTGGTGGCTGTATGCCTTAACCTTTACGGAAGACTTGAATGGGGTGGCTATCCCATTTTCGGCATACTCCTTTTCTATGTGCTGATCATACTGCCCATGTGGTTCAAAAATCCTTTGCCGGAGGTCTTTGTTCCTGTGGACCATATAGCTATAGGACTTTATCTTCTGTTCATATGCTTAAAGACCGGAGGAAAGTGGTTTTTGAGTTTTGCAATGCCTGTAGTCCTTTTAAGCTGCGCTCTTGAGACTGCTGCTATTTGCTTATTCAAACATGTAAAGAAAGGTCACCTGTATATTTTGGGCGGGCTCTTCTTTTTCAGCGGAGGCATGACAATGCTTGTGGAACTTTTCCAGCACATAACTTTTGGCACAAAGATGTTCCGCTGGAGTCCCTATGCCTTTGCAGGCTTTGCAGTAGTAGGATTCTTCCTGCTTCTTGTAGCTATGATACCGTCACTTAAGCATTCTCTTGAAAAGAGACTCTTCTTTTAAGTTTTATCTAGAGGAAACAAAATGGGAACACTTGCAAATTATCTTCGCTGGAGAGGCGATCTCAGCTTTAAAACAAGTCCCTTTACTATCATGGACGAGCTCGTATGCAGCGCTATAGCATACTTTGATATATCCGATGTTTATGAAAAAGGGAAGCATCAGACCTTAGGCGAAGTCCTTGACAAACAGCTTAAGGATGGGACCATCAAGTCAACATCCCTTGACGCAAGGGATGTAGCTATGGAGTTCATAGTAAGCGCAGCTCTTTCAAAGCGCTTCAGAGACGCAATCATCATAGATTATGAGGATCACTACGACGGAGAAGAAGATGTGCAATTTGCAGCCACTACTCTGCAGCTTGACGACGGAAGCCTAATAGTATGCTTTAGAGGAACAGACAATTCTCTTTCCGGCTGGCGTGAAGACATGATGATAAGCTTTACAAAGCCAAAGGCTCAGGAGATGGCAAGGGAATACCTTGTAAGGAACCTTAAGCTTTTTAAGAAGGTCTATGTCTGCGGCCACTCAAAAGGAGCAAACCTTGCTCTTTATGCAGCAGCTTTTCTTACAGACAAGCAGCTGGAGAAAGTAAAGGCTGTGTACATAAACGACGGACCGGGACTTTGTGAAGACGTGGTATCAAAGGAACAGATCCAAAGAATAGACAGCCTCGCATGCCTGGTCCTTCCTGAGGATTCCGTAGTCGGCAGGATCTTTGAACCTGAGCTTTCGAATAAGATCATAGTCAAAAGCGTCAACTCCGGTCTAATGGCTCACTCCATTTATTCATGGAAAATAGAGGACAACGCACTCGTAAAATCTGAGGGATTTTCCAAGAGTTCTGATTTCATAAATGACAGTCTAAATAAATACCTTGACGGCAAGGGCCTTGATGAAAGAAAAGAGATAGTAGATAGGATATTCGACGTCCTAAAGGAAAGCGGATACGAAAGACTGTCAGACTTTAAGGAAAACGGCCTTTCGGACCTGATCGGATTCTATACAAAAAAACTGGGAGAGGGCATCTCCTCCATAAAACCAAAGGAGCTCCTAATGAGCTCTGTGGAGACCATAAAGTCTAAAATAGTAAAGGAAAGCAGCGAGGAATAAATACTCTTGATCCTTTTTGCATTCAAATACTGTATTCCAAAAGTCTTTGGTTGTGGTAGAATATCCCCCTTAGGTCTTTGAACGCATGATAAGACATATCGCTCCGCTTACTGCAAAGACAGCAGCGACGATATATCCTATGATCATCCTTTTGTGCAGTCTCATGTAAAGTTCAGGGGAACCATCGAGAACATGATAATATCCAAATCGGCTAAAAAGGCCAAAGGCAAGAGCAAGCCCTCCTATGACAAGGCACACTATGCCAATTATGAGTAAAGTCTTTTTCATATTATCCTCCTAATCAGTTATTAGTTCCCGAAACAAAGCAAAGAGCAAAGCCGTCATACTCTAGGAACATTGCATCAAAGACGATATAGAAAACTCCCCAGCCGTCGCTTGATGCTTCCAGCTCATCTGTGACTTTTGTAACGTCATCAAAGAAGAGTATCTTTTTCGGAATACCGAAATAGCTTTCTGTCTTTTCTGCTATGAGCTTTCCTGCATCTTCGCCGCAAAGGTCTGCAAAAGCATCCTCAAGTCCCCCGTCATAAACTGTCAAACTGCAGGTCCTGTCCACTGCAAAGTTAAGTTCATAGAACTGCTCTAAATAGTCATCTTTACCTAGATAAAAAACAGCAGTTTCATATTCCATTGCAAGGTCATCAAGAAGGAAGGCCTTTACCTTTTGTTCGTCATATTGGGCCTCCTCATTATCACTGCCTTCTTTTTCGCCAGCCATTTCTATACAGCCAAGATCTTCAAGTATCTTTACAGCTTCATCTTCAGAGCCTTCATTGATAATGATATCGATAACAAAAGAGCTGCCAGAACCTTTCGGACTATTCCCACTTCTAAGTATCATCTGCTTCTTTGCATATGCAGATATACCTTTATCCTGAAAAGATGCAAGGATCTTTTCAGCTTCAACAGCATCATATGTCTTGTAAACTATGAGTTCTTCCATTGGTCTTGATCTCCGGTCTCCACTGCTTTAGAACTAACTCTTTACTCTAGTATACAGTAAAAAAGAAGCTTTTCCCATATAAAAAGTCCTGCGCAATTAGCGCAGGACCAGCCTTGAATAATTTGGAAGTGTAAATGCGATATTTTTAGGCACCCTACATCAAACTCTCGTAATATCCGAAAGGTATATCAACGTAGAAGTCGCACAGCCAGGAGTCACCGGCCTTTTCATATACGATCATATACTCCTCATAAAAACTGTTTTCAACTTCCCAGGTATCCCAGTTCCTTACTACTCTCGTAGCTTCAAGAATGAGGAAGAGGTAGTTATCATTCTGCGCAGAATACTTGACCTCGACGCCTGCCAGATCTTCAGGACCTCCCTGTCCCATTGGCGCAACATAAAGGGCTCCGTCCTTCTCGTAGTAGACAGGATGATCTCCCATTTCAAGTTCCGGTCTTGCTGTCTGTATCTCGAGCAGTATCCTTTCCGTAAATGCTGCAGAAAGATATGTTCTAAGATCATCTACTGATTTTATGTCATCTCTGTTAAGTATCTGGTAGTATTGACCGTCTATGGTAGTAGCCTCGCCCAGCTCCGGCCAGCTGGCAAGCATGTAATGGAAATACCTGTCCGCAGTATACTCAAAGAGCTTCTTTTCGCTTTCACTTGGAGTGGCAAGGGGCAGGTCCCTTAAGCATGTTATTATGAAGTGCACATCGTGCTTTGAATCAAGGAAACCGAGAGATTCCTGAAGCTTATCTATCCAGGCATAAAGTACATCTGTAGTTTTCGTCAGATATTCGTCATTTGTAACGTCTTCGTCTCTATAGTGCCCTATAGCAGAAAGTCCCGGAGTATATCTTGTATCGTCTTTGAATATGGCTACGTAAATGGGTTTTACACCTCCATCTTCAAAATACACCTTTACCGGTATACACTCGCTGTAATTGTTTGCAAGGCCAAGGGGTATCGTATAAAGAGACTTTATTTCCGCGGTCACTCCGAGTTTGTCAAGATATTCTCTTATGACCTTATAAAGCTCTGAAGCATCCTTCCTTGAATCCGTAGTGACCCTTGTAAGAGTCAGGGATTGAGACATGGTCCTGTCATAAAGAGTTACTTTTTCTTCATTCTCGACCGGTTTTATGGCGCTTGGGGTCTCGTCCTTTGGTGCAGGGGCTCCGCCACCGCATCCGGCTGCAAAGATCATCACTGCTGCAAGAAGCAGCGCTAACAACTTTTTCATTGATCTTCTCCTCTCACTACACGTATTCACATATCCGTTTTCTTAAAGCACCTGAATGCTTATTTTGTCCGAATAGATGTTGTTCAGTTTATCGAAGAACTGGATGACAAAGTACTCTCCGCCATCGGGTATGTTTGAAGAGTCAAAGTATATGGAACCCTTTTCATCATCATAGGGATTGTAATACACTTTGTCTGATCCTATCTCATCTACCTGATTTGCTATATGCCTGGAGCCCGCATAACCATTGGAGTAGTAGAACTCTTCCACCACGTTGACTTCATAGGTATAGAATTTCTCGAATTTGATGCCGCTCTGTACAAGGGATCCCTTGTAATAGAGCCTGATAACAGAACCTACGACATGCACGTCAGCCGTAGCTTTGTATCCTTCTTCGGTAGTCGCAGTTATGACCGTATGTCCAAGATCTGTGGCCGTGACTACGCCATCCCCACTGATCGATGCAACTTTAGGATCGCTCGATGTCCATGTGACCTTTGATGAGGACGATGCTCCGTTGTTAAAAGATACCTTGAAGGAATAGTATTCAGGGTAACCTGTCCCGCTGTAAGTATAGTCAAGAGTCACAGTATCTGTATCAAGACTGATACCGGGCTTTGGAGCCTCTCTTACTTCAAGAGGAAGGTCTGCAGTCTTGTCTCCGCACTTCATGGTGATAGTGACTTTTCCCGGTTTTACTCCGTATACTATGCCCTTTTCGTTAACAGTGGCGATGGATGTATCTGAGGATGTGAAAGTGATCTTGTCTTTAAGAGATGCAGGAGATACGCTGAAAGCAGGGTCTCCTTCACACTTTTCCTGTACCCAGTACCAATTGTTCTCCCATTTGAGGCTTTCCACCTTTATTTCTTCATCCTTTTTTCCTGAGTCTTCGGAACCTCCTGAACCTCCGTTGCCGCCCGATCCGCTTCCTGAGCCGCTGCCTGAATTAGGATCCACCCAAAGAGCTTTGAGCGTGATGTCTTCGTTTACTGCTGTGCCGAATTCATATTCGGCGCCGTTCAAGGTCCATTTGTCGAAAATGTATCCGCTCTTTTTTGGTGTAGATGGTTTTACTACTGCAGAACCCTTTTCTATGGTCTGTGCCTCAATAGTGTCACCGCCGTCCGTATCAAAAGTGACCGTGACGATCTCCTTTGCTTCTTCTTTCTTTCCGCATGCTGCAAAACTAAAGATAAATGCAAATACCAGAAGCAGCGCTATCGTTTTCTTCATAATTTCGGCCTCCCTTCTTAGAATGCCAGCTGTGTTTTACATATATGGAAAAGCCCTTTAAAGACCATCCCTCATTTTTCAGTATATCTTTTCTTTTGTATATGTGCCCCGTCATAAATGACAGTTCAATCGCTTATGCCGGGCACGGTGATACCGCTTTGAACTGCATTTACTGCAAGTTCTGTCCTTGATTTCATGCCTGTCTTTCCGATCAGGTTATTGACATGATATCTGACCGTGGTCACGGATATGTACATCTTTTCTCCTATCTCCCTGTCCGTAAGGCCTTCTGCAAGGAGCCTTAAGATCTCAAGTTCTCTTTCCGTAAGATCCGTAGTCTTTGCAAGGCCAAGGCTGCTTACGGGAGGAGAACCCGGAAAGACCTTTTCTCCTGCCATAGCCTTGTCCATGACCTCGAGCATGGGAAGTGCCTGGACCTCTTTGTACCAGAAGGAATCTACCCCTATCTCTCTTGCTTTTTTAAGGAACAGGGCATCGGGAAGGGAGGTAACTATTATGACCTTGACTTTGGGATAAGATCTCTTTATCCTTGCTGCTGCATCAAGGCCGTTCGATCCGTCATTCATGACCACATCCATAAGGACAAGGTCTATGTCCCCTCTTGCGCAATATGCATCCGCCACCTTTGCAGTATCTATGGATGCTGCCACCTCGTAGCGCCCGGAAGATGCGATTATGTTTTCAAACAACTGCCTCGGGACTATTTGATCGTCAACGATCAGAACTCTATATGACATTTTGCACCTCCTTTGGAAGAGTGAGCTTAACAAGAAAAACAGGGTCTGTAGACATGGAAAGGGATCCTCCGTAGTATTCTGCAAGGGTCCTTAAAGATGACAGGCCTCCGCCTTCATGCACATCCTCTTTCGGCTGATCACCATTATTGGTAAGTTCGACGATATATCTCTTTGCGCTCTCTTTTACTTCGACCCTTAATTCGTCTCCGTGGGCATGACGAAGAGTGTTTGTAAAGCATTCGTGTATGGCAGTAGCCGTCACATGTTTTTGAGGATCCTCCTTTGGAAGCTCTCCTTTGACGATCACTTTAATTCCCAGGGTCTTTGCAGTCTCTATCATTAGATCATACTCATCCTTTGGCATGGACGACTGTCCTGTCAAAAGGAAATCGAGGTCTCTTCTTAGCCTTGTCTCTATATTTTTCCTCTCAGCTTCCGATCCACCCTCTTTGATATATTTCTTTATGGTAAGAAGATCTGCTCCCATCTCGTCATGGAGTCTGACCCTTGAGTCGAAGAGCTCTTTTTGAGCTGTGAGCGCTACGATCTCGCTGTTGTGAGCGACGAGTTTTTCGTTTAGTGCAGAAAGCTCCTCCTGCATGGCGTTAAGAGAAAGAGTCTTTCTGTAAAGCTCCGTTATATCCGATGCTTTAAGGATATGTATCTTCCTTTTCCTATACACATCAGATGTTTCTGACAAACTGAAAGCAAAGCCGTCCTTTGACATTACTATGGGGTGGTCTTCTATATTTTCTAAGGCATAGCCTTCTGCAAGCTGACCGCTGTCTACCATTTCCTTAAGCCTTTCGCCGCTTACGAGCACCTCGCCAAGGACTTTTAGACAAAACTTTTCCATAGCATGATTGACCATGAGTATGCGTCCGCCATCTTCATATATACATATACCTTCAGGAAGGTCATCTACTGCTTCTTTTACAGATACTGATGTTATCTGTGTCCTTTCGAAATGGATCATATTCTGAAGGAGAAACGCTGCTGCGCATACATGGATCCCTGAAGCAGCAATTATGACAGCCCTTGGCAATGACATGAGCCAAGTTGAAAGAGCCATTGCAAAGTCTCCTACTCTCACCGAATAGCAGTATATGGAGATGCACTCCAAAACAATGTAGGATGAGGCAAACAAAAGGGCCGAAAGAAGCACATATCCATATCTTTTTTGTCTTAAAAAGAGGATCATAAGCCCTGTTACCGCCAGGCAAAGGATGAAAAACAGGCTGCCTTCAAGCATTACGAAAAGTGAGAACTCTCTCATGGCCTTGGTCCTCCTTTCCTGAATTCAAAGGACAGTATCAAGTCAGAACCTTCCTTTGATGCAGAAGCAAAGCACTTGTATGATCCGAAACTCTGCCCCTCTTTGATGGGCGGCAGGGATATGGAATCGGCGCTGATCATCATGCGCATGGATAGGTCATCACCATCCCTTCTTACAGAGATCATGAGGGCCTTAAGGGTCTCAAGGCAGCTTTCTATGATGCGCTCAGACAGTTCGTAGGCAGCTATTACTGCATCGGAAAAAATATCTCCTGTGCCCTTGACTGAAACAGCAGTCTCTATGTTTTTCAGATCAAGATAAGACAGGGATTCAGATAAGGCCAACGAAAGCTCTTCCAAAGGGAGCATGCCGCTCTCTGAAAGGAGCTCCATGTTGCTCCTCCTCTTGATATATGCGCAAAGGACCGATATGTCCTTAAGCTTTTCATCAAAATTCCTGCCTACCTCGTCCATAAAGGCCTTAATGCCGTCAAGCTGAGGCCTTACTATCCTGGTTATATTGTCGTAAATGCGGTTCCTTTCCTCTACTTCTGTTCTTTCCTTTTTTATCTTGGTCTCAAAGGAAAGATAGGAATTCCTCGCATCTATGCTTTGAAGAGTCTCTTCAAGTTTCCTGTTTTGCTTATTGAGAGCCTCTATGTCAAGAGCCCACCTTATCTCTCCTCCCGATATTTCTTTGCTCATGATCAAACTGTCTTCGCTTTCTTTGAAGGGATAAACTTTGCTTGAAGACAGATATTTGACTTCTTCGTTTTTTCCAAGGATCACGGCAGACAGATCTGCAAGCTCAAAAAGTTCTTCATATCCTGTATTGGCAGGTATGAGGCCAAGGCTAATGAGAAGTTCTAAGAAAATGATAAGGTCAAAGCAGAACAATTCTCCCATGTTCCACATATCGATCCCGTTTATACGGGGTCCCTTTCCCATAAGAGTCAGGGTCATGAGCGTGACGATCAGGATGAGAGGAAGCGCCTGCGGCAATACATCTTTGATATCGACCTTAATATACCTATGCTTTCTCAATACTATCACAAAGGAGATCATAAGAAGAGAAAACATAAAGACATAAAAGGTATAGAACAGAGGACCGTACTTTTCAGGCGGCTCAATGACCACGTCATCTTTAAAAAAGCTGAACAAAAGGAAGTGAAAGTCGTTAGTGAGTATACCAAAGGAGATCAGGACTCCGAGTATCAACGGAAGGTAGTAAAACGGTCCTTCCTTTTTGCTCCTGTCCTTAAAGCAGCCGTCAGCGACATAAAAGACCAAAACTGCGGCTGCAGTCATGCAGACATAGAACATATACCACATGGTTTTTAGAAGCGGTACATGATCTAAGACAAATCTGTATTTCTCAGCCTGTGCCAATAGATAAAGAAGAAGCACAAAGGATACGGCAGTAAGGAGTTTTTTCAGGTGTGCATCCGTAACTCTTCTTTGTACGGATATGGCCCATGCAATGACCACTGCGCCTGTGAAGACCTGAGTAAAGATGTCTGCAAAATCACGACCGTAAAGAAGGCAATGCAAAAAGCCGCATACTAAAAAGGAGGCAGTTATGACATATGTGTACCATTTATAGTTCTTTATCATAAGACCTGTACTCCTGCTTTACGCAGCCGCAGAGCTATGAGCTTCCCATATTTTTAGTTTACCATTTTTTTAAAAAAATTCACCCTCATTAATATTAGTTTGCATGGGGATCGGGAAAAGAATACCGTTTTCTTCATATGGTCTTCATTTGTTTAGGTGTATAATGCCGTGTTACGGAGGAATAAGGCAAATGGATATACTTGCAGATTATCTATACTGGAGAGGAGACCTTTCCTTTAGAGAAAGACCCTTTACAATATTCGACCAAATGGTATGCAGCGCCATTGCATACTTTGACATAGGAGATGTATACGATCCCCATAAAAGACAGACTTTAGGAAAGATGCTGGACCTTCAACAAGAAAAGGAAGGCACTCAGTCAACAGCCCTTGACCACAAAAATACAGCAAAAGAATTCCTTAAAGCCATCATGAGTTCAAAGCGCTTTAGAAGCGCTGTCGTCACAGACTACGAAGACTATTACAGCAGCGAAGACGACGTGCAATTTGCAGCCATAACCTTAAGGCTTGACGACGGCTCCGTTGTAGTCGCTTTCAGAGGTACGGACGGGACCCTTGCAGGATGGCGCGAGGACTTCATGATCACCTTTACAAGGCCAAAGGCACAGGAGCTTGCTCTTCAATACCTCATAAGGAACCTTAAATGGAACACAAAGGTCTATGTCTGCGGTCATTCAAAGGGAGGAAACCTTGCATTCTATGCAGCCTGCTCTCTAAATGACAAACAGCTCGAAAGAGTAAAGGCTGTATATATAAACGACGGACCGGGACTTTGCGAAGATGTCATATCAAAGGAGCAGATGCACAGGATAGACGACATCACCACAGTCATAATGCCCGAAGACTCCGTATTCGGGAGGATATTCGAGCCACCCTTTACAAACAAGATAATAATAAAGAGTGTAAACTCGGGAGTCATGGCCCATTCCATCTATTCCTGGAGAGTCGACAAAAACGATTTCGTCCTTGCCAAAGGCTTTTCAAAGAGTTCTGACATGGTAAACAACACCCTCAACAAGATGCTTGAAGCTCAGGACCTTGAGACAAGAAAAGCTACAGTAGACAAGTTCTTCGGTCTCATGAAGGAAAGCGGTTATGAGAGACTCAGCGATTTTAGAGATAACGGTTTCAGAGACCTGCTTTCAATGATAGCAAAGTTCCTTGGAACAGAACTGCAAGACTTTAGACCGGGAGAAGCCATAAGAAACCAGGTAGAGAATTTCGTCTCTAAAATATCAAGAAAGAATTAAGGATCAAAATAGCCGGGGTCAGTTCAAACTGGCTTCGGTTATTATTCTTTGCTTCTTTTATTCAGATTTACCCTTGTATTCAACGCATAGCATGGTCAGATCATCGAACTGCTCAGCATCTCCTACGAAACTGTCTACAGCTGCCCTTACGTTATGAAGAAGCTCTTCGGGACCTGCGCCTTTATCCTCGTTGAGCGCTTCCAGCATGCGCTCAATTCCGAACATATCCTGCGCTTCGTTCATGGCCTCCGGCACACCGTCAGTATAGAGGAAGAGCTTGGATCCCGGCGTAAGTTTCATCTCATATTCTTTGTATACTACATCATCCACTCCGCCTACTACGAAACCATGCTTATCCTTTATGAGTTCAAACTGACCGCCTGCTTCAAGAAGAGCAGGATATTCATGACCGGCATTGGCAGCAACCAGGTCTCCTGTAGTAAGGTCTAAAACTCCCAGCCATACAGTTACGAACATCTCCTCCCTATTGTTTGCGCATATCTGCTTATTGACAATTCCGAGGACCTCAGCAGGACTCATGCCGCCCTTTACATAATTTTGAATGAGTATCTTAGATACCATCATGAAAAGAGCTGCAGGTATACCTTTTCCGGATACGTCTGCTATGACAAGAGCCAAGTGGTTTTTGTCTATGAGGAAAAAGTCATAGAAGTCTCCTCCCACCTCCTTTGCAGGATCCATGACAGCATAGACATCAAAATCAGGGCGCTCTGGGAAGGCAGGGAATATATTTGGAAGCATGTCTTCCTGTATCCTTGTTGCAAGAGAAAGTTCTGTAACTATGCGCTCCCTTTCAGATGTGGCAGTCTTAAGATTTGTCATATATACGGCTACGCCGTCTGCAAGGCTCTTTACATTATCAGCGAGCATGGTCAGCTCGCCGCCCTGATCCACCTTTGGATCCTCGAATATGAGATCTTCAGGCTGTGCGCCTTCCTCCATCTTTTCGACGAACTTTTCGCTGCTTTCAGTGATCCTTAATATAGGTCCGAGAAGGTACCTCTTTGTATTCCATATGTATACGAGTATGATGATGGCAGTAAAACCAAGTGCTATGAGTATGACTGTGTTCACATACTCTTTTACGCCCTTGTTGATCCTGTTTATGTCTATCTCTACGCAAATGAGACCTACTGCTTCATCATTTGAATCATAGATGACTCTGTAGCCGTTGAGCATGTGGCCGTACTCTGAAGAGTATCCTTCGAGAGTACCGCTTTCTTTTGATCTTTCCTTAACTGCTTTTTGAAGGATGAGGAGAGTGTCATCTTCGAATCCGCCCTCTTCGCAGGGCCTTCCCATATAGCTGTATATTTCTGAAAGAGGTTTTCCTGATGATAGTTCCTCCTGACTTTTTGCATTAATGGCATAGTGAAGGCTGTGTATGTCTTCTACATCTTCAAAATAGATAGCATAAAGATATTCTATATCAGAGCTGTCCTTTACCTTGTTCAGTTCAGATCTGAGCTCCTCGTAGTCCTCGGGCATTTCGCGGTCCTTTATCATATCGCCGAAAGAATAGTCTACGGTAGATCTGTATGCATATTCCAAAACTGTTTTTGCATAGCTCCTATAGCTTTCCATGACATTGTCATGATAAAGCTTGTATCCTACGACTGCCACTGCAGCTGTGAGTATGCCCATAAACAGTATGGATGTAAGGGCTGCTTTAGTTTTTATGCTCATGCCTTTTTTCATGATCTTTTCTATCCTTTTCTTTGTATATGACTCTACATTATACCCTTTTTTTCTTATAAATGAAAAGTATAAGGTCCATGAAAAACTATCCGGACACAAAAAGAGAGGTCTTCTTTAATGAAGACCTCTCATAAAACCCAATGCTCAAAACTTAACTGTTCTCTTTGTTTCTTGCTCTGTTGAGCCCTGTCCAATTCATAAGCCCTATTATGGCCATGACAAGATATATGCTCCTCTTTGTAAGGTAGACTGCATCGAAGTGCACGATATACATAGCTACCGTTACTATGTCTGTTATTATCCACCATACATACTGCTCTCTGTATCTTAGGAGCTCAAGCACTGTAGCGACTATTCCTATGCTCAAAGTGAATGCATCGAGCCAAGGTACCTCACCGTCTAAGATTACGAGAACTGCATGATATATGACTGCCGTCCCTATAACTACACCGGCGCAGAGCGCATTTTGCACCAAAGTCATCCTTTTTGCTTTTGTCTTATGCAGGAGGATCTCATCTCTATGCTTTACCCAGCAGTGCCAGGATATGAAGTTCATAGGTATATAGAAAAGTATCTCGAGTGCTGCAGTTCCCCAAATGTGCCAGTAAACAAGATATATGGCATATACTATGGTATTTACAGTCGCAAAAATGAAATTGCTTATGCTTGCCTTTGCGCAGAAGAAGATGCAAAGGACTCCGCAAACGGCGCTTATGAAGTTGATCACCGTAAGCCATGCCGGGTTGCCGTCAGATGAACCTTGAGCAAAGGCTATGATCATAGCCCTTGCAGCTATGATCATCATCACGGCTATCATGGCATATTCGTACCATTTAAGTTCAGCAAAACTCCTCTTTAGATTCTTTAGACCATCCATTTTCTTTGTTCCTCCTCATCCATTTCCCTTATCATTGTCCCGCTTATGGGGTATTTCTCTCTCTTTTCATCCACTATCCTGATATCTGCTTCAGGATAAGCTTTCTTAAAGTATTCCCTGTAGGAGGGTTCGCTTCCGTATACTGCATCAAGCCTATCTCCTACTATCTCCCTTACAAGGGGAGTTTCTCCTTCCCATGTATCATCTCCCAAAGTCTTTCTAAGCTCCGTCACATCGATTGCCACCGGTATCATCCTGGCCACCCCTTGGTATTTCCTGCAGACCTTTTCGATCTGCCTAAGCCTTGCTTTTGCGCTCAGCCATTCATAAGGCTTTTCCTTTAGGATCTTTTCTTCTTCGCTGCCGCCTGAAAAAAGTATCACATATACTGTTTCGCATTCTTTTGCTGCAGTTCTTAAGCAGTATTCATGGCCTTTGTGAAAGGGCATGAATTTCCCTCCGTACATCCCTGTCTTATATCTTTTCATTTGCCTCCCTACATATATTCAAAAAGCCGCAAGATCTAACTTACGGCTTTAATATATCTTTTTATTCTTTTCTTTTTTCTCCCGATAGGAGAAGTATATGTGAGGCAGCTTTGGATATGACAGGTATTTGGAAAGGCCTTTTCTACCTTTTTTTCATTTCTTTTGAAAAGCCTATGACTTCTCAAAGACCCTTCCTTGGTTTAAACCCTTCCTGGTCTTTAAGAGCCTTTGTTCTCTTTGGAAATGTGATGTATTAATTATTCTTATCAGCCCCCTTATGTGCTGAAATGTCATTACCCTATATTGAGATGTATTTGGGAATGTGGGAGAGAGCCTCCTTGCGATAAACGGTTTTGATGAAATATGGATCTGGCGAAGAACGAAGCACGTGGCGTTTTTGCAGTTTGCGAGTGCTTAATTTTCCGGATCAATATTATTTTATGTATATGCAGCTTTATAGTTCATCTGCATCTGAACCGGTATCCAAGGACCTTTCCTATTCCCTGTCATATTCAAAACTGCCCCTTAGGAAAGGACTGCAGCGTTATGCTGCTGTCCTTTCTGCGAAGGTCTCAAAAGCTTCTACGAAGCTTGAGTTCACATCTATGGGAGGTTCGTAATCGACCTCTGAGACCACAGTGCAAAGGTCTATCTTTGCAGAGGCCTCGTCAGATGCCTTGTTGAGCTTTGCAAGCTCTCTTTTGATGACATTTCTGTCAAAGTTTATGGTTGTGACCTTCTTTACATCGCAGCGGTATGAGACCTGGTTACCTTCGGCATTGAACCTGTAACCCGTGCCACCCCCTGAGATGGTCTGCTCAGAGGACCTCAGGTCATTCATGTGTTTAAAGGTGCGCGCTATGCACTGCCTTGACACATTGAGGCTGACCTCACTGTCCATGTCTATATCGAGGCGGGACTTTGCTTCTCTGATGGCTCTAAAGAGCTTTTCTTTTTCGCTGAGAAGATAGACGAGGAAGTTTGCAAGAGCAGTTATCTGCTCGTAATATTCAGTTTCGGGAGCGACCCTTACGGTCTCATCCTCTGCCTGAGGGTCTACCTTACGGCGCAGGTAGGTATTCTCTACCTTGGTTATGTTGATATCTCTGTCGAGTATCCTCTGGGTCTCGTCCATGAAGGACTGGAGTTTGTTCTGGTAACGGAATGCATCTTTTAGATTCATACTATCGCCTCCTTAAAATATATATGGCAACTTAAAAGTTTTATGTTTTCTCCTTTTGACAGTCCATATTTTAAGGCAGCGCATTTTCTTTGTCATTGAACTGGTAGTTTAATTACTATTTTTTTGTTGCATATAAAAAAGGCGGATATCCGCCTTTTTATAGTCACTAATATACTCAAATAATATGTTTCTGTTCCATCCTTAGCGATGGTGTCACCGATGCAGAATATTAACAGAATATCGGTTGCTGCTCATATTTGACCAGCTGGCAGTTTATATCATAAAGATCCTTTATGCCATTCTTTAGGCAGTATTCAACGATCATATCCTGCTTATCACTGCTGGAAAATGCAAGTCCTGCAGATGCAAGCAGATCCCTTGTCTCTTCGTAGCTAAGACCCATGGTGATGGCAATAGCAAATATATTCTCCTTCTTTGGTTGTTTGACTTTGCCGTTGATTATCTTGTTGAAGGTCTTAGGAGACATGTAGAGAGTATTGTATATATCGGGACTTGAAAGTCCCTTTTCATTCATAAGTCTTATGAGCATCTCATGGAACTTCTCGCCGCCAAAGGAAAGTATGCTGTCAAGGTCATCCTTCTTTTTATTTGAAGCATCCTTGATATATTTATCTATATCACCAAGGACCTTTGCTGTGACTCTGTCTGTCGATACGAAGTAAAGAGCAAGAGTCACATCAAGCTTGTCATTTTCTAAATTTAGATATTCGTTTATAGCGGAGATCGCTATACCAAGGGCTTCCTCGATGGGGTAAGAAAGAGTTCCTGCGCATATGAGAGGAAATGCTACAGTTTTGCAGCCAAGAGCGCTTGCAAGGCGAAGACTCTCTCTGTAGCAAGACCTTAATAGCACGGGTTCTCCCTGAAGACCGTCCACATAGGTGGGCCCGTAGGTATGTATCACATACTTTGCTTTCAGCTTGCCATAGGCTTTCGTATATACAGTTTCTCCGAAGCGAAGTTTTCCCCTAAGCTTTGCGCACTCTTCGTCAAATTCACTTCCGCCGAGCCTATGCACTATCTGATCCACTCCGGAGCGTCCGACCATATCGGGATTGGTGGAGTTTACAAGAGCATCCACTTCAAGCGTCGTTATATCCTTGTTTACTATCCTGAAAGGCATTTATTTTTCCTCACCTTTAACCAGCGATATTTTTCATGGATACTATATCATAAATTGGACAAATATATCTAAGTATAAAAAAGATGGCAACCAAAGTTTCGGCTGCCATCTTGCTTTATCATTAAATATTAAAATCAGTTAAGTGACTTATATCGATTTATTTTTTTCCAGTAGGTCGCTGAGCTTCTTCCCATAGAAGAAATCATGGACCATCTGGTCATACTCCTCCCACATGGGAAGGGTCTGGCATTGGTCTTTTCTTGGGCATTTAAAATCTTTTCCTGCCAGGCACACAACAGATGAAAGAGTCCCTTCCATCAGCTCTAAGACTTCTCCTATTGAATAGTCTTTAGGCTCTCTGCAAAGTTTGTAGCCGCCGCCTTTGCCGCTGGTACCGCTTATAAGGCCGCCGCTGACCATATCCTTTACTATTATCTCAAGATACTTTTTTGATATACCCTGTCTTTCTGCAATATCCTTTAATGGTATATAGCTACCGTTATCATTTTCAGCCAAGTCTAAAAGAACTCTGACAGCATATCTTCCTCTTGTAGATATCATAGTTCCAGACCTTCAACTTCTTTATTGAAGGCTCCTCCTTCCGATCTTTTCTTTCACCTATTATACTGCAGGGTAAATAGGTAAATCAATATTCTCTCTTCCGTATTACCTATTGACATAGTAGGTAAATGGTATTACAATTACGGAAAAATGTCAATAGTGATCAAAGGAGGCATCAAATTGTCAGATCAGATCTTAAAAATAGAATCTCTTTCCGCTTCTGTAGAAGATAAAGAGATACTTCACGAAATATCCATGTCCATAGGAAGAGGCGAAACTCACGTCATCATGGGACCAAACGGGGCAGGAAAATCCACCCTTGCCGGCGTGCTCATGGGAGATCCGGCCTTTACTGTTACAGGAGGCACTGCAATATTTGAAGGCAAAGACCTATTGGAGCTTTCCGTAAGCGAAAGAGCAAAGCTTGGCCTATTCCTCTCATTTCAAAATCCTATTGAAGTTCCGGGCATATCCCTTGAGAACTTCGTACGGTCTGCTCTTGAGCAAAAGACAGGAGAAAAGATAAGAGCATGGGACTTTAGAAAGGAAGTAAAAGCAGTCCTTGAATCCTTGCAGCTTGACCACATATATGCTCAAAGAGATCTTAATGTAGGCTTTTCCGGTGGTGAAAAGAAGAAAGCTGAGATACTTCAGATGCTCCTTCTTAAGCCAAGCCTTGCCATACTTGACGAAACAGACTCGGGCCTTGACGTAGATGCTGTTCGTACAGTTTCAAGAGGCATAGAAGAATTCCAAAAGGACAGGTCTTCATCCCTTCTTATCATCACTCACAATGCAGCAATACTGTCTTCGCTAAACGTTGACAAAGTCCATATCATAGCCGAAGGCCGCGTAGTAGCGGAAGGCGGCAAAGAGCTCATAGACATAGTTGAAGAAAAGGGCTTTGCTCCCTTCACGGAGGAAGCATAATGAGCGCAGAAAAGACATATATAGAAGATGTAGACCGCTCCTTTTACGACTTCCGTTATGAAGATAAGGACAGCTACAAAGTAAAGAGCGGTCTTACAGAAGAAATAATAAGGCAGATATCAAAGGAAAAAGGTGATCCTGAATGGATGCTTGAGTTTAGGCTAGAGTCCCTTAAGACCTTTGAATCCATGTCCATGCCTGATTGGGGTCCATCCATAGAAGGCCTTCATATGGAGAACATCGTCACCTATGTAAGACCCAACACTGAAAGGATGCATACGAACTGGGAAGATGTACCCGAGGATATCAAGAATACCTTTGAAAGGCTCGGAATACCCCAGTCAGAAAGAGAGTCCCTTGCAGGCGTAGGAGCTCAATACGATTCCGAGCTTGTATATCACAATGTAAAAGAAGAAGTCTCAGAGCAGGGCGTCATATACACAGATATAGAAAGCGCTCTTCACGGAGATTATGCTGATATGATAAAGGACCATTTCATGAAACTGGTCACACCGTCAGACCATAAATTTGCGGCTCTTCACGGGGCTGTCTGGTCAGGAGGATCCTTTGTATATGTACCTCCCGGAGTATCAGTTGAGATCCCTCTTCAGTCATATTTCAGGCTCAATTCTCCCGGAGCCGGCCAGTTCGAACACACCCTTATCATAGTTGATAAGGGAGCATATCTTCACTTCATCGAAGGCTGCTCAGCGCCTAAATACAATGTGGCAAACCTCCATGCAGGCTGCGTAGAGCTCTTTGTAGGTGAGGATGCATCCCTTAGATATTCCACCATAGAGAATTGGTCTAAGAATATGTATAACCTCAATACAAAAAGAGCTAAAGTTGAAAAAGGCGGAAAGATAGAATGGGTATCAGGATCCTTTGGATCTCACGTATCCTACCTCTATCCCATGAGCATACTTGCAGGAGAAGGTGCAAGCTGCGAATTCACAGGAGTTACCTTTGCAGGAAAAGACCAGGATCTCGATACGGGCTGCAAAGTAGTCCACAACGCAGAGAACACTACAAGCGTAGTCAACACAAGGTCTATCTCAAAGAGCGGAGGAGTAAGCACTTTCAGAAGCGCAGTAGTCATTTCAGAAAATGCAAAGAACAGCAGGTCATCCGTATCCTGCCAGTCCTTGATGCTCGATTCAGAGTCAAGGTCTGATACCATTCCTGCCATGGATATACGAACAGACGAGGCAGATGTCGGCCATGAAGCAAAGATAGGAAGGATCTCCGATGAAGCCGTCTTTTATCTCATGAGCAGAGGCCTAAGCGAAGAAGATGCAAAAGCCCTTATCGTAAGCGGATTTGCAGAAAACGTCTCAAAAGAGCTGCCACTGGAATACGCAGTTGAAATGAACAATCTCATCAGAATAGAAATGAAAGGGGCTATAGGATAATGGAAAAGATGATAAACAAGCCCCTTGCAGGCACATTCAGATGGCTCCGCATGGGAGCGGCAAAGGTAGAGCTTAAAGAAGAGCCAAAGGAAAAGATCATAGAAGTAAAGGAAGGTCAAAAAGAGACTCTTGTGATCGATAACGAAGATGCGCTCTTAGCTATAAAAGCAGTGCTTTCAAAGGATGCTTCCTTGGACCTTATCCAGATCTCAGAAGCAGATGAGGATGATCTTAAAGTCGCAGATATAAGAGTAAGCTGCAAAGATAATGCAAACTTTCATTGGTACAGGCTTGTCCTCGGAGGCGAAAAGACCTACGACAACTGCTCTGTTTCCCTGGAAGGCAAGAACAGCAGCTTTAGCGCAGATATTGCATACAGCCTTGATAGAGAAGAACTGTACGATGTCAACTGCGAAGCCTTACATACCGGCAAGAATACGAGCAGCGACATAAAAACATCTGGGGTACTTGACGGAAACGCAAAGAAGATCATGAGGGGGACCATAGATTTCAGGAAAGGATCTTCAGCATCTGTTGGAAATGAAATGGAAGATGTGCTCCTTCTCAGCAGCAAGGTCCATAACCAAAGTCTCCCTGTGATACTCTGCGCTGAAGAGGATGTTGAAGGAAATCACGGCGCAACTATAGGAAGACCTGATGAAAAGATCCTCTACTACATGGGATCAAGAGGTATTGATGAAAAAGAGGCTATAGGCTTGCTTGCTGATGCAAAGCTTTTCGCAGTCATAAACAAGATCCCCAGCGAGGATCTAAAGGAAGCTTTATTAAAAAGGATAGGTAAAAAGCATGAGATCTGATACGAAATTAACAGGCTCACATAAAAGCTCCCTTGATAATGACATTATCAGAAAAGACTTTCCTCTCATTTACGGGATGCCGAACATTGCATATCTTGACAACAGCGCTACGACTCAAAAGCCTCAGAGCGTCATAGATGCCGAGATGAACTTTTACAAAGAGTGCAATGCCAATCCCTTAAGAGGCCTTTATGAACTTTCGCAAAAGGCAACTGATGCTTATGAAGATGCAAGAGAAGCTGTAAGAGCTTTCATTAATGCCAAGTCTTCTGAAGAGATTATCTTTACAAGGAATACGACAGAAAGCCTGAATCTCTTAGCATACAGCTACGGGAGCCTCCTTAATGAAGGTGATGAGATAGTGCTTACTGTCATGGAGCACCACAGCGATCTTGTTCCCTGGCAGCAGCTTGCAAAAAGAAAAGGCCTCACTCTTAGATGGGTCGAATGTGGCGAAGACGGGAAGATCTTAGAAGACAGTTTTAAAGAAGCTCTTAATGATAAGACCCGCCTTGTTGCCATGACTCAGGTTTCAAATGTACTTGGAAATGAGAACGATATACAAAGATATGCGGCTATGGCCCATGAAATAGGCGCAGTGTTCGTGTGTGACGGAGCTCAAAGCGTTCCGCATATGAAGGTCGATGTACAAGACCTCGACGTAGATTTTCTTGCCTTTTCAGGGCACAAGATGTACGGGCCCATGGGTATAGGAGTGCTCTACGGAAAGAAAAAGCTTCTTGAAAAGATGCCGCCCTTTCTTTTCGGAGGAGAGATGATCGAATTCGTTGAAAGAACGGATTCTACCTGGGCCGAGCTTCCTCACAAATTTGAAGCAGGCACTGTCAACGGAGCAGGAGCAGCAGGCCTGAAAGCTGCCATCGACTATTACAATGCCTTAGGTTTTGAAGAGATAATAAACAGAGAAAAGTACCTTGGAAGGCTGGCTTTTGAAGAGCTGAAAAGCGTACCACATTTGCGAATTTTAGGATCTCCCGAAGCTGACGATCATCACGGTATATTCTCTTTTGTTCTTGAGGGGGTACATCCCCATGATATTGCAGAGATACTAAGCAGTGACGGCATATGTATCAGGGCCGGGCATCATTGTGCTCAGGTCCTTATGAAACATTTAAACGTGCAGTCTACATCTAGGGTCAGTATCGCATTTTACAATACAGAAGATGAGATAAAAAGACTTGGCGAAAGCCTTCGTTTTGTCAGAAGGAGAATGGGATATGCAGAATAGTTTCTATAGGGAGATAATCAACGACCACAATCTTCGTCCGGCCCACAAGCATGAACTCAAAGGTGCAAATTTTGAGCTTAGAGGAGTAAATCCAAGCTGCGGTGACGACATCACACTTAAACTGAAACTTGAAGACGGGATCATAACAGATGGAGCTTACGTAGGCGATGGCTGCGCCATATCACAGGCATCTGCAGACATGATGCTGGACCTGGTGATAGGAAAAACAAAAGAAGAAGCTTTAAGACTTTCAGACATATTCCTCCGCATGATAAAGGGAGAAACATCGGATGATGAACTGGAGGAATTGGAAGAAGCAGCATCGCTCATCGATGTATCCCATATGCCCGCAAGAGTCAAATGCGCAGTCCTTGGGTGGCATACCCTCGACAATATGTTTATAGCAAACAAAGATGAATAGGTGTAAAATCTACATGAAAGAAGGTATTTACTATGGCAAAGATATATAAAGGAATAACAGAACTTATCGGAAAAACTCCTCTTTTGGAAGTTAAAAATATCGAAAGAGAACTGGGACTGGAGGCTACAGTACTTGTAAAGCTTGAGTATCTAAATCCTGCAGGAAGCGTAAAGGACAGAATAGCTAAGTCCATGATAGAAGATGCAGAAAACAGAGGTCTTCTAAAAGAAGGTTCTGTCATCATAGAGCCTACGAGCGGAAACACAGGCATAGGCCTTGCGGCTATAGCTGCATCAAAAGGCTACAGAGTAATACTTACCATGCCTGATACCATGAGCGTTGAAAGAAGAAATATACTTAAAGCTTACGGCGCAGAAGTGGTCCTTACAGAAGGCGCTAAGGGCATGAACGGCGCTGTAGAAAAGGCAGAAGAACTTAAAAAGGAGATCCCGGGAAGCATAATAGCAGGCCAGTTCGACAACCCTGCAAACTCTGCTGCACACAGGACAACCACAGGTCCAGAGATCTGGGAAGATACTGACGGCGCAGTCGATATCTTCATTGCAGGCGTAGGAACAGGCGGCACTGTCACAGGAGTCGGTGAATTCCTAAAAGAAAAGAAACCGGAAGTAAAGATAGTTGCTCTCGAGCCGGAAGATTCCCCTCTCCTTTCAGAAGGAAAAGCCGGTCCTCACAAGATCCAGGGCATAGGAGCAAACTTTATCCCAGGAGTACTCAATCAGCAGATCTACGACGAGATATTCAAGGCCCCTGCAAAAGAAGCCTTTGAAACAGCAAAGCTACTTGCAAAGAAGGAAGGTATATCCGTAGGGATATCCTCAGGAGCAGCTCTTTACGGAGCTATCGAGCTTGCAAAAAGACCTGAGAACAAAGGAAAAGTCATAGTAGCCCTCCTCCCAGACAGCGGAGACAGATACTATTCGACACCTCTGTTTACTGACTAGAGTTATAGTGATCATTGCTTTATGATCATACCTACCCTTTAAGGACAAAGAGACAGCAATTGGGCTGTCTCTTTCATTATGAGCTTGATATGGAGTTTTGGAACGCAAGGCTGTTTAAGAATTTGTGACAGGACGGAGTACCTGTCCTTTTTTAACTAAATAAGAAGTGTTAAAATAGAATCGAATCAACCTGTATCAATAGTTTATTCATATTTATTTTTAGGAGGCGCACATGGGACTTTTCGATGGGCTTGGAGATCTCATTAAGGAAAGAGAAGAAAGCATGGAAAAAGAAAGAGAGATAGCAAGGGATGAACTCATGAAGCTCAGCGAAAAAGAGCTTCTTGTTGAGATAATATTAAGGCTTGATGAGATCAAGTACAATCAGTTCTTCTATGATGATTAAGACCTTAAGATACGGAAACACAAGTACACACCTCATCAAGGGAGATAAGGCTTCCATCCTCATTGATACAGACTATGCAGGCACGCTGCTAATGATTTTTTAAGGCGCTTAAAAAGGATAGTCTTGAAATAAAGGACATCTTGGACATGTCTTCGATGACGGTCCAAAAGAGCTTGGAGGCCTTAGATACTGCATAAATTCAGCATCCCTAAGATTCATTCCCTATGAGGAGATGGAGGAAAAGGGATACCGTGAATATATGAAGTATATAAAAGATAAGTGATATTTCCATATCTTATCATTTTGTTTTTTAATGTATATGGGTGATGATATGATCTCACAGGAACTAAACGGAGTGACATTTCAGCAGATAGATGTTTTTCTTACTGCTGCCAAATACGAGAATTTCACCAGGACAGCAGACGAGCTTCATATGACGACTGCATCTGTCAGCAGAAATATTCATGCATTGGAAACTACACTTGGGATAAAGTTGTTCGTGAACAATAGACAGAGGATCTATCTTACTTCTGCAGGAACGCAGCTTGCAAAGGAATGGAAGAACATATTAAAAAGATCTGCCAATGCAGTTGAAAGGGCAAAGGATATACAGCAGGGCGAGCAGTATAATCTTCGCCTTGGTGACGGCAATGCTGTGCCGGGGTCTCTTTATCTTTTCCCCATACTTGAGCAGTTCACATCTGATCATCCGGATATAAAGCTGGATGTGACAAGAGAAGAGCCTAGCAAAGTGATCAACGGGCTTATAGACAGGACCTATGACATCATTTTTGCAATCTCCTTTGCAAAGCAGATGGATAAGACTAGGGTATTTAAGTTTGTTACTGTCAGGAAGTATTCTCCTAAGCTTCTTGTGCCAAGGACCCATCCTTTGGCAACAAAGGATGTGGTCACAGCAGGTGATATATGCAAATATCCTGTTATAGCCATGGGCGAAGGAGACTATTCGGGTTACTGGACATCCATTGAAAATATACTTAGAGGACTTGATTATCCTCTTGAGAAAATGCGCTCCATACCGGATGCTGCGTCTATACCTGTCGAATTGCTGAAGGGAGATTCTATAGCTGTGACCACGGATCTTTATGCTCAGGTAGACAGTCAATACTTTTGTTACATCGATATCCCTTCTTGTACAGCGAACTGGGACCTTTGCCTCGCATATATGCCGGACAATGTAAATCCGGCTATAAAGCAGTTCATAGCATCGGCCAAGAAGGCTCAGGAAGGTCTCTAGTTGTTACGCTCAGCGTAACATATTCTCAAATGTTAAAATAGACATAGGGGCTATTGCGGCCTACAATCACAGTGTAAAAAGTATATTTGATCCACTCACTGTTAGGTATGGAGGCAGCAAAATGACAAGATCCGAAATGTATGATAGGAACCTGGAGATGATCAAGGCGGCAGCAGATCATAAACAGGTAGATCATATCCCTCTTCTATCCATGGCTCAGACCTGGGCCATCGCTTATTATGGCACCACTGCTGAAGATGCTCTTTCCAGTGCAGAAAGAGAATACGAAGTATATGCCAAACATCTTCTCGATATGCCCTTTGACGGCACTTTGTTCTTCGGTATGAACCGTCCCCTGAAGATATATGATTCTTTGGGTTTCAGTTCGTGCTGCATTTCATCTGATGGCGTGACGCTTCAGGCAAAGGATGTCTCTTTAATAGGAGATGACGATCTTGATGACTATATCGAAGATCCTGCAAAGGCTTTGCTCGGAATGCTCTACCGCCGCTATCCCGCTTTTCATGGAAGTATAGAAGACGCAGTGGCAGCTCTTTTACAGTCCGTTCAGGCTTTCAGCCAGTTTGGGGCTAAATCAGCAGGTGTAAATGAATATCTAAGAAAGAATGTAGGAGTTCCTTTCTGTATTGCAGGAGGCATCAATCTTGCATATGAAAAGTATGCTTTTACAAGGGGTTTTGGGACAGCTCTTACAGACTTAAGAAGAAGACCAGAAAAGACCCTCGATGCCATAGAAGCAACATACAAGCTCGTCGCTCCTGTGCCGGGAGCTCCTGAAACTTATCCATGGCTCATGAACCCAGTAACGACTCCTACATATCTAAACAGGAAGTCCTTTGAAAAGTTCTTTTGGCCAACAGCAAAGAGGGCTTATGATATTCTCTTTGCCAACGGGCAGAGATCATGCCTCTTTATGGAAGGAAAGTGGGCCCATGTATATGATCATCTTCTGGACTATCCTAAGGGATCCTTCGTCACCTTTGTAGAAAGCGATGATTTTATCCAGGCTAAGAAGGATCTTGGAGATAAGTTCGTTCTCATAGGAGGCATGTCACAGCCTCTCATGCGCGAAGGAAGCGTTGAGGATAATATAGTTCACGTAAGAAACATCATGGAACAATGCGGACCGTCAGGATATATGTTTGCTCCCACTCATGGGCTTCTTTCAGCCAATGATGTAAAGGCAGAAAACATGAAAGCGATCTGTGAATTCGTTCAAGGGTATAGATTCTAGGGAGGTATGGCCATGAAAAACGAGGAATTGATGCAAAGTGCTGAGAAAATGGAACAGATCTTTGAAGCTCTTAAAGAAAAACTTCCTATGCCTAATGATGCTGCAAAGGATGCTATAGTGAATGTCCTTATAAATCTTTTAAGCGCATAGGTTATTTTGTTAAAAACAGCATATTGACATTAGACGTTTATCGAATAGGAGACAGGGTGCTTATCGCTTGGCTCCTATTCGATTTTTATATAATAAATTATATCTCATTCCTTTAGTGACCATGGCAATATCCTCTCGATCAAGAATTATATACTTTTTAAAACCGGATGCCATAGGCACCCGGGTCGATCTCCGCGTATCAGGTAAACATTCCTCGATGGTCGTTTCCACCATTCCGGCAATGATTGCCTTTGTGATCTTTTTCCCGATAAAGGGGACCTTTATATCAGGAATGAAATCTGGCTTGTATGCATATTCTTCTCTAAGCTAGTATTCTAGATGTCTGTATCAAGTTCTATATTCTTTCTGTCGGAGGTGCTCTTAAGTCTTATCTTTTCATTATCCATGATATTTTCCAAAATACCGACCTTATCTCTTAAGGACGGCATAGTGGGCATAGATACGCTCACATTAGTAAGCCCTGAAAGCTCGACCTTGAGCATGCTGTAGTAGGCACGCGAGATCTCGACCATGGCCCTCTGGGCATCATGGGGCATGTCCATCATCTGCATAAAAAGTCCCGCATATACATCTTGAATGACTTTTAAAGCAGCCTTTTTATCTCCTCCATGCTGCTTTAGTAGATCGTCCCATCCATTGATGACGGCTGAGAAAGAATTTCCGAATATATGAGAATAGATAACGATCTTCTCAGACAACGACTTAATATTGTCAAAGTGAGCAAGGGTCATATACTTTGAAAACTCGCCCTGATCGTTAGGTGTGAAAATACGGCCGAATATACCCTCTTTTGAAAGGTCTCTATAGAAGACACTGGCCTCATATTTGTTATCTATATCCACGACCAGGTCCACTAAAAAGCGCAAAGTGATCGCTTCTACTACAAGGGAATATCCCCTGTCATTTTTAATGGTATTCTTTAATTCTGAATAAAAGTTTCTGAAAAGATCTCTGCATATATCTGCAGCAAGATCTGCCTTTGATGAGAAGTGGTAGTTAAGACGGCTTAGAGAAACACCAGAAGACTTGCATATGTCTCTGACTGTAGTTGAATAATAGCCCTTTTCGAGAAAGAGCTCTTTTGCTGCCATCAGTATTGCATCTTTAGTTAGTTCACTTTTTTTGTATTTAGCCAAGTCCTTTTCTCCATTTCCTTCTCTTGGAATTTTATTCTATATGAGAATAAGTATCAACCTGTTTTATCTTTATATACGAAAAAAAGCGCCTGCAATTGCAGGCGCTCTGATCCTTCTTTTAGCTCATGAGAGCAAAGATCAAGAACTGTGACAAAAGCATCTGCTTCTGCTGTGGTGGAAGAGGATTTCCATCAGGCCCGGGAAGCTGGATCTTTTCCATCAGTGCACCCATTCCTGTCTCGAATTGTCTGAGATCTACTTTTTCACCCATGATGAACCTCCTTATCCTCTATACTCTCTTACAAAATCGTTGACTGCCTTGAGATTTTCCGATGTCGCATCGTTTCTGTATGAACCCATCTTATCCTGTGAGAAGAGCAGTCCCCCGTCACATCCGATCTCGTCGCAGACCTTTTTAGCTCTGTCAAGGCATTCTTCCTTAGTGCCGTGACCCAGGATACTGCAGGGCATACCTCCCATGATAGACACATTGGGCAGTTCTTTATGCATCTCAAATACATCGTCATTTTCGGGAAGCAATGTAAGAACGCCTTTGTTGTAGTCCTTGAAAGCATCCTTGAATCTGAGTATGCTGCCTTCTGTAAAGATGAGTCCGTTAATCTTCTTTTCCTGCATAACATCCATATATGGTTTGAGGGAAGGCAGATAGAACTCTTCAAACTGTGCCGGGTTCATGAAGTTATGAGCAAGCATAGCAAGTAGGCTGTCATAGCAGAACTGATGATTCTGTCCTTCAGGAAGATTCTTCATACCTGCAAGAGCCGGTGTATAGAACATTGCGTCCATAGTATTAAGAACTTCGTGGAGGCCTTCTTTGTTCCTTCTCATCATCATGGAAGTACCCTTGATACCGAAGATGAATCCAAGTACATTTTCTATGGACATCTGAGGAAGCGGATTGGGAGCCACTCTTGGAGGAAGCCCGTATTCCTTTGTCATGATCATGTTGATCTTTCCTGAGAATCCCATGAATCCCATCATTTCGCCGATGGCGGCCTGGATCTTTGAGACATCGGTCTCCTCGCCCCACCAGTCATACTTGTTCGGCATACCTACTTCCCAAAGGAACTTGAAATAGTTCTGTGTCAGCAGTTTATACTGCTCAGGCTCTGCGATATGGATATCGTGAACAGCCAGACTTTCTTTTTCGTCGTCTACCTCATAGGTTTTGGATCCCATAGCTGCTGCAAAGCGGTATGGATTTCTGATACCTACATCGTTGAGCATATCGAAGTTATATGCTTCCTGATGATGGCGTACGACTTTTTCCATTATATCGTAGCTTTGAAGAGCTTCAGAGAGCTTGTATCCTGCATCAAGTATCTTCCATGTTACAAAGAAAGATACAACAGGGATACGATATGGATGCTCCATGTTGGCAGCTCCGCGAACGATCTTTATCCTGTCTTGAAGTAATTCTTCTGTAGTCATGTTTATTATCCTCTCTCTACATAAAATATCTATTGCTGATTCTTCTGAGCCTTCCACTGAGCTATCTTCTTTTCATCGACTTTATAGAAAAGCATGATGATAGCAGCAAGAGCACAGCAACCAGCCGGAAGAGCAGCGATATATGTTGTAAGTGCTGTCTTCATTGCATCTGTGAAAACTACGCCGGCAGAGTAACCGATAGCGACAAGAACAGAGGATCCAAGAGCTGCGGAGATAACGAGACCTGCTCTGTTGGCTGTTCCTGCAAGAGACTGAAGGAATGCTCTTGGCGGGACCTCTCCGTTCATTTCCATATGGTCTCCGATATCATTTGCCATTGTGGTCATGAGTATGGTAGAAGGCATACCTACAAAGGTCGCTACTGCTCTCATGACAATAAAGAGGACCTGATTCTTTCCGAAGAGTGCAAGCACTATGTATGCGATGCAGCTTATGATCTGGCAAACAATGTGTACGTTCTTTCTTGAGCTTGCCTTTGCGATCATAGGAGTAAGGATAGCGCCAAGAACACCTGCGATGGAAGTTACACCAAGAGAAAGTGTTACGACATTTGCATTCTCAAGTACATATGTTGCAAAGTGAGCAAGAAGAGCATTGAAGAAACCTGTTGTTGCAGCAGTGAATGTAAAGCTGCAGAAGAACGGTATTGCAGGTCCCTTGAAGGACTTGAGCATCTCGCCTAAGGACATACCCTTCTTCTTTTCCTTTACAGCGCCTGATGCAGCATTCTTTTCATATTTACCGCAGAGGGCGTAAAGAAGTATAGATCCTAAAATGATAATGACTCCGTAAACTGCGCAAGGTCCAAAGTACATCTGCTTTGTACCTGCAGTCGGCAGCTTGCTTAAAAGAACATTTCCTATGATCATGTAAACGACGCTTGTAAAGAGTCCTGCGAACTGAGATACAGTATTGAGGAGAACTACATCAGCGCTGTTCTTTGACATAGGAGCAATAACTGCATGCTGCGCTGTCCAGCTGACATTGTATGCCAGAGACTGAAGTACATAGAACAGCACGAATACTATCATGTAGGTCTGTGTAGGTATATTGAGATAGAGGAAGCAAAGTGGGAATGCTACACCAAGGACTATGCCTGAGATGAGTATCCATGTACGATATTTTCCTGCCTTGATCTCAAACTTATCTACTATAGCGCCTGACATGGCCATAGTGACCATCTTGATGATCTGGATCGCAGTATAGAGGACTGCAGCAACAGCAGCGCTGAATCCTACGATATCTGTCATGAAGATGTTGAGATAGTAACCGGCTACGCAAAGGACGAATCCTAATGGGAACATTCCTCCAAGTCCGTAGGCCAGTATAGTACCAAATTTCAATGTGGACTTTTCTTTTGCCATAATGATGCTCCTTTCTAAATAGAGAACATGTTACTTTTTCAATTAAGAACATGTTACTATATTTTCTATGATATTTCAATAGTATATTAGATTTATCACATTTCCAAAGAGCAATAAAAAAGCCCTGAGGGCCCATCCTCAGGACTCTACGAGATCTTAATGGGGAGTGTCAATCTTCCCAGAACAGTTCGTCCAGGGTCTTTCCAAGTACCTTGCATATGGCTATGCAAAGGTTAAGGCTTGGGTTATAGTCTCCTTTTTCTATGGAGTTTATAGTCTGCCTTGAGACATTGACTTTATCGGCAAGGTCCTGCTGAGAAAGATCAAGAGCAGCCCTTGCAGCTTTTAGCTTCAGATTTTTCATCTACTCGTCCCCTTCCTCATCATCTGCAGCAGATCTTCCTGCACTCATTTTCTTTAAAACCATAGTTACAGCGATCACTATGAACATAACAGCTACTGCCAGGTTTATAAGAGGTGTCTTTGAAACGCCGATCCCAAAAGGTGCGCCGTTTCCGGCCTTTGCGAAGATCTTCATATTTACTATGCCGATCATGAGATTCGCGATCCCCACTATAGCTATTATCCAAATAGATGTGCTCTTTTTCTCGTTCATGGCAAAGTAGCAATCATTCCAGATAGCATATACAGCGTAGACGAGAACTCCGATGATAAGACCGAGGACATAAAGGATAGTATAGTATTCCGGCTTTATGAATCCCATGGTATCCACCATGAATATCCAAAGGATATATCCCAGCATCACGTAGAATGACAAACGGAATCCTCTGCCGCGAAGAGCTTCCTGTCTCTCATCAAATTTGAATTTTTCCATTGTTCCTTTTGTTGCTATGTAGTATACGAGGAGTGCGATCAGCATTACAAGAAGAAGTGTCACTGCCAAAAGTATGAGTCTTGCCTTTGCAAAGCCGCCGGTCCTGCTGACGCTGCTGTTATAGCTTATGACGAATTTGTCATCTTTTTTCATGTGATCCCAATCGATATCCTCTGCCAGCCTTTCAGCATTGACAGATCCGAAATACTTGGTCGCAAAGTCTATATATGCTTCTTTGTCTGCAAGGTAGTAATAATCGACTTTGTATTCTCCTGCCTCGAGCTCGATATCCGTATCTATGGTGAGCCATCCGCCTGTAGTAGCATATACGCAAGGCTCTTTTTCAGAGCTGATGACGCAGCCTGTAACAAAGCAAAGTTCTGATGGAGCCAGCTTCATTGCTTCTTCTATGTTCATTCCCATAGGAAGCCAGCTTAGATATATGGTATGTATACCATCATTTTTAACAGTGAGATTTGCGCTTATGCTTTCAGGCTCCACCTTTCCATTGGTCACTTCAATATTCTTCTGGTAATGGTAGCTATACGCATCATTGTCCATGAGTTTGTCTCTTAGCAGGAATACTCCGGCTGTGATGCACATCACAAGGATGAGTGATATGACTAAAACTGTTTTCTTTTTCATTTCTTTTCTCCGTTATCTTTTATCTTCAGAGGGACCTGCACTATGATCATTTTGCATTCCGTCCATCCAAAGAGTTTTATAAAAATAGATGCCAGATAATTATCTGGCATCAATATATCTCATATGCGACAATATGTCAAGTATATTTTACAAAAAGTAATATATCCTTCCAATTATGCCATATGGTCAAGATGTACTGAATGATATATAATGGTAATATGGCAGAAAGTGATGAACAACTATATGCCAGGTTTTTGAAGTATCATGATGATGAAGCTCTTAAGATACTTCTGGAAAGGCACCGAGAGAGTTTGACTCTTTTCATACTCGGCATCGTACATAACTTAGAAGATGCAGAGGATATTATGATGGATTCTTTTGCAGTATTGCTCTCTGACTCGCCCAGGTTCAAGGGGAAAAGCAGTTTTAAAACATGGCTGTTTTCCATCGGCAGAAATCTCGCTCTTAAGCATTTAAGAAAATACGGCAAACCACACTCCCTCGAGGAAGAGATACCTGAAACCAAAGACCATCTTCCGGAGGCAGGCCTCATCAAAGATGAAGAGAAACTGCTTCTATACAGGGCCATCGATAGCTTGGGACCAGAGTACAGACAGGTCATCTCCCTCATATATTTTTATGATATGAGCATCGAAGAAGTGGCTACCGTTATGAAAAAGAACAAGAAACAGATATACAATCTATCTTCTCGCGGAAAGAAGGCCCTTAAAGAAACACTTTCAAATATGGGGTTTAAATACGGAGACTTATGATACATACAATTATTATTGGTTATATCATCATTGCAATTCTTTCGCTGATCCTAGGTGTTTTGGTAACTCTCTTTGTTTTGAAAATTAAAGAATTGCGATCTTCTCACGAGGCAGATAATAATGATTGAGTTCATACTTACAAATATTGAACTGATGCTGCAGACCATTGTACTGGTCTACATTTTCCTGCGGTCTATGGCACTTGTCAGAAACAGTGAGCAGCCGGTCATCCCTGTTTTGTATTGCTTTGGGACCCTTTCATATCTTGTCAGTAATCTCTATTGGATAGCCCATACCCTCATGTATCCCGGAATGCGTATACCGTTCACAGTAAACCTTATGGGGGAAAACGCCATTTTTTTGCTTTTCGGCACTGTTTTAATGACTTTCTTTAAAAAGGAAAACTTAAGGCCTGGCATTGAAACACCCCTGACAATAGTCTTTACGATCGCCATAGTAGGATTATGGATAATTTGGTCCGGAGAGTGGCTTAAAGACATACTCTCGGGTCTGATCTATTCGTATTATATCTGTATATGCATAAGGGCTTTAAGGTTTTCACAGGCTGTTTCAAAGAAAGATCTTTCATATATAGCCATTACCGCCTTTGCTGTAATCTGCCTTCAGTATGCAATATCGGTATTTGATCTAAGCATCGATGTGTATTTAGAGATCATACTGTATATTCTTTCATATCTGGTATTGATCCTTTGCATCTATAAAACGATCAGTATGATCAGTTCAAGGAGCAATGAAAAGGCCTTGAGCCTTGCATTTTTCTGCCTCTTGTGGTCGACCAATATCCTGTATATGAGTGATCGTTTCTATTATCTCTTTACATCATTTATCGTCTCTTTCATTTTGATAATTACCTATCTTGCTGTAAGAAATGCGGTGGAAGAATTATGATCTATGCTGAGAACATTTTAATATGTATACTGATACCTCTTCTTGTTTCACTGCTGTTCACGACAGGAAGGGCGCGGCAATTCGTTATCGCCTTTTGCGTAGGTATGCTTCTATGCCTTTTATCTGCTTATATCAGCGGGTTTACAGAAGTGATACTGGAGCTTGATGAAAACCTTGTATCCATCTATATTTCCCCTATCATCGAGGAAATAATGAAAATGCTGCCTGTTCTCTTCTGCATTTTTGTTCTTCAGTCAGAGGACAAGCCACTGGTACATATAGCAGTTGGCATAGGTGCAGGCTTTGCTACATTTGAAAATTGCTGCAAGATACTTACGTCCGGAGCAGATGTCTTTACTTATGTTCTGATACGTGGACTTGCTGTTGGCATCATGCATCTTGTATGTGTTTTGCTGCTCACCTTCGGCGTAATAATGACGAGAAAATACAAGGCCATATCCTTTGCGAGCATTCTTGGATCCTTATCTCTTTCTGCCACATACCATGGACTATATAATCTGCTTGTTTCTCAAAGCGGGATCAGCTCAGTCATAGGATACGCTCTGCCGATCATTTCGGTCCTGTATCTATTCATAACATACAAAAGAATGACTCAAAACTGATTGTGATCATTAGAAAAGAGCGTATGGAGAAGACCCCACACGCTCTTATTTTGATCCTGTTTTCTTGATCTTCCTTTACTGATCAGCAGCCTCTTTCTTTCTGCGCTTTATAAACAGCCAGATGAAAGCCGCTGCCAGAGCAGCTATAGCGATGCCTCCTGCCCAGTATATCCAAATAGGAGTCTTTACTATCGTCAGAGTAGTAGATATACCGCCATCCTCAAAGAGTATACTTATGCTGTGCTCACCTCTACTCAGTCCCTTAAGATAATCCTCCTTAAGATAGAGCCTCGAGCCCTTGGTATCCACTGTGTAATCAGCCGGATCTACATCCTTTCCATCTACAGTCACTCCCTTGAAGCTAAGGAATGCACGCTGCTCTTCTCTGTCTATGATCACAGCATATTCAAGGCTTCCGTCTCCGGGGCGCCATTCGTAAGCTATGCCCTTATCAAAGCTGTAATGCGGAGCTCCGAGTTCCGGTATCTCCCTTGTTTCGATGTGAGTAGCATTTCTTGCGCAGACCCTGGTCTCTTCACCTTTTTCATGGTCACCCGCAGGTTTAGTGATCTCCCATTCTTTCCAGAGATGTCCAAGAGCAGGTATATTGGCCACCGCATAATACTGTTCTTTGAATACCTTATTACCAAAGAATGCAACGTAGGTAGTCTCGCCTTTTTCTTCGCAAGTAGCATTCCTTGATACCCAAGAGGAGGTATAGGCCGTCTCGCTTTGGATATAGTTTGAATAGATCTTGCTCTTCCTGCTCGCTGTCACCGATGAAAGGTCATATGCCCAGTTATACTCAGGTGCATACCATTGATCATCAGGATGATATACATGGAAGGACTCATCATACCTGGTCAAATGACCCTTTGAGTCT
Organism: Anaerovoracaceae bacterium; assembly: GCA_045546135.1. Taxonomy (GTDB): domain Bacteria; phylum Bacillota; class Clostridia; order Peptostreptococcales; family Anaerovoracaceae; genus RUG13409. Next base: position 56,363 of record JAZQCD010000004.1, read on the forward strand.
CTTAGATATATGTCATACTCACCCTCCGGAAGATCTGTGACAGTTCCGGTTCCCTCTGCAAGGGAAACGAAGCTGCTGTCATCTATCGATGCAGGATCTGTATCTTTATTGACTACGGCGAAGGAGTATACTGCGCTGTATATACCTTCTTCAGGTTTGCTGCAGCTTTCATCGTATTCGCCGCCTATAACTTTGCTAGGATCAACAGAGACTGTTCCTATTAGCTTTCCGTCATATTTGATATTTGTCTCTACTGCATCCTTTGGCAGGACGAGGTCCATTGATACCTCTGCAGTCTTGCTTGCAGCATGGTCCGCATCATCCTTGACTTCAATTAGGTATTTGCCTCCAAGAGGCGCTGCAAAGGTAGAAGCGAATGGATTGCTGCTGACTTCTATAGGCATTCCGTTTATGGTAAGAGATGCTATCTCCTTATCATCTGATGCAATGAAGCTTATAACATTGCCATCCACGCTTACGGAAAGCTGAGGTTCGGATATATCAAGCCTGTTTATGCGCATGATCACCCTGGCCCAGGTACCGTCATCTCTATCTACCTTGACCATGTAGCATCCGTTGGATACTATTTTCCATCTTCCCGCTTCATCATCTTTTTCAAATCCGGCCTTTGTAAATTCTCCATTCGACAGGAGATAAAGATCGCTGACTTCATCCTCCCTTGGAATGTATGAAGAACCAAGCCATGGAGCATATCCTATGGTGCCTGCAGGTATAGGCGCTCCGCTGTCGTCGGATAAGTAAAGGTCACCCGGTTTAAGGCCCGGAGCATCCCATATGGCTCCTGAGCTTACGACAAAGTTGAACCAATCAACATTGATGATCATCTTTGAGGTGTTTCCTACTGTATCGTAGGTGACAACTTCGACTTTACCGTTCTTTGTAAAGACGCAGTCGAAATACCACATTCCGTCATCAACTTTTTCAATTGCAGGCACAGTTTTGTTGCTAAGTTCTATTCCGTCAAACTGGACCTTGCTGATACCGCCGTTATCGATGATATAGCAGCGCATTGGAACTTCGCTTCCGCTCTTTAGAGATGCGGTCTCAGGGAAGCTGCGGTTCCAAAGGATCAAAGGAGCATCATCGTCTCTTAGGACAACGGGGCTTACCTTGTAGGTAGCCGTATACCTGTCGATATCAGTACCCTGATCCGCTGTTACCTTGATCTTGTATGTTAGACCTGTGTCATTGCCAAATTCCACATGAGCAGGTGACTTAGTAAAGCTAAGTGGAGCCTCAAGAGCATCGCATTCTACACTTATCTTTCCTGTAAAGTAGATATCCATAGTATCTGCTGTAGAGAGGAAGGTAAAGTATGCTCCGTTTTGCTTCGCTCTTGAAAGATCGGAGTTCATAGGAACTTCATTGGCCTCTCCTCCGGTCCATGCATCTGCAGGAACGTTATATGCGAAATACCATCCTTCATTGCTGCTGGCTGATTCGGCCGCATCAAGATCTGTTTCAGAACCATCCCTGTTGTAGAAAGTAAAGGACTGGTCATCTTTGAATATGTTGACTCCGTCGCCTGTATCGGTGATGCGGAAGGTTATGGCAGCTATGGAGTTTGTGGCAGTGTCTTTGACCTGGATGATACCGGTGGGGACTAAGCCGTCCTCGATCATTTGCTGCGCTGTTTCATTTGCTGCTGCAACTATGCTGCCTGTCTGGCTGTCATAATAGAGTATGCCAAGAAGTGATCTCCAGTCCTGTGCACCGCTGTCGATCTCAGTTACTGTTATATCCACCTTATCAGCAGTCGTTTCGTAGGTGACTGGCAGTCTCAGTGTATTTCCAAGGGACAGTGATACCTGGCTCGGCGTACTGAATATAGTCGCATTCTTTACTGTCTTTAAAGCTGTATTATTGCTCTGGTTATATTCAGCATGCTTTGACACATACACATTGTTGACCATTCCGGTGTCATCATCTGAAGAGAATATTTCGGCCCTCAGGTGAAGTCCGCTAAGGTCTGTTCCCTTTATAAAGGCGCTGACCGGCACTCTGATGGTACCGCTGACCTTCCTCATGTAGCCCTTCTTTATTTGCTTACCACCCTCTTCGTCACGCAGCAGGTATACGCCGTTGTCCTCGCTTGCTTCAACGCTTTGAGTCGATGCTCCTCTTCTCGTTATTACCTCCGGCATACCGGTAGTAAGATCACTGCCTTTCAGAGATATGGGTATGTATCTTACTCCATTTTCATCCTCACTGCCTCGGTCGTAAGTAAATTGAATGAAGACCTCTGAGGCATCCTTGTTTCCGACATTCAGAACAGAAGAGTCTAAATATACTACTGCGTAGTCACCGTCTATGGACCTTAATTCTGCATCAAAGTATCCAAAGGCAAGCTCTGCTTTCTCCTCGATCTTAAAGAGTTCCGGAACAGTGGTCTTAAATGCGTTTTCCTTGCCGAAATAGTCTTGATCTTCTGTCAGATACAATGAGAATGTGGATCCTGTTGGAAGATCGTGAGTAAGAGGATCTGTCGTGAAGGTGAGCCTTGCTTTTCCTCCCGAAGGTATGGAATCAGTCAGGAGCCACTTGGCAAGTTCCTGAGATCCTTCATTAGGTCTGCTGACAGAAAGCACCACAGTCACGGGGTTGCTTGCGCCGGCCCTTATGGCGGCAGTTCCTGTATTCTTGAAGTTAACTTCACCGACGAGCTCATGTCCTGATGTGAAATCGTAATTTGCAAAGCCAAGAGAAGCTTCCCCAAGACCCTGTTTGCCTTCTCCAAAGGCTATGGCGTAGAAACCGACCATAGGCGGGATCTCTTCCGTCTGTCCCTCATACACAGTTGATGCTCTCCTGGCAGGAACGACGGTGCTCATCTTTTCGCCGCTGACAGTTTCAAATTCGAAATCTTCCAGTGCTGTGAGGCTGCCCTCTGTTAGGACCATGAGTTCCTGTCTTGATACTTCGCCATCCTTTACTTCTCTTGTGGACATCTGAAGGTTTCCAAAGCTAAGCCTTGTCATTGATCCTTTGTTTTTCCCCGCTGTCGTTAGCTTTCCAAGGTATGCAAGTTCAGTATCTTCGGGACTCATGCCATACGTGATGCTGTCCTCGTAGATCTGAAGATGCCTCATTGCCAGGACATTGGTCTCGCCCCAGCCGCCTTCTTCTGCATCCCACCAGGATATCCAGATGGCGTTGCTGAGAGAATTTGGCATTGCAGCGGTGTAAACTACTGCAAGCTTCTTTCCGTCTGAGCCTATGGTCACATCCGTTCCTTGAGTGTTCTCAAATACAGGAGTGATGCTCACTGGAACTCTTAAGTCATCTGCTAAAGATATTATTCCGCTCTCCCTCAGTATGTATGTGTTGCTTCCCATCTCAAAGAGCATGAAGGTCTCTGCACCTGCCCCAAGTTCAAGCTCGGCTGTTACGAAGCGAAGATTTGCATAGTGAGGATCGACCTCCGCCTTTGAAAGAGCATGCTGTACATATATGCCGTCCTTAAAGAATGCTGTGCTTATATTGTTAGAGTCACATCCTTCGAAGTCGGCTACTTCCTGGATAAGCTTTGCGCTTCCAAAACCGTCTTCTCCTATCTGTCTTAGGTAAAGACGCCTTATGACAGCCCTCTCGGTCGTCTCATTCATGCCGTCTTTTGATACGGTAGTACCCTTCTCACCATCGAAGTAAGCTGTCTTTGAAGTCGTGTATGCTACGATCACCCTGCCGTCTATATTGACAGTTTCTATATTCTCTATGACCTCTCCGTTTATGGTGTCGGTCATGAGATCAAAACCTTCGCTGCCTGGAACTGCTGCGGTAAGGACTGTAGATGTTCCCTGCATGTCTATGAGTTTTGAAACAGTGATATAGCTGTAGACTGAAGATACCAGGATAGGATCATTGGTATTACCATCTTCGAGTATGTCGTAGTCCGGGCCTATGAGCTTAGGATTCTTTGCTACGAGGTAAGCCTTATAATCAGCCTTTGCAGCTTTCTTTGCATCCTCACTACTGCTGCTTTGAGCATATACGCTGATATTTCCGATCTGATCCGGAAGATATCTGTACATGCCGTCGTCCTCTGTGATCACCTTTGGATCTTCCGTAAATTGCTTTATTTCAAGATCAAGGGAACGTTTCTTGGTGACTGTGCCGTTTGCGCCCTGTGCAGTCCACGTGGCCGTTACCATCGATCCCTCTACACCTACGCTGAAGTCATAGTCCGCAAGGCCGTCACCATCGAGAGTGATATATGGTTCTTTTGATGCTTCACTGAATGGAGATTGAAGACCGGTTCCGCTGGTAAGATCTCCTACCATTATCACCTTGCTCATGACGATCTGAGGAACTCCATCTATCATCTTTGGATAGATGATGTAGTTTTCGCCAAGCGCAGTGAAGAGTTTATAGCTGTAACCAGTCGTAAGACCCTGAGCAAGAACTCTTGCATCACCGCTGGTGCCGTATCCTGAAAGCTCAAAATCAGGAGTTCCGCTTGCAGGGATAGCATTGGTCCCAACCGAGCCGTCTTCTGTTCTTCTTTGGAGTTCATCTGCTGAGGTCATTACCGCATTGAGTTTCTGCGTTGCCGTTATGTCCGTAGGACCGGTGATCCTGATAAGACCTTCGCCTTCTGCAAGAGGCTTATATGCAGACTCTTCCTTTATGGCGTTTGTATGGTTTCCTCCTGTAGGATCTTTTATGGGCTTTCCGTGAGCATCAGTATATCTGATCTCAGTCCACAGCTCCTTCATGCCGTTGGCTGATGTTGCAGATATGACCCAGGTAAAGTAATGATCTGTTTTATCTTGCGAACCTTCGACGGAGAAGGCCACAAGATCCATGGAGTAGTTCGCGAAAAGGAGCACCACATTGAATCCTACGGCTATATCCCAGTTGAACTGGGACATATATGCCGGTTCATACCTTTCTTCGTCAGGGATATATTCTCCGAAAGTAGCCGTTATGGCGAGATTTGTCTTGACGAAGAGTTCAAACTTGAGAAGTTCTATTCCTACGCCGACACCCGCTTCAACGCTGACGCTAGGCGTAATGTAAGCGCCGTTGAAATATGCTTTGCTTGACTTGGTGATGGGCCTTAAGGACACCATGGTCACCCTGTCTCCCACAGAAGTTAAGCTTATATACAGATCATCATCGTACTGAGTAAGGAGTATTTCGCTCATGCCTCCGCTGCTGCTGATGACACCTGAAGTCAGAGCCTCATCTCCTGCTTTTGGCATATGGTCAAAGACCTCCATGTACATCCTTCCTGTAAAGGTCGCATGGAAACCGGAATAATCGTCATCCAGCTTAAAGACCATCTGGCCATTTCTCTTGGTAAGACTGTCAAAGTCTCCTCTTTCGAATGCAGTGATAGGATCTGCCTCAACGAGCTTGTATTCCATTCCCATTCCTATACCTATCTCTAAGGATATGCCCGTCTTGACATAGACATAGACCAAAGGTACCGGAGTGAATCTATACTGAAGAGTAAATTCGAAGCTGGCAGTAGCAGAAAGAGCGCCGCTTGAGAAAACGTGAGTATTGTATACAGGGTTATACTCAAAGGTCAGTGCGATCTGAACTGCAAGACTGAAGGACATCTTCCTGCTTGTGGACTGTCCGTTCTTTGCCTTCTTAAAGCTGTCGTCTTCAAAGGCACCGTTCATGAATTCTTTTACTGAACCCTGGGCTCCGCCTGCCTGCTTTGCTATGGAACCTATGAAGTCTACTAAAGTTCCGAACTGACCATTTGCTTCCTTGAATCCGTTGGTCTTTGGAGCCGGAGGAGTATTAGGCGCATTGGTATCAGTCGTTGTAGTCTGAGGCTTATCAGGTTTTCCTTCCTCAGTTTTGTATATTGTTGTCTCGTTGTGATAGGTCTTGTTGCCGTCTTTATCCACAGTCTCTGTCCTGGTGGTGACAGTCTTTGTGTGGTTTTGAGTGTCTTCTGTCGTAGAAGTTGTCTGTGTCTCAGTACCGCCGTCAGGCTTTGTCGTCTTCTTTACGGTGCTTCCGTCATCGTCTTTGTACTGCTCCACTGTGCTTCCATCGGCTGCCTTTGTCGTATTGTCGGATCCGTATGAGGTGGACTCTGCTTTGAAGAGTGGAAGTCCAATGGATATACCGATCTGATCTCCGTCCATGACCAGAGTCGCATAGTCACCTATGCCGAACTCCAAAGAAGGGAGATCCATCCCTATATCAGTTCCAAATTCGTTGAATCCTGTCCCATCAGGAGTCTGGCCTTGAGTCTCATCCTTATTCTCAGCGCTGCCGAAATTAAGAACGCTGTTTGCATTCGGAACTGACGAAACGTTAGCAAACTCTATGCTTTCAGGGGCAATATCACTCAGTGAACCTATAGCATCATATTCCTTCATCTGTACCTGTACGCAGATGCCGAAGGTGCTCCTTCCTGCAAAAGCGCCGAGGTAGGAATTGATCTTATCAAGTCCACTCTTAGAGTAGTTATATTTCCCGCTGCTATCCAGCTGAGGAGATTCTCCCGCATAAGGAACGCTCTTTCCTGTAATATTGTCGTCGTTTTGTATGGGCTCAGGATTATCGAAAAGGACCTTAAGAGATCCTGTATAATCAGGTTCCCAGATATATTCTGTAGTGTTCACAGAATCTATCATCTTTTCCCCTGATGTATCATAGACGCCCCTGGTCACCGAGTATCTCTTGACCTTTGATGTATCGCCTCCAAGAGGTATGTCAACATAGGCAAGAGCCGTAGCTTCCTTGCCGTACATTGCATGGCCATCAACATTTTCGCCGTCTATGTATCTATATGCCTTTTGCTCCTTTGTGAGCTTGTCAGATTCCGCAGGATCCGTAACAGCACTCAAGAATACGGGGAACACCTGAGCCTTTGAGTTGACATTGTATCCTGCAGGGATCTTATATGCCCTTGGCCTTAAGCTGTATATGGCTTTGATGTAGTACTGATGTACATTGCCCTCCTCATCTACGAAAGGCGCGAATTCCTGTTCAAAGTGCTCGCCTTTGATGATGCCTACATATTCGTCTCCTTCTGACGGAATAAATATGCCGTTTACGAAGCTTCCGCTTATACCGCCTCCGTCTCCGTCGTAATACAGCTCGGCATGGTCAAAGCTTGCGACCATGGTACTGACCGCATCGAGGTAGTCATGGTCATAGAACCTGAACATGAGAGTTGCGGACGCCACATCATCAGATGACAGAGGTATGAATTCATTTCCGCTGTATGAGTGGTTGTTGAAGAGGATCACATCGTCTTCATCCTGTCCGAAATTGATAGCCTGAAGGTTCTTTATATCGCTAAGAGTCCTGAATATTCCCTTGCCGTCTCCCTTATCAAAATCGGATATCTTCAGTTCCTTGACCTTCGATGAAAAGCTGGTATAGTCCTTGATCTCGTCATCTTCTGAAGGTGTGGCCGGCACCGCTTCTCCGTATTCGATCTTTATGGTCTTGCCGCTTCCAAAGAATCCTTCCTGCCATGTGTATGGAATAGATGCAACGTTTATATTCTGACCGTCTGCTTCCCTTGGAACAGAGGGCGCTATATCTATAGCAAGAGTCTGGCTGCGCTCATAGATGACATTGATCTGATAGCTGTCTGCAAGATCATCTTCAGTCATATCATCCCAAAGGAATGTGAGTTCCCAAACGCCTTCTGTCGCTGTGGGCCTTCCTACAGCGACCGTATTGCCTTTTGAGTTGGTAAGATAGACTCCGTTTGCAGGACTTACTGAATATCCTGCAGCCTTGCTGCAGTCAAGAAGAAGTGTAGATCCTACATAAAGCCCTCCTATACCGTCCTGGCCGCCCTTGGTGACACCGCCTCTTTTTTTGGCAATGGAAACTGAGGGAGAGAGCCTGGCATAGAGAGCCGCTCCATACACAGTGCTCACATCTATGGGCGACCATCCGCTCTGAACTTCGTTTTCATCATTTGCCGTATAAATGACAACGGGCAGTGTCATGCCGTCGGCAAAAGCTCTTCTCTTAAAGTTGAGGTTGATGACATCGACTATAGTTGCATCATCTGCTACCTCTGACTTTTTCCTTTCAGTGTAACTTGTGTCATATTGATCTACATTGATAAAGTCTACGCCAAAGCCAAAGTCCTGATCGCTGAAATCTATATTCCAAACATAATCAGCACTGGCAGAAGATCCTCTCAGATATATGTTGCTTCCACTGTTATGTGCATCTCCTTCAAACCATTTCTGCTCATCACCTGTGTCTTTAATATTGTATGAATAAGCCCAGTCATCCTGACCGGGTTTTGAGTTGTTAAGACCAAGGAGCCAAGCGACAGTATAATCGCTTGATGACCTTACGTTTAGCCTTCCTGCATCACCCAAGTTGGTTTGATAATTACGGGACGTTACTCTGCCGTCATTGTAATCGAACCAAATAAGGGGGTAGTAATAAGAAGAAGTGCCCTTCTTTCCGTAGTTCTCCATCTTGAAGCTGAAATGGAAACTGGAAAAAAGAAGACCTCCATGCTCTATCCACTTTTCAGCTTTTGCTGAATAATTGGAGGAGATCTGGTAATACTCCAATTGGCGGTCCTCAAACTCATAGGTGCTTTGGTTCTGCACCCTGTATGCGCCCGGAACTACACTTGTAACATATGAGGCGCTTGTCTTGACCTTATCAGGGATACTCCCATCAACGTAGTGAGCTTCGTCAACCACAACTTCCATATCGCTGAGATAGCGCATGGTATTGACACCGCCGTTTTCAGTACTGGGAATTCCTTTGTTGTTGACTCCTACCAAAAGCTCGCGGTCGCACCAATAATCACCGCTCGTATAATCAGCGGCTAAAGAGGCTCTTGAAAAAGTAAGACCTTCATGAGCCAGGAAGCTTTGAGGAGAGTTCCCACCAGTTGAAGCAGCAGGCATGTTAAAATCGGCATAAAGCTGCTCATCGCTGCTTGCGCCGTCATAATTCCAGTTCGTGACCGTCGTATCACCTATCAGCGCATTGTTCTCTGTTTTGATCCTTCCTGTATAGTCATCACCGTCTGCTCCTGAAAGGACTGTAGAGAGATTCTGGCCTGTTTCTCCATCACTGTCTGCTTCCCCTGTAATGGTGACTATGGTCTCGTCAAGTCCCATCTCGCAGAGATCATCCAATCCTCCGCCTTTGATATTGGAGAGCTTCACCTTGAAAGATTTATTACCTGTCTCACCATTAGCTATCAGTTCTATTGGTATCTCGACTTCATCGATACTTCCAAGAAGTGCTACAGTGCCGCTGGTATGTGCATAATCGACACCTGCTACAGCAGACATGTCTTCTGTTTCGTAATCAACTGTGATGTTGTAGCTGGTATCTCCGGCTCTTATTACCTTTACATAGGCCGTACCGGAATTTCTGTCTATACGGTAGTCTTTGACCTTGAACCCGACTATAGATGTGCCATGCTCATCATTATCAGAAACAAGAACCGTATGTGTATTACAAAGGTCTGAGAGCTCGCCTCCTTCACATTCAACTATGGTGAAGATGCCCATCTCAGGGAGCTCAACTTCGTCATCATCTATTGCTTCTATTTCTATGTATTTGACTGTTTCGCCGTCAGCATAGGTAAGATCGAATTCCCATATATCGAAATCTTCCTCAAATACCAGCGTGCTGAAACTGGGCTCTTCTTCGAGAGGAATATCTTCCGGGATCTCATTAACGTCCGGTATCTCTTCATAGCTTTCGCCGTAGAGAGATTGGCTGCAATAATAGACTCCGTCTAAAACATAGATGCACCTGTAATCGATAGATCCGGGGCAGTCATTTTCAAAATCCCAAATATCTTTCCATGCTGTAAGGAAACTGCTTTCACTTGCTTCCCTTACATCCGCCCATCCAAGGGTGCTCTTTGCCTGCCATTGATAGCTATCTGCTTCCTGCTCTAGGGTAAGCTTTAGAAGTACATCATCCTCAGGAGATGGAGTCTCTCCCGGTTCGTCAAAGACTACAGCAGTATCTGCTGCCTTCATATTCCTTAAAGGATCAGGCATACCTATCTCCTGATATTGAGCTATGGTCTTAGGATCTTCGTAACGTATGATCAGGTCTTTCTTTCCTGAAGCAGCATAGTCATACATGTATCCTGATCCGTCTGGAAGCATAGTAACTGCAGGAGCATATGTTATCTTGGCCGTGACCTTTCCGGAGGTACCTCCGACACGGTAAACAGGGATCCTGATCTTAGAAGGAATGGTTTTGCCTTCTTCGGTCTTTGCCCCTTCTTCCCCTATATCCGACTGAAAGTCACCAAAGGCGAAGGTTCCATAAGGATATGTTGCTATCCAGTCATCTTCTTCTTTGATCTCTCCGTTCTCATCTTTTATGACAGGTATGACAGATTCCGGCATTGGATCTTCAGATGCATCCTGCCCTTCAATGGCCTCAGCGAATATGGAAATAGGCATCATCGTTATAATGAGCACCATACTCAGCATAAGGGATATGAGCTTTTTAACTATACTTCGGACTTTCATTAGTATGCCTCCACTTTAATACACGAAATAGATATGTGAATTTCAAACGCTAGTGATCTTCTTTATTACTTTCCAAGTCTTCTGATCTTGTTTTTCTTCTGTTTACACAAATGAGAGTAATGATCACAGCGAGAACGAAGCAAATCACCCCCACCAGAACATATCCTCCCGCTTCCTTTGAAAGGAGGAATGATCCATAGACCGATTCTCCGCCTTCTTCTGCACCGAACACTCCAAGTCTTTGCATCACTATGACCATCAGTGAAAAAACAAAAGCTGATGCTCCGCCATATATAGCAGACATCTTCTTTGCCTTCTTTTTTCTTTCTATGATCCGCATGCGTTTTCTGACTTCTTTTGCGGTCTCCTCAACACTTAAATTCATGTTCAGTCGCCCCCTTTCCATAGTCTTTCATCTATTAGTACCAATTTCTCATGATTTTACTCAAAAAAAACTGTGGTAAGGTTTTCCCTTATCACAGTTATTTACATATCCTTCGATATGGATCCTTTTTCACCTTGCAGGATCAAAAGCTGTATATCCGACTTTTGACAGGACCTCACGAGCCTTTGAGTCCTTAAGATCCCTTTTTTAGCTGTGGTAACATCGCCTAGATAATGTATAATATATTTAATACGTATCTTCGGTTTTTACTGATTGGAATGAAAAAGATATTAATAATCATATCTGTCATAGTTTTGATCCTTATAGTTCCTATCCCGAAGGGAACATACAAAGATGGAGGGACGAAAGTCTGGGCTGCCTTAACATACAAGGTGGTAAAATGGAACAGCCTTCTTCCTCTTGAATTTGCATATTACGATGATCCGGACATTCAGGATACCTGTCTTCACAAAACATCAATATATAAATTCCCTGACAATCTGAGATCTTTGGATGAACTTTTTGATATGGAAATGAAGGCCATAACGAAAGCTGATGAAGCAAAGATCATAGAGATAGATATAAACAACTGGACTGACTACTTTGAAACTGAACTTGGTGTATTCAGATCATACTACAACGGAAATGAAAGAGAGTTTACCGTAGAGACCTATGGTCTTAAACTGAAAGAAAAGTATATGAGTAAACTTGCTTACAGGGGTTTTGTATATGATTTCGGTGCAACAATAAAAGCCAAAAAGATAAAGAGCTACTTTACTGTAGAAAAGGATGACACTGCAGTTTTTGATTTGATACCCGGAGATATCTATTCAGATGGTCCCGAGGTCAGCGAGAACTGCAATGTCATGATGTTTGAGATCATGGAAGACGGTGCTGTTTATATGCATCTCATATCAGATCATGAAGATGTAATGCACATCAGCGAAAACGGAGAAGAAAAGAATATATATACCCATTACTGTGATCTGAATATAGAAGACATCCACGGGACGCTCTTTTTACGTCCTTGATCATGGATGCCATTCTATAACTGCATCTGCCATGCTCTTTAGGTTATTGTTAAAGAGAGAGAAACTCTATAGTCTTCATTATCCATTCCAAAGATCCGTCAAGCCTGTAACCGGTAAAACCTGAAGTTACCAATATATCTTTGACAGATGCTTCTTCGATATCAAGATCAAGCAATATATTAAAGTTTACACCTAAAGACCTTATCTCCTCTATATGATCGTAATAGGTACCGACGGGCCCGAACGAAGAAGCAAAGCCTTTTATATCAGAAACCGCCTTTTTTACAGTTTCTTCTGTATCCTCATAAAACAGACTCCTGCCATTATCATAGAGGGGATAGAACTCTTCTCTGCGGCTGCTGATCTTGACTGCAATATTCGACAGATGCCTGTCATCCTGCCTTGTGATAAAGTCAAGAGCTATCATTTTGATGATCTGTGCCTGGTACTGGGGCCTTGCTGCTATCAGATTGTGATATTCGTTTGCACTTCTTATCAAGACACCGGGACTTGATAGTTTATCAACATCCGATTCAAAAAATCTCCTAAAATGAACGATCTGCTCTTCCGGTACTTTGTACATGAACTGCGAAAAGATCTCATCTTCACCCGTTCTGAAAACAGGACAGCAAGGTACTCCTAGAAGGCACGCCAGCTTGTATACTGCAATTTCTGACTCCACATCCTTGGCAAGGGGATTTAGTCTCCTTTTGTATATGCCATATTTTCCGTTATATACACCATATCTCTTGATGTTCGCACCTTCAGGAGTATCTACACTGTCACCTTCAAGATCCAAATTCTTGCTGAAAACGGATCCAAAAACCTCGGTGATGACATCTTCCATCCTTTCACTTTCATCAAATGCTATCCAAAGAAGATCACAGGAATTGATCGCCCTTGTTTTGAAAGCAACATCGAATATGCTGTATGAACTGAGACCCATCCTGTAGAGCAAGGACTCAATATCTCTTCTTTGATTTGAAACGATACGTCCGGAAAGAAAGTCTGCAAACTCTTCTGAGCTCCAGTAGCGCCTGCCTTTTGTATATATCGATACTGTCTCATTGAACCGAGGAAAGATGAAATCTACGCTTCGATCATTATTTATACGTCCTATGGTATCATTTCCCCATTTCAAAAAAGTGCTGCTTTCTTTGACCATAAGGATCTCATTATCTGATACCTCATATACAACACTTTTTTTGAATCTGTTATCGGAGGGTTTATCCGCATTCTCCGGGATCAAATACTGTCCGTTCCTGTAGATAACGCCGCCTATTCTTCCCTCCTTACATAGGATACGGACCCTTCTATCGCTTATATTCCATTTTTGTGCCATTTGGCTGCATGACAAGTATTTCATGGTTTTATGATAAAAGAAAGCCGGAACAATGTCAATGCATTATTCCGGGTATTGTTCCGCTGTAATCAATATGATCCTTCATTACCTGCTATATGCTGATTTATCTAAATGGATTAGGCAAATTTTCCGAAGATCTCAATCTAACGAAAGTGTCGTACTCCAATCAAACAGAAGGTGCGCCATATAGTGAGGAATCGTCAAAACCTCATTAAACTCATTTAGTTCGGCATCCTTGATCCGAATCAGTTTGGTTTTCCCATAATGTTCGGGATGCCTCATAACTGTTTTTGCGCTTTTTGTATTTCCATCTTTTGCTTTGACTTCCAGGATCGTTGCCTCTCCGTGATAATTGATAACAAAGTCCAATTCCAGTCCAGTATCCTTTGCAAAATAGAAAAACTTACCGCCTCTTTTGTACAAGGCATCTGCTATCAGAGCTTCGTAAAGCATGCCCTTCCCCATTCCGAGATCACCGGACAAAATTGCATCTGTCACACCATCCTCAAGCATTCCGACAAACATACCAATGTCTGTAGTAAAAACTTTAAATTGGTTGGTGATCACATTGCCAGAAAGTGGCGTCGCAGGTACATCAAGGTTGTGGACTTTTATAATAATGCCCGTATCCTTCAGGTAATCCAGCGCATCCTTTCCTGCATCCTTTGCACCTTTTCCCTCTATCTTTGAAACTACATATCGTTTGTTTTCCTTTCCCAGAAATGCGGGGATCAAGGAGAATGCACTCCTGATTCGAGCCACTTCATTGGCGTTGAACAACGGTTTTTTATTCCTATCTCTCCTTCTGCCGAAATCATCCTGAAGATCCCTGGTTATTCTTCTTGTGATTTGAAGAGTCGTGTATATGTTATTGGTCTGAATATAGTTGCAGACTGCTTCCGGAAATCCTCCTACACAGAGATACTCTCTAAACAAAGAGGTAAAGGATCTATGCATAGATTTTGACAGGGCTTTACGAGATATAAAAGCTTCACGAATGTAAGACATTTCCTTGTCTCCAAATCCCTTGGCCCATAAAAATTCCTCAAAATCAAGAGTCCTCATATCAAATTCATCTGTACACCCTACAGGTTTAGGCGTGTCATCGGATACAACATATCCATTCACCCCCAAATAGGATCCTGTTGCAATAAAGTCGAAACGTTTCTCGTTTTGGACTGTCTTTAGCGACAGGAGAGCCCTTGGACATTCTTGCACTTCATCATATAGAAAGACCGTTGATTTTTCTACAATTACAGGCATAGGTATCTTTACGGACAGTTCTCTAATAATCGTGTCGATATCCAGTTCTCCTTCAAAGACATCGATAAGATCCGGTCTATCCCAAAAATTGAGGTAGACCACGACTTCATAATTATTCTCTGCGAACTGCTTAACCGAGTGAGTTTTACCGGACTGCCTAATTCCCCGAATCAAGGCTGGCTTGTGCATAGAATCCTCTTTCCACGTTCTAAGCCAATCATCAATATGTCTTCTTAATTCCATATATGTCATCCTCTCTTGCATACATGTTACAATAAATTTCGGAAAATTCCAAGCGAGTTTCTTTAATAAATCGGAAAATACCAAGCGACATTTGTCATATTTTCGGAAAATACCAAGCGACTTTAACTATACCTTCAGAAAATTTGTAGCAGTCAAGAAAAGTAGAAGTATATAAGATCATAGGAAACTATGGGAAGTATTCATCCCTTGGGTTTTATAATGATTATTTGTCAGGCGGCGTCTTCCATTTCATAAACATCGATGATGCGGTCATATTCATCTATGCTTTTTCTAGGAAGGTCCATGAAATCCTTTTCAGCGTAAAGACCATCTTCGTTTGCTTTTATGGCGGAAAAGCTCAATGCTGTATTTCCGGGAATATTCTCAAGGTCAAGAAGCCTTCGCATCTTCACTGTATTCGGGAGATACATAGGTAAGACAGGGATTGAATACAGGGTCCATCTTGTCATATTCGCCCTGAACTTCTATGGGCATATTTGCTGTAGGAAGAAGACCTGATACAAAGTATTCAGCGGTTGCTATGGTGCGCTGCTTTGAATTTGCATAGATCCTGACTGCGCCATCTTCCGGATGATAATTCTCAGGGAAAAGGCCTTCGCTTTCCAGCCACTTGCGGAAATACTGTCCCATCTCAGTTTCAAGTACACCGCCTCTTAAAGAAAGTTCACTGGCATTTGATGACCAGGGGAACCACTCGTGAGGAGTTATGGTCTCAAGTACAGAACCTTTTCCGCTCATAGGAGAACGTATATTGTGGCGGCTGAATATCACTACCTGCTCAAGTTCATAACCATCTCTGTGAAGACTCTCAAAGACAAGATCCTCTGCAGGGTCTGTATCTGCTTCCTTTGGTTTGAGAGGAAATACACCCGATGCAAAAAGACATTGGACTGCAAGAACGCAGACCAGAAGTATCGAAGCTATTATGAGTCATGTTTTGCTTTTTAAATTCATATATATTGTGATCCTTTCATAGGTCTTTTATCTGTCGCCCTGCACCCTCCTTTGGATAGTGTTTTCTCATGTACTCTATGGTCCTGTGAAGGACAGTGCCGGAATATATCTTATCGAGGTTTGATGCAAAATCGAGTTTATACTTTTCCTTAAGCTCAGCAAGCCTTATTTCTATGAGCTTTTCATGCTCTTTGTCTTTCTCATCCAGGATATCGTCAAAGCTCAGCTGCCACTGCTCTTCATCTGTCAGATTGTATATGCTCGCTCCAATGAGGCGTATGGGCTTGTCCTCTGTCTTTTCAAGGAGCCTTATTGCTTCCTCATATATGACTGCAGCCGAGTCCACATGGTCCATAGCCTGGGACCTTGATATGCTCCTCATATCTTTGTAGGTAAGCTTAAGCGATACCCCTCTTCCGTGAAGGCCCACTCTCCTTGCTCTGTTATCTACGCATAAAGCAAGGAGAAAGAGCACGTCCTTCATAAGGTCTCTGTTTGAAACATCTTCCTGGAAGGTAACTTCCCTTCCTATGGATTTGGCGTCTTCAGCCCTGTAGGGGGTGACCTTTCTGTCATCTATACCAAAGGCTATCTGAGTGATCCATTCTCCCGGCTTGCCAAGGAGCTTTATGACATCATCTTTTCTTTCCTGTATGTCTCTTACCTTGTATATGCCGGCTGCATGAAGCTTTTCTGCAGTCTTTTCTCCAACTGTATACAGGACCTTCACGTCCCTGTCTATGATGAGGTCCACAAAGTCCTGGGGAGTCCTTATCTCGAAATATCCGTTAGGCTTCTTTTCTTCGCTTGCAGTCTTTGCTGCAGTCTTTGAATATGCTACGCCGACAGAACAGCTGAGCCTTAATTCTTCTCTTGTGCGCTTCTTTATGAGGGCGGCGAACTCCCCGGCACCTTCAAACGTCTTTGCCTTTTCCGTAACATCGAGGTATGCTTCGTCAAGGGCAACATATTCTGATGCCGTCGCATAGGTATTCCAGATATCGTGGAGCTGGGCAGATACTCTTCTGTACTTCTCGAAGTCCGGGTGTTTGTAGATCCCCTTTGGACAGAGTCTGTACGCTTCTTTTATATTCATGCCTGAATGGACGCCGTATTTTCTTGCCTCGTAGCTGCAGGTTGCGACCACTCCTCTTTCGTTTGGCATTGATCCTATGATAAGAGCTTTTCCACGCAAAGAAGGATCATCCCTCATCTCAACGGAGGCATAAAAAGCATCCATATCCACATGTATGATTATCTGATCCATGAAACAAAAGACACCGTAGCAAAAAGTATATTATCAACGATCCTGATTATCGGACCTTTCTCTAAATGAGTTTTTATATGTTGAAGTTGTGAAACCTCACGCGACTTCAGTCGTGTGAGGTTTCACAGGCATGATTTTTCCTTTTACCTTCCGGTGGAGACCAGATTGCCCTCGCCGTCGTAGCGTTCGGACCTGGTCCTGTTGCCCTCTTGGTTGAAGTAGTATCTGTAGCTGTAAATAGCCTTGCCGGCTGCGTCGTAGCTGGTATATTCGGACACTTTTCCGAAACTGTTGTAGGTATAGCGCTCGCAGTGCAGCAGATCACGGTTTTCGTCTTCGGTCCTGCTTTCCAGGAGCAGTCCGTCCTCTCCGTATTCGTTCACGGTATATACGGGCATGCTGTCCGGCCATACTTCAAAATACTTGGAGACAGCAAGTCTTCCTTCTTCATCGTAGCTGTTGAACGTCTTGTTGGAGGCTATGCTGCCTGCTCCGAAATGAGTCTTTTCTATGATCCTGTTTTCATCGTCGTAAACGAACGCGGCCTTCATAAGAGTACCGTCATTGAATACGAACCAGGTACCTTCCGTATTGTTTCCTCTTTCATCGTAGGCGTATTCGAAAGATGCCGTTTCGTTTCCCCGTCCGTCGTAGCTCGTCTTACGTACTATACGGCCATCTTTCCATTCGTTCTCATGGGTGAATATGAGTTCCCCCTTATCATCATAGCGCATTTCCTTTATGACGTTTCCGTCGCTGTCTCGCTCTACAACGTTTTTACCGCTCATAGAAAAGCTCCTTTCTCCCCTGTTCCTGGGGCTTCATTACTTCTTTTTTTCCGTCTTTATAGTCGCGGCGTAGGCGCTGTTACAAAGGCCCAGCACCGCGGAAAGCATAAACAGGGTCTCTATACCCAAAGCCTGCCATATCCATCCTCCTGAAAAACTCCGTGACTCCCCGGCCCAATTCTCCCATGGCGACTATCTCGGCAAGGTAATTGTCCAGTATTCCTTTGTAAAGGCCGTAGGCCAGCCCGAAGGTCGCGACGGAAAGGAAAAAGGCCTTCCATCCCGATCCGGATTTGAAAACTTCACTGTAGCGGCTCATATATATAACTCCTGACAGTTAATATATCACTACGGCGGGCAGTATGGCAAATTTGAAATTTACCGACCCTTCCGGTGATGCAAAAAGCCCCTTACTCAGGACCTGGATCTTAAGAAAGGGGCTGATCGTTATGTTACTGCCTTGACGGCCTCGCTAAACTAGAACGGCTTTGCCGTTACCATCGTGTTGGCGAGGGTCATTGTTGTCATGAGAAGCGCGTTGAGCACGGCCGGCATCCAGATATTGCCCGTTCTCTTGTACAGAGCTCTGGATATTATGGCTGCGATGGTGAGCGTAGGCACCATGGCGATGATCATGATTCCGGAAAGCGCGCTGCCGGGAATCATAGCGACACCCTTTGAGAAAAGTATTCCGTACTGGCATACTGTCCACAGGAAAGCTCCGCCTGCATTGAGAGCTATGGCAAGGAGATATCCCTTTGCTCCCTGGGCCTTCTCCGTGTTGGTGTTTACGGTAATGGATACTGTAGACACTACGTAGAAGAGAAGGAAGGTGGGCAGATAACGGAGTATCGCTCCCGCAAGGTTCGCATCAAAGGTCTTGAATGCAAAGGTCCAGATCCTGAAGTCTGCTTTGAAAATTGCATCCATAAGGAAGAGGAGGCAGTAAGATACCGCATAGGTAAGCAGTGCCGCGCAGATCGAAGCGATGATGGTCACCGGCTTGAATACGAGTCCGTAGGTGGAGAGCTTTGCTCCTGCCTTTGCCTTGATGCAGATGAACACGAGGCTCATCACTACCATGGACATGGCAGCGCAGGCTATGGTCCAGTAAGCTATGCTGTTGATACCTATAGCTGTGAACACGCCGCTGTCTCCGTAGAAGTCCTTCTTTGCGATGAGAGCAAGAAGTCCGCCGGCAAGGGCCATGCAGCAGCCGCCAGCCGCTATACTGCTCTTTTTAACGAGACCTGCAACGAAGGCTACGAGTCCGCAGCCGACAGCAGCGAGTCCTGCATAGAAGAGTATCATGACTGTGGGGCTTCCGGCTCCGCCGTCCATGAGAGGCGAGAAGAATATGGCCGGAAGGAGTATGGCGCATATGGTGATGAGTATGCCTGCGATCTTGGCTCTGCCCTTTGCTGCGGGCTGTACTTCAAGTTCGCCGCTCTTAGCGAGTTTGAAGAACGGAAGCTCGATGATGAGGAGTCCTATTCCAATGATGAAGAATACGAAGCCTACAAGAGCTACGCACTCTGAGAGTTCTTTGAACTGCCATACCTGCTTGTTTGCGGGTATGTCGTTGAGATATGAGGAATAATCCTTGAATGCCGTCATATAGAATTCTACGGCATATCCCGTGGTGGTCTTTGAGAAGTGGTTCCAGGGATGGGTCTCCTTAGGTTCGTAGACTATACGTCTGCCTCCGTCGGAAGTATTGTACCAGGTGTTTTCCTTTGCAGATGTCTGCTGAAGGAAGGTAAGGCCTTCCGGCGTAGATACATAATCTTTGTATCTTACGGTACCGCCTTCGACAGCAGGATCGTTGAAGAAGAATTCGTCGTAGTGAGCTGCGACTTTACCAAGAGTGCGTCCGCCGCCGAGGGCATCTGCCGTGGCTGCGTCGAAGCCTATGATAGCAGTGTAGGAGAAGTCTGCGCCTTCGGTAAGGCTGGCCATGACCTTCCTTACGCCTGTGCTAGCAAACTGCAGTTCATCCATACATACAGCCGCTGCGGAAGAGAATCCTCCCATGGAGTGTCCTGTTATACCGATGACACCGTTGCCCTTGGCATCCTTGAGAACGTAGGGCTGATCGTACATGTACTGAACGGCGTCGTTCATGGAGTGCATCCAGAACGGGAGCCAGAGTCCGAAGAAGCTGGTGTCGCTGTAGTTGGCAGGATCGATGGTGGAGTGGCCGTGATCGTACTGATCGAGAGCCAGGACCACGAAGCCTCTTCTGGAGAGTTCGATGGCGTTAGCATCCTGCATTTCCGCTGAGTTGAGATAACCGTGAGTCACGATGATCGTTGGCTTTGGGTTGCTCTCGGATGCGTCCTTGGGCATGTAAAGAAGACCGCTGAGTTCGCCGTGTGCAGCGTCGAACTTGATACGGTTCACCTTCACGCCGTTGCTGCCGTTGAAAAGGCTGGCGCAGAAGCTTCCGAGAAGGACCAGGATAAGCCCTATGCAAAGGACTTTGGTCACATTCTTACTTACCTTCAATTTTTGTTCCTCCTAAAAAGTAACCTGAGAAAATATAAAATATTGTTTCCATTGGAAACAATATTATGATACGATGCTTTTCAAAGAAAAGCAAGCAAAACACAGAAATGACATTTATATGGCATTCTTTTCTGGTATAATCGAACAAACCTAAAACAAAAGGAGCAGAAATATATGAAACTTGAATGGATGGGCGAATACAGAGACATAGTGGAAGCCCTCATACATTACTGCAACAGATACTCGGCAGCGTACAAAGCTGAAAAGATGGAACTTTTCGGAACAAACTTTTCCTTCGCTCAGATACAGGTCCTTGAGTACCTGCTTGAAAACGAGGACTATCACCAGAACATGTCTCAGATCGCAGAAAGGCTGGGTATATCGAGAAGCAATTTCACGAAGATCGTAAACAGACTGGAAGCCAAAGGCCTGGTCGAAAAACAGCCTGTAGAAAAGAACCGCAAAGAACTTAAAGTCTGCGTAAACGAAAAAGGAAGGAAACTGTACAGCGAATATTCCAGCCAGATCCTCGAGAAACACTTTTCGTTCATGTTCGATGCCCTTAAGGAAATACCGGATGAATACAGAGATGCTATCAGCAGGGCTCTCCGGACGCCCTTCATAGCACAGTGAAAAATACATCGCATATCAAAAGACTGCCGGGATATTTCCTTAGGCAGTCTTTTTGTTATCGGAAAACAAAAAACACCGGCCGCATGGTAAAACGACCGGTTTTTTTCTCTTAGCCTATTTGCTTTCGAATACCGCTGTGAACTGGATGTCCGCATCGATATCAACAGTGAACTGTATATCGGTGGTGAAATCCGCGCCGTCTTTGAGCCATTTGACGAAATGATAATCATCATCGTACTCATAAGCCGTTATGGTGTAGGTGACGTCGTCATCAAAGATGGCGATGCTTGCCCATTGATAAGGCTCGTCCTTGCTGTACGCGGGAGTCTCGGTTCCCTTGGCATAAGCTACGCCGCCCATGCCTTCCGTGTTGAGGGTCACTTTGAATCTTGCTTCCGGCATCTTGTAAGGAAAGAGATGATATTCCTCTCCGCCCTTCATTTGAACGAGCACTCCGTCCTCGCCCTCTTCCTTGACTGTGACCGTGACTTCTCCGCCGGTCGCAAGAGAAGTGAGAGTTCCCTGAAGGCTGTCCTTCTTGACTTCAGCCATGCCTCCGAAGGAATCTTCCATAGCATCTTCACCCACCATTAAACCGACGTACCAGCCGGGATCTGTCACGTCCTCCATATACGTGATGGACAGCATATGACCGGCCTCATCGCTGAAATATCCTGAACGGGTCCACTCTCCGCTTTCCTTTCCGCATGCTGCCATGGCAAAAACCATGATCATACACAGAACAATGCTTAATACTTTTTTCATATAGATAACCTTACCTTTCTGTTTTTTCACGGTTACTGATAATACAACAAAATCGAGAGGTCTGCAAAGTTCTGCCTCTGTTGTTGTTTGATACCTGAATGGAAAATCATATGAACTGGACTCTGACTCCTGCAGGATCCTTAACGAAGAAGAAACGCGTGCCGCCGCCCGCATAAATGACGGGAGTCGCTTCATAACCTTTTGCAACGAGCTCCTCTCTCTTCTCCTCCACGTTTTCAACAAAGAAACCTATGGAGATGTATTCCGTACCGGAACAACGGGCTTCGGCATCTTTTATGATCTCTACCTGAGTCTCCCCTTCGCCGTTCGCAAGGAAGACTATATCTTTGTCCGGAGTATGGAGCTCTCTTACGATCTCCAGTCCTGCGATTTCACGGTAGAAAGCTATCTCCTCCTCGAAACGTTCTGTATTTATGGTCAAATGGCATATTCTCATCTTCTTTCCTCCTTCGGTCAGAATTTCTTTTCGAACGCCGCAATGACCGCGTTCATCACAGCAGCCCTGAATCCGGCGGCCTCCAGTGCTCTGACTCCCTGAATAGTGCTTCCTCCGGGTGAGCATACGCTGTCCTTTAATTTTTCCGGATGTTCTCCGGTACTGAGAAGCATATCGGCCGTTCCTTTCAGCATTCCCTCAGCATAGCGGAGAGCCTTGTCTCTAGGAAGACCCACAGCTACGGCTCCGTCTGCCAGGGCTTCTACGAACATGGCTGCGAAGGCAGGTCCGCACCCGCTTATACAGGTCCCGAAAGCCAAGGTCCTCTCATCGGTCTCTTCTGACATACCGGAAGCTGCAATGAGGCAGCGGAAATATGCTTTTTCCTCATCCGTCACTTCCGGACTTGCAGTATACAAGGACATGCCGCAGCCTTCTGAAGCAGGCATGTTAGGCATAAGGCGTATGATCGGACAGGGGCCCAGTTTCTCTGCCAGCATGGCGAGGGTCTTCCCGGCAAGCATAGATACTATGACGAAACGGTCTTTACGTTCCTGCAGAAGGGAGCATATCTCATCGGATAACTCTTCAAGGCCGTCAGGTTCCACTCCTAAAAAGATGTAGTCCGACAAAACAGCGACATTCTTGTTGTCGCATACCTCGCCGCCTGTAATGGCGGCAAGCATTTCCGCTTTAGCCCTGGTCCGGTTCGCAAGAAGTATCCTTCCTGCCATCCCGCTTTTGAATACTGCCTTTGCCAGAGCGCCTCCCATATTACCCGTTCCTATGAAACCTATGGTTGCTCGATCGTTCATCTAAATCACCCTTCGAATACCTTAAGCAAACTCTTACACATATGCGCCTCCCGTTCAGGGATCCAGTCTCAGCCGTTCGCGGCACTTTCTGAGATAGTAACCTCCGTCTATTTCTCCGTCCAGCCGGATAAAACACGGAAGGGCTTTAGCATATTCCCTGTTTCTGTACAAACCTGTAGCAGCCTCGCCTATATTTGTTTCCATTATATGAACTTAGCAATACAAGAATCCAAGTCCCTTATCTTCAAATACGAAGTTCATTCTTTCGTAGAATGGTACAAGGTCATCCTTCAGCAATGTGATATGAACATCCCTATCTCCATACTCTTTCTTCGCAAGCGCGATTGCTTGTTTGACAAGTTCCGTACCTACGCCTTTTCCTCTTCTATTTGGTAGTACATAAACGTCTGACTGCACGAGGACTGGTTTTCCGTTCCTTCCAAGTTCTCCTTCAGACTCCCCTATCCAGCAGATCCCGATGATCTTTCCCTCATCGAAAGCCCCGAGCCAACTTTTCTGATAGTACTCGACTGCATCTTTTTGTATCGATTCAATCTCCCAACCAAAATAAAAGCCGTTATCCGGATCTGAAGGTTCTGCTTCATAAGCTTCAAAAAAATCTAAGAGTGTATTGACATCCCTTGGCTGTGTGTATCTGATTTCTATTTCCATGTCTATTTTCCTTTCAGTGGTCTGTGATTATTAGTATTATAGACTATATACCATATGAAAAAAAGACCCAAGAGATTTCTCTCTTGAGCCTTTGTGGTTTTGAACTGAATATGAAGCTATGCTATGAATACCATCACCGCTTATCTGTCACACTCTGTGCTTCATCACCCATTCAAGTAACGAGTTGTAATCCATCATTCCGCTGGCAACAGCTATCCCTGTCTGAGCGACTTCTTCGTTTGTCGCCTCAAGGCGAATGCCATTGACCTCCAGAAATGTAAGCATCACATACATACCTATTCTCTTATTTCCATCTACAAAAGCATGATTCGAGATCAGTGTGTAACCAAGCCTTGCTCCCTTTTCTTCTTTAGACGGATAGAGATCCTTGCCGTCAAATGTGGCAAAAGCACCTTCAAGAGCGGACTCAAGCATCCCTTCATCCCGGATACCTACTGATCCACCGGTCTCCTCTGATATCAATTGATGCAGTAGTTTTACTTTTTCCTTAGAGAATTTTATCATTTTGCAAGCTCCAAGAATGCAGGTTTATATTTTTTTAGAATGCGTGCAGCGACAAAATCTATCTTCTCATCATCACTCATCTCGATCAGCGGATTGCTTTCTAAATCGATAAGAATATACTTTGGTCTATTATTTTTAAAGATCACTGCCTGACCATTCATTTCTGCAATGCGCGTTGCCTTTGAAAAATTCTGGTTTGCCTCGCTGATCGATATGATATCTTTAGTATTTATAGTCATTTTTATTATCCTCCATAAACATCCTATCATTAATTTAGGTAAAATTCAAGCTAATATTTATCCTGTAGTTCAAACAAAAAGACCTGTGATAAGTATTTCCATTATCGCAGGTCTTGATCTGTGATGTACTAAAACTAACTATTTTTTAAAATGAATGAACTTCCTAAACTTTTCCTCTGAGGTATTGATTATGAGGTCTTCATCAAAGCCTAAGGCTTCAAGTACTGCTATAGCCTCATCGAATTTACCGACCTTGCCGGATTCATGGGCGTCAGATCCAAGGAATATGGGGGACTTGTGCTTCATACATAGTTTCAAATATGTATCTATGTTCTCAAGACAGTTCTTTCTCCAAGGCGCAGCCACATGGGAATTGTTAAGCTCCAGTGCTACTCCAAGCTCCTTAGCGGCTAGTACTACATTTTCATAATCAATAGGCCAGGTCCCGTCATCAGGATGAGAGACAAAATACGTAAGGGGGTGACTCATGGCCTTGATCAGGTTATCCGTGTTTTTGACGATTCCATGATCCTCATAACAAAAACCGTGTATACCTACTATGCAGTAATCAAGGTCTTTTATGTACTCTCCTGACAAGGCCAAAGAACCATCATCCATTAGGTTATTTTCGATGCCGTAGTATATATTGACCCCATTCAATTTCCTTGGTATCTCTCGTATGTTAAGAAAGTATTCAGGTCCGCATACTCCCGGGGTATTTGGGGCGTGATCGCTTACGCCAAGGCCCTTTAGCCCTGCCTCAAAGGCAGCCTTTGCATTTTCTTCTATCGTCCCCGATGCATGACCGGAATTAACAGTATGGGTATGAAGGTCTACTTCTATCTTTATGCTCATTGAGTCTCTTCCTTTTTGTTCATAACTCTGTTTATAAAGGACAGAATCAAAGGATATTCTTCCTTTCTTACGAACCTGTATTTAGGAGCTGGCATCATGGCGTGGAAAAATTCTCTTAGTTCGTGGTATTCCACATCGGTACCTTCTTCCTTAAGCCTTACATACATCATCCTGGCTTCATCTCTAAGGCTCTCAGAGTCTGATGCATCAAGATAGGTGCTAGGATACCCAGACAGATCTCCGCAAAGAGGTGAAAGGTAAGGGTGATCTAAAGGGAGATCTCCCCTGTAACCCTCGATCGTGTCATTTATGCCAAAGGTTATGCCGTAGTCCGTTTTGCAGGAGCATTCATAGTAGCTGTATGCATAGTGAAGGAACTGAACCACCGGAGAATTGGCAACAAGTCCTCCGGGCAGCTCTATACCATCCTCTTTTAGTTTTTGAGGCAGTACCAAAACTAAATTTGCTCCTGCAGATTCGCCGAGGGCTACTATCTTTTTTGGTTCATAACTTTTGAGAAGGTAGAGATATCCGTCTTCACAATCCCTTACAGTATCTATACACTTGTTATTCGGAGCCATGCGGTAGTCAATGGAGAACATATTGTATCCAAAATGATCAACAGCATAGGATACGAATTCAAAACGCTCCCTTGTGCAGCCTCCGTAAAAACCGCCTCCGTGGATGTAGTACAGTATCCTGTCCTTTGGATTACTTTCCTTGGTTATGAGCCACCCTCCGCAGTTTGGAAGATCTACCTTTTCAAGCTTGAGCCCTTTTTTGAGCTTTTCATCGACTGAAAAACAATCCAGGTTTCGGTTCACATTCTCATCGTACTTTTGCTTAAGGATATCATCTGTCAGCTCCATCCTCTCAGGAACATCATGGGTCCTTCTGTACCTTTCAGCCGCTTTTATGGCAAAAAACAAAGTAGGTCTCATTTTTAACCCTCCACCATAAGTCTTAAGTATGGACTGCTCTTAAGCATCTCATCCCTTGGTCCGAAGCTTTCGACTTTTCCGTCTCTCATGACAAGTATATTATCTGCTTTTTCTATGGCTGAGAAATTATGGGCTATGATGAGGACCGTACGTCCTTTCATAAGCTCTGCTAATGAATCTCTTATCCTGCCCTCTGTGTTTGTATCTAAGTTCGCTGTAGCTTCATCAAGGATCAGATATTCAGGATCCTTTAGCAGGGCTCTTGCAATGGATACTCTCTGAGCTTCACCTCCGGAAAGACCTATTCCCTTTATTCCAAGCTCAAACTCAAGTCCTTTTTCAGCTATGACATCCTCGAGCCCTGCAGCCTTTGCAGCATTTAAGATATCTTCATCTGAACACCCTTCTTTTCCATAGGCTATGTTGTCTCTGAGAGTCCCTGCAAAAAGGACAGTATCCTGAGATACGACAGCAAACCTGTCTCTCCAGCTCTTTAATGACACATCTATTGATGAGTTTTCGCCTATGCATATATCTCCGTTCTTTGCAGGATAAAGCCTTGAAAGGAGCTTTATGAGGGTGGATTTTCCCGATCCGTTCTTTCCAACGATAGCTGTAATCTGTCCTGCAGGAATACTTAAGCTTACATCCTTTATGGCATCATTCTTTGTATAGGCAAAGCTTACACCATTAAGTGCGATGTCTCCCTTTGTATCTTCAAAATCACTTCCTTCAAGGGTGTTTTCTTCCTCTTTCCTAAGGACCGTCGCTATCTTTCTGGTTCCTCCTATGGCTTCCGAGAAGTAGGTAGGAAATGCCATAAATCCCACGATCACCGCACCTACTGCAACCAGGTATGCATATACGGAGCTTACTGGAGCAATATTTTTTATAGCCCCTGATCCTATGGCAAATACAGCAGCAAGGAAGCAAAGTGCCATGGTCAGATTTCCGTAGTTATTAAGGAATTCAAGGAGTCCCTGATAAAAGGCCTGATAGAGAGCTGCATCATACCTTTTTTCTATAAGCCTGTCGCATTTTTCTATTTCTTTGTCTTCTGCGCCGGATGCTTTTATAAAGCGGATATTTGACAGCATCTCATTGTAGTGATCTGTCTGCTCCGCCTTTTTGTTCTGTGCATAGAGTGTGCTTCTTGAAAGGACCCTCGCAGTAAACCATGCAAGAACTATGCCTCCAATCAAAGCTGCTATGAGCCACGGCACAGCATAGCCCGCATCCTGTGGTGCTACAGCGGAAAGAGTTATGACAGTGACTATTCCCTGAAGGAATGCTACGACCGCTTCAAAGGGCTTTGATGCATACTGTGCATCCATTGTGATCCTCGAGAGCATAGCGCCGGGCTTGCTTGTCTCAAAATCCCGCACAGGCATCTTCATCATCTTTTTCCAGATCTTTTTGCTGACGCCCGTTACCATTTCTACCAATGCTCTGTCGCTTATGACTGTTATAAATATGAGCACATACTGGATGAATATGGCGATGAGATATGCAAACAGAGGCTTTAGATCCGTAAGATCACCCTGGTATATGGCCATATAGTTCTCATACTGTGTCATAAGCACAAGTACATTGAATACAGCAAGAAATGCTCCTATTATGATCCTAAGCCATGGGATCTTGACATCTTTGTAAAGGCCTTTAAAGACTCTTTTAGTCTGCAATTCTTCGTAATTGCCGTCTTTGGTATCGAAAGTGAAATATTTCTTTAGTGCCATTTCCTTATACCCCCTTTACCAAATCTCTATATAGAGGTAGTTTTTCGCAGAGTTCTTCATGAGTACCTTCTCCTGCGAGCTTGCCCTGATCGAATACGAGTATCTTGTCAGAGTTTGCTATGGTCGAAAGATCGTGGGCTATGACTATAAGGGTCTTTCCCTTGCATCTTTCATCTATGAGCCTTTGAATAGATGCAGTTGCCTCCGGGTCAAGTGCGCTCGTCGCCTCGTCAAGGAGTATATATCTGCAGTCTGAAAGAAGCATCCTTGCAAGTCCCAACTTTTGTTTCTGTCCACCTGACAGATTTTCTCCTCCCTTTCCTATGTCGTAATCTAGGCCTCCAAGGGCCTGTACATCCTCAAGAAGCATGACATCCTTAAGCGCTTCTTTAAGCTCATCATCTGAATACTTCTTTTCTGATGAATAGCAGAGCATATCTCTTATGCTCCCGCTCATGGCAGGTGCATTCTGGGGAAGGTAAGCGAAATTCTTCCTTAAGGATCTGAAGCCTAGCTCTCTTGTATCCGTACCGCCTATATAGATGGACCCTTCTTTTGGGTCATAGAACCTTTCAATGAGGGCAAAGACCGTGGATTTGCCGGAGCCTGATATCCCTGCGATCCCGGTCTTTTTCCCTTCTTCTATAGTAAAGGATACGTCCTTAAGTACTGCACTTTCCCCATAAGCAAAGGAAACATGATCGAAACGAATATCTCCCTTAAGCTCAGATGCTGTTTTGTCTTCATCATCTTCAGTATCAAGATTGAGTATGGATGAAAGCCTTAAAGTAGCGCCCTGAGCCTCCTTGAGCGCCACCCAGACGCCCAGATGCTGCTTTACATAGCCTTCGAACCTTGCCATGATGACCGTATATGCAGCATAGATGGTCCTGTCGATCTTGCCGTTCAGCATAAGTATGGTTGGGGGCACTACTATGATAGTCACATCAATGAACCATATCATATTGCTGATGAACTTGTTTATGTGATCTACAAGGACTGCTTCTTTTCTTACAGCCTTAAGTTCATCGAGAGTCTCATTTCCTGCTTCTATCTCCTTTTCTTCGGTGCCATAGCTTTTGATGAGCTCTATGCTGTCTATTTTTTCTGCCAGTTTTGCGGTGACGGCAGCAAGTCTTGTCTGGACCTTGTTCCTGTTTTTAAAAGTGATGAGCCCTGAAACATAGGCCAGGATCAAAACTCCCGGTATGAGGAGGAACATGGCGCCAACAAGTGCCGGTTGACCTATCCCTTTTACTGCGATTATAGCGGCTATTATGTAGTAGATCCTAGGTATCTCGTTTATTGCCATCTCTATAAGGAACGGACTGTTCTTTGCCGTATCTTCCGTCAGCCTTGTTATGAACCGCTTCGTGTCAGTTTCTTCAAGGTCTTTTGTCTTTAGCTTTAGGACTTTGCTGACAGCGTACCTTTGTACATTCCTGTCTACCTGAGCAGTCACTATGCCTTGAAGATGCTTTCCAAGGACCGATGCAGCTATACCTGCAGCCAAGATCCCGACCAGCTTGATAAGTTCAGGAACAGCTACTTTTATGTCGCTGACATCTTTGATGGCAACTGAGATCTGAGTAGCAAGGGCCAGTGACAACACTGCTACTGCCATGCTCAAGACAAAGCAAAAGACCATCAGTACCCATGGAAGGCCAGACTTTTTCAGCATAGAGAAATAGTTTTTCCACACATGCTGTCTGTCTTTCTTATTCATGTGATATTTACCTCCTCTTTAAATATTTATATATATATAATAGAAATATGGTATCTAAGCCTTGAAGGGGTTTGAACTTCTGATGCTCATCCCTTTCATCCACTTCATAAAGAGAGCCTCAAATCTTGATTTTTGGAATATACATAGGATAGAATGGAACAAAGTGTTCCATTACTTACATTTAATCACTTCCACCTGGGTTAGACAATATTTCGAGTTTATTTGGCACAAAAGGGGCGAAATTATGACATACAAAAAAAGAGAAATGAGCGCCAAAGAGAGGATATATGAGGCAGTGATCAGGCTCATTTCAGAAGATAAAAAACCATACGATCAGATCTCTGTGCAAGATATCGTAGATGAAGCAGGAGTGTGCAGGAACTCCTTTTACAGGAACTTTAAGACAAAGAGCGATATTTTTATGGAAAGATTCATGGAGATATCTAAATATACAGGGGTCCTTATGCAGGGTTATGAAGGAGATTTTGCAAAAAGGATCTTCAGGTCCTTTTTTGAAGCTGCAAAGGAGCACAGAGAATTCCTCCTTGCATTCTACAAGGCTGTTCCAAACATGTATTTTGATACTTTCACCGGAGTCATAAAGGCTTCAAATATGAACGGAAGGGAAGATCTCTCCCCAGAAGACTATTACAAGTATTCCTGCAGGGCATGGATAAGTGTAGGCATACTCACAGAATGGATGAAAAAGGGATGTCAAACGCCGGTAGATGACATGATAGAATGGTTCGAAAAGTGGAGCGTTGGTCTCATGAAGCATTAGCTTTAATTCAACCTTTATTCCAGACATGACAAACACCGATGCAGGAGCGTATAATTTGATGCGGCCAACTCATTTTTCATAAGTTTAGAAATAGGACCTCCTATGATTTTGTGTATATCACAGGAAGCCCTTACTGAACTATCTATTACATTTTTACAGAAAAACTATCACAGTCTCAAATAAGAATTAAATTTGTTTATTTCAAAGGAATAAGTCATCGAGAAGGATTTCTTTTTGAACGATCCCACTATACTTTCCCTTCTTTACTCCATATGTGGTGATCATTGTTAGCTGGATAGTCTTTTTTGATCCTGTCACACGCCTAAAGCTGTCTACTTTATTCCTTAAAGTTAGATCATATTCTTTGTCGATTATATATTCATTTATGGAATACTTGATTTCGCAAACATTTATGACCCGGTCTCGCCTGTCTATAAGCAGATCTATCTGCGCACCCGGAATACCCAGATCAGGATCTCCCTTGGTGTTCCAGGTCGACTGCTCAGATAACACCCCTGAGATCCCCAGTTTAGTCTTTATCTGCTCTATGTGATCCTTGCATACCTGCTCAAATGTAATTCCGGACCACGCCCGACGCGACGGGTTATCTATAGCATTACTCCAATAATGTTCATCCTTACCGTAATTGTCTTTTATGAAATGAAAATAGAAGGATGTATAGTAATCAGATAACTCATAATATGTGTCTTTCTTTTTATTTCCAAACATATTGGTAACGCGAACAAAACCCGAAGATACCAAATTGTTCAACATCTTTGTCAGAGTACCATTTGACGGAATCTTTGTGAGTTCAGAGATTTCTTTCCTTGTAAAGCCCAGTCTTTTCTTACTCAATACTTCGACGATTTTAATATATTTCTCGCTGTTTGTGAACAAGGTATTATATAAATGATCGAACTCATCCCATAAAGTCCCCTTATCTTTGAATAACATCGCATCGATATTCTGCGCGCAAGAATACCTTTTATCGAGCAAATTCAGGTAATATGGGATCCCTCCCAGAATCATATAGCATTCTGTTATATCAAACCTGGACCACTCTATGCCTTTCTTATTCAACATTATTTCTGTTTCTTTCAAGCTGAATGGTTTTAAATAGATCCTGCACGACTGCCGGTTGAACAGGCCTCCTTTATTCTCGGATAGTTTATCGGTCATCCATGATGTGGCAGAGCCGCAAACTATCAATACCAGATCATCGATCGTAGATGCCCAGTCATTCCAAAACCATTCAAAAACAGGAAGAAAATCCGAACGCGCGGTATCAAGCCAAGGCATCTCGTCAAAAAACACCACTTTTTTCTCCCCGGAAGGTAAGGATTCTATATAGTCCCTTAAATATCTGAATGCTTCCCGCCAATTCGATGGAACATCATAATCTTTTCCTGTTTTTCTCATCAGTTCCTCGCGAAATCCTTCGAGTTGAAATCTGCTTGTCTTTTTATATGCTCCGGTGATCTTAAAGGCAAAATTATTATCAAAATACTCGTTTATAAGAAAGGTTTTTCCAACTCTTCTTCTACCGTATACTATAATGAGCTGAGAAGAATCTCTTTCCATACATTGATCGAGTTGAGATATTTCATCACATCTTCCGATTATTTTGCTTCTCATAGTACCACACTCCTGTATTACTTCTGTCTTTTTCTGCATTTATTATACACATAAAGACAGGTATTATCAATATACTTTGTCTTTATCTCAATTTTTTATATAGATAAAGACATATTTGGCCATCACTAATATTCAATGCAATGTTTACAATATAAAAACCCCAGGATGATCAATCGCATAACTGAGATCCTGAGGAAAAATATATAGGTTTTATTCTCTATTCGCCGGCGATCGCGACTTCTGTAAAGTAGATGCTTGGGGCTGCATCGGCACTGACGCTCCACTCTATGTCAGATCCTACAGCTTCTACCTTTTTCATGAGTTCAAGGAAGTTGGCTGCGACGGTGATAAGACTTACGCTCCTGTCTCTCTTGCCGTCCTTTACAAGGTAGCCTGAGCACTGAAGTGAAAAGTTTGCAGTTACTGCATCTATGCCTGCATGAAGACCTGCAAGGTCCGTAATGACAAGGCCCTCTCCCATCATTGCCATGAGATCATCAAGACTCTTTTCGCCCGGTACTATATAGCAGTTCATTGGAGAGACACCAACAGCTGATGCATAGGATCCCTTGAAACCGTTTCCTGTGCTCTTGGTGCCCATCCTTGCAGCGCTCTTTGAATCCTGAAGCGCAAGTTCAAAAACTCCGTCCTTTACTACGTTCTTTTTGTATGTGGGGCATCCTTCATCGTCGTAGTTTGCTCTTTGGTAGGATTCTTGGCAGCTCGGGTCATCTATGACAGTGATCTTTTCTGAGAATATCTGCTGTCCTATCTTGTCTCTTAAGGGTGAAATACCTTTTCCGATGAGATCTCCGCTGTAGAGGTAGCTAAAAGCTGCAAAGAGATCGCTCATTGCATCCTTATCGAAGATGACAGGATAGTTTCCGCTCTTCATTGAAGATGCACCCAACTTCTTAAGACCGCTGTCACATACCTTCTTTACAAAGGCATCTGTATCGAACTTATCTAAGTCCTCGACCACCTTTATATCAAAGGCTGTCTTTACTTCTTCCCCTTCCTTTGCCGCTGCTTCTGCAACGATTACGTGGATCCTGCTGGTGTCTTCAACGGACATGCCTTTTGAGTTTGCAATGATCCTCTTTGATACTATCTCTTCCCACTCCACTTCATTTACCATGAGCATGCGAGGATCGTAGGCAAGTATCTTCTTTTCCACATCTGCAAGGACTGCTTTTACCTTGTCTGCTTCAGGTATGACAAAGCTATGGATGTCGGGTATCTCTTCTCCTTTTTCAGGTTCTCTGATGAATACCTCGTCCTCTGATGTGACGGACTCTGCCTGCTCTATCATCTTGCAAAGGACCTTTTCCATTTGCTCATCGCCTGTGTCTTCGGTGGCATAGTTGGCAAGCTTTCCATGGTATATTCCCCTTAAGGCTGTTCCCATTACATGGGAAGTGGTAAAGGAATCCATAACGCCCTTGTACCAGCTGTAATCCTTCTTTTCCGATACGTCCTGATATACTTCAAAGCTCTCAAAGCCCATTTTAAGAGCTGTATCTATCCAAAGCTTTTTATTCATTTGCGGTACCTCCTACGGTTATGGAAGAAACGAGGATGGATGGCTGACCTACGTCTGTAGGTATGGATCCGCTGATGCTTCCACACATTCCCTGTCCTCTCTCAAGGTTGCTGCAGACCTTGGTAATACTCATAAGGATGTCTTTGCCGTTCCCTATGAGAGCTGCACCCTTTACAGGATAGGCTATCTTTCCGTCTATGATCATATATCCTTCGCTGACAGCAAAGTTGAATTCGCCAGTCTGAGGATCTACAGATCCTCCTCCCATCTGCTTTGCGTAAAGGCCCTTTTCGATGCCTTCAAAGAGGTTCTCAAAGCTGTCCTTTCCTGCCATGATGAAGGTATTGCTCATCCTTGAGGTGGGTTCGTATTTGTATGACTGCCTTCTGCCGCTGCCCGTAGACTCTGCTCCCATACGTCTGCCGTTGAGCCTGTCTATCATGTAGGAAGTAAGGATACCGTCTTTTATGAGGACTCTTCTTTGCTGGAAGTTTCCTTCATCATCTATGTTTTGGCTGCCCCAGGCATTGGGAATGGTACCGTCATCTACTGCGCTTACGCACTCGTTTGCAATCCTTTGTCCCATCTTTCCTGCGAATACGCTAGCATCCTTTGCAACTCCCGTTGCCTCAAGAGCATGACCGCAGGCTTCGTGGAATATGACTCCTCCAAATTCATTGTCGATGATGACAGGCATCTTGCCGCTCGGGCAGTCCTTTGCAGAAAGCATGACTATGGCCTGCCTTGCAGCTTCCTTTCCTATGTCCTCAGGAGTCCTTGTCTCGTAGAATTCAAGGCCCATGCCGGCTCCCGGTCTGCAGCCGCCGCTTTGCATGTTGTCTCCTTCCTGGCTGAAGGCATCGACTGACATGCGGGTCCTGACTCTTGTATCTGATATGAGGCGGCCTTCGCTGTTTGAGATCTGGACTTCCTGCCTTACGTTTAAGAGCAGTGCCTGGACCTTTACTATCCTTTCGTCAGCTTCCTTGGCTGCATTTGTAGCCCTAATGAGCAGATCTGCCTTATCTGTAAGGCTCACCTTTTCAAAGTCTACCTTTACGGGATGCTTGGTCTCGTATTCTACTCTTGTAAGCTCGGTAGGGCCTTTAGCGTCCCCTCTTCCTACTGTATCCACAAGATCCTTGATTATGGGAAGGACAGCTTCATCGCTGCTTTCATTGCTGTATCCGTATACAGATGATTCTCCCTTGTAAAGGCGTATGCCAATACCCTTGGTGTTTGTCTCATTTACTTCTTCAACGTTTCCGTTGAGCATGCGAATAGTTTCACTTATCTCGTCTTCTTCATAGATCTCAGCAAAATCTGCCTCGGATGCCATGAGAAGATCGAGATATCTTTCAAGCGTTTTCTTATCTAACATGTTTCCTCCTTTATCTAATATGTTCTAAGGTTCCTATGAACATTTCCTTATCGAATGCATCTTTCATCCTATCCGATGAAACAAAACTGCTTACATCTTTCCAGGCAAGATCAAAGTCCACTATCTCAAATCTTTCTTTCAGCATAGTCTTAAGGATCTCCGGGGTAACGCTCTCATCGGCACCGATCTTTTCCTTAATCCTTAATGCTGCAGTAAGATAATCGTAATTCGGCACTGCACCCTTTGAGATATAGTAGAGATAATCATAAAAATCTCTGCCTTTTACTCTCGTTTTCCAGTTCCGTTCGAGTACAGCCATCAATTTGCTCGAAAACATCGTGGAAAGATCGAAAGTTTTTATTTTCGCAAATCCGGGCCATGTTATGGTCTTGTATTCTATGTTTCCCAAATTTGCAACGGTCGTCTCCAGTTCTGTTTTTACACTCATTTTCTCATTTGATGCAGCTGATATGGACATGCCTGCTTTTTCCACAGTTTCTCTCAAATTAAAACTAATGTAACATGTAATGACTCCCGTCTGTACATTTTTTTCTTTCATTTTGACATCTGCATCTATACCGTAAGCAGCCAATTCCTTTATAGCATATGCCACGCATCCCGAAAAATCTGCATCACAGTCATTGATCAAAACGAAATCCAAGTCTTCACTGAATCTGTCAAGATCCCTGAGTATTTTCAGAGAAGTCCCTCCGTAAAACACTGCATTCTCAAAGAGCCCGCTTCTCGCAAGACCGCAAAGAATTATCCTTTGCGCTATCTCCCTGAGCGCGTTCCTTAACTCAAAATCATTTCTGCATTCGTATCTCTTAAGTAGATTCCCAATCATGTTTTCCATTATTTTTCCCCTTTTAAAAACTTTTGAAATAACTTGTGATTAGTGGAATTATATAGATTTGATAAAAACAGCAAGTCATCCTTATTCAATTCCTTCAGTATATACTCATCAAACCTGAGGTCATCAAAGATCAACGCCCTAAATTCATTTAGATTCTGCGTGGGACTTGAGATATATATCATATCGCACACAGCCTTCTCGGGCCTTGCCATAAAGAAACTATATTCACTCACACTCCTTTCTTCGATCCCATACGAAAAAACTCTCAATGGCACATCTCTGTACAAGTACCGACCAAATTCATTGACATACTCCTTGATATGTCTTTTTTGCGTCGTCGCACTGGTTATGGCTTGAACAACTTCGGGAATGATCCCATACTCAGACAAGGCAGTTTGAAATGAAATATACGAAGGTCCATAGATCGCATTGGCAAGAAGCATCGGATCCACCTTAGGATCTGTCTCATACAAACCCCTGCAGATAGGGAAGATGGCTCTGCTTCGCACCATCCTGGATATTTTCATCTTTGGATTACTGTACCCTGAATATTCATTTTTAAGTTCCGCGTATGTTTTTATCATATTTGCTCCATTAAGTACAATGTTACGATACTTTCTGTAGCAAATCAACCCATTTTTTTATATTTATATAAGAATCTTCTTCGCAAAACAAAAAATCCTCCGGCAACTGCAATAAAACGGGAGTTGCCGGAGGAAATCTACTGTCTGATATTTACTTCTTTAGGTCCTAGCCTATGGTGCTGCCAGCTTCGGCGGCAGTCTGAGCAAATTTGAGTTTGCCGTCTGGGTCTTCGCCAAAGAGGAGCATGCCTCTGCTCTCTATGCCTCTGAGCATACGAGGTTTGAGGTTTACTACAGCTATAACATGCTGACCTACGCATTCTTCCGGCTTAAAGTGCTTTGCAACGCCGCTGACTATGGTCCTCTTTTCAAAACCAAGGTCTACTTCGAATACAAGGAGCTTGTCTGCCTTTGGATGTTTCTCGGCCTTTGTGATGACTCCTGAGCGAAGGTCTATCTTGTCAAAGTCGCCGAATTCTATCTCTTCTTTGACAGGCTCATACTTTTTGCCTTGAGCCTCTGCCATGGCCTTTTGTCTCAGTTCCTCCAGCTCTTCAAGTTCCTTCTTTATATCGAGCCTTGGGAATATGACCTCACCTCTTTGGACCTTTTGTCCATCGTAAGTATCAAAGCTAAGAGCGTCTTCCCAAACAGGATCTCCGGAAAGGCCTATTTGCTCTCTGATCTTTGAAGATGTTGTGTGCATGAAGGGGAAGATAAGGACTGATACGATGCGAAGAGTCTCTGCAAGATTGTGCATGACCTCTCCAAGTCTTTCCTTCTTTGCTTCGTCCTTTGCAAGTACCCATGGAGCTGTCTCGTCTATATACTTGTTTGTCCTTCTGACTACTTCCCAGATGTCTTCAAGAGCCAGGTTGAACTGGAACTTGTCCATGTGTGCTTCGACCTTTGCGTGGCAGTCAAGAGCAAGGCTTCTGAGTTCTTCGTCAGGATCTTCCATTGCAGATTCCTTGTGAGCAGGAACTACGCCATCGCAATACTTCTCTATCATGGAAACGCTTCTTGAAACAAGGTTTCCAAGGTCGTTTGCAAGGTCAAAGTTGAGCCTGTTGAGCATGACTTCATTTGTGAATGCTCCGTCCTGACCGAAGGTATATTCACGGAGAAGGAAATATTTAAGAGCATCTACTCCGTAGCGGTCTATGAGGACTACGGGATCTACCACATTGCCCTTTGACTTTGACATCTTGCCGCCGTCAATTAATATCCAGCCGTGTCCGAGGACATGCTTTGGAAGTTCGATACCTGCTGACATGAGCATTGCAGGCCATATGATGGAGTGGAAACGAACTATTTCCTTTCCTACAAGGTGGAAATCTGCAGGCCAGAATTTCTTAAAGAGAGTTCCGTCTGATTCGCCTTCTACATCACCTTCGACACCGCCTTCTATATATGGGCAGCCAAGGGAAGTGATATAGTTGGAAAGAGCATCGAGCCATACGTACATGACATGCTTGTCATCGATGGGCACAGGAATGCCCCAGTCAAAGGAAGACCTT
This sequence comes from Anaerovoracaceae bacterium, assembly GCA_045546135.1. Lineage (GTDB taxonomy): Bacteria > Bacillota > Clostridia > Peptostreptococcales > Anaerovoracaceae > RUG13409. The sequence continues at coordinate 94,340 of JAZQCD010000004.1, forward strand.
GAAATGCAAAGGTCCTCGAGTCCCTGGTCAATAAAGCCGAGCATCTCGTTTACTCTTGTCATAGGCTGAAGAAATTCTCCCTTTGCAAGAAGCTCTCTTACAGGCTGTGCATATTTGGAAAGCTTAAAGAAGTAGGCTTCTTCTGCTGCTTTTTGAACAGGTCTTCCGCAGTCAGGGCAGGTATGACCTTCACCAAGCTGGCTCTCTGTCCAGTAGCTTTCGCAGGGAACGCAGTACCATCCTTCATATGATCCTTTATATATATCGCCCTTTTCGTACATCTTCATGAAGAGGTCCTGGACTCTCTTCATGTGCCTTGGCTCTGTGGTCCTGATGAAATCGTCATAGGATATCTCCATAGTAGCCCAAAGCTTTTTGATGCCGCCTACGATGTTGTCTACATACTCCTGAGGTGTGACGCCCTTGTCTGCAGCTTTGGTCTGGATCTTCTGGCCGTGCTCGTCTGTTCCAGTTAGGAAGCGAACATCATAACCCTGGAGCCTCTTGAACCTTGCCATGGCGTCTGCCATGACTGTGCAGTAGGTATGACCTATGTGCAGGTTGTCGCTTGGGTAGTAGATCGGAGTGGTGATATAAAATGTTTTCTTTTCCATATATTTTCCCTTTCTTTAAGGTAATACTTTCATTCTAACATTGGTATTGTATTCTTTTCTTTGCGTTCACGCAAGTTATGTTGTATTATATTGTTATTGAAAGCATTGGAGGCAAATAACATGTTCGGAAGAAAAAAAGTTGAAGAACCTGAAGTTATAGAAAAACCTATAGAAAGAAAACCTGTAGTTCCCGTATTCACACCGTCAAGAGTTACTACGATAGCAAGGGACGTTACTCTTACGGGCGACTTTATCACTAATGATCTCATGGAGGTCAAGGGAAACATCAAAGGAAATATCATATCTGAAGGAAAGGTCCACATAGCAGAAGGCGGACTCCTAAGAGGTGATGTAAAAGCAACAGACATCCTTGTAGACGGAAGTGTAGACGGCAAAGTCATCATAAGCAATGTTGCTGAGATCTCAAACACAGGATCCCTTCAGGGAACTCTTGAGACAAAGACACTCGTAACAAATCCTCAGTCTCACTTTGACGGAAGACTGTCCATGATACCGGAAAGGATGAAACCACATGTAGACCCCATTCCGGAACCGGACCAGGATTCTTCACCTATTGAATACTAAAAGCAAAACCACGCAAACGCGTGGTTTTTGATTGCATAATATCACTTAAGCTCTGCCGTAAAGAGTATGACGTTATCTTCAGGGCTTGAAGCATTGATCTCTCCGTGATGTGCTTCTGCTATGCCTCTTGCAATGGAAAGTCCGATACCAAATCCTTTTCCTGAAGTTCTTGCCTTGTCAGCTCTATAGAAACGATCAAAGAGTTTTGGAAGCTCATTTACATCAAGGTCTTGACAGGGATTGGTCTCTGTTATGACTATGCCCTTTCTTCCTCTCTTAAGACCGAGGGTTATGGCTCCGCCTTCTTTTGTATATTTGACAGCGTTCTCAAGAAGTATGGATACAAGCTGGCGTATCATATATTCGTCGCCTCTATATATTATGCCGTCTTCTATTTCCATGCGGAGGCTATATCCTTTTTGCTCTATGGTATCACTAAAGGACTCTGCAGTCTCCTTTATCACATCGCTTACCCTTACATCTGCAATGTTCATGGCAGGCGATTCTTCGTCCATACGGGAAAGTGTCACAAGATCGTTTACAAGCTCAGTCATTTTTTCCGTCTGACCTTTGGCCTTGTCTATCCACTTCTGCTCGCCCACTTCCATTTCAAGGACAGATAGGCTGGTGTTGATAACTGTAAGAGGAGTTTTAAGTTCGTGGCTCGCATCGGTTATGAACTGCTTTTGCCTCTCAGCACTCTTTACAACAGGGTCTATGGCCTTCCTTGAGAAAAGAACTACCAATATATATACAAGGATCACGCATACAGCTCCCGCAATGCAAGACACAAGCAAAACAGTCCTGCAGGACCTTACCTCAGCATAAGCTGAAAGGAATATGGCCGTATATTCGTTATCGCCTGACTTGTATACATAGTATTCGAATCCATCCTTGTATCCAAAGCCTTCTCCCTTTTTCACGGCACTCTGAAGATACTGCTCGTATTCGTCTTCGCTTACTGAAGCGATGCTGTTAAAGTTTGAAGATAATAGTGTCCCGTCAACATCGAACTCCAGTATGAAAAACCTGGTCGAAAACGGAGTTTCTTCGCTAAAAGGACCTCCATTACCGGAAAAGTCCCAATCTCTCCATTTGTCTTGCCCGTCTATGGGTCTATGCCATTCATCAGCGCTGCCAGTGCCGTTTTCAGGATATGTCCCTTCCTGTCTGTCCTCTTTTGGTGGGAATCCTTCATCTTCATGCTTTGGCCCAAAAGGCATATCGCCTTCCGGAATACTATCTCTGCTGAACTTCTCAGGATTCTCGCTTATGACAGTAAGGGTCTTCCTTAGGTCAGACCTGATGCTTAAAGCATTGCTCACATTGAGAATGACAAGAAGGAATGCCATTACCAGCACTACTGATATGGTAGCTATCTTTATGAACCTTTGTCTTAGTTTCTTTATCATGATGTCTTTTTATGATTCGTAGATCTTCCCATTTCTTACTTTGCTGCAGCTGTGTCCTCAAGCATATATCCCATGCCTCTTACTGCTTTTATAGTAACGTCAGAGCCTATGGATGAGAGCTTCTTTCTTAAGTTGGATATATGGACCCAGACTACGTTGACTTCCGCATCGCTTTCCCAGCCCCAGATGCGCTCAATGAGCTTGTCTGCTGAGATGAGCACCTTAGGCTGCCTCATGAAAAGTTCCATGACCTGAAACTCTCTTCCGGAAAGGCGCAGCTCTTCACTTCCACAGGAAAGCATGCCTGCTGCTGTATCCAGCTTTATATCTCCATAGGAAAGGACCGTGCTCGTATAACCGCCTGACCTTCTAAGAAGGGCTCTTACTCTTGAGATCAGCTCATCAGCAGCAAAGGGCTTTGGCAGATAGTCGTCAGCTCCTGCATCGAAACCTGTTATCCTGTCGTCCTTTTCTCCTTTTGCAGTGAGCATCATAATGGGCGTCTTGAGACCTTCTGCTCTTAATTTTTGAAGGACTTCGATGCCGTTTAATTTTGGCATCATGACATCGAGTATGATGACGTCGTAATCGCCCGCAGACGCATAGTCGTAGGCGTCCTGTCCGTCATTTACTGCATCTACTGTGAATTGATTCTTTTCAAAAAGCGCTGTCAGCGCTTCAGCAAGGTCAAGTTCGTCTTCTGCTATGAGGAGCTTCATGTCTTTTTCCTCCCTTTCCTATCCTTGATTATATGAAAAATCTTTTCTGACTTCAAGAAGCCCAAATGGGCTGCCTGGGAATAAAGAGGAACAATGCTTTTTGGATAGCAGTTATTCCCAAGGCAGTTTGGATAGTTTCCCTTTAGGCTTCAATATATATTAAGAGAATAACCTTAAGCATACCTTAAGGGTTTAATAAAGCTTACAAAAAACTGCCCTATAAAGGATCTGGATCCTTTTAGGACAGTTTTTATCTTTGATATGGGTCAAAGCCTTCTCCTTAAAAAAAGATAAAGCTTTTTAGCCTCCGATGACTACTACATCAGCATCAAGGCCGTAAACATGAGGAATGACTACATCTCCGAAACTGATGTCGTCAGGAGCTGTAAAGTGGTTTATCTCCCACATTACATCATAGACATTTTCCTTTGGTACAGGCTGGCTGGTCTTTACAGCGACTACCTTGCCGTTTGCGCAGCGCACTGTTGAAGATATGCTCCTTACAGGATGTATAGCTTCTGCGCTTGCATATTTAAGGCCTCTTTCGCAGTTGTTTCCGGAGACCTCGATCACATTCTCTCCTTCATATTTTACTGTCACAATGCAGCTGTTGGGACAGATGACACAGGTTATCTTTTTTTCTTCCATTTTCTCTACCCTCTTATATATTCTGCTGCGGCAGTTCCTGCCTTTACAGCATCCTTTGATACATTATCTACAAGGTCGAATACCTTCCTTACGTTTCCGCATGCGAAGATACCCGGTATGGAGGTCTGGTCGTTATCGTCGCAGACAGCTCCGTTGGTCCTCGGGTCTATATCTATGCCGGCAGCCCTTGAAAGGTCGTTCTCCGGTATAAGTCCGCAGGAAAGAAGGAGCGTATCGCACTTGATGAACCTTTCCGTGCCTGGTTTTGGATCGAGATTCTCATCGACGTCAGCCACTGTGACTCCTTCGACTCTTTCTCTTCCGTGTACCTTCACTACGGTGCAGTTCAAGCGAAGAGGGATACCAAAGTCAGATACGCACTGCTGTACGTTCCTTGCAAGTCCGGAGATCTTTGGCATGATCTCGCAGATCTGAACGACCTGAGCGCCTTCTAATGTCATCCTTCTTGCCATGATGAGACCTATGTCTCCAGAACCCAAGATGACTACTTTCTTTCCGGGCATGAATCCCATGATGTTGACATACTTTTGAGCAGTACCTGCTGTATATATTCCGGCAGGTCTTTCTCCTGCTATTGTAAGAGCCCCTCTCGGTCTTTCTCTGCATCCCATGGCGAGGACTACGGCCTGTGCCTTTATGGTCACTATGCCCACCTCGCTGCTTGTTGCTTTGATGGTCTTAGTGCCGCCATTTCCGCCGTCTAGTTCAAGTACCATGGCGTTGCAAAGATAAGGTATCTTTGCTTCCTTTACCATCTGTACATATCTGTGCGCATATTCAGGACCTGTAAGCTCTTCTCCGAACCTGTGAAGACCGAATCCACTGTGTATGCACTGCTTGAGTATGCCGCCTAAGGACTCCTCTCTTTCGATGATGAGGATGTCTTCTGCTTTTACTCCGTTTTCATTTGCTGCAAGGGCTGCTGCAAGTCCAGCAGGACCTCCGCCGATAACGGCTATCTTTACTTCTCTTACGTTTTCCATTGCCGCTACCTCCTTGCTGCCTTTGTTCTGCCTATGAGTATCTTTGATTCGCCGCCGGTCTTTGTGACCTCTGTCTCGTCTATTCCGAGCTCTTTGGCTATGAGTTCTACGATATATGGTGAGCAGAAGCCTCCCTGGCATCTTCCCATCTGAGCCCTTGTCCTTCTCTTTATACCGTCAAGATCTGTGGGCTTAGGATTTGTACGAAGAGCTTCTAATATTTCGCCTTCCGTTACTGTCTCGCAGCGGCAGATGATGTGTCCAAAGCTTGGATCTTCCTTGATCTTTTCATTCTTTTCGTCAAGGCTCATCTCCGAGAAATAGTGAGCAGGTTTCCTGCATGGAACAAAGTCCTTGTTTTCCTTAAGTTCTATGTCTTTTCCGACCATTTCTGCAAGGTATACAGCTATTGCAGGAGCAGATGAAAGTCCCGGGCTTTCTATGGCAGCTGCATTGATGAATCCCTTTACAGGTTCGGTAATGATGAAGTCTCCTGTAGAGCCTACGCTCCTGAGACCTGTAAAGCTGGTGATACTCTTTCTAAGGTCAATACCCGCTACCTGCTCTTTTGCTGACTTTTTGACAAAAGCCTGTCCTTCGAGAGTAGTTGTCTTGTCATCCTTGTCTTCGATATTTTCAGCTGTGGGTCCTAAAAGAAGGTTTCCGTCCACAGTAGGAGTTACCAAAACTCCTTTTCCCATGGCGCTTGGGCATCTGAAGACTGTATGCTTTGCTGTGCCGCCGGCTTCTCTGTCGAGAAGTACATATTCTCCTCTTCTCGGAGTGATGGTAAAGGAATCATCTCCGACCATCCTTGCTATCTCGTCTGCGTAGCAGCCTGCAGCATTGATGATCACCTTTGCCTTCAGCTCGTTATTGATGATGTATTCGTCTTCACCCTTTACTATGGATTCGACTTTATACGAAAGCTTAAGCGCTGCGCCGTTATCCATGGCGTTGCCCACTGCTGCTATGCAAAGTTCATAAGGACATGTGATAGCTGATGTTGGCGCGAGGAGAGCGCATGTGACTCCTTCTCCGATATTGGGTTCTATCTTTAGGAGTTCTTCTCTTGACTCTATGAGCCTCAGTTCTTCGACTCCGTTTCTTTCGCCTCTTTCAAGAAGCTCTCTTAAAGTCTTTTTGTCCTCATCTGAGAACCCGACTACAAGAGCTCCTATCCTCTTGTACTTTGCTCCAAGTTCTTTGCAGACCTGCTCGAACATCTTTGAGCCTTCTACGTTGAACTTTGCCTTAAGTGTACCTTCCTTTGCATCGAAACCTGCATGGACTATGGCAGAATTGGCCTTTGTCGCTCCCATAGCCACATCGGATGCGGCCTCGAGGATGCAGAGCTTTAGATCATACCTTGACAGTTCTCTTGCTGCCATGGCGCCGGTTATACCTGCGCCGATGATAACTACATCGTAATTCGTCATGAATACCTCGCTAACCTACTCTTTTCGAAGAGTTTATTTTAACCTATTGATTTTATCACACTATTGCTTTCCTTTGTTATATTTATGGAAAATATATCTGCGATCCAAAAACATATTGACCTATGCTTTTGAATTGCTGCCTGTTTCTTCATAGTATTCAGAAAGGAAGGCCTCAAGGAATGCATGTCTTTTTTTGGCTTCCTTTTTTCCTGCCTTCGTATTCATCATATCTTTTAGAAGGAGGAGCTTTTCATAAAAGTGCTTTATGGAGTCATCCATGGGCCTTCCGTGTTCTCCTCCAAAAGCAAAGGTCCTGGCTACTCCCACAGCGCCTATGGCGTCGAGCCTGTCTGCATCCTGCACGATCATGCCCTCAAGAGTCCTTGGCCTTGATCCTTTGTTTTTGCTGAAAGATACGCTGTTTATAGCCTCGCAGATAAGGTCTATGCGGCTTTCCAGGATACCTTCCTTTGAAAGAAAAGCCCTCGCATTTTCATTATTTTCTGTATCAAATAGCTTATAGTCGTCTGCATCGTGAAGGAGGGCTGCCAAAGAGACTATTTCCATATCGCAGGATCCTTCCTCCTTTGCCAAGGCAACTGCATTGGCATAGACCCTGAGACTGTGCTCTGCATCATGACCGCCTGAGTTGCCCTTAAATAGTTCCTCTATGTATGCTTTTGCTCTTTCTATCCTTTCTGTATCCACAGCGTCTTCCTCACAAAAGCTCGTCGAGTACTGCATAAATATCTTCTTCTTTTTCGTAGGGATGGATGATAAAGTAAGGGTCCCCTGTGAGCATTGCAGAAAGATGGGTCTTTCCTTTGTCATAGAATATGTGGCATGGTTTTCCAAGCTTTTCTGCAAAGGCAAGCTCATATCCTACTCCAAGGGATGGGCAGGTGCATTCTGCTATGACCATATCAGAAGCTCTAAGCCATGCCATATCCTGCTCATAGATATCCGTATCCTTGCTGCTTTCCTGAAGGTTCAAATTTCCGACATGCTCAGTAAGTACTCTATGCTTCCTCTTTATATACTCTATTATCCTATTGTAAAGCTGTGCGTCTACTCTTCCGCCTCTTATGGAGCCTGCAAAATATATATCCATCATATCTTCTCCGAATCAAGTATCACTGTAAAGGGTCCGTCATTAAGGAGCTCTACTTTCATATCCGCACCAAATATACCTGTCTTAACAGACGGGATGTATTCCTTTGTCTTTTCTATTATGTGTTCGTACATCTCGTCAGCAAAGGAGGGCGCTGCAGCATCAGTAAAGCTAGGCCTGTTTCCGTGTCTGCAGTCCGCATAAAGAGTGAACTGCGAAACAAGGAGCACCTCTCCGCCCACGTCTGCCAAGGAAAGATTGGTCTTTCCGTTCTCATCCTCAAAGATGCGAAGGCCCTGCATCTTCTTTATCATCTTGTCAGCTATTTCCTTAGTGTCAGATCCTGTGACTCCTATGAAAACAAGGTATCCCTTTCCTATCTCTCCTGTGACCTTTCCATCAACTGTAACGCTTGCTTTTGTTACTCTTTGTATGACAAATCTCATATACTAGTCCTCCGGAGACCAGGAGGGCTGTAGTTCTTCTATTTGAAGTATGCCGTCCACCTTTGTAGCTACCTGATATTGGTCCTCATAAACTATCTCGCCGGGTGTGTTGGTATATACAAGAAAGTAAGGATGTTCATACCTTTCCAAAAGCCACAGAGCAGGTCTTATCATCTTCATCATCTCTTCTGAATTCTCTGTCTTGAACCAGCAGATGACAGGTTCCTGATTCTTGCATTGAGGAGGCCATGGAAGGTTCTCTGCAAACCATCCGTCTATCTCCTTAAAGAGTCCTTTATCCTCTTCGTCCATGATATCGTTTTGTATCAGCTGCCAGCACATGCTGAATATGCCTTTTCCCTGCATGGTATTCCTTGCAAGTTCTCTTCCCTGTATCCTTACATATTTGTAATTCATATCCATATGCCTTACCTCTTTTTTTGAAGAAACATCGTCTTCAGCTCACTTTGTCTTAATTTTATTATCATTTATTTTTAGAAGCAAGTGACATGTAGTAAAAAGCATCTTACCTATCCTTTAATGTTACTATACTTAAGAAAACATTGCGGACATTTTTAAAGCTAAAGGACCTGCCTTAAGCGCGGCAGGTCCTTCTTTTGTTTATGGAAATTTATGAGTTTTTTGTCTATTCTGCTTTGGACTCTTCGGGAGCATGAGCCTCTACTTCCGGAGGAAGGGTCTGAGGCTTTGGAGCTGCCGGGTTCTGAGCCGCCTTTGCAGATTTCGGGAATACATTGATGAGATGTCTTGGGCAGACCTTTGAGCACTTGCCGCAGGACTTGCACTTGTCGTAGTCGATGACTGCGTGGTTGTTCTCAACGTGGATAGCATCGAATGGGCATTCCTTTTCGCAGAGCTTGCAACCTATGCAGCCTCTTTCGCAAAGGGACTTTGTGACTTTGCCCTTATCACAGGAAGAGCATCCGACGACTACTCTTGATTTAAGAGGAACGATCTCTATGAGATGCTGCGGACAGGTCTTTGCGCAAATGCCGCAACCTATGCATATATCTCTGTCAACTTTGGCTACGCCTTCGCAGATCTGAATGGCTCCGTGAGGGCATGCTTTTTCGCAGTCGCCAAAGCCGATGCATCCGTACTTGCATTCGCCGGGGCCTCCGAAGAAACCCTTTACTGCTGCGCAGGACTTAAGTCCCTGATAATCCATCTCTGTCTTAGTGACGTCAGAGATACCTGAGCAATGAACGATAGCGACCTTTTCGATTACATCCATTGCTTCCTGGCCGAGTATGGCAGCGATCTTTGTTGCTGCCTGGTCTCCGCCGGGAGCACAGAGGTTTGAAGGTACTGTCGGATCGTCTGCAAGAGCCTTTGCATAGTCGTCGCATCCTGCATATCCGCATGCTCCGCAGTTAGCGCCTGAAAGGCACTCTCTGATGGCTGCCTGCTGCTCATCAACAGGAACTCCGAAAAACTTCGAAGCAAGGGTCAGCATGATAGCTGCAACGCAAGCTATAGCGACCGTAAGGAGTACCGGTGTTAAAAATGCTGGCATGATATTACCTCCTTACATTCCGAACAATCCGGATACGAGGCCGGAGAAGCCTAAGAAAGAAAGGCTGACTATAGCGGCTGAGACCAATGTGCTTGCAACTCCCTTGAAAGCTTCCGGATAGTCGTTGGTCTCGATCCTGCTCCTTACTCCTGCAAAGAGGAACATGGCCAGCATGAAACCAAGGCCCGAACCAAAGGAGTTAAGAAGTGATGTTCCGAAATCGTATTCGTTAGTTATGTTGAGTACGCATACGCCGAGTACTGCGCAGTTGGTGGTGATCAGAGGAAGGTATACACCAAGTGACTTATGAAGACTTGGTATGAACTTCTTGAGTATGATCTCAATGAGCTGGACCAGTGCTGCAATAACGAGTATGAATACGAGGGTCTGCATATATCCTATGCCGTTGGGGTCTAAGAGGTAGGTCTGAATAGGCCATGTGACTGCTGTTGCAATGACCATTACTATGATAACTGCAACGGACATACCCATAGCGCTGTCCAGTTTCTTTGAAACTCCCAGGAAGGGGCATATGCCAAGGAACTGCACCAATACATAGTTATTGGTGATCATTGCTGTGAATATTACAAATAATACTGCATTCATTACTGATCACAACCTCCTTCCGTAGACTTTGAACAGAAGCTGCTTCCGGGGCAGCCCATGCACTTGTTTTGCTGCTTTTCTCTTACTCTGCCCTTTGTCACCTTGTTCATGAGAGCTATGATGCATCCGAAGATGAAGAAGCCTCCCGGTGGAAGGGTTATGAGAGAGAATGGTGTGATAGCATTTGCTGTGATGGTGATGCCGAAAAGTGTTCCTGCACCTATGAGTTCTCTGATGCATCCCATAAAGGTAAGAGCAAGCATGTAACCTATGCCCATGCCAAGTCCGTCAAGAGCTGAATCGATGACAGTATTCTTTGATGCGAACATTTCTGCTCTTCCAAGGATGATGCAGTTAACTACGATAAGAGGGATATATACGCCGAGAACGCTGTCAAGTTCAGGAAGGAAAGCCTTGATGACCAGCTGCACTATGGTAACGAAGGTAGCTATTACCGTAATGAAGCAAGGGATCCTGACTGCGTCCGGGATGATCCTCTTTAATGCTGAAATGAATATGTTGGAGCAGGTAAGAACGAAGGTCAATGCAAGACCCATGTAGATACCGTTCATTGCGGCTGTTGAAAGAGCCAGAGTGGGGCAAGTTCCGAGGACCAGCACCAGTATCGGGTTTTCTTTGATAAGGCCGTTTGTAAAGATCGAAAGTTTAGATTTTCTTTCCATTACTTTTTGCCTCCTTTCTCCATTCCGAAAGCGACATGCTTTGTCAGATTGTCGATATGGGGAACGAGTATGTTCATGAAGAGTATGGCGAAAGATACCCCTTCAGGATAGCTGCCGTACTGTCTGATGAGCACTGTAAGCACTCCGCATCCTATACCGAAGATGATCTTTCCTGCAGTGGTGATAGGAGATGTAACATAATCGGTTGCCATAAAGATAGCTCCGAGCATGACGCCTCCTGCGCACACCTGGAAGATAGGATCCTCACCGAAGATGAGAGCCATTACTGCAACGCTTCCAATGAAGCTCAAAGGGATTACAGGAGATATGACCTTGCGGATAACAAGGTATATGCCTCCGATGAGGAGAGCTGCTGCAGAGATCTCGCCGAGAGATCCGTTGATGTTACCAAGGAACATCTCAAGGTTCGTAGGTACTGCCTTGCCGCTTGCAAGAAGCGCAAGAGGAGTTGCGCCTGAAACGGCATCTGCTCCAGATGCATTGATGATGGCAAGAGACATTTTAGGTGTGACCTTCCATGTGGACATTTGAGTTGCAAAGCCTACGAAGAGAGCTATTCTTCCGACTATCGCAGGGTTTGCGAAATTCTGTCCAAGACCTCCGAAGATCTGCTTTGCAACTACTATGGCAGCAACGCATCCAATGATGGCCATCCAGTATGGCATGGATACAGGAAGGTTAAGAGCAAGGATGAGACCTGTTACCATGGCGCTCCAGTCAGCGACTGTGTTGCTCCTTCCCATTACCCTTCTTGCAGCCCATTCGAAGAAAACGGAAGCTGCGCAGCAGACAAGTATGAGTACCAGTGCCTGCAGTCCGAAAATATATACAGCTACTGCTACCGCCGGGATAAGGGCTATGCATACATCGCGCATGATGCTTGCCGTATCCTGAGGCGAATTGACGTGAGGCGCAGCAGAAACGATCAGGTTTGTATGTTTATCTGCCATTATTTCTTTGCCTCCTTTTCTTTACGCTTTTTGTCGTCTTCCATGACGAGACCCTTTGCCATTCTGAACTCGAAGTTGAGTTGCTTTCTTGCAGGGCATACGTATGCGCAGCATCCGCAGTCCATACAGGTCATGACATTGTACTCGCGAAGAAGATCGACATTTTTGTCCTTGTATGCTCTTGAGAGTCTTGCCGGCATCAGGTTCATCGGGCATGCTTCTACGCATCTGCCGCAGTTGATGCAGGCTGTCTCTTCGGGGCGTGTTGCAAAGAGCTCGTCGAATACAAGTATTGCATTGTTGCTCTTAAGGATTGCGAAGTCATCCCTTGGGATAGCTCTTCCCATCATAGGTCCGCCGAGAAGGATCTTTTTTACTTCTCCTGTGGTACCGCCGCAGAATTCGATTATCTCGTTGATGGCTGTTCCTATTGGAGCCTCAACGTTCTGCGGACGCGCTACTATGTTTCCGTCTACTGTGAGGAACTTGGAAACAAGAGGCATTCCGGTCTCAAGGTACTGCTCAAGCTTGAGCATGGATACAGCGTTGCTGACTATGCAGCCAACATTGATAGGCAGCATACCTGCAGCGCATACTCTTCCGGTGCACTCGTAGATGATGACACGCTCTGCTCCCTGAGGATAGGTGTGTGCAAGAGCTTTTACTTCGATGTCATCAGCTCCTTCGAGAAGCTTTCTGAAGTTTTCGATGGCATCTGGTTTGTTGTCTTCGATACCGATGTAGCCGTGCTTTATGCCAAGCCACTTCATGGTGGTCCTCATTCCGGCTATCATCTCTTTTCCGTATGCAAGCATTGCTGCATGGTCTACGGTGATGTAGGGCTCGCACTCGGCTCCGTTGAGGATGAGATATTCTGCAGCCCCTTCCGGTACGTTGTATTTGACGGACATTGGGAAGGATGCTCCTCCTAATCCTACAAGACCGGAATCCCTGACAGCCTTAAGGAAGCTTTCCCTGCTGTCGACGACCGGCGGAACTACAGTTTCTGCGACTTCCTGTTTACCGTCGGCTTTGATTATGATGTTTGTGTCGACACGACCGTTCTGAGTCATGAACTGTTCGATGCCGACCACATCGCCTGATACACTGGCGTGTATCGGTGCGCTTACCGGCGCTTCAGAGCTTCCGATAAGCTGGCCCAGCTTCACGTGGTCTCCTACGGCCACAAGAGGCTGGCAGGGGGCGCCTATGCTCTGCGACATGGGAATGCAGACCTGCTCGGGAAGCGGCATCGGTATGATGGGCATTCCTGCAGTGTTCTTGCAGTGGTCCACATGGGCCCCTCTGAGGTGTTTTCCTAAACTCATAAAATAACTCCTTTGTTAAATACGCAAAATCTTGACATAAATGACACCAAAAATATGGACATATATGACAATAATGCTCTTAAATTATACGCTTAATTAATCGTTTTGTGAACTTGCTACATATAGTGATTAATGCTAAAATAGTTCAGTTAATTGATTAAAATAATACAATATGAAAAAGAATACAGTACTCAAAACTTTATCATTATTTTTATGCCTTATCCTTTGTCTTGGGCTTCTTTCCGGCTGTGAGACCTGGAACAACTTCAGGAAGGCTTTTATCGATCCTCCTCAGCCCGAGGTATTTGATATAAAGATAGGCATACTCGAGCCTCAGACAGGCCGCCAGAGCTACGACGCAGAGGACGAGGTCGCAGGAATGGAGCTTGCACATGAAATGTTCCCCTCAGCCGGAGGATATGACATAGTGCTTCTCTATGAAGACAACCGCTCCAATACTGACATATGCAAGGAAGCAGCCCAAAAACTCATCGACAGAGGAAGCTGCGTCATCCTTGGCAGCGTATCCGATACTCTCTCCCTTGCAGCCAGCGATGTTATCAATGAGAATCAGGTCCCTGCAATAGCAGCGACTTGCACAGTTCCCATACTCACAAAAACGAACCCCTACTATTTAAGAGTGAATGTCATAAACAGCTTTGACGCTGAAGGCGCTTCAGAATACGCATACGATGTACTTGAAGCAAGATCGGTAGTTGTACTCCTTCCTGAAGGAAATGACTTTGCTCAGACAAAAGCAGAAGTATTTGAAACAGACTTTGTTGAACACGTAGGTTATGACACCTTCGAGTATACATATACTGAGATAGACGAAACAGGAAAAGAAGTAGAGAAAAAGGATATGACTCCAACAGTCTATTATCTCTACATCAACGGATCGGAAACTCAGGATACCATGGATTATGTGTTCAGGGAAATGGACAAGGTCGGCTGCTACACCTTCTATTGTCCCTGCGACTCAAACACTGCTCTTCCTTGGATATTGGCTGCGCAGGAATACGAATTTCAAGACAGCAGAAAGGAAGCGGATGAATTCCCCTATGAACTTACTACCATGAGCTACACAGATGAAAACGGCAATGTGGTAGAAGAGGTAGGCTACTGGGATCAGTGGGGCAACTGGGTCAAATATGTCGCGCCTGAAGAGAATCCTTCAGAAGAACCGACAGAAGAAAAGAAGTTCACATGGATAGGCACTAACCTTTGGCAAGGCATAGAAACAAACGCTGCAAGCATATACGGAACGACTTACATGCTGGCTAACGTGTGCTACACCCTAAGCTACGATTCCACCATAAGCCAGTCGGAAATGGCAGATGCTTTCCTTAAGGCCTATCATGAAAAATACGGGAGCGACGCAGTTCCCTCAGACAACTTTGCTCTTGGTTTTGATTCCTACCTGCTTGCATACGAAGCCATTTCAAAGGTGATCGAAACAAGCGGCGGCGCGCTGCCTGAAGAAGGAGAAGCTGTCGCAGAAGGATCTTCCAATTCAAAGAGCGTTCTCTTTGATTCAAACAAGGTCTTTAACCGTTCCCTTCTGACCAATGCCCTTTACAAGACAAAGAACCTTATGGGAGCAACAGGCACCATAACCATAGACGAGAACGGAGACCCCACAAAGGATATAATCATCGAAGCCTTTGACGGCTACGAATTCAAGGCTGTATATACGGCATATCCAGGCAACCTTGTAAAGGACGGAGAATGAGCTTTTCCTTTACATGAAAAAATATATTTGATAAAATATATTTACCCTACTTGAATAATGAAAAAGCGATAGTATAATACTATTGCTTTTATATCTAAAGATCATATCATTAAACATAAAACGGAGGAATGACACAATGGCAACAAAATTACAGATCGAAGCCATAATCGATCAGATCAGACCTTTCCTGCAAAGAGACGGCGGAGACGTACAGTTCATCGACTATACAGCTGATAGTCAGGTAGTCGTAGAGCTGCAGGGTCACTGCGCAGGTTGCCCCCACGCACAGCTCACCATCAAACAGGGGATCGAGCGCATTATCAAGGAGAACTATCCTGAAGTTGCAGGCGTAAAAGCAGTCAACGACATGATGGCAGAAGGCGCTTGGTAAAAAAACTAATTAATCAAATACCCGGAGCAAAAGCTCCGGGTATTTCATGTCTGATATATTGAGTTGTTTTCTTATCTAAGGAATCCGTCGATGATTGCCTTTTCGGCGTCTTCTTCGGAGAGACCTAAGGTCCTTAGCTTTAATATCTGCTCTCCTGCTATCTTTCCTATAGCTGCTTCATGAATGAGCTGAGCGTCTTCGCTGTTAGCTACAAGCTTTGGACTTGCATCTACTCTGCCGTGATCTGCTATTATACCGTCGCACTCGGAATGACCGTAGCACTTGGTATTGCCTATGATATTGGATTGATATGCCTGAAGTGAATTTCCTTTGGCTACAGATCTTGAAATGAGGTTTACTCCTGCATCCTCTCCGTTGAGCTCTACTTCGAATTCAGTCCTTGCTTCCTCATCTCCGTCTGTAAGTATCCTCTCTCTTATGACAAGAGTCGCTCTTGCATCGAGCTTTGCTTTTGTCTGCCTGAGAGTCTTGTCTACTCCGCCGAGCTGTACAGAGTCTATCTCAAGGTAGGAATCTTCTTCCTGGAACACTTCAGTGACAGGATCTATGATCTTCTGCGTCTCTTCAGCTCCTGTTCCGATATGTTTTTCTTCATAAAGGGCATGGGCTCCCTTAGCAAGGAAGAAACGGTGTATGCCGTTGTGCCTTGCAGGTTCACCGGTAGTTGTATGTATGCCGCAACCTGCTACTATGGTAACGTCTGCGCCCTCTCCTACATAGAAGTCATTGTATACAAGATCATCTATTCCGGAGACTGTTATGCATGCAGGGATAAAGACCTTTTCGCCCTTTGTGCCCGGCTTTATGTGTATGACGAGGCCCGGGCCGTCTTCTTTGCTGTCTATGATTATGTTTTCAGAATCCTGCCTGCCAAGGCATCCTCCGTTGGAACGGATATTGAATGCCCCTGAAAGGAGTTCTTCTATATCTGCATCGGAAACTACTTTAAGAAGGTCCTTTGTTGCTTCGTCTACAGGTTTTCTTTCGATCGTGCTCATCTATCCTCGCCTCCGTTTACCAGTGTGCAATTATCTCTTTCGCTGCAGTCGTTCTTGCATACGAGAGGGAATATGGTATCCCTGGATCCGTGGATACCTATGGATCCATCCTGAATAAGTACTATTTCGTCCGCTATGGAGAGTATCCTCTCCTGATGGGATATGATGATGAGAGAGCACTTCCTTGAATCCCTCAGTTCCTCAAAAACTCTTATGAGGTTGTTGAAGGACCAAAGATCTATACCTGCTTCAGGTTCATCAAACACGATGAGTTTTGAATCTCTCATAAGGACAGTGGCTATCTCTATCCTTTTTATCTCTCCTCCGGAAAGGTGAGTGTCTACCTCTCTGTCAAGGTAAGCGCTTGCCTCCATGCCCACCTGAGCAAGCACATTCACAAGTTCTTCTTCCGTTGCCGTAGTGCCCTTTGCAAGGCAAAGGAGCTCTCTTACGGTTATGCCCTTGAACCTTACAGGCTGCTGGAAGGCATAGGATATGCCAAGGTTTGCTCTTTCTGTAGGGTCCTTGTCTGTTATGCTCTCTCCGTCTAAAAGTATATCGCCGGAGGTCACATGCTCTACTCCTGCTATCATCTTTGCAAGAGTCGTCTTTCCTCCGCCGTTAGGTCCTGTGAGGCAGACCAGTCTTCCGTCAGGAATGGTCAGGTTTATGTCCTTCAGGATCTGTCTTTCTCCTTCAGGTTGAAAATATAGGTTCTTGATCTCAAGCATTTGCTTAAATTCTCCTTTATCGATCATATATGCCGTGCGGGAACCATCCTTTTACGGCCCGCTCGCGCTTAGTCCTCGTGCAGCGGTTCATCAGCTCTGCCTTCGCCTTACGGCTAGTCAATCGCTGTGAACCGGCACTGCGGATGGCCTTTAAAAGGAGGCCCCCGCGCGGTACATTGCACTTTGATATCACATTATTCTCTTAAAACCGCACGCATTATCCTGCATTAAAAAAGCTGCGGTAGTATTCTACCACAGCTTTGCTTCTTTGTCTTGTTTGATTTACATCATAATCTCGCCGTCTTTTGAGAATCTGTTGAAAATCAGGAGGGATATGACTGTAAACAGAGTCAGGATGGTGGACATAGCGCAAGCTCTTCCGTCCGATCCTCTTGCTACCATGATGTAAACAGCAATGTTTAAGGTCATGGTCTTGTAGGAGTAAAGGATGATGGAGGAGGACAGCTCTGTTATGAGCGTTACCCAGCTCATTATGGCTCCCGCAAAGATTCCGTTGAGCATCATGGGTATGGTGATCTTTATAAGGGTCTTGAGCTTACCTGCGCCAAGGCTTTCTGCTGCCTCATCTATGGACATAGGTATCTGGCCCAGGATAGCAACAGAGCTTCTGATGGTATAGGGGATCCTCCTTATGCACATGGCTATGATTATGATCCATGCCGTTCCTACCAATGGGAATGCCGGGTTGTTAAAGGACATGATGAGTGCAATGCCTATGACAGCGCCCGGGATTATATATGGGATCATGGACATGGTGTCTATGGTCTTGTTGATAGGATTGGGCCTTCTTACAACAAGGTATGAGATGAGTATGGCCATGGCTATTATGAGCACAAGAGCCGTACCGCAGATCCTGATGGTGTTCCAAATGGAAGACCCCATATTTCCGAACACGTATTTGTAGCTTTCAAGTGAATAACCATCCACGAAGGCATTTCCCGATTTGCTCGTGTTCCTGAAGGACAGGTAGACAAGATAAAGATTCGGCAGTGTAGATATGGCTATGACCAGCCATATATATGCATTGATCAGTATCCCTGCGAGAAGACTCGGTTTCTTCGGCTCTATGTGGTGCATAGCGCTCATGGAGAAGGTGGTCTTCCTTGTTGCCCAGCTTTGGATGAGGAACACTATGAGGGTTATGAATATGGCTATTACGGAAACAGCAGAAGCAAAGTTCTTGTTGACTCCTACTTCGCCTACGAATTCGTTGTATATGACGAGAGGGAAGGTCATATATCCTTGACCTATCATCATTGCCGTTCCGAAGTCTGCAAGAGCTCTCATAAAGACCATGAGGGCTGCAGCAAGGATGGACGGCATGCAAAGGGGAAGAACTACTGTGATGAACCTCTTAAGGCCTGTCCTTCCCATGTTGGCAGAAGCTTCAAGAAGAGAACTGTCTATGTTCTTTATGGCGCCTGAAAGGTAGAGGAACACCAGTGGATACATCTTTGTCGTAAGGACCAAAACTATGCCCTTAAAACCATATATGCTTCCCACTTCGATGCCAAAGCCCCTGAGCCATTCAGTGATGACTCCTGCGTTTCCAAAAAGCAGTATCCATGAATATGCTCCGATGAATGGAGCAGACATGGAGCTGAGGATGATGAGCATCTGTATGAGCTTCTTGCCCTTTATCTTGTACATATTGTAAAAGTAAGCAAGAGGCACGCCTACAAGGAGCGAAAAGAAGGCTACAGAGACAGCTACCTTAAAGCTCCTGATGAGAGTGTTGCTGTAGTAAGGCGTCGTAAAGAACTTCTTGAAGTTGACCATGGAGACTGCTCCTGTAGCCGGATCGAGAAGAGCCTGATAAAAGACCTTTATCATGGGTATGACCATGAATGCTACATAAAGGGCCAGTATCAACAGACTTGCCAAGGCCCAAAAGTCCGCTTTCTTTTTCTTTAAAGTCATGACCTGGCCTCCTACTTTACAAGGGTCTTGCTTCCGTCTTTCGTGAAGACATTGATCTTCTCTGCTTTGACGCCCAGTTTTATCTTCGTTCCGTTCTCTATGATGTCATCGATCTTTGATTCCTGGATTATCTCAGCTCTCTGGCCGTCTGCAAGATCGACAAAATAGTGAGTATTAAGACCGAGGAAGGTGCTGTATGCTACTGTTGCATCAAGTCCGTCTTCGCCGTTCTCATTGATGACAAGTTCTTCAGGCCTGATGGAAGCTGTGACCTCGTCTCCTTCCTTGCAATCCACCAGATTGTTCATAGGGAGTCTAAAGCCGTCTTTGAATTCTATGCCGCCTTCAAAGACCTTGCATTCCATTACGTTGGTGCGCCCTATAAAGGTGGAGACAAAGAGGTTCTCAGGTCTTTGATAAAGGGTCTTAGGCGTTCCCACCTGCTGTATGACGCCTTCGCTCATGACAGCGATCCTGTCAGATACAGCCATAGCTTCTTCCTGATCGTGGGTGACATACACTGTGGTTATACCGAGACTGTTTTGGATCTCCTTGATGACCTCTCTCATCTCAACACGAAGTTTTGCATCGAGGTTTGAAAGAGGTTCGTCCATGAGAAGGACATCTGGTTCAATAGCAAGAGCTCTTGCAAGAGCGACTCTTTGCTGCTGACCGCCTGAAAGCTGCTCCGGAAGACGATCTGCGAACTGATCTATCTTCATGAGCTTTAAGAATTTATTGGTCTGGGCTTCTATCTTATCCTTCGGAAGCTTTCTGTTCTGAAGTCCGAAGGCTACATTCTTTCTGACTGTTAAATGTGGGAAAATAGCGTAGTTCTGGAATACCATGCCTATGTTTCTCTTGGCCGGATCCAGATCGTTGATGAGGCGGTCTCCGAAGTAGAACTGTCCGCCTTCAATGGAGTTGAAACCTGCGATCATTCGAAGCAGGGTCGTTTTTCCGCAGCCCGATGGACCGAGGAGGGTGAAGAATTCACCGGGTTTGATCTCCAAAGAGAGATCCGGGATAGCAGTAAAGTCGCCGTATTTCTTTACTGCATTCTTTATGCTGATACCGACATTCATAAGATTGCTCCAATTCTTTAAAAAAAGGCGTCCCCGGCCAAGACGGCCGGAGACGCCCCGGTTCTGATTTTAGATCTGAATATTTTCAGATTAGGTATCCGGATGGATCTTTGCCCAAAGGGTTGTCCATCTGTCTTTGATCTCAGACTGATGCTCTGCAAGAGCCTGTGTATCGCACTCTTTGTAGTTGATGGTGGAGAGATCTACCATGAGATCGCTTGCGCCGACAACCTTGTCTGTCTCTGTTGTTACAGGACGTGCGCCGGACTGAGCATAGATGCTCTGTCCTTCAGGGCTTTCAAGGAAGTCCATGAAGAGCTTTGCGTTGTCAAGGTTCTTAGCTCCCTTGATGATAGCGGATCCGAAACCAACGGATGTAACGCCCTCTTCCCAGTATACAGGTCTGCAGCCGGGGAAGCAGAGATCTTCGTTCATGATTACCAGCGGTTCATAGGTAAGTCCTACTACATACTCGCCATTTGCGGTGTCCTTAAGAGGAGCGGAAGAGGAAGAAAGGACAACTGCATTTTCTGCAAACTTCTCGAGATAATCCCATGCTTCCTGGCTGTCCCAGCCACCGAAGTCTGTGAGTACGCACTGCATCCAGTTCCATGCAGAAGAGGAGCTTGCGGGGTTAGCAATAGCGATCTTTCCCTTGAGTGCCGGATCGAGGAGGGAAGCCCATCCTGTGATCCTGACGCCGGCTTCAGCCTCGAGCTTCTCGTTTACGATAAGGCAAGGGATCTGTGCATCGTGGAATGTGATCTTTCCTGTCTTGTTCTGATAGTCAGACATCATCTTGGAATCGTTTACGCAAACGTAATCTTCAAGATATGCACCGTACTTTGCGATGTCAGCATACTGAAGTCCGCCAAACATAACGTCTGCCTGTGGGTTTGCTGATTCAGCTTCGATCTTTGTCTTGCATTCGCCTGCATTTCCGTATGTGTAATATACGTGGATGTCAGGATATTTTTCATTGAATGCTGCGATGGTATCAGAGAGCTGAGGATCTGCAACTGTTGTGTACATGATCAGGTCGCCTGTACCGCCTTTAGTCTCTTCTTCTTTCTTTCCGCATGCTGCAAATGAAAGCACCATGACGAGAGCAAGAAGGACTGCCAATACTTTTTTCATATTAATATTTCCTCCTTAATATGTCTGTATATTCTGGCGAGGTTCTCAAGGCCTGCCGGATATACCTATTAATACAAGGCATATTATACCATATTTTGACCTATACAAGTCAACAGATATGTTGATAATAGGCCCTTGTATTTAGGTTAACTCTATCTTTTTTCACTATTGTTGTTCAATCGTCCAGGTCAAGGTCGTCCGTAGACAGGTCCTCTGGCATTGATCAGTACTAAGGAGATCAGAATTTAAGATCCTCATCTGTGATCGAAACTATATCATCGTTGCTAAGATCTGATAGCACAGATTCGTTCATACGCGCATTATGCTTTTCTATGGCCTTGTCTGCAAGGTTCCTTGCGCCTCTTGCATTTCCAAAATCGCTTCTCTCCATTTCTCTTGACATGATCTTTTCCAAAGTTTCATCGCTCATATCATCTTCGTAGCCTCTCTTTTTAAGGTCCCTTCTGAATATGGCCATGAGCTCCTTTAGATCGTAATCAGGGAATTCTATGACCCTTGGAAGCCTGCTCTTAAGTCCGGAGTTGCTGTTTAGGAACTCCTCCATTTCGGCAGTATATCCTGCAAGGATCACGGCAAGGTTTTCTCTGTTGTTTTCTATCTCGCTGACGAGAGTGTTAACTGCCTCCTGCCCGAAGCTGTCTCCGTCGCCGTTTACAAGGGCATAGGCTTCGTCAATAAAGAGTATGCCGCCAAGAGCTGAACGCACCCTGTCTTTGACCTTGATAGCTGTTTCTCCCTGGTATCTTCCTACAAGGTCAGCCCTTGTACATTCTATGAATACATCGGGCCTTTTAAGAAGCCCCAGGTGATAATAAATCTTGGAAAGGAGCCTTGCTACCGTTGTCTTGCCTGTTCCTGCATTTCCCGTAAATACCATGTTAAGAGAGATGGGGTTTGATGCTATGGAAAGGCCTCTTCTCCTGCTTTCGTTTTGCACCTTTACAGCCTGAACGAAGCTGTTTATCTCTGCTTTTACGTCTGTAAGGCCAACAAGAGAATCGAGCTCTTCAAGGCAGCCCTCGAGGTCCTCTGCTTCTCCTTGGATCTTTCCAAAATCGGAAGCTTCGAGTATCTGAAGGTCATGCTCTCCCATATCCTCTATATTGTCTGAAAGCCTTAGAGCCTGCCTTTCGATTGCAGCATCGAGGAGTCTCCTTGCGCATCTTGCGTTGTCAAAGGTGTCGTCTACCTGCTCCGTATTTATCTTTGACAGTATGATCTTTGCAGCTTCTTTCTTTATATAGAAATGCTTGCCGTCGGCCATACTTACCAGTATGTCAAGGATCTCTTCTGCGGAATAATCGTCTATATGTATCTTGTGATCGAACCTTGATGCAAGGCCCGGGTTTGCATATTTTATCATCTCATCCATGCGGTCCTTGTAACCTGCAAGGATGCAGCAATACTCGCCTCTGTGATCCTCCATATCCTTAAGGAGAGTATCTACGGCTTCGACTCCGAAATCCTTTGGATCGTCCTTCTTAAATAGGTTATATGCTTCGTCTATGAAAAGAGTCCCGCCTCTTGCAGAGTCTATAACTGACGTCGTCTGAATGGCAGTAGCTCCTATGTACTGGCCGACGAGCCTGCCCCTGTCTACTTCGACGAAGACTTCTCCCGGGAGAAGATCCAGATCTCTTAGCATCTTTCCTATGATCCTTGCGACTGTTGTCTTTCCGGTTCCGGGATTACCCGTAATGATGAAATAAAAACCTTGCTTTGAACCCTTTAGACCTAAAGATTCCTGGCGCATCTTGTCTATCCTGAAGCGCTTGTACATCTTGTCCAGCTGGTCTTTTACAGCTTCCATTCCTATGACGCCCTTAAAGTAAGGCTGGAGTTCTTCCGGGTATTTATCATTGCCCTTGTACTGCACATGAAGGAAAGCCTCGTCATCTTCTTCAGGTCTCCATGCGTTTACAGGTTCTTCTTCCGGCTCCTCTTTTGGCTCTTCCTTTGTTTCAGCAGGAATGTCAACGAAGGCGCCGTCTCCTGACCTTACGCCGTTCACATATATGGCAGTCTCAGTAGTCCCGTTAAGGTAGGTGATAGTGAACCTTCCGTTAAGGTCGTCCCTTTTGAATTCCCCTTCGTAAACAGTTCCGTCTGCGGCTCTTAATTTGCCGTGACCTTCCCTTGAATACTTGCCGCCTACTACATACATAGGGCCTTCATATACCCATCCTGCAAGGGCAGCAGATGCAAGGCCTCTCTTCTTGCCATAGCGATACACAACGGGTCCTATTGGGTCGTATCCTCTTAGGACTCCTTCCATTATGTCTCCGTTGGCCCATTCGGCTACGCAGGGACCGTCTATATGGTCGTTTTTGTATTCGGCGTCATAGATGGCGAAGACTTCTCCCTTGTTATCATAAAAGACCGATCTGCCATGGCCTTCCCTTAAGTTCCGGACCCAATTACCTTCATAACTCGACTCAAGTTTTCCGTCCGGATGAAAGAACTCAGCTTTCCCAAATCCATTCCACTTATCGTCAAGGAATTCACCTTCATATATCTTGTTGTTCTTGTATACCATGCGGCCTTTGCCTGTGATCTTTCCGTCCTTTAGCTCGCCTACATAGTAATCGCCGTTTTCGAAATTGAGTTCTACTTTGCCGTCAGGCAGATAGTTGACCTTTGCATTCATAACCGTCAAGTCTCCAAATATGCTCTTAAGCTGCCGCTTTTTTAAAGCAGCTTTTCTTTTCATACCATAATATTTTACAATAGTTTAGAGAAAATTAACAGAAGGCAGTGCCATTATCCTTTTTTTGCAAATTATTGCTTTTGAACATATGTATATATATAATATTTATAGGTCATTATTAATTGGGAGGTACAAAAGATGAAAAAGAACAAGTTTTTTATATTTGCAGCGCTTTGCTTGGTCCTTTGCATTTGTTTTTGCAGTTGCTCAAAAAAGAATGATAATAACGACCAGGGTACTGAGACTGCTGTCTTTGACATTGAGGAACTAAATAGCAAGATCTCAGCTGAAATGAAGCAAGCCGCCATAGATGACTGGAAGGAATTCAAAAGCGGCGAACATTCGTGGGCCTCGAGCAAGACTCCCGGAACTTGCATAAAAATGCTCAACACTTGGGAATACGCAACATCTTTCCTTGGTTTTGAACCGTGGAATCCTCTCGAAGATCTTACATGGCTTGAAAAAGCTAACTGCTACGGATTTAATGAAGTCCTTGAAGGCTTTGATGAGATCACCCATTGCCAGCTTATGTGGCAGGGTAAAGAGGACGGTACTATCGAACTGTTTGTCCTTAATACTGGCTACACTTTTGGAACGATCAGGGTAATACTAAATATATCTCAAGGGTATTTCGTTTACCCTGACTATATGCGCACGGATATATCGACAGACAAATATAGCGCTATAAAAATTGACTTCACAAAGGATCACTGTATGTACAATATACATTTGATCGGAGCTTTAGGTGAAGACGCAAAAAAGGAGCTGAGTGATGCTGCGGACAGGATCATAAAAGATCTTGACCTCCCGGCTTCCTTATAGTAAAGGAACTAAAAAACAAGCAAGATCTGCCGCACCGCTATAACGGTGCGGTTTTTGTTTTCATTACGCCCATCATAAAAGCTAAGGCCAAGACCTTAGCTTCTGTACATTTCTTTTTCGCTACTTCTCATGAACTCAAGAGCCTGCTCTTTGGTCGGGATAGGGTCTCTTCCGCCCACTCCCGTGCATTTAAGGGCTGCCACGGCCGACGCAAACCTGAAATTGGTCCTTATATCCATACCGTCAAGATAGCCGGCTATAAAGGCTCCGTGGAACACATCTCCTGCTCCCGTGGTATCCACTGCCTTTACAGGATATGCAGGGAAGTATTCGATATGCCCGTCTATGACTGCTTTGCAGCCCCTGTCACCTTGGGTCCCTGCAACTATCTTTGCCGTGCCCCAGGATGCTATCTCAAGAAGGGCTTCGTCATAATCAGTTTTGCCTGTTACTCTCAAAGGATATCTGTAGTTCATTATGAGTATGTCTGCAAGCATTGCCAGTTCAAGGTTCACTTCATTCGGTTCCTTTAGGGATGCCCCGTCCAAGGAGACCAGAACTCCTTGCTCTTTTGCTATCCTTGCTGCTTCCATTGCGTTGGCGTGATTGGTGCCGTCAAGGTGAAGGACTTTAGCTTTTCCTATAGCCTTCTTAAGATCCTTTGTCCACTCTATGTCAGGGTTCGTATCCTTTTGCGGGAACTTGGTCCTGGAACCGTTTGCAGGATTTATCATGACAAAAGATTGAAGGCCCTTTACGTCATCCCTTGCAATAAGCTTTGAGCAGTCCACTCCATCCTTTTCAAGAAGATCCGTTATCTCCTTTGATACGCTGTCTTTCCCGATGTTTCCTATGAAGCAAACATCTTTTCCAAGTCTTGATGCAGCTACAAGAGCGGTGGCTACTGCGCCACCGCCCTGAATATTTATGGATAGGATATGTGTGCTGCCGTCTTCCTTTGGATAATCTTCAACGGTGCACAGTCTGTCTATGCAGTTGTAACCTACTCCGACTATATCTGCCATTTATCTTTTTGAAAGCTCCCTTGCATGGTTCATGATATTCTCTGCTGTGATGCCGTATTCCTCGAGCAGCTCTCCTGAAAGACCTGACTGTCCGAATCTGTCCATGACAGCAACGTGATCGAATTTGATGCCGTCTGTTCCGACAAGGCCGTAGCTTACAGCTTCTCCGAGTCCGCCGTACATGTTTGCTTCTTCACAGACAAGTACTCTTCCATGGCACTTAAGGGTCTCTTTCTTTATGGTATCCATATCAAGAGGCTTGATTGTGTGGATGTTCACAAGTTCTGCATCGATGCCTTCTTCTGCAAGTCTTTCTACTGCTTCCTTTGCTAGGCAGGTCATGACACCTGTTGCGACTATGCATACATCCTTTCCTTCCTTAAGGATCTGAGCTTTTCCAAGCTCGATCCTGTCGTCAAGGGAAGTGATGATGGGCATGGGTTCTCTTGAGGTCCTCATATAGCATGGTCCCTGGTGGTCATACATGACTTTTGCCATGAGCTTTGCCTGGTTGAAATCACAGGGAGAAAGGACTGTCATATTTGGAAGTGATCTCATTGCTGCGATATCTTCTATGCACTGGTGTGTGCCGCCGTCACCTGCCGGTGTGATGCCGCTGTGAGATCCTACGATCTTGACATTGACATTGGAATAGCAAACAGCATTCCTTATGATCTCGAATGCTCTTCCTGCTGTGAATACTGCAAAGGAGTTTGCAAAGGGAACGAAGCCTGTCCTTGCAAGTCCTGCTGCCATGCCGATGAGGTCCTGCTCAGCAATACCTGTCTCAATATATCTGTCTGGAAATGCTTTTCTGAAAGCAAGGGATCCTGTTGCATGTCCAAGGTCTGCATCAAGGCAGATTATATCTTCATGTTCCTTTGCCAGCTCTACCAGTCCTTCGTTGTATCCGTGGCGAGTCGCCTTTTTTACTACATCTGCCATAACTACTTACCTCCAAGCTCTCTTAAAGCTGTTTCAAGATCCTCACCCTTCGGTGCCGTACCGTGCCAGTCAAGGTTGTTCTCCATGTAGGAAACGCCTTTGCCCTTGATGGTATTTGCTATGATGCAATGGGGCTTTCCTCCGCACTCATTGTCAAGAGCCTTAAGGATCTGCTCAAAATCGTGACCGTCGATGACGTCAACCGCAAATCCGAATGCTTCGAACTTTGCCTTGAGATCTCCGTGAGCCAGTATCTCTTCAGTGTTTCCGTCAAGCTGGAGCATGTTGCGGTCTACGATGACAGTAAGGTTATCGAGTTTGTAGTGAGCTGCTGCCATGAAGGATTCCCAGCAAAGGCCCTCATCAAGCTCTCCGTCGCCTACTATTGCGTAGACCTTGTTGTCAGTCTTCTTTAATTTGAAACCAAGAGCCATGCCTGTGGCTACTGAAACTCCCTGGCCAAGGGATCCTGTGGAACAGTCGATACCTGGGCACTTGTTGCTTTCAGGGTGACCCTGAAACGGATGATGGAGCCTTCTTAGGTACTGAAGTTCTTCCTTTGGCACATATCCCTTGTCTGCCAGGATGGCGTAAAGGGGTGGATTGGAATGTCCCTTTGAGAGGACGAATCTGTCTCTTCTTTCATCGTGTGGATCAGGATAGAGCCTCATCTTTGAATAGTAGAGGGCAACCATCAGATCTGTTGCAGAAAGGGATCCGCCCGGATGGCCGCTGCCTGCCTTTGCAATCATTTCTATGGTCTCAAGGCGTATCTGACGGGCTTTTTCTTTTAGTTCGGTTATATTCATATGATTTCCTTTCGAGCCTTTTTCTAATGAAAGGCGGCTCTAAAAAAGGGCCGCCCTGAATTTATATGTCTTATGCCTTTCCGAGGCTTCCGAACATGGTCATCTTTTCGATGCAGACTCTCTTCATTTCAGCTATACCTGTTGTGAAGATCTGTCTTTGTGTATATCCCTTGCTCTCTTCATCTCTGTGCTCTTGGTAATACTTCTTTACTGCTTCAGAGAATGCTACCTGGCACTCTGTGTTGACGTTGATCTTGCAAACGCCAAGGGAGATAGCCTTCTTGATCTGGTCTTCGGGGATGCCGGAGCCGCCGTGAAGTACAAGAGGCATATGTCCTGTCTGCTTCTTGATGGCATCGAGGACTTCGAAGTTAAGTCCTGCCCAGTTTGCAGGATATTTTCCGTGGATGTTGCCTATGCCTGCTGCAAGGAAATCTATTCCAAGGTCTGCTATCTGCTTGCACTGCATCGGATCTGCGCACTCGCCCATTGCGATGACGCCGTCTTCTTCTCCGCCTATAGCTCCAACCTCTGCTTCAACAGAGATGCCCTTTGCGTGTGCTCTTGCAACTACTTCCTTTGTCTTTTCAAGGTTCTCTTCGATGGAGTACTTTGACCCATCGAACATGACTGATGAGAATCCGTTCTCTATTGCATTGAGCGCATCCTCATAGCTGCCGTGATCTACGTGAAGCGCTACAGGAACATTGATGTTCATATAGTTCATGAATCCTAGAACTGTGTCAGCAATGGTCCTGTATCCGCCCATGTATTTGGCTGTTCCGCCGGATACTCCCAAAATAATAGGAGAGTGAGTTTCCTGAGCAGCTTCCAGGAATGCTCTGATGCTCTCCATGTTGTTCAAATTAAAATGTCCTACTGCATAATGACCCTCTTCAGCTTTCTGAAGCATTTCTTTTGCAGATACTAAATATGCCATATTGCCCTCCTTAAGTTAAAGCATTTGATATTATCTTTAAAAGGTCCCTTTAGACCTTTCTTTATAGCATATCATTCTAACATGAAAAGAACGCTTAAGTATATCTAAATATACAGCTTGAGCGCTCTTTTTTTCATCTCGTTAATTGTAAAAGTAAGTTCTACCCCCTGTTTCAAAAAAGTGGAAGTTAGTTGTTCCAAGCACAGGGGTGGAAGTTAAATACTCTGAATGCTATTCTAACAAAAAAGGAGTTGAATCAGTTCTCTCCGGCCGGAAAGGATTGATCAATGGAAAAGAATAAACATTTAGATTTAGATGCACGTATAGCAATAGAGGTTGGTCTAAAGAATAGAAAATCATTCAAACAAATAGCAAGAGAGATCGGAAAGGACTGCAGTACTGTCTCTAAAGAAGTACGGAATCATCTCCACTTTGTTAAAACAGGCAGCTACAACCGAAACTTCAATGACTGTAAACATAGGAAAGACTGCTCTGCTTATGGCCTATGCAAAAACTGTGTTGATCCAAAGCATGGTCACCACTGCAGGTCTTGCCGCGAATGTATGAGAAACTGCAATGACTATGAAAAAGAAACTTGTCCAAAGCAGTCAAAACCACCATACGCATGTAATGGTTGCTTAGAGCGAAGAAAGTGCAGTCTCGAAAAGGCAATGTACAGCGCCGGATATGCATACAACGAATACCTTGAAGTAAAGAGCGAGTCGAGAAGCGGTATCGGCATGTCAGAAGAGGAAGTAAGAGAACTTGATATGATAGTCACACCGCTTCTAAGGAATGGGCAGTCCATTCATCACATATGCAGCCATAATGCCGATATGATCACAGTATGTGAAAAGACCCTGTACAAATACGCAGATGCAGGTCTTCTGACTGCAATAAACCTGGATATGCCCAGAAAGGTGGCATTCAGACCGAGAAGAGTAAAATCTACGGATCTGAAGGTGGATAAGAAATGCAGGATAGGAAGGACTCTGGAGGATTACCATACTTTCATGGAGGAGAATCCTTCGTGTCCGGTAGTTCAGGCCGATACTGTTGAAGGGATAAAAGGAGGCGCAGTTTTGCTGACACTTCACTTCGTTTCAGCAAAACTACAGCTTGCTTTCAAAAGGGAACACAACGATGCTGCATCCGTTACTAAAGTTTTTAATATGCTCTACGATACTCTCGGAAAGGAAGAGTACCTAAGACTCTTCAAAGTGATACTCGCTGATAACGGCTCTGAGTTTTCAGACCCCCGAGCTATCGAATTCGATGAGAATGGGAACAGACGTTCCTATGTGTTCTACTGCGACCCCTCCTCTCCCTACCAGAAAGGTGCCTGCGAGAACAATCATGAATTCATAAGAAGAATCATACCCAAGGGAAAAGATATCGGGATATACTCAGATGATAAGATATCTCTGATGATGGATCATATCAACTCTTACGGAAGAGCGGAACTTGCTGATAAAGCCCCTTTAGAGATGTTCGAATTTCTCTATGGCGGTGATGTAGTAAAGAAACTCGGCCTTAAGCTGATTCCAAAAAATGAGGTCATACTGAAACCATCTCTTTTAAACAGAAACCCTGCGCCGGTCGAAGAATAACTTCTCCCTAATTAGCAGCAGGGTTTGGGGCGGCAGCCCCAAATAGATAAACTATCAAAAAAGTGCTGCTCTTCGACAGCAGCACAGCACATCAGTGGCCGGAGATTAAGTTGTTTCAACTCCTAATATACCTACGAATATGGGGGTGGAACTTAGTTGCTCCGGAAAAGCAATGACACTTCAGTCCCACCATTGTTATGCAATTAATTCGGCCTTTCTAGACTGATTATATATTAAAAAAAGAATAAATGGTAATGTTTTCTTCTTTTTCCATCTATTCTTATCAATTTTTGAAAACTTAAATTCCACTCCGTAGAATTTACTTTTACAACATAGAACTTAAGTTTACAAAGTGGAAGTTACTTTTACAAGTCACC
>JAZQCD010000005.1:0-37551 GCA_045546135.1 Anaerovoracaceae bacterium
CTTGGCCTCCGACTTTGATAGAGGCCCTGTTTCCACATACACTATGAAAAAAGGAGAAAAGGGCGTCTTTGAATATATCGTGAATGAAGACCTCGACGGCTTTTTCTACACCTATACGGTGACCAATGCCCTTGGAACAAATGAAGTTGTAGACCCCTATACTAAGGCTGTCGGAGTCAACGGAAGAAGGGGCATGGTAATAAACTTTACAAAACTCAATGCATCCATTGATGGATGGGCTGAGGATAAAAGGCCCTTTGCAGGAAACAATGTGGATGCTGTCATATACGAAGTACACGTAAGGGATATGACCATAAGCGAAACAAGCGGTGTGCCTGAAGAGCTAAGGGGCACATTCCTTGGCCTTGGCATGACAGGCACTACATATACAAAGAACGGCAGGACCGTATCCACGGGTCTTGATCATATGAAGGAGCTTGGCATCACCCACGTTCAGATACAGCCTTTCTATGATTATTCCTCTGTCGATGAGACCAATGTTTCAAGAGTAGTCTCAAAGACAAACTATAACTGGGGATATGATCCACAAAATTACAATGTTCCGGAAGGCAGCTATTCAACAGATCCCTATGACGGATACTGCCGCATAAAGGAACTTAAAGAGATGGTCATGGCAATGCACAAAGAGGGCCTTTCCATCAATATGGACGTTGTCTACAACCATACTTCAGCATCAGAAAATTCAAACTTTAATCTTTTAGTCCCATATTACTATTACCGCACCAAAGCCAGCGGGACATTTTACAATGGCTCAGGCTGCGGCAACGAGATGGCATCCGAAAGATTCATGGTGAACAAGTTCTTTAGAGAATCCTGCAAGTTCTGGATCGATGAATACCATCTGTCAGGATTCAGATTCGATCTCATGGGACTCATAGACAATCAGACCATGATAGATATCTACAAGGACTGCAGCAAGATCTATCCTCATATCATGATCTACGGAGAACCCTGGACAGGCGGAGCCTCAAAGCTTAAAGCAGGAATCAGCGAGACTGCTTTAAAGGAGCAGACTACAGTGCAGGAATCCATAGCTCAGGATTTCTTCAGCGGTCAAGGGATCCTGGTCGGCGCATTCAACGACGTCATAAGGAATGCTGCAAGAGGAAGCAATAACCCAGGGAAGGGCTATGTACAGGGTACATCCTCTGATGCTTCCCAGGTAGCGCTTTGCATTCCGGGAATATTTTCTGCAGGTACTATAAAGACACAAAACATAGACCCTGATCTTGTTTTAAACTATGTTTCCTGCCATGACAACTATACCCTTTATGACCAGCTTGTCCAGACCATGGGAAGCGACAGGTTCGCTTCTGCATATACTCAGGCAGAAGCTATAGTCTTCCTCTCTGAAGGTATTCCTTTCATTCAGGAAGGCGAGGACTTCATGAGGTCAAAATTCAATGAGGATACAGGCAAATACGAGGGCAATTCATACAATGTAGGCGATCACGTGAACCTTATGGACTATTCTCTTAAGGTAGATCACTTAGATACTTTTAACAAGATAAAGGAGCTCATTGCATTTAGAAAAGCTACGCCTGCATTCAGACTTTCCGAAAGAAACGAAATAAAAGAAAAGATGTCCGACGTGACAGTTTCGGGCGGTACTATCAGCTACGAGGTAGACGGTTACAAAGTCATCCATACTGCGACCGGATGCAATCTTGATATGAGCGGATATGAGATGGTCTATTCCAATCTTAGAAATTCATATAGCGGATCATCAGGAAACATCAGCCTCATGGCAAATGAGTCAGTAGTACTGAGAAAGGTGCAGTAGCTTTTCAATGTTCAGACACGGTGATTTGAGTACAGAGGTAGATAAAGGTCCTTTCTTTTTCAGCCTTGCAGCCTTTATCTTAACAGGCTTTTTCGCATTCCTCTTTGCAGGAAAGGGAGGAGCCTTAGGCATACTTGCAGGGATGATCCTGTTCATAGTCTGCCTTGCATCGGGAGCGACCCTCTTTGCCATGGTGACAGACAGGGCATACATAGAGGACGGAGCTCTTTTCATGAGCTATATGTTCAAGAAGGGCAATATAAAGCTCGAGGATATACATAAAGTCTCATACAAGGACGAAGTCTATTCAGTCTATGACAAAAGAGGTGACCTGGTCGGTACTATAAACGGGAAATTAACAGGCATAGGCAGGATAGTAGCTGAGCTTGATAAGAAAAACATACATTTTGATTAAACAGTGCCGCACGCTCGTGACTCTAGTCGTGAGTAAGGCAGTTTACTAAAGGTCAAAACGGGCTCTAAAAAGCCCTTTGATAGGATATATTTAAAGTTAGATATTTTAAAACTAACGGAGGAGAATATGGCAAATCTAAAGCTTTCCCACATCTACAAGGTCTATGATAACGGGCATAAAGCAGTAAGCGATTTTTCCATTGACATCGCCGACAGAGAATTCATTGTCTTTGTCGGTCCTTCGGGCTGCGGCAAGTCTACTACACTTAGAATGATAGCAGGACTTGAAGACATAACCGCAGGAGACCTCTTTATCGGGGACACCCTTGTCAACGATATGGAACCAAAGGACCGAGACATCGCAATGGTATTCCAAAGCTATGCTCTTTATCCTCACATGACCGTATTTGAGAACATGGCCTTTGGTCTTAGGAACAGGAAGATGCCTGAAAATGAGATCAAAGAAAGAGTTCAAAAGGCTGCCAAGATGCTCGATATCGAGGACTATCTTGACAAAAAGCCAAAGGAAATGAGCGGAGGCCAAAGGCAGCGTGTAGCCCTCGGAAGAGCTCTTGTAAGGGATCCCAAGGTATTTCTTCTTGACGAGCCTCTTTCAAACCTGGACGCAAAGCTTCGTGCTGACATGAGGACTGAGATAACAGCCCTTCACAAGAGCCTCAACACCACCTTCATCTACGTTACCCACGACCAGGTCGAAGCTATGACCATGGGCACCAGGATAGTCGTAATGAAGCTTGGCTACGTTCAGCAGATCGATACGCCCATGAACCTTTACAACGAGCCATACAACAAGTTCGTTGCAGGATTTATAGGCACGCCTCAGATGAACTTCTTTGATGTTAAATTAAGAAGAGAAGGAGACATAGTAAGAGTCCTCTTTGACAACGGAGACGATGTGACTGTTCCTTATGAGAACGTATCGAAGATCCACAGCAGATATCTTGGCGGAGATGTAAAGGTATGCTTTGGTATACGTCCTGAGCACATCAGAGTAAACAAAGAAGGAAACGGTCTTAAGTTCGTCGTCACCAATGTGGAGCGCCTCGGAAACGAGACTATAGTCTACGGTAAAATTGGCGATCACCTCGGCGAGTTCACCATGAAGGACGAAGGAAACGGCATCATAGCAAAGGTCGTTGACAGAGACGATATAGAGGTAGGCGATATAGCATACGCAGATCCTAATCCTGAAAAGGTCCACTTCTTTGATGCTGAAACTGAAGTTACTCTCATGAGCAAGATACCTCCATTCAATACAGCAAAAGCAAAGCTGAATGGGGACATTATGGAAGTTCTCGGAGCAAAGCTCAAACTTCCTCCTGTATACAAGGAAGCAGCAAAAGGTGCAGAGGAATTAGAACTCAGCATACCGCCCTATGCCATAGTACCGGGAGACGATCTTTGCCTTAAGGTCTCCAGGGTAGAAAAGCAGGGCAAGGAAAACCTTGCATATCTTAAGAACGGAGACGAATACATCTTTGCTCTTGTTGGAGACGAAGTCAAAGAAGGAGACGATTATCACTTCTCCATCCTTAATGAAAAGGTCAATGTACAGGTAGGCGGCGAAGAAGTCCTTAAAGCTGTATCTGAAGAAGAGGCCTTTGAAGGAAGCTTCTACAAGACGGAAGTCAAAGAAAACGGAGACAGAGTGCTTCACTTCTTCTACCGCATAGGAGGCTTTGACCTTGAAGCAGAGCAGGACAAGGGATACAAGATCAACTCCATCGATGGCAATGCATGCTACACGAATACTTACAGGTATACGGTACCAAGAGAGTGCATAAAGCTCGCAGAAGAAGGCCTTGAAGGAAAGGTGACGGCTGTCCTTGACTACGGCAATGTTTCATTCATCGTAGTTGAGACTGCTGCCGGAAACTGCCTTGTAAAAGCAGAAGGAAAGGTTGGAGACTCTGTAAAGCTTGCCTTTGACAGCAAAGACGTATCCGTTTATTCCATAGAAAAGGATATTAAGCTCTGCTGATGAAAGTCAAAGTAAAAGACAAGATCATAGAGCTTGAGCCCAATTCAAAGCCCATGCTTTTCAAAAGGATCATAGCAGACGGCACTGATATAGCCGCAGTATTCCTCATCTTCATGCTCCTTACAGCCCTCATTCTAAAGACGCCCATCGCGTCAGTGTATAACGGGCATTTTGAGAAGTACAGATCCATGGAAACTGCTGCTGTTGAAAAGTATGCTGGAGACTATGAAAAAGCGGGAAAAGAGCTTTCCGAAAGCGATGAGTACAGGAACGAAAGGTTTGCAGCAGAGCTTCACGGATATCTTCTGAGGACTCTTGCCATAAGCATATCTGAAGCCTTGGTGCTGCTCATCATACCCCTTGCAAACAAGGACAGGTCTACTCTTGGAAAGCAGCTTGCAGGAGTCCTTTTGTTCAGCGAAAAAAGCTATTCAAAGGCTACTGCCTTTCAGGTATGGATGAGGTTTCTTTTCATCTTGCTTTTTGACAGCATGCTCCTTTACCTTCTGACAGGCATATATACATTCCTTCTCGTTCCTGTCATAAGGCTTACAGAGATGCTCCTAAACAAGGAAAACAAAACATTATGCGATGCTTTAACAGGCATCAGGATCATAGAAAAAATATCGTACGACGGAATCAATTAATATACGGAGGATAAAGAAATGAAAAAAGTATTAGCGCTTCTCCTCGCACTGGCAATGGTATTTTGCCTTGCAGCCTGCGGCGGTGATGACAGTGGAAACAAGGGACAAAAAGATGACGGAGTCATCCGCATTTGGGTCGGAGAAGAATCCGCAGAGTTTTATCAGAAGATATGCGACGAATATATCGCAGCCCATTCAGACTTCGGTTACAAAGTAGAAGTCAAGGGTATGGATACAGGTTCCATAGCAGGTACCATAACCAACGACCCTGTAGCTGCAGCTGATATATATACAGTAGCTCACGACAATATCGGTAAGCTTGCTTCCACTCAGTGTGCAAAGCCTATCTCAGATGAATCCTTGATAGCTCAGGTACTTGCAGACAATCCTGAGAGCTTCCAAAAAGTCATCTATTCATCTCTTAACGGACAGGATTATCTCTACGGAGTTCCTTACATTTCTCAGGCACTCTTCCTTTATTACAATAAAGCCCTCGTAACAGATGAGCAGGCTCAGAGCTTCGAAGGTCTAAGAGAGGCAGCAAAGGCAGCAGGAACAAAGGCTATCACAGTCACGGGCGATGACGGATACAACATGTCCTTTGCTCTCCTTGCAAGGAAGGTAAGTGATAAGAGCACTACAGTCAAGATCTTCGAAGGTGCAGAATCTGTTTCAGGAGGCTCCAAGGGCACATCCAACTGTCAGGGAGACGATACAGTAGCTGTCACCAGATGGCTCCAAAGCTATGCTGCAGATCCAAACGGATTCAAGTGGGCATCCTCTGACGGATGGGATGCAGACCTTGATAAGGACAACAAGGGAGTCCTTGCAGTCATAGGCGGTGCATGGCACTTCAATACTGCAAAGGCAGCTCTTGGAGAATCAAACCTCGGTATTGCAATGATCCCGACATTCACCCTTACAGCTGAAGCATGTGAAGGACTTACTGGAGTTCAAGTCGGCGACGTATTCAGAGGCGGCACCTTTGCAGACTGCAAATGCTTCATGATCAATGCAAACTCTGCTGCAAGCAAGTATGCAAAAGAGCAGGAGCTCATCAAATATCTTTCTTCAAAGGAAGTACAGAACCAGTCCTACCTTGAAGTCCTCAATGTTCCTGCATATGTAGGAGCTGCAGACTATATAGCTCAGTGCTATAAGGAAGGAAAGGTAACAGAGAGCCAGTACACACTTGCTGCAATGCAGGTAGCTATGGCAGAGTGGGGCATCCCTCAGCCTTTCGTAACAGGAACTCTCAACACCTATTACTATTCAAAGAACGGTCCTCAGGTATATAGAGCAATAATCGACAGGAGCCCCTATCCTACAACAGGCGACACTATCCTTTCTGAGACTGAATCTCTTGAAGGAGTACGCAAAGGACTTTACCTCATCGAATACCTCTGGATGCACGGAGTGACACCTACAGAATTCCCCGAAGCACTTCCTGCAGGTGCATAGAGAATATACTTATCTGATTTACCCCTGATTTTTTAGGAGGGATATTATGGATCAGGCATTAAGAAAAGTGCCTGCAAAGAAGAAGGTTGTTCCCGCCGGCAAGGATACTTTCTTTTCAAGGATAGGAAAGAGGTTTGCAGACGGGTCCTTGGGAACTAAGCTTTCCCATCTGATCTTTGGCGCAGGCAGCATATACAATAAACAATACGTAAAGGGACTTCTTTTCTTCCTCATCCAGGCGGGGATATTGGCTGTAATGATCATGTGCCCGTCTGTAAACGATACGCCTTACGGATGGAAGGCTCTTCGCAATCTGTCCTTAAAGTATGTATCTCCGGGCGGAGAGTTTGACCCTGTTACAGGTCATTTTACGACAGCATCAGACTGCAAGCTCATGATACTTTTCGGTTTCGTGACTATTGCCATGATAGCCATATACTTCCTTGTATGGAACCTTAATATCGAGTCATCATACAAGGCTGATATGGACAGGAAAGTAGGAAAGAAGCCTACGAGCTTTAAAGAGGATCTAAAGGAGCTTCTTGACAGCAAGTTCCATGTGCTCATGCTGACTCCTACATGCATAGCTGCCACCATATTCACCATACTTCCAACGGTGTTCATGATAGCTCTTGCATTCACTACCTACAACGATCCTGATATGAACGCTCTTGGAACGAACCTTTTCCATTGGAACGGCATTCAGAACTTCATATCAGTTTTCACCGGTGAAGGATCCCTTGGTTTTGAGATAAAGAACAGGTTTATGCCGGTCCTTGGCTGGACCTTTATATGGGCCATATTTGCGACTCTTACCTGCTACTTTGGCGGCATCATCCTGGCACTTCTTATCAACAAGAAGGGTCTTAAGGGAAAGAAGTTTTACAGGACCATATTCATCCTTACAATAGCCATACCGCAGTTCATTTCGCTTCTTGCTGTAAGGAACCTTCTCGGTGAATACGGACCTGTAAATTCCATGCTCATGAATGCAGGCTGGATACAAAGCCCCATAGGCTTTCTAGGCCTTAAAGCAAGCGACAGCGAAACTTTGGCTAAGTTCATGGTCATAGTCATAAACATGTGGGTAGGTATACCCTATACCATGCTGATGACTTCCGGAATACTTATGAACATACCTGCAGACCTTTATGAGGCAGCAAGGGTAGACGGAGCGTCGACTGTGAAGATGTTCTTTAAGATCACGCTTCCTTACGTCATATTCGTTACGACCCCATACCTTATCTCAAGCTTTGTAGGAAACTTAAATTCCTTCAACTCCGTATTCCTCCTTACGGGAGGAGGTCCTGTATATACGGGATACCAGGCAGGAGGTACGGATCTTCTGGTCACCTGGCTGTACAAGGTCACTATAGACCAAGGCTCATACAACACAGGTGCTGTCATAGGTATATTTACATTTATAATCACGGCTACGATCACTTTGGTGACCTACCGCAGGAGCAAAGCATATAACGAGGAGGACACCTTCCAATGAGTAAAAGTGAAAAACAACTTAAATACAGAAGCCAGTCCTTCAACAGAAAGGCAGGCCTTTCTGCAACTTATATCATACTGACGCTCCTTGCCATCCTTTGGATAATACCGCTCCTTTGGATAGTGCTCTCGGCATTTCGCTGCGAGTACCAGCCGGACGGTACCTTCATAGGAAGAGTCACAAGCAGCTTTTTCCCAAAGGCTGTGGGTCTAAAGAACTTCAAAGACCTTTTCTCAGCTACATATTACGGTGTGCCCAACGCATTTCCGAAGTGGATGCTCAATACTCTGATAATTGCCATATTCGATTGTGTCATATCCACATTTTTGGTCCTGTCAGTGGCATACTGCATGTCAAAGCTTAGATTCAAGATGAGAAAGCCTTTCATGAACATATCCATGATCATAGGACTTTTCCCGGGATTCATGAGCATGATAGCTATTTACTTCCTGCTCAAATCCATAGGCCTTACGGGAAATCCTGCTCATCCTGAATATTCGACAGTGGGCCTCATCCTTGCATACAGCGCAGGAGCAGGCCTTGGATTCCAAGTAGCAAAGGGATTTTTTGATGTCATACCAAATGCCCTTGTGGAGTCGGCAAAGCTGGACGGATGTACCAACTTCCAGATATTCAGAAGGATCATACTTCCTCTTGCAAAGCCCATCATCATATATCAGGCTCTCATGAGCTTTACAGGGCCTTGGATGGATTTCATCTTTGCAAAAGTAATAATAGGAGCGGACAACCCAAGGTACTGGACAGTATCTGTCGGTCTTTATTCTCTCCTGTTCGGTACCCATCCTGATACAAACCTCTTCACCCAGTTTGCAGCAGGCTGCGTCATAGTGGCTATACCTATAGTCACCCTGTTCATGTTCCTGCAGCAATACTATGTTGAGGGCGTCACCGCCGGAGCCGTAAAGGGATAAATAGAACATAACAGATCATAATATTTCAGCATCTTCTGCCTTTGGGGATGCTGAATTTTATTTACACAAAAAAGCCCGAGTTGTATAATTATAGAAAAAATCATTATTGTCTGATATTGATATACCCATAGAGAGGAGCTGTCCTATGAAGCTTGTTAAACGATCTTTAAGCTTGATCCTTGCTCTTGTCCTCATCCTTTCTGCAAGCGCATATATCTTTGCAGAGGAAGAAGAAGAGAAAATAAGGATCTATATGAAACCTGACGGACTTTCTGCAGGAGACTATTATTTCGATCTGTCAGAAAGCCCCTTTGATTATGATTGGTTCTATAATTCAAGATATATGACCGGCAGATACTATGGCGGCATGTCTGATGAAGAGGCAGAAGCCTATGCAGCCGATATGGCGCCAAAGGATGTTGACGCATTCTTTAATGCGGAATGGTCCGTTGGAAAGGAAAGCCTAAGGCTCTATGCAGACTTCCACGGCCACGACTTTACCAATATTTTTGAGGTACCTTATTACCAGACCAATATGCTGGAGATGCTGAGAGAAGTAGGTCTTGATTCTATGGAGTGGGATCCTGTTGCAATGCCTGAGCATGCTGATGACGTGTTTGCCCACGGCCAGTACTACTATGATCTCAACGCTCTTTACGATCATTATTTCCAGGAAGAGTACGAATTTTATCAGAACCACCCGGAATATACTGAAGGCAAGACCGAAGAAGAGATCGCTCAGATGTGCCATGACAGCGTCATGAGCACCTATATTGATCCTACCAGGGCATCACAGTACTTTATTCGCCCCGATGATCCACTGTTCAGAGTAAAGAGGGTAGCGACCAACGACGAGGGCACATTTGTGATGTATTACCCTTATGAGATCATGCAGGGCATGGGCGGTATCTTCGGATTCGACGAGTCTGAGTATGTAGTTGAATATCATGACTATTACCGTTGCGTATGGGAGTGGCAGGATGAAGACCACGCCATTGCTAACATCATATGCTACCTTGGCGAGAATGACGGTACGGAAGATGTCCATAGGGTAGTCATTACTGATATCGAAAAGCTTGTGATAAGGGAAGCTACGGAGCTTAGAGACGGAGAACTACAGTGCACTGCCCATGTAAGCTATAGAGGCGTGGAATCGACAGATACCCATACCTTTGTAATACCGGCTACCGGAGATCCTGAAAGACTTATCATCACTTCTCAGCCCGTAGACCACACAGTAAGCTATCCGGACGGAGCATCCTTTGCTATAACCGTAGATAAACCGGAGCTGGTATCTTCCTATCAATGGATCATGACCGACGGCGTCAGAGAGTATACGCTTACAGGTATCACTGCAGTGACACCGGAGCTAAAGGTCAATTCAACAGATGAACTTGATTCTGACTTTTCATATTACTGCATAGTCACCGACATCAATGGAAATGTGGTAACTTCAGATCAGGCAACTTTATATATAAATAACCGCGACGAGATAAAGACAGTCCTCTACGTGGGAGACTACGGCCTTGAGCCGGGAGATACCCTGGATCTTTCAACAACGACCCTTGGCAGCGGCATAGTCACCTTCGATCCTGACGGACTTAATATGACCTTTGACAACGTCACTGTAAATACGGCAGGCCTTAGCAAAGATATGATCTTTGCGGGCTCAGCCGGCGTATACCTTGCCGGACAGCCTGACAGCAGCCTTGAGTACAGGATGTATTTCAAAGGTACATGCACATTTAACAACAGTGTCTACGATCCTGACTATGACGGAGGCGGAGTCACTATAAACGCTCACTTCCTAAGGGACGGAAAGCTTGATAAACCTCTCCTTATCATAGACGGAGATGACGATCTCAATATAAACGGCGGTCTTAACTCCATCTATACGGACGGAGACCTTGAGATCCTCACAAGCTTCAAGGCAGTTCCTTTCGATGGACACAGACTCAATTCCATATCCGGAAGCAATGTTCATATAGGGGATGGTGCACATGTGGATATCACAGGCATCGGTACAGGGATCCTCTCAGACGGAACTCTCTTTATCGATGGTGGAGCAGTCATAGATCTTAATATCACAGCACCCCATCTCATCCTCTACAACACAGAGAGCAAGGGCATATACTGCGATAGGCTTTATATAGACGGTGCAAAGGTCAATATAGACATGATGGCTTATCCTGAATACTTCGAGCCCTATGAAAAGTCTATTTCCGTGATGAGTGCTATATGCTGCAGAAATTTAGCGACATTTGATGGTGCCGATGTTAATATCAAACTCGGAGCAGAACTGGGCGACACCTATTATGCCAACAACTTCTACGGCATATCAGGAGATGCATCCGACGGTATCAATGAAGTAGAGCTCATAAACGGAGCAAAGGTCAAGATAGATATAGATACAAGAGCCGCTTACGGAAGCGCAGGCATCGCAGCTACAGGACAGGAGCCTTGCGCCTTCGTAACTCTAAGTGACGGCAGCGAACTTGATGTAAACGTAAAGACTTCAGGTCATGTCTTCGGTATCGACGTAGGGCAGCCTGTAAGCGTAACTGATTCCACTTTAAGAGTAAATGCTGCATCCTACGATACAGCCATAGTTATGGGAGTGATGTGTCCTGTAATGAATGTTGAGCTTACGGACAGCAAATACGAAGTATCACTCAATGCTGAAAAAGGCATAGGACTATTTGCTACAGAACCGGAATTTACGCAGGGCGGACAGACAGGGCCTACTGCTGTAGGTCAAAACGCAGTATCTCCTGCTGCATATGAAGAAGGTTATGAACCAAAGCTCATAAGGATAGCAGGCGATGCAAAGATCTTAGCTCCTGAGAATGGCGAGATAAACAGCTATGACTTTGA
This sequence comes from Anaerovoracaceae bacterium, assembly GCA_045546135.1. Taxonomy (GTDB): domain Bacteria; phylum Bacillota; class Clostridia; order Peptostreptococcales; family Anaerovoracaceae; genus RUG13409. The sequence goes on from JAZQCD010000005.1 coordinate 11,633, forward strand.
ACACATGGGTGTTGTGATGTCCGGAGAAAGCATTTATGCTGCTGATAATACTGAAGAACCTGCAGCAAAGGTCCTTATTGCAGTTCCAAAGCCGCCTGCGCCCCATACAAAAGATGATCTTCTTCTCTGGTCTGCTTTGATGGCAATAATGCTTACTGCCTCTGTTGTTCTGGTCATAGGCAGGAGACCCGAAACAGGAAAGCATTACAGATAAAAATCGATGCAAAAAGATCAGACAGACTGCTTCTTTGATCGTTATCATTGATCTTTGAAACTATTTGATATTCAACTAAAAAATCGCTTGACTAAAAGACGAACGAGCATTAGAATACAAGAGCGTTCGTCTTTTTTTGTGCGCTTTTTGGGCATGAAAAAAACGGCGGTTACAAGTTACAGTAACAGTGCCGAAAAGAGATGAGTGAGAAAGACAGCTCATCAGAGTAGGCGCCGAAACTTATGGCTTTTGGCCATATAAGTAGACAGGAGGAATAAAATGTCTTACATTGCAAAGCCATCGGAGATCGAAAGAAAATGGTATGTTCTCGATGCAGAAGGAAAGACCCTTGGTCGTCTCTGCTCTGAGGCAGCTATGATTCTCCGTGGAAAGAGAAAACCGATCTATACCCCGTTCATCGACACAGGCGACTATGTCATCGTTATCAATGCTGACAAGGTCCAGGTCACCGGAAAGAAAGCACAGCAGATGATCTACAAGCACTACAGCTACTATCCGGGCGGAATGAGGGAAACTACCTTCGCAGAGATGCAGGAAAAGCATCCTGAAGAAGTTATCCGCCACGCAGTTAAGGGAATGCTTCCAAAGGGACCTCTCGGAAGACAGATGGCAAAGAAGCTCAAGGTCTATGCAGGACCTGATCACAAGCATGCAGCTCAGAAGCCGGAAGTTTATCAGTTTTAATTAGGAGGTTTAAGAAATGGCAAAGATTCAGTACTGCGGAACAGGCAGAAGAAAATCCTCCGTTGCAAGAGTTCGTCTTGTAGCTGGCAAGGGAGACATCATTGTTAACAAGAAGCCTCTTGACGAATATTTCGGAATGGAGCTTCTTAAGAGAGAAGTAAGAAGACCTTTAGAGCTCGTAGGAGCAGAAGGTAAGTACGATGTTATCGCAACCGTAAACGGCGGCGGAACAACAGGTCAGTCAGGCGCTCTTCGCCACGGCATCTCAAGAGCACTCTGCCAGGCAGATCCTGAGAACAGAGCAGTTCTCAAGGCTGCAGGCTTCATGACAAGAGACCCACGTATGAAGGAAAGAAAGAAGTACGGACTCAAGAAAGCCCGTCGTGCTTCTCAGTTCAGCAAGAGATAATATCGCTGTTCTTTTCAGGTCGCATATATTGCAGCCTTTGAAGATCTGCGCGTTATTAAAGCAAACAATGACAAGCTCCCGAAACTGTATGGTTTTGGGAGCTTTTGCATAATCAAGAATAATAGTTTAAAGTTAACATACAATAGCTTTAAGCATGCTTAGAGGAAAGTATGAAAAAGAAGAAAAACACAACTTTATTATGGGAGTTTCTGAATGGATGCAAGAGATACTTTTTGCTGTTTATCATAGCAAATACTCTTACATCTCTTTGTCAGATGCTCATACCGCAGATCGTAAGGGCTACTATCGATAATGCCCTTGGAGGAAAAGAAGCAGACTTTCCGCCTTTCGTAATGGATATAGTCGAAAGGGTGGGCGGCTTTGATTACATAGGGCAGCACCTATGGATCATGTCTGTAGCTCTTCTTTGCGTTGCGTTCGTTCAGTGCATATCCATATTCGTAGGAAGGACAATGAACACCATGTCTGCAGAGTCTCTTTCCAGGAATATGAGGAACAGGCTCTTTGGACACATTCAGCACCTTCCTTATGAGTGGCACATGAAGAACCACACAGGAGACATAATCCAAAGATGTACATCTGATATACAGACAGTGAGGAACTTCCTTGCAGAGCAGCTCACATCCCTTCTTCTTGTCATCATAAAGCTGGTTCTTGGCTTTTATTTCATGTTCTCCATGAATGCCGGACTCACCCTTTATGCCCTTATCCCAATTCCTTTGATAATCTATTTTACTATCAGATTCTCAAAGGATATGCATGCAGGCTTTAAGGTCTGCGATGAAACAGAAGGCATAGTATCATCCATGGTACAGGAAAACCTGACAGGTGTCAGAGTCGTAAGGGCCTTTGGACAGGAAAGAAGAGAAAAGGACAGATTCGAAAAGCAGAATCAGGAATACACAGATCTTTGGATCAGCGTAGGACATCTCATGGGAAGGTTTTGGTGCTCCCAGGACGTTCTTACGAGCCTTCAGACACTCCTTGTCCTTGTCATGGGCGCAGTATTCTGTGTTAATGACAGGATGTTGCCAGGCGAATATGTAGCCTTCCTTTCATACAATGCCATGATATCTCTTCCTATCAGAAGGATAGGCAGGGTGGTATCCGAGATGAGCAAGGCCGGAGTCGCTATCGACCGTATCGCATATATAGTCAATTCCGAAGAAGAAAAAGATCCTGAGGATGCGAAGGAAGTACCGCTCAATAAGGACATAGTCTTTGATCATGTCAACTTCAGCTACGAAGGAAGCTCTGAGATACTCCACGATGTGAGCTTTACTATCCCTGCAGGATCCACTTTGGGTATACTCGGCGGCACGGGAAGTGGCAAGTCAACGCTAATGCTCCTTCTTGACAAGATGTATACGGTGCCTGACGGACAGGGCTCCATTCGCATCGGAGATACGGATATAAAGGAGATAAAGACTTCTTATCTTAGAGACAATATCTCCATAGTCCTTCAGGAACCTTATCTTTATTCAAGGTCCCTTAAAGAGAACATAGGTATCATAGATGAGAATATGGACCTCGAGTCCATAAGAGAAGCTGCAAAGGCAGCCTGCCTTGATGATACTATCGAAGGCTTTGCAAAGGGCTACGATACTTTCGTAGGAGAAAGAGGAGTTACTCTTTCCGGCGGACAAAAGCAAAGAGCAGCCATTGCAAGAGCTCTTACAAAAGACGTTCCTATCTTCATCTTTGACGACTCTTTATCTGCAGTCGACACTCAGACCGATGCAAAGATAAGAGCAGCTCTTGAAGAGAAGTTCGGAACAGCGACCATAATCATCATATCACACAGAATAACGACCCTCTCAAAGGCAGATAACATACTTGTCCTTGAGGACGGAAGAGTATCTGAGATAGGAAGCCCTGAAGAGCTTAAGACATCAGGCGGTCTTTACAACCAGATATTCGATATTCAGACAGGCAACGCATAGGAAGGAGGATAGAAAAATGAGTAAAGAAATTAAAGAAAAAGATCCTATGCGCTTCTTTGGTATCCCAAAGATGATGCCTCTTATCAGGAAATACAAAAAGCCGCTCATACTAATGTGCATCTATACGAGCATATCAAATATGGCGGCGGTAATAACTCCTGTATTCCAAAGGTATGCCATCAACCATTACGTTGAAGACAAGACCTTGGATACTGTGTGGATCTTCATAGCTTTGTATGTACTCACCATTGCTGCAATGGCATGGGCAGGATACAGGGAAGTTATCGAAGGTCTTACTACGGAAATGCGCATGGACAGGGATATGAGAAACAGAGCATTCTCCCATCTTCAGGAGCTCGCTTTCTCATATTACAATCAAAACAGTGTAGGATATATCCATTCAAGGGTCATGAGCGATACATCGCGTATAGGCGATCTATTCACATGGCAGATACATGATACTGTGGCATTTGCAGTATATATCTTTGCTTCCATAATCATCATGTTCATAACTGACTGGAAGCTGACCCTTCTGACTATGGCTATCGTCCCCATAATCACTGTGTTCTTCTCCCTTTTCCAGGGCAAATATTTTAAGCTCCACAGAGAAGTAAGGGAGCTTAACTCCAGGATCACCGGAGATTTCAATGAAGGCATCACAGGAGCCAAGACCACGAAGTCTTTGGTAATAGAAGACAAGATCTTCAAGGACTTCAGAAAAGATACGGATGCCATGGTATCAAAATCCGTAGAGTCTGCAAAACTCCACGGGGTGTTCCAGGCAGTGACGACCTTTGCTTCCTCCATATCCATTGCCATAGTACTTTGGAAGGGCGGAGTCATAGCAAAGGAAGAGATAGGTACCTTTTCCATGTTCATGTCCTATGCAGAGAACATGATGGAGCCTGTAAGATGGCTTGTCGATACTCTTGCGCTTTTCGTTGCAGGAAAGGTAAATATCGAAAGATATACAAAGCTCTGCGAGACAGTATCCGATGTAACCGATACTCCTGAAGTAATAGAAAAGTACGGAGATTCCTTCGATCCAAAGAAAGAGAACTGGGAGGAGATCGAGGGCCATATCAAGTTCGATGATGTAAGCTTCAAATATCCTGACGGAGAAGAGTATGTCCTTGAGCACTTTAATTTGGATATACCCTTTGGGACCAACCTTGCCATAGTAGGCGAGACGGGAGCCGGAAAGAGCACCCTCGCCTCCCTCATTTGCAGGTTCTATGAGCCGACACAAGGGAAGGTCCTCATAGACGGAAAGGATGCAAGAGAAAGGTCTCAGCTTTGGCTTCACAGCTCCCTTGGATATGTGCTTCAGACACCGCACCTTTTCTCAGGGACCATCAGAGATAATCTCAAGTACGGAAATGAGGATGCAACTGACGAAGATCTTTGGAAAGCAATAGATCTTGTGTCTGCAAGAAATGTAGTAGAAAAGCTGGAAAAGGGCCTTGATACCAATGTAGGTGAGGGTGGAGACATGCTCTCTACAGGAGAAAAGCAGCTCCTCTCCTTTGCAAGGGCCATACTTGCAGATCCAAAGATCATAGTTCTGGACGAAGCTACTGCATCTGTAGATACCCTTACAGAAGCAAGGATACAGGCAGCTATAGATACAGTCATAAAGGGCAGGACATCTATAGTTATTGCTCACAGACTGTCGACTATAAGGAACGCAGATCTCATACTGGTCGTAAAAGATGGAAAGATCATCGAAAGCGGAAAGCACGACGATCTCCTTTCTGCAAAGGGTCACTACTATGACCTTTGGACAAGGCAGTTCGAAGACGATGCAACTGCAAGCATCCTTAACAAAAAATAATATCTTGCCCGTAAGGAAAGATATGGTAATTTAAAAAGACGGTTTTTACTTAGTGAAAACTGTCTTTTTTTGCAGTAATGTGATATACTGCATGGATAGCAATTCAAAGTATAAAGGTGCAGATCATGAAAGTGTTACTTACAGGAGGAACAGGATATATAGGCAGTCATACAGCTGCAGAACTCCTTTCAAAGGGTTATGAAGTAGTCCTCCTTGACAACTTATCGAACAGCGAAGAAAAGACCGTCATGAACATAGCAAAGGTCTGCGGCAAAATGCCCAAATTCGTAAAGGGCGATGCCTGCGACAAAAGCACAGTGGAAAAGGTCTTTACAGATCACAAGATAGATGCAGTGGTCCACTTTGCCGGATACAAGGCAGTAGGCGAGAGCGTTGAAAAACCTCTCATGTACTACCGCAACAATTTAGACAGCATGCTCACCGTGCTCGAGGTAATGAGAGAGCACGGATGCAATAACCTCATATTCAGTTCATCAGCTACAGTTTACGGAGGCGAGAATCCCGTACCGTTCGTTGAGACCCAAAGAACGGGCGGGTGCACTAATCCCTACGGCAAGACCAAGTATTTCATCGAAGAGATATTAAAGGACGCCGCAGCTGCAGATAAGGACTTGAGCATAGTCATCCTCAGATACTTCAACCCCATAGGTAGTCACAGGGTAGGTTATCTGGAAGAGCAGCCAAAGGGTATACCAAACAACCTCTTCCCATATATATGCCAGGTTGCTGAAGGCAAGCTTCCAAAACTCAATGTATTTGGCAATGATTATCCGACGCCGGACGGTACAGGAGTAAGGGACTATATCCATGTTATGGACCTTGCTTCAGGACACGAAGCAGCTTTAAGATATGCAGCAGGGCACAAAGGCGCTGAAGTATTCAACTTAGGCACAGGAAAAGGTACATCGGTACTGGAACTTGTATCAGCCTTTGAAAAGGCAAGAGGCATCAAGATCCCCTACGAGATCGCGCCAAGAAGAGCAGGAGACATAGCTGAGTGCTATGCAGACTGCTCGAAGGCAAAGGAGATACTTGGCTGGGAAGCACAGTACACCATAGAAGATGCATGTAAAAAACCTCTTCACTAAAAGAGGAAATAGTTTTTCAAGATATATAGTATTTGATCAAAACAAGGAAAGGAAAACCTGCTTTTGCAGGATCTTAAGATCATGACAGAATTAAGAGATGTTTTTAAAGAACCTTCTAAATATGAAGGAGAGATAGAAGTCGTCGGGTGGATAAGGAACAACAGAGGATCCAATAAGTTCGGATTCATCGACCTAAACGACGGTACATATTTCAAAAGCGTACAGGTGGTATACGAGGAGGAGTTCCTTGATAACTTCGAAGAAGTATCAAAGCTTCCTCTTTCAACTGCTCTGAGAGTAAAGGGACAACTGGTACTGACTCCTGAAGGAAAACAACCCTTTGAGATCAAGGCAAAGGAAGTCATAGTGGAAGCTCCGTCAGACCCTGACTATCCTATTCAGAACAAAAGACATACCATGGAGTATCTCCGTACACAGCAGCACCTAAGACCAAGAACAAACAAGTTCTCTGCAGTGTTCAGAGTAAGGAGCGTCGCAGCCTATGCTATCCATAAGTTCTTCCAGGAAAGAGGCTTTGTATATGCTCATCCGCCTATCATCACGGCAAGCGATGCAGAAGGCGCAGGGGAGATGTTCCATATCACAAACTTTGACCTTGCAAACGTGCCAAAGAACGAAGACGGCAGCGTAGACTTTACTCAGGACTTCTTCGGAAAGAGCGCGAACCTGACCGTATCAGGTCAATTGGAGGCCGAGATATTCGCTCTTGCATTCAAAAACACATATACCTTCGGACCTACCTTCAGAGCTGAAAACTCCAACACAACAAGGCATGCAAGCGAGTTCTGGATGATAGAACCTGAGATCGCATTTGCAGACCTTAAGGACGACATGGACCTCATCGAGGAGATGGTAAAGTACATAATCAACTATGTCCTTGAGAACTGCCCTGCAGAAATGGAATTCTTCAACAGCTTCGTTGACAAGGGACTCCTTGCAAGGCTTCACAACGTAGTAAGCAATGACTTTGAAAGACTTGAGTATACAAGGGCTATTGAGCTCCTTGAAGAAGCTCAGGCTAAGGGAAGAAAATTCGATTACAAAGTAACGGGCTGGGGCATGGATCTTCAGTCAGAGCACGAGAGATATATCACTGAGGAAGTCTTCAAAAAACCTGTATTCCTCATCAACTATCCTTCCGCAATCAAAGCCTTCTATATGAGAGAAAACGAAGACGGAAAGACAGTTGCAGCCTGCGACCTTCTCGTTCCCGGGATCGGAGAGATCGTCGGCGGATCCCAAAGAGAAGAGCGCTATGACGTCCTTCTCGACAAGATCAGAAGACTCGGCATGGATGAAGAGACCTATTGGTGGTACCTTGAACTTAGAAAGTACGGCGGCTGCAAGCATGCAGGTTTTGGACTTGGATTTGAGAGAATGATCATGTATCTTACAGGCGTAGATAACATAAGAGACGTACTGCCCTTCCCTAGAACACCAAAGAACGCAGATTTCTAATTATAAGTATTATGTAGCTTAAGGACAGGTGGCGAGTCACCTCCTTGAAAAAGACATTGCGGAGGGGTAGAAGAGACTTTTCTGATATCTTGCCCGCGAGCGGTGCGGCAGCACCGACGAGCGGATGCAAGTATCTGAAAAAGGCTCGGCGTGAAGCCCCGCAGCAGTCTTTAAAAGGAGTGTGACCGCACCTGTCCTTTAAAATTGTTAAAATATGAAAAATGACTCATTAAAAGGGAGCATTATCTTGCTCCTTACAGCTCTTATATGGGGCTTTGCCTTCGCTTTTCAAAGAAGCGGAATGGAATATATAGGTCCGATAACCTTCATGGCTTCGAGGTGTTTCCTGGCAGTCATATTCCTTGCTGCTATATGCATCATAGTCTACGGCATAAAGGATGCCTTTGTTTATGACAGAGCAACTCTTATAGGTGGCCTTGGATGCGGCCTTTTCATGACAGTCGCAAACAACCTTCAGCAAATCGGAATGGTTTCTACAGAAGCAGGAAAAGCCGGTTTTATCACCGCCATGTACATATTGATAGTTCCTGTCATAAATGCAGTGTTCCTAAGGAAAAGAGAAAGCCCAAAGACATGGATGGCAGTAGTCATGGGACTTTTTGGCCTTTACCTTCTATGCGCTGCAGGAACCGCATCCATAGAAAAAGGCGATATATTCGTATTTGGATGCGCTGTTTTTTTCTCATTCCATATACTTTGCTCGGACAGGTTTGCAAAAAGTGCTCAGATCATAAAGATGAGTTTTATTCAGTTTGCAGTTTCATTTATCTTGAGCCTTGTCATGGCGCTCATTACTGAAGACGTCTCTTTGCCTGGCATATGGGAAGCAAGGATCGCAGTAGGATACTGCGGGATACTTTCTGCCGGAGTAGGATATACCCTTCAGATGATAGGGCAAAAGTACGTAAGACCTGCAGCAGCAAGCCTCATCATGAGCTTTGAGTCAGTCTTTGCAGTAATAGGAGGATGGATGCTCCTTAATGAGACTTTATCCTTAAGAGAACTCATAGGCTGTGCAGTGATGTTCATTGCCATAGTGCTGGTGCAGGCAAACGGCAAGGGCGAAAAGGACATTTAGACTGCATATGTACAAATGAGCATATTTGCAATTGTAAGATAAAATTCGATGCTGTATAATGCAGTAGATAATAAACATCTAATTTACAAGGAGGCTATTATGGCATATACACTTGACGCAGTTCATCACGTAGGCATTCCGACAAAGGACGAAGATATCGATAAGGTAAAGGATTTCTACACAAGAGTCCTCGGTTTCAAAGCTACAGTAGATACAAGATTCAAGGCAAGCGGACACAGGATGCTGTTCCTTGAAAAGGGCGACATGATCATTGAATTCTATACTCTTGAGGGTGAACCCAGGATAGGCAATTTAGGAGTAGTCGATCACCTTTGCTACATAGGTACCAATATCGAAGAACTCGGCAAGGCCATTGCAGCAGAAGGTTACGAGATGGAACCCTATGCGCTTCAAAGACATCCTGACGGAAGACCTATGTACGGATTCCAGTTTTTCCATGGACCTGCAGGTGAATATATCGAGCTTTATGAAGACCATACGCTCCTTTGGGATAAAGAGGAAAAGTAGAGGGATCCCAAACTAATATTTCCCTTGTAGTTTCATTCAATATTATGATATACTTTTCAGTGGCTGTTCAGAAGGCAGCCACTGTTTTGATTTTAATACGTAAGTATTAGTTTTAGGAGGAAATATATATCATGAAGGGTTACACCAGCGAGACCATCAGAAACATCGCTCTTGTAGGACACGGCAGCTCCGGAAAGACAACATTCATCGAAGCAGCACTTCTTGCAACAGGCGTCATCTCAAGACTCGGAAGAGTTGAAGACGGAAATACCGTATCCGACTATGACAAGATGGAGGCCGAAAAAGGTTATTCCATCAACCTGTCAATAGTACCGGTAGAGTACAACAAAGTTAAACTCAACTTCCTCGATACTCCGGGCTTCTTCGATTTCGTAGGCGAAGTCAACTGCGCTCTTCGTGCAGCAGAAGCAGCAGCTATCTTTGTAGATGCTTCTTCCGGTATCCAGGTAGGTACCGAAAAGGCATGGAACTCCTGCAAGCAATTCAACGTTCCAAGGTTTTTCGTCATCAACAAGACTGACAAGGACAATGTAGATGTAGCAGGCGTAGTTGCATCTCTTAAGGCAAAGTTTGGTTCCGCTGTAGTATCTATGGACGATACAGATGCTATCAATGAAGCTATAGCAGAAACATCTGAGGAACTCATGGACAAGTTCTTCGGAGGAGAAGAATTTACAGAGGAAGAGTTCAATACAGGACTCACACAGGCTATACTTGACGGAGGTCTTTGCCCCGTATTCACATGCTCAGCTCTCAAGGGAGACGGCATCAAGGAAGTCCTCGACGCATTTATCAAATATGTTCCAAAGCCAACAGCACACGCTCCCTATGAAGTAGTAGACGGCGATCCTATTCCTTGCGGCGACGGTCCTGCAGCACTTCTTGTATTCAAGACCATAGCAGACCAGTTCGGAAAGATCTCTCTTGCAAAGGTCATCCGCGGCAGCGTTTCCCAGGGTATGGAACTTCTCAACCCAAATCAGGAAAAAAACGAAAAGCTCAGCTCTGTTTATTTCCTCAGAGGTAAAACACAGGGCGAATGCCCAAAGGCAAGCTTCGGCGATATCGTAGCTCTTGGTAAACTTGCTGTAACACAGACAGGCGACACCCTTTGCGACAAGGCAAATGCAGTTCAGTTCCCGAAGATCTTCTTCCCGCAGCCGACCCTCTTTACAGCTATCGAGCCAAAGTCAAAGGCAGACGAAGATAAGGTATCTTCAGGACTCAAGAAACTCATGGAAGAAGATCCTTCCTTCGTACTTGAAAGAAATACAGAGACTCGTCAGAGCCTTCTCGGTACTCAGGGAGATATCCAGGCCAACATCCTCATGGCAAAGCTCAAGGATAAGAACGGCGTAGAAGTCATCACACTTCCACAAAAGGTAGCATACAGAGAGACCATCAAGGGCAACTCCGATGTTGAAGGAAAGCACAAGAAGCAGAACGGCGGTTCCGGTCAGTACGGTGACGTATACATCAAGTTCTCTCCGTCTCAGGAAGAGTTCGAATTCGTCGACTCCGTTGTCGGCGGCGCAGTTCCGAGAAACTTCATCCCTGCAGTAGAAAAGGGACTCCGTGAATGCATGGAGAAAGGACCTCTCGCAGGATGCAAGTGCCAGAACATAAGAGCAGAGCTCTACTTTGGTTCCTATCACCCTGTAGACTCCGATGAAGTTTCCTTCAAGACAGCTGCAAGACTTGCATTCAACAAGGGTATTCCTGAAGCAAAGCCTGTACTTCTTGAGCCTATAATGAAGCTGGACATCACAGTTCCTGACGATTACGTAGGAGCAGTCATGGGAGACCTTCCAAACAGAAGAGGTATCGTAATGGGTATGGATCCTGTACTTGGCGGCGGACAGACACTTCACGCAGAAGTTCCGCAGTCTGAACTCTTTGACTATGCTATTTCCTTAAGAGCAATGACTCAGGCAAGAGGATCCTTCACAATGGCATTCGACCACTATTCCGAACTTCCCGGAAACCTTACAGAAAAGGTCATCGCTGCATACAAGGCAGAGCAGGAAGACGCATAAAGCTATTCACAGCCTTCTAAAAGGGCAGATATAAAGCGACTGAAGACCGCAGGCAGGCAGCCTGCGGTCTTTTTATGCTCAAAAGAGGTCCCGGCTGAAGGAATAAGGGACACTTTTCCTTAAAAAACATACTTTTAGAATATCTGTAATAATGTATAATGTTAATTGTAAAAGGAAAGGAGGAGAAGTATGGGACTTATCACGGAATATAAATGCCCGGGATGCGGAGCGCCTCTTGCATTCGATGCTGAGAGCGGCAGAGTTACATGCGATCATTGCGGAAACAGCTTTTCCGTAGCAGAAGTCGTAAGCGCCCAAAAGGCTGAAACTACCACCGAAGAGTTCAACTGGGGAGACTATAAAGCGGGTCTTTCAACTGAAGTCCTTGACGGTACGAAGGTATATCAATGCCAGTCCTGCGGAGCGATACTTGAGACAGATGATACTACAGCAGCTACCAGCTGTCCTTATTGCGACAACAATATAGTCCTGACAGACAGAGTGTCTGCAGGTCTTAAGCCTAATGCAGTCGTTCCGTTCGAGGTCGATAAGACAAGGCTTAAAGAGATAGTTCACAACTTCTACAAGGGAAAGAAACTCCTTCCGAGGAATTTCTTTAACGACAGCTATATAGACAGGATACTTGGTGTATACATCCCATTCTGGCTTTTTGACTGTACAGTAGAAGGAGAAGTGAACTTCAAAGCTGAAAGGGTAACAAGGCAGGAGACTTCAAGAGAGAGCATAGTGACTACCTATGAATATCTGGTCACAAGAGAAGGTGAAATGGGCTTTTCAAATGTCCCTGTAGATGCCAGCACAAAGATGAACGATGATGTGATGGATTCTATAGAGCCTTATGATTTCTCGAAGATGGTCCCCTTCAGCGAAGGCTACCTTACAGGTTTCCTTGCAGACAGATTCGATTCTGATCCGGACAGCGAACTCCCAAGAGCCACCAGAAGGGTCATAAACAGCACTCTTTCAAGCATGGAATCAACAGTCGAAGGATTTTCTTCTGTAAGAGAACATTCCAACGATTTAAGGCTTCGCAACGCCAATGTCAAATATGTGCTCCTCCCTGCATATATAATCAACTGCAACTACGGCGGGCAGAAATATCAATATGCGGTCAACGGCCAGACAGGAAAGATAGTCGGAGAACTTCCGTCAAGCAAATCTCTTGCAACAGGATATTTCCTTAAAGCTTTCGGCATAGCAGTAGCGGCTTTCATAGCCCTGTTCCAGTTCATAGGATAGGAGGCAAGAGATATGAAGAAAAAGATCATTTACTTGAGCCTTGTACTGATGCTGGTATTTGTCTTTGCAAGTCCTGTATTTGCATCAAGCCTTGTGAACCCGGATCTTCCGAGAGTCGTTGACTACGGAGATATGTTCACCGATTCTGAGGAAAAGATCCTTGAAGAAGAACTCTACAAACTCATAAACAAATACAATTATGATTTCTTCATAATGACGTCCAGCGATCATGGGACCGCAGCAGATGATGAGGAATACATAGAAGCTATATGGGACGCCAATGGTTTTGGCACAGGAGACAGATACAGCGGATGGGCCATATTCGTCTGCCTTGAGTGCAGATCATGGATGCACGACGCATGCGGAGACGCTATAGACTATCTGACCTACGATACCGTAAACATCATAGATGATTTTATGGAACCGTATATGCAGTCGGGAGATTACTATGATGCAATGATGGCGGGTATCTCGGAACTTGATTCGCTCTTTTCCATGGGCGCTGAAAGTTATGCAGAAAACACTTACAGTCCCAGCGTAGATCCGGATCCATATAACCCGGGTACTGATCCATATACACCAGAACCTGAGCATGAATCGACCTTTTTTGAAAAGCTTAGGACAGGCGGGATCAGCGGCGTAATAGCAGGTTTGCTCGCAGGCCTTGTAAGCCTTGGAAGCGCAAAGAAGAGCATGAGGACCGTTTCAAGGGCTTACAGCGCAGAAAACTACGTAAAGCCGGGCAGTTTCAGGCTCCAAAGAGCAGACAACATACTCATGAACGTCTTTACTAAAAGGATAGCCAAAGAGCAACCAAGGCAAAACAGCGGAGGACCTCATCACAGCGGAGGGTCTTCCTTCTCCGGACCTCATATAAGCTCCGGAGGAAATATGCACTCCTCGGGCGGAGGAAGGCATTTCTAAATATGGTATTTTTACACGGAATCGTGTAAAATATATATTGGTCAGCACAAATATGATTCAGTTAATATTCTGAAAGGAGAAATATTATGGGACTTATACATGCAGCATTAGGAGCAGCCACAGGAGTACTTAGCGATCAGTGGAAAGAGTACTTCTATTGTGACTCATTATCAGCAGATGTACTTGTATGCAAGGGACAGAAGAGGACATCTCTTAAGTCCACTAACTACGGAACAGACAACATCATCACCAACGGATCTCTCATCACAGTAGCAGACGGACAGTGCATGATGATCGTAGACAATGGCAAGGTCGTAGATTTCTGCGCAGAGCCGGGAGAATACAAGTATGACGCTTCAACGGAACCATCCCTCTTTGACGGAGGAAAGCTTGCAGACAATATCAAGAAGGTCTTCGAGAATATGGGCAAGCGTTTCACCTTCGGAGGAGAAGCTCCAAAGGATCAGAGGATCTATTATTTCAACACCAAAGAGCTTCCGGGAAGCAAATACGGAACAGCAAATCCTGTTCCTTTCAGAGTAGTCGATCCAAGAGCAAATATCGACATCGACGTATCTGTAAAGTGCTTCGGTGAGTACAGCATCAGACTTACTAACCCGATCCTCTTCTACACCAATGTTTGCGGAAACGTATCTAACGTATATCGCAAGAGCGAGCTTGAAGCTCAGATGAAGTCCGAGTTCCTTACAGCTCTTCAGCCGGCATTTGCAAAGATCTCCGCACAGCAGATCCGCTACAGCGAACTTCCTGCTCACACACAGGAACTTGCTGATGCAATGAACGAACAGCTGTCCTCAAAGTGGAGAGATCTCCGTGGTATCGAGATCGTATCCTGCGGCGTCAACTCCATCGTAGCAGATGAGAAGGACGAAGAGATGCTCAAGTCCCTCCAAAGAGCAGCAGCTCTTAAGGATCCATCCCTTGGACAGGGATATCTTGCAGGTCAGTTCGGCCAGGCAGCAGTCGATGCAGCTAACAACAAGAGCGAATCAGGAGTCCTCGGCGTTGGTATCGCAGCAGGAGTTGCAGGAAACGTAGGAGCTATCTATGGAAATACAGGAGCTTCTGACGACACAGCAGCGTTCAAAGCAAAGGTCGAAAAGCTTGCAATGATGAAGGACGCAGGACTTCTCACAGAAGAAGAGTTCGCAGCAATGAAGAAGGAACTTCTCGCAAGCATACTCTAAAGATGTAAAGATCTTTGATCTTAAGAGATGATGCCCCGGCAATGCCGGGGCATTTTTTTAGTACATTTAGCTTCTTTTGCAGTGTTGAAGAAAAGGATCTAAATATATATAATCAAGGGGAAATAAAAAATAAAGAGGTAAGGGAAATGGCAAAAAGAAAGACAGTATTTGTCTGTCAGGAATGCGGATATGAAAGTCCTAAATGGATGGGCCAATGTATTTGCGGAGCATGGAACAGTTTCGTAGAAGAAACAGTTCATGACGAACCAAAGGCCATGAAGGCAGCTAAAAGGCCCGGCGCATCTTCTGAGCCTATCGCAATAGACAAGGTCTCAGCAAGTTCAGGCAGGCGCATAGATACAGGTATAAGGGAACTTAACAGGGTCCTTGGCGGCGGCATGGTCGAAGGGTCTCTGACTCTCATATCAGGAGAGCCAGGAATAGGAAAATCTACGATAATAACGCAAGCAGCAGCATATATATCTCAAAATGAAGGCCCTGTCTTATATGTATCCGGAGAAGAGAGCGCTCAGCAGATAAAACTCAGAGCTGACAGGGTATGCAAGGGAGACCTGACTAAACTTTATCTTCTGCCTGAAACGGATCTTGATAATGTTGTTGAAGCAGTCGAAAGGCTTAAACCTACATTTCTTATCATAGACTCCATTCAGACCATGTACACTGAAGCCCTTGAGGCAGCTCCCGGGAGCGTGTCTCAGGTCAGAGCCTGCGGAAATGTGCTCATGACCATTGGAAAGGGTATGAATATACCCATTTTCATAGTAGCTCATGTTACAAAGTCAGGAGAACTAGCAGGTCCAAAGATAGTAGAGCATATGGTCGATACAGTGCTTCAGTTCAGCGGAGAAAGAGATCAGGAGATAAGGATCTTAAGAAGCCTTAAAAACCGTTTCGGAACCACTTCTGAGATAGGCGCTTTCGAGATGAGAGAGGAAGGCCTTGTTGAGATAGAGAACCTTTCCGGAAGCTTTCTTGAAGGACTTGAGGACGGATCCTGCGGCGCAGCAGCTACCGCTGTCTATGAAGGTACAAGGCCCCTTCTCATAGAGGTCCAGGCTCTGACGTCGACTACAAATGTAGGTTTTGCAAGAAGGACTGCTCTTGGAATAGAGAGCCAAAGGCTTGCGATGATAATCGCAGTTCTTGAAAAGAAGGCAGGACTTACGCTCATAAACAGAGACGTATATGTGAATATAGTAGGGGGCTTAAGGCCTGACGGTACCTCTACAGATCTTGCTGTAGCAGCCGCTATATGGTCAGATGAAAAGGGCATTCCCCTTTCGTCAGAGACTCTCATCATAGGAGAGATAGGCCTTACAGGCGATCTTCGCCCTGTGCAGAATGCAGAAAAGATCATACTCGAAGCTGTAAGGATGGGATTTAAGAAAGTCATACTTCCCCAAAGATCCCTTGCAAGGCTTCTTAAAAAACCTGAGGGCATAAAACTCGTAGGAGTGAAGAGCGTTTCAGAGGCTCTTCACAGTTTTGACAAGTAGGGAAGATATAATAAACGAAATCACAGGAGGTGGATCATGGCAAAGATCCTTATAGTAGACGACGAAGAAAAAATAAGAGAAGTCATAAAGGAATACGCTCTCTTTAACGAATATGAAACTGACGAAGCATCGGATGGTATGCAGGCTGTAGATAAGTGCTCAAAGAATGATTACGATCTTATAATCATGGATATCATGATGCCAAAACTCGACGGTTTCACTGCAGTAAAACAAATAAGGAAATACAAGGACATTCCTGTCATCATGCTTTCAGCAAGAGGCGAGGAGTATGATAAACTCCACGGCTTTGAACTTGGTATCGATGACTATGTAGTAAAGCCCTTCAGCCCAAAGGAACTCATGGCAAGATGCGCGGCAGTGCTCGCAAGGAAAAACGGATCGAGGACAGATGAAGCAAATGTGCTCACATCTGAAGGCATCAGTCTCGACCTTTCCGGACGTACCCTGTCCATAGACGGCGAAAAGATAGAGATCACTTTAAAGGAATTCGAGATACTCTCATTCCTTATGAAGAACAAAAACATAGCTATTTCAAGAGAGCGTATGCTCTCAGATATCTGGGGCTATGACTTCTACGGTGATGACAGGACCATAGATACCCATATAAAGAACCTTAGGAACAGGCTCGGAAAATACAGAGACAAGATCAGTACTGTAAGAGGAGTAGGATATAAATTTGAAGACTGACTTTATCAAAAGATCGGAAAGCCCGGCAAAGAGTTTGAGGCTCAAACTGCTGGGCGTCTTTATTTTATTCGGACTGGCGCTCCT
Source organism: Anaerovoracaceae bacterium (assembly GCA_045546135.1). Lineage (GTDB taxonomy): Bacteria > Bacillota > Clostridia > Peptostreptococcales > Anaerovoracaceae > RUG13409. Next base: position 28,732 of record JAZQCD010000005.1, read on the forward strand.
TGGTCTTCTTTGGATAATGCAGTCCGCTCTTTTTGAGCGCTATTATGAACGCTCAATGGAAAAGAAATGCCGTGACGGTATAAGTATCATAAGCACTGCTTACAGCGAAGACGAAGAGATGAACTACGACGAGTTCTGCGAGATGGTAGGACTTGTTGCAAGCAGGAACGATATATATATCTATCTGGAATCTGAAGATGGTTCTTACGACCTGTCATCGACAGATATATCTCAGCCGGGAAGAGTCATACCTGAGAGCAAACGCATACTGTCAGATGCAAAAAAGATGCTCATGAGCAACTATGACAGTGAGGTCTCATATACTGTTCCCATACAAAAGGATGGCAGCATGCTGGTCTTTGCAAAACGCATAAACAGCGAGATGAGGGGCACTATTTATCTTTATGCTCTTACTATGCTCACTCCCATGGGACCGGCTGTAGGTATAATAAGGACTCAGCTCATAATAGTCACATTCATAGTGCTCCTTATGGGCGTCGCCATATCAGTTGTAACTTCAAAACATCTGGCAGCCCCTCTTGCTCAGATGAGCAAAGATGCAAAAAGGCTTGGAGAAGGAGACTTCGATGTCAGATTCGAAGGCGCTGACTATACAGAGATAAATGAGCTTGCAGATACGCTTAATAACGCAGCTGCGCAGCTCAAGGCCACGGACGATCTCAGAAAGGACCTTATGGCCAATGTATCTCACGACCTTAGGACTCCTCTTACCATGATCAAATCCTATGCTGAGATGATCAGGGATCTTTCAGGCGACAATAAAAAGAAAAGAGAGGAGCATCTCGGAGTCATCATCGAGGAGACAGACAGGCTTTCAGATCTTGTAAATGAGATATTCCTGCTTTCAAAGGTCCAGTCAGGTGCAGAAGTATTTGAAAACAAGGTCTTCGATCTTCAAAAGGCTGCAGAGGAACTGATACAGACTTACAAGATCATGGAAACGGAAGGATTTGAGATCATCTTCGAACCTTTGGATGAAAAGATCGAAGTAAAGGGTGATGAAGGAAAGATCAAGCAGGTCATATCAAACCTCATATCTAACGCAGTTAAGTACAGCGAAAAGGACAAATATGTACGAGTCTACTTTGAAAAGGACGGAGAAGATATAAAACTGTCCGTCGAAGACAAAGGCATTGGCATACCAAGGGATCAGCTGGACAAGATATGGAACCGCTACCAAAGGGCAAGCCAAAGAGGCGTCAGAGCAAAGGACGGAAGCGGCCTTGGCCTGTCCATTTGCGGAGAGATACTCAAAAGGAGCGGCGCTGAATACGGAGTCGAAAGCCAGCTTGGGAAGGGTTCATGTTTTTGGTTCAAGATGAAGATGGCAGGAAAAGAGAAATGAGCAAGCTTACTAAAGAAAACAGAATGAAGGTGTGCGAAGCGCTTCTTGAGGAATATCCAAGTGCAAAATGCGCCCTTGATTATGATACAAAATACCACCTTCTCGTCGCCGTCATGCTCAGCGCTCAGACTACTGACGTAAGCGTGAACAAGGTGACTCCCTTGCTTTTTGAAAAGGCTCCCGACGCCTATGCCATGTGCAGACTTTCTCAAGATGAACTGGAAGGCATCATAAGGCAGATAGGGCTTTACAAGAATAAGGCAAAGAACGTGCTTGCCATGTCAAGAGTCCTTTGCGAAGAGTGCGAAGGGGAAGTACCCGGAGATTACGACAGTCTCATAAAGCTTCCGGGAGTCGGAAGGAAGACTGCAAACGTAGTCCTTGCAGAAGCTTTCGGACAAAACAGGATAGCAGTGGATACTCACGTATTCAGGCTCGCAAACCGCATCGGTTTTGTAGAAGAACCTGATGTTTTAAAGACTGAAGAAGCCCTCATGAAGGCTCTTCCTGAAGATATGTGGGTCAAGATGCATCACGCTCTCATATTCCACGGAAGGAACTGCTGCACTGCAAGAAACCCAATGTGCAGCGATTGCTGCATAGCAGAATACTGCAAAAGGAACGGAATTTAAAAAAATATAGCATACGGAGCCCTTTTTTAGGGCTTCGTTTTTTTCGTTTTTTAACTATTACGCAAAGAAAAGTAGTATAATCAGAAGGATAATTTAGTCATAAATGTATTAGTGATACTTTTTAAGGAGAAATATTATGAAAAAGACAGTACAGGACATCGATGTTCAGGGAAAACGCGTCATAGTTCGCTGTGACTTCAACGTGCCCATGAAGGACGGAAAGATCACCGATGACACCAGAATAGTGGCGGCAATGCCTACGGTGAAATACCTCATCGGAAGGGGCGCAAAGGTCATACTCATGAGCCACCTCGGAAGACCAAAGGGAAAGCCGGACCATCAATATACTCTTGAACCGGTAGCAGAGAGGATCTCTCAGCTTCTTGAAAAACAGGTATTCTTCGCTCAGTGCGACAAAGTAGTAGTACCTGAAATAGTAGCAGCATCAAAGGATCTTAACCCGGGAGACGTTGTTCTTCTTGAGAACCTTCGTTTCAGACCGGAAGAAGAGGCCAACGACCCTGTGTTTGCTCAGGATCTTGCATCCCTTGCAGACATTTATGTTTCCGATGCTTTCGGTACGGTCCACAGAGCTCACGCATCTACAGCCGGTATAGCAAAGTACCTTCCTGCAGTATCAGGTTTCCTCATTGAAAAGGAACTCAAGTTCCTTGGAGACGCTGTAAGCGATCCAAAGAGACCCTTCGTAGCTATCCTCGGCGGATCTAAGGTTTCCGACAAGATAGGAGTCATAGAGAACCTAATAGAAAAGGCCGACACCATCATCATCGGCGGCGGCATGGCATATACCTTCCTCAAAGCTAACGGAAAGAACATAGGAACATCTCTTTGCGAAGATGATAAATTAGACCTTGCCATAGGACTTCAGCAGAAGGCAAAGGAAAAGGGCGTAAAACTCCTTCTTCCTGTAGACAGCAAGTGCGGAGATAAGTTTGAAGACGGATGCAATACCTGCTATGCAAATTCCGATGCAATGCCTGACGGCTGGATGGGACTCGATATAGGACCTGAGACCATAGAGCTTTACAAGGAAGAGATAATGAAGGCAGGCACCGTTGTTTGGAACGGACCTATGGGCGTATTCGAGTTCAAGGACTTCCAGGACGGCACAAAGGCTATAGCTGAAGCTATGGCAAACAGCAACGCTGTCACAGTCATAGGCGGCGGAGACAGCGCTGCAGCAGTAAAGCAGTTCGGTTTCGAAGACAAGATGACCCACATTTCTACAGGCGGCGGAGCATCCCTTGAATTCCTTGAAGGAAAAGAACTGCCCGGCGTAGCAGCACTGGAGGACAAATAGATGAGGACACCATTCATAGCAGGCAACTGGAAAATGTTCAAGACTCCAAAGGAGGCAAAGGCTTTCGCAGCGGAGTTCAAAGATCTTTATGAAGCCTCTGATGTAAGAGTAGCTATAGCAGCTCCCTTCATAGACCTTGAGACCCTGGTCAAAGCATTCAAAGGCACCGGAATAGGCGTTGCAGCTCAGAACATGCACTGGGAAACAGAAGGCGCTTTCACAGGAGAAGTATCCGCTGAGATGCTTAAGAGCATAGGCGTAAACTACTGCATCATAGGACATTCCGAAAGAAGGCAGTATTTCAAGGAGACCGATGCTACAGTCAACAAAAAGCTCAAAAAAGCTCTTGAAACAGGTATACTTCCCATCCTTTGCGTAGGAGAGAACCTCAAGACAAGAGAAGCAGGCGGAGAAAAGGAATTTGTTGAAAAACAGCTCAAAGCAGATTTCAAAGGTATCCCTGCAGAGGATGCAAAGAAGATCACTATAGCCTATGAACCTATCTGGGCCATAGGCACAGGCAAAACTGCAACTCCGAAGCAGGCTCAGGATATGTGCGCTTTCGTAAGAAAGACCATAAAAGAGCTTTACGGAGGAGAAGTATCCGAAGCTGTAACAGTTCAGTACGGAGGATCTGTAAAACCTGCAAACGCATCTGAGCTCATGAACATGGCTGACATCGACGGCGCACTTGTAGGCGGAGCCAGTCTTAAAGCAAAAGATTTTATAGAAATAGTACACTTTTGAGTAAAAATGCCCCTTGCCATCGGCAAGGGGCTTGTGGTAAAATACTCGTTATCTCACTGGGAGGAAATATATAGATGAGAACAGTATTAATGGTTATTTTGGGAGTTATCTCCCTTCTTCTGATCGTGGCTATCATGTTCCAGTCATCCAACGGAGAGGGACTTTCCTCTGCCATCGCAGGTGCAGGAGCAAGCAGCGCATACAAGAAGAAAGCAAAAGGTTATGACGCTCTCCTGAGCAAACTTACCATCGCTCTTGGGATCGTTTTTGTTGTACTCACAGTAGTATTACTTGTGATCGACTAAACTTAATTTATTAAGGAGGAACTTATAAGATGAATTTTTGGTATTACGTTGCCCCGTCAATAGGCATCGTAGCACTTGTAGTTGCAGCGGTCCTTGCATCATGGATCAGCAAGCAAAGCACAGGAAATGAGAGAATGACAGAGCTGGCAGGCTTCATTCACGAAGGCGCCATGGCATTCCTCAAAAGAGAGTACAGGACGATGATCATCGTTGTCGCCATCCTTACTGTAGTACTCGGATTCGGTATCAGCTGGGTAACAGCAGGTCTGTATGTATTCGGAGCCGTCTTCTCCGTACTTGCGGGATTCTTCGGTATGCAGGTAGCAACAAGAGGTAATGTGCGTACAACAAATGCTGCTAAAGAAGGCGGAATGAAAGCCGCTCTTAAAGTAGCATTCAGATCAGGCGCAGTCATGGGACTTTGCGTAGTAGGCCTTGGACTTTTAGGAGTAGGTCTTACAGTAGCTGTCCTTCCTAACAAGCTTGCAGGTGAGTGCCTCATGGGATTCTCCCTTGGCGCATCATCCATGGCTCTTTTCGGAAGAGTCGGCGGCGGTATCTATACCAAGGCAGCTGACGTAGGAGCAGACCTTGTAGGAAAGGTCGAAGCAGGCATCCCTGAAGACGACCCCAGAAACCCGGCAGTTATCGCAGACAACGTTGGAGATAACGTTGGAGATATCGCAGGAATGGGTTCTGACCTCTTTGAATCCTATGTAGGTTCCATTATATCCGCCATCACTTTGGCACTTGTAGGATCCTTTGCATATAACGCAGAGAGCGGAGTTCTTTTCCCGCTCATCGTTTCTGCAGCAGGTATCCTTGCATCCCTTGTCGGTATCGTATCCGTAAAGGGCGACGAGAATTCAGATCCGGCCAAGGCTCTTGACCTTGGAACATATCTTGCAGCAGCAGTATCAGCTGTAGTTTCTGTATTCCTTTCAAAGAGCTTCTTTGGAGATTACAAGTGCGCTGTAGCTATCATAGCAGGACTTGTCGTAGGTACTGCCATAGGCAAGATCACGGAAATATATACATCAGCTGATTACAAGAGTGTACAGGGCATTGCAGAAGCTTCTCAGACAGGAGCAGGAACCACCATCATTTCAGGTCTTGGTGTAGGAATGCTCTCAACAGTATGGCCTATCCTTCTCATAGGAGTCGGCATCCTTGCTGCTTACATGGTAGCAGGACTTTACGGTATCGCTCTTTCAGCAGTAGGAATGCTCTCAACAGCAGGTATGACCATTGCAGTCGATGCATACGGTCCTGTTGCTGACAACGCAGGAGGCATCGCAGAGATGTCAGGACTTCCTGAAGAAGTTCGTAACATCACAGACAAGCTCGACTCTGTAGGAAATACTACAGCAGCCATAGGCAAGGGATTTGCTATAGGCTCTGCAGCGCTTACAGCACTTGCTCTCTTCTCATCTTATGCAGACGCTGCTCATATCACAGAGCCTGTAAACCTTCTTGACCCGAAGGTCATCGTAGGTATGCTTGTAGGAGCTATGCTCCCATTCATGTTCTCTGCATTTACTATGAATGCAGTATCAAGAGCTGCAAACCACATGATCGAGGAAGTTCGCCGTCAGTTCCATGCTGATCCGGGAATCATGGAAGGAACATCAAAGCCTGACTATGCACGCTGCGTAGATATATCCACAAAGGCTTCTCTTAAGGAGATGATAGTACCGGCCATCATGGCAGTCATCGCTCCTATAGCAGTCGGTATAGTCCTTGGTAAATATGCACTCGGCGGAATGATAGGCGGATCCCTCACAGCAGGCGTTCTCCTTGCTATCATGATGTCTAATGCAGGCGGTGCATGGGACAATGCAAAGAAGTACATCGAAGGCGGAAACTTCGGCGGAAAGGGTTCCGAAGCTCACAAGGCAGCAGTCGTAGGAGATACAGTAGGAGATCCTTTCAAGGATACATCCGGTCCGTCCCTGAATATCCTTATCAAACTCATGACAGTTGTATCACTTGTATTTGCATCTTGGTTCGGAGCAGGACTCATTTAGTTTCAAACAGAATTTGATATCTGTTCTGCAGGCACGCGTTTTGAAAAAACGCGTGCTTTTTTGGTGGAAAAAAGAAGTACAAATGTATATAAATTTCTGGGAATTAATAAAAGTGTTACTTGATGAAACAGGTATCCATCTGTATAATACTAGTGGTTGATTTTTATTCTAAATATTTAGGAGGATTATTTTGGAACATCGTTTTAAAAAACAGTGGCTCAATATCAACGGAGCCGACAGAATGGTCGTATATGACTATGAAAACGATTCTCTCGCTGATGTACTGAGAAGAATTGGTCTTACAGGTACAAAGATCGGCTGCGGGATCGGCGTATGCGGCGCATGTTCTGTTATCTTCAACGGTGAAGTTATCAGAAGCTGCACCAAGAAGATGAAGAAGGTCGAAGATTTCGATCAGATCGTTACCATTGAAGGCGTAGGAACAGCTATGCATCTTCACCCGCTTCAGAAAGCATTCCTTAAATACGGCGGACTTCAGTGCGGTATATGCACCCCTGGATTCATCGTATCCTCTTACGGACTCCTTTCTGAAAATCCTGATCCATCAAGAGAAGAAGTTCGTCAGTGGTTCCACGATCACAAGAACTATTGCCGCTGCACAGGCTACAAGCAGATCGTAGACGCTGTTATGGCAGCTGCTGCAGTAATGCGTGGTGATGCAGATGAATCAACACTCGAATTCGATGTTGAAAAGGAAAACAACGGCAGATATTACAACTCCAAGATGCCAAGACCGTCAGGACTTGGAAAGGTTACAGGAACTCTCGACTACGGCGAAGACGAAAGTCTCAAGATGCCTCCGGGGCTCCTCCATGCAGCTATCGTTCAGCCAAGACAGACAAGACATGCAAACATCCTTGCTATCCACACTGAGGAAGCAGAAAAGATGCCGGGCGTTGTCAAGGTCATCACAGGCGACACAGTAAGAAACGAACTGGGCGGATCCAACATGATCGACCAGTATTCACCGAGCAGCGCAGTAAAAGCTCCTTCCAGAGAGATACTCTGCACAAAGAAGATCAAGAGATACGGCGACGTTATCGCTTTAGTAGTTGCAGATACAAGAGAACATGCAAGAGCAGCAGCAAAGAAAGTCACCATGGACTTCGAACAGCTGCCTGAACTTACAGCAAAGGCTGCAGCACTTCATCCGGATGCACCGTCAGTACAGACAGGTTATCCAAATGCTTATGTTGAAAGAGGAACCATCAGAGGTGAAGATCCTGATCAGATCCTTGCAACATCAACAAAGGTAGAAGGACGCTTCCATGTACAGCATCAGCCACATCTTTCCATCGAAGGTGATGCTCTCATCGCATACGAAGATGAAGACGGAAATCTCGCAATCCAGTGCAAGTCTCAGTCCATTTACGGAAACCATGCGCTCCTTGGCAAGACCATAGGACTTCCTGATGACAAGATCAGAGTTCTCCAGCACGGAGCAGTAGGCGCATCCTTCGGATGGTCCTGCGACTATACAGATCAGGCTTTGGTAGCAATGTGCGCAAGAGCAGTCGATGCTCCTGTATCCCTCGTTATGTCTTGGGAAGAGCACAGCCACTATGCAGGAAAGAGAACAGCTGCAACTATCAACGCAGAGATGTCCTGCGATGAGAACGGAATCATCAACGGACTCAGATATGATATAGCAGGCGACCACGGCGCATATGTTGAGTTCTCCGATAACATGAACTACAACAGAGTCGGTACTCCTTACTATATCCCGAACATCCGCGGAGTATTCCATATGTATTCCTCTAACAATAACCACTGCACAGCATGGAGAGGATTCGGAATGCCTCAGGTCAACACCTTCACAGAACAGCTCATGGATATGCTTGCAGAAAAAGCAGGAATGGATCCGTTCGACTTCAGATACAAGAACATCATGAGAGGCGAGCAGACATCCGTAAACGGCGCTATCTTCTACAATGCACACATGATGGAAAAGATCATGGACGCAGGAAAGCCGTACTATGAAGAACTGAAGGCAACTGTACACAAGCTCGACACAGACACAGTAAAGCACGGCGTAGGTATCTCCCTTGCAACATTCTTCCCGACAATGGGTACATGGGACAAGGCATCTGCTTCTGTTGAGATCAGAAAAGACAACTGCTTCTATGTCCACAACACATATCATGAAATGGGACAGGGCGGAGACATCTGCAACATGATCACCATGCTCGAGACTTTCAAGGAATACAACATTCCGCCTGAAAGGATCCACATCGACATCAATGACTCCAAGAACAGCCCAGACTCCGGTATTTCCGCACAGTCAAGATCCTTCGTTATGAACTGCGGCGCTATCAATGAGGCTGCAAAGCTCCTCATCGCTGCAATGAAGAAGGAAGACGGCACACTCAGAACATATGATGAGATGGTCGCAGAAGGCAAG
>JAZQCD010000006.1:0-139847 GCA_045546135.1 Anaerovoracaceae bacterium
TGATGAAGAAAGCATTGCGTTCTTTGGAAGACCTCGCCTTGGCTTTCTCGTCAGTGCCGGAAACATGGATTCCAAAGTCGGATCGTAGCCATGTCGTTCTGTGAGCCAAGGAGTTGTAGTGGGGATTTGTCTTCCTAAGACCCGCTTGGCCTCCGACTTTGATGAAGAAAGCATTGCGTTCTTTGGAAGACCTCGCCTTGGCTTTCTCGTCAGTGCCGGAAACATGGATTCCATGGTCAATCACTATACAGTGAATAAGAAAAAGCGCCACGATGATGCATATACACCTGGAGGCAAATCAGGAAAAAGGCCTGACTATGCGACCATAGTATATTGCAATATGATAAAGAGAAGGTTCAAAGACGTTCCGGTCATCATAGGAGGCATAGAGGCAAGCCTTAGGCGCCTTGCCCATTACGATTATTGGTCAAACAAGATCAGAAGGTCCATACTTCTTGACTCGGGAGCAGACCTGCTCCTTTACGGAATGGGAGAACTGAGCGCAGTAGAGGCGGCCGAGGCTCTTGACAGCGGACTTGCCATAGAGGATATCACCTTTATCAGAGGTACTGTATACAAGACAAGAGAGATAGATAATGTAATGGATCCAGTCATACTTCCAGATTATGACGAGCTTTTAAAAGATAAACTAACTTACGCCAAGAGCTTTTATGAGCAGTATATAAATACAGATTTCGTTACGGCAAAACCTCTTGTAGAAAAGTATGGTGAAAAGAGATACATAGTCCAGAATCCTCCTCAAAGGCCTCTTACCATGCAGGAGATGGACGATATATATGATCTTCCATATATGAATACCTATCATCCCTCCTATGAAAAGGATGGGGGAGTACCTGCCATAAAGGAAGTCAAATTCTCCCTTACAAGCAACAGGGGATGCTTCGGCGGATGCAGTTTTTGCGCTCTTACTTTCCATCAGGGAAGGATAGTACAGGCGAGGAGTCATGATTCCATCATCAAAGAAGCAAAGGCAATGACAGAGGATCCTCAGTTCAAGGGGTACATCCACGATGTAGGAGGTCCCACTGCTGACTTCAGAAGGCCTGCCTGCGATAAGCAGCTTACAAAGGGAGTGTGCACGGATAAACAGTGCCTTTTCCCAAAGCCCTGCAAGAATCTTAAGGCTACCCACACGGACTATGTCAAGCTTCTCAGAAAACTAAGAGAACTTCCAAGGGTCAAAAAGGTCTTCGTAAGGTCCGGCATCAGATTTGATTATGTACTTGCAGATAAGGACGACACCTTCCTAAGAGAGCTTTGCAAATATCATGTTAGCGGGCAATTAAGGACAGCTCCTGAGCATGTCTCGGACAATGTACTAAAGCTCATGGGAAAGCCTGAAAACAGCGTTTACAGGGAGTTCGTAAAGAGGTTCGATTCCATCAACAGGGAGCTGGGACTTGAGCAGTACGCAGTGCCCTATCTCATATCATCACACCCCGGATCAAAGCTGGAAGATGCAATAGCCCTTGCAGAAAGCATCAGAGATATGGGATATATGCCGGAGCAGGTACAGGATTTCTATCCTACGCCCTCTACAATATCCACCTGTATGTACTATACAGGTGTGGATCCAAGGACCATGGAAAAGGTCTATGTGCCCACTGACATGTATGAAAAGAACATGCAAAGGGCTTTGATACAGTACAGAAAGCCCGAAAACTATGACCTGGTCAAAGAAGCACTCCTTAAGGCAGGCAGGGAAGACCTCATAGGCTATGACAGAAAGCACTGCCTCATAGCTCCCAGGAAGTCCGGCCAAAGCCGGATGGGAAAGGCCGGAAATAGACATGCCGGAAGCAAAGAGGCAGGAGACAGGTCTCACAGCAAGGGCAGGAAACAATTTAGGAACAACAAAGAAAGATGAGGATATACAAAATGAAAACATTCGTAATTGAAATGGAAAACGGACAGAAGATGTGCGGAGAACTCTACGAGGACATAGCACCAAAGAGCGTAGAGAACTTCGAAAAGCTTGCAAACAGCAGTTTCTATGACGGACTGACCTTCCACAGAGTCATCCCCGGATTCATGATCCAGGGAGGATGCCCAAAGGGCAACGGAACAGGCGGTCCGGGATACTCTATCGTAGGTGAATTTGCAGCCAACGGATTTAAGAATGATCTCAAACACACAAGAGGAGTTCTTTCCATGGCAAGAGCAATGGATCCAAATTCAGCAGGATCTCAGTTCTTCATCATGGTAGCTGATGCACCACATCTCGACGGACAGTATGCAGCCTTCGGAAAGGTCACTTCCGGAATGGAAGCAGCCGATGAGATCGTAAGCGTTGCAACGGACTGGATGGACAAGCCCCTTGAACCTGTCGTGATCAAGAGTATAAGAGTTGAATAGGTTCTAAAGTAAATAGTTGTATCTTCAAATATCAAATGATATAATTAATATATCATTTGATATTTTTATATATGCAAAGAGGTGCTTATATGACTATTGAAGAGATGCAGCAAAGAAAAAGGGAACTGGGTCTTACGAATCAGGACATCGCAGACAGATGCGGACTTTCCGTACCCACTGTGCAAAGGATACTTACAGATAAAGAATACAGCGCAAGGACCTATACGAAAGCAATGATAGAGATGGTCCTGCAAGACGAACCCGTCCTCCATGAGGGCGAAGCAGCTTACAAATATGGGTATATGAAAAAGAAACAGGGTGAGTATACCGTAGATGACTATTTTGAGCTTCCTGATGATGAAAGATATGAACTCATTGACGGGGTGATATACGACATTGCTTCTCCGACACTGAATCACCAGGATATAGCTACAAGTATAGGAATACAGCTTAACTCGTTCGTTAAAAAGAACAAAGGCAAATGCAAAGTCATATCCTCTCCTTTGGATCTTACCATCGGAAAGAAAACAGTTATACAGCCGGATGTGATAGTGATCTGCGATAGATCAAAAACAGAGAACGGAATATTAAAAGGCGCTCCGGATCTTGTAATGGAAGTGACTTCGCCATCAACAAAAAGCAGAGATCATGTACTTAAGCTTAATAAATACAAGGAATGCGGTGTAAGAGAATATTGGATAGTAGATCTAAAGGCTGACCAGATCTTGGTCTATCTATTTGGCGAAGAATGGGGCACGGATGAAGATATATCTATAAAAATGTACTCCTTTAAGGATAAGGTCCCCGTATCAATTTGGGGTGGCAAATGCCTGGTAGATTTTGAAGAGATCAAAAATGATCTCTGGTAGTGATGAAAAAACAACCACGCTGGACTGCATGGTTATATTTTACAGTTGCGTTATGCGTATTAAATGCGTATAATACTATTGGGATTAGGAGAATAACTATGAAACGTAGGGACCTTATTAAACTGCTCAAAAGGAATGGGTGGAGAAATGAAAAGTGCATATCCGGTAATACTTACACATGAAGATGCGGGCTATTCGGTATATATACCTGATTTTGACGCAAATACACAAGGTAAAGATCTTCCTGATGCTATCGAAATGGCAAGAGATGCAATCGGATTGATGGGGATCGATATGGAAGATGATCATAAGACACTTCCTGTACCCAGTCAGTTAAAAGATATAAACTATGGTACTAATGCGATCGTTTCTCTGGTGGATGTAGATTTTGATGATTACAGAAGAAGAAATGAGCAAAGGATCGTGAAAAAGAACTGTTCTCTTCCTAGTTGGTTGGCCTATGCTGCAGAGAAGGCGAATATCAATTTTTCTCAAACACTTCAGAGTGCTCTCAAACAAGCCTTAAATATCGCAGATAATTAACAAAAAAAAGCTCAGTTCAAGGCGAACTGAGCTTATCTTTGAATGAAATTGATCTTCTAGTGACTTTTTGCTACTCTGTCAAGAAGTGGTGCTATTAGAAGGCATGCGATTACAGCTATTATAGTGTTTGGAAGCATATAAGTGCCGTTGTAGAGTATTGAATAAATAAACGGATTTGGCATCTGCATTCCAAGGAATGTCTCCGGCATATACTCTGCATATACAGTTACTCCGCTTATGAAGTGGATGATGAAACGTCCAACACATCCTATGAGAGCAGCTGTTGCAAGTTTATTGTTTTTTGATCCTCTTAAAAGTCCTGCAAAACCTACGAATGCATATGCTACTGAGTAGTCAAGAAGGAGCGATGCAAGGTTTACTGCAAATCCTGCAGCAAGGAAATACTTTAAGGTTCCGAATGCACATCCTGCGACTACGCCCCAGAGCGTTCCCCATCTGAAAGCAAAGATGATGAGAGGGATCATGACGAAGTCGATAGATCCTCCGAATCCGCCAAAGGATAGACCGATGGGAATCTTGAGGTAGGATAGAGCAAGTGAGAGGGCAACGCAAAGAGCACCTTCAGCAAGCATTCTTGTTTTGTTTTGTACGTTCATGAATAATACCTGTCCTTTTTATATATCAAAAGATATGTTTAAACAACAATTACTTTTGTATTATACACCATGAAATAAAAAATGGACTGCAAATTATACGAATCCGTAAATAATGTCTAAAAACGAAGTAATTTGTGTATTTATACGATAATACGCGGTCAAACTGAAATATTTATTCATATTTGATCAAATAACCGATAATCCGACGGGTATGGTCCTTTCGTATTCGCTGTTATCTTCTTTGTGCCTGTCAGAGATAAGGAGCTTTCTTTCTCCGCTTAAAAGGATCTGTGCCGATCCTCCTCCGTCCAAATTTACAGCATTGATAAGACCAAGGTCACTGCATATGTGAGCCATCTCAGAAAGGCTGGTTCCGCAGCTGAAGTTTCCTTTGCTTGCTTCCTTTAGATCGTCGAATTTTCCGGGTCCTTCTGCCCACACTATGACAGGACGACCATCCTTATCACATCCAAGGGCCATCCTCGGCGCTCTGTCCTTTTCATAGTTCCTCGGATAAAGACTTGGGGGTATGGGAAGGGCAATTGGGTTCCTTATATTCGAAAAATAGGATCTGAATCCTTTTACTTCATCTCCGTTTATCACGGCGCTGTTTCCGGCCTGAATGCCGAATTTGACATCTTCCAAGCCATGATAGATCACATCTTTTCCGGCAAGATTTGAGATATCTTTGAGGTAGTTCTTTTGGATCTGAAGGACAAAACCTGCAGAGGGGATGATGATCTTTTTGTGATCTGAAACTGCTATGACCTTTGTACCTATTATGGCTAGGTCAATTCCTTTGCCGTCAGTCCATCTTCTCTTTGATCTTTCAAAAAGCTTAGCATTGACTCCTGGAGTAAATATCTTTCCGTCAATTTCAAAACTGAGATCCGACAGTTTTGGCCGTTCTATTTTTACGCTGCCGTCCGGCATTACGAAAAGTGCTTCTCTTTCAAAAAGAGGAGGGTCAAGGCAGACACCATCCTTGATGCGAAGACCTATAGGTTTTCCTATGATGTCGTATGGCGACCCTATATCGAACATGTCCATGGTAAAGAAGCCCGCATTTGACAAAAAACGATATTCATCCTTTTTGCTGCTCAGGTGACCTAGCTTATTGGATATACAAAGGACTCTGCAGTGGAAGGGCCTTGTTCCTTTTATTATCCTTAAAAGGCCTCTTTTCTTAAGTTCGTCTACGAATGCTTTCCCTTTCTCATCGCTTGGCTCAAACCGGCTTCCCTTGATATATTGTCTCAGGGCAATTGAAGTTGCTACTTCTTTGTCAGATACAGTTCCGTATATTGTATCGAAAGGAAATGGCATCTTCATATCGTACGGAAGAGAGAAAAAGACCAAAGTACCAAAAAGATAGGGAGCCTTCGGTATGATGAACTTCTCGTAGAGATCGCAGACCTGGTCAAAGGCTTTTTCTGATGGCTTAGGGTATACAAAATCAAGAGAGTCCCAGTCAGGAAGTTTCACAGACCGGACTCTCTGGATAGATCCATCTTTGTATGTATATGTTTTTAAATTATCTTCGATATCGTTCAATTTGGTATTTTATGCTGCAGGGCCGTACTTTTCTTTAAGCAGGTCTTCGGCTTCTTCCTTGCTTATTTCTCCGTTGTTGTATTTAGACATGACCTGAACATCCTTTGTCCTCAGTTTGTAGAAGCAAAGGAGTATTATGAGGGCGATGCAAAAACCTGCTGCCGGGAAGAAGCAAAAGAGCTTCCATACTCCGCTTGCAACTCCTTCAGGCTGAATTGCATTTTCTCCTTCGATGAAACCTGTCATAGATAGAGTGAAGAGGACTATAGTGCCTATGAGAGCATTCTTGAGTTTTGCAGCAAAGCACTGAAGGGAGAAGGTTACTCCCGCAGCCCTTGTTCCTGTCTTGTACATTCCGTATTCGACAGTATCTGCTATCAGCATGTAAATGATGACCTGCCAGAAACCAAGGCCTGTACATTTGAGCATTATCATTGCAATGGCAGCGCCTAAGGAATCATATCCGACAAAGTATGTGACTATGTCCATGAGAATTGCAAAGGCAAGGCCTGCACAAAGGACATGGAACTTGTCCCACTTCTTTGAAAGGACAGGTACCATAGCAGAAACTACGATGACTGAGATGGCAACGCCTCCTGCAACAAGGGTGGCTGCATTCTCCTGTCCGAGGCATATTCTTCCCATGTATATGGCCATCTTTTGCTCTACGCTGGACATTCCGAGAAGCAGCAGGCAAAGTAGAGCTACCAGAAGGAAGTTATTGTGCTTTAGATATTTGATCATCTCTTTGAATGTAGGATTCTCAGCTGCTTTTGCAGATTCTGTGTGCCTTTCCTTTACCCAGAAAAGCATAGGGATCATCAGGACTATGGAGACGACAACGAATATGATGCAGGATGTAAGCCACCCGAACATGGGTCTGATGCTTGGAATGAGCACTGTTGCAAGTACTCCTCCGACCATAGACCAGAGCTTTCCTCCTGCAATGATAGAGGTCCTTTCCTCCACATTGCTTGTCATGACCGTGGTAACAGCAAAGGCTGGAGCATCAAGAAGGGTATATGACATATCCCAGAGTATGTATGCAATGAGGAACCAAACTATCTTTGTGGTGTCGGTCATGTTTTTTGGAATAGCAAACATGGCTACAGTAGTAATACCGACAGCTGCTGTTCCTATCCTGACCCATGGAATGAATTTTAGGCCGTTTTTAAATGTGTGCCTGTCGACTATATATCCGAAGAAGACATCATTTACGGCATCCCAAAGTTTTGGGATGATGAGTATTGCTGCAGCAGTTGCTGCTGCAATGCCTATGTCAGTAAGAAAAGTTTCTACATATCCTGCAAATCCAAGGATCAGATTCTGTCCCAGGAAAAACATTGCATATGCTATGGGTTCTCTTTTCTCTGTTTGAAATCCTATGCGTTCCTTTTTGCTCATGATTCCTCCTTATATATTCTTTCCATCTAAATGATGCCGTACTTTTGGCAAAACTCCTTTATAGTCTCGTAATACTCCTCATGCTCCATGAAGCATGCTTTTACATGAGGACAGTTTTCAAACACCTTGATCTCTTTTGGACCGACCTTTGCTTCATATAGTTTGTATACATTTTCTGTAGGGACGAAACGATCCTGTCCTCCGTGGATAAAGAGCATAGGTACATCGATCTTTCTTACGCAGTCTATGGGGCGTATATCATCTATCTTGTGCTCATTTCTTTTGTCAAAATACATGATGGTAAGGGGACTGAAAGGGAAATTAGGAAGTTTGGCTTTGTACTTAAGGCATGCAGGGACTTCGTCTCTCATAGTTGCATACCCTCCGTCCTCGTAAACAAAGCTCATCCAAGGAAGTTTTGGTGCTGCCATCATTACAGTAGCTGCTCCCATGGATTCTCCTCCCATGCCGAATACAGTGCCTTCCGGAAATCTCTTTCTCATTTCCTCTGCTATGAAGACGAGATCTTCAGATTCTTCATATCCCATGGTACATCTGTCTGCGCCGCTTTCTCCGTGAGCAGGCTGATCATAGATGATCACATTAAAACCGAGCCTGTGCCACACTTCAGCTTGAGCAAGCATGGTATATCTGTTTGCAGTGACTCCGTGGACAAGGATCACAGCTCTTTCCTTGCCGTTAGAAAAGCTACGGTCCTTTTCAGCTCTTATGACAGATCCTCTTATCTCGTAACCATTTGGTACAGTCAATTCAAAGTCTTCAAGTTCAAGGCTGTCATAGGTCTTTTTAAGGTCGTAACCGAATTTAGGGATGACTTCAAATTCATGTTCTTTGGAATAGGCTTTAGGATGGCAAATTGCATCTTCGCATTTGCTTGAGATAGCAAAAACAAGGATCACTGCCAAAACTATTAGTATTAATAAGGTAATGAAGAAATACTGCATATCTCACC
Organism: Anaerovoracaceae bacterium; assembly: GCA_045546135.1. Lineage (GTDB taxonomy): Bacteria > Bacillota > Clostridia > Peptostreptococcales > Anaerovoracaceae > RUG13409. Next base: position 8,337 of record JAZQCD010000006.1, read on the forward strand.
TCAAAAGACAGATATATGATATATTAATTATATAGAATGGCAGTAACTTCTTCAATTCATTTGTGCAAAGGGAGGCTCCTATGAAAGAAAAGAAAGAGCACGGGATAATATATATCCTCATTTCATCCATACTCATTGCAGTGCTTTGTTTCATCGCAGGTGTCTTTATAGACGGAAATATCTTTACGGGTACTGACGGAGTGAAAGGCCATGGCATGCCCATATTCACTTTGGTGCTTCCTGCGATCGCTCTCATCATTATGGTCATCCGCATCATAATATACTTGATCAGAAAGGTATCTAAGGGTCGTTGACAATATACCGATATATCGGTATATACTGTGGCAAAGATAAGCAGGGATAATGTTTACAGTAGATGATATCAGAACTGAATATGACAGGCTGGATAGGATCACGGGCGTCGATACAGGGAAGGTGGCAATACGCATCTCAAACAGGATGAGCAGAAAACTCGGCCAATTCTCAGTATCAGGCGGGATCCTAAGTCAAAAACTTGAGATAGCCATCTCTTCAAGATGCCTGGCTGATGAAAAACTGTTTTTTGAAGTCATAAGACATGAATACGCCCATGCTGTAGTTCATATAAGAAAGCCTCTTGAGCGCCATGTACATGACAAGGTGTGGAAGGATGTCTGCAGGCAGATAGGCTGCAGGCCAAGAGCCACCATCAAGCTGGATGAACCTTACAGAGCAAAGGCGAGGTCCTACAAATATGAGGTAGTCTGTAAAAAATGCGGAGCTTCGAGCAAGTATAAAACGATGTCAAAAGTGGTAAGAGCAGCCCTAAGACCGTCCTTTTTTTCTGCTGTCATATGCAGGAGATGCGGCGGAAAAAGCTTTAATGTTTATGAACTTAAAAAATAGTATCCCCTAGGGGGCTTGCGTACATATTTTTACAGCATATAATCAAGAGCGAGGATTGATCCTTGCTCTTTTTTGGCAAGGAAAAGAAATGATCAAAAGAGGTGAAAATATATGCATATGGCAGATGCGCTGCTGGCCCCGGCTGTAGCAGCAACAATGTATGTAGCATCCGGCGCAGCAGCCGGAGTATCCGTACACAAATTAAAACTTGACGAAGAACCGCAAAAACTTCCTACAATGGCTGTTACTGCAGCCCTTGTATTCGCAGGGCAGATGATAAACTATACTATCCCGGGAACAGGATCTTCCGGTCATCTTTGCGGAGGTATGCTCCTTTCGGCTCTCCTTGGACCTCAGGCAGGATTCCTGTCTATGATAGTCATACTTGCAATACAATGTCTGTTCTTTGCCGACGGAGGCCTTTTGGCTCTTGGGGCCAATATATGGAATATGGCATTCTACGGGTGCTTCGTAGGTTACTACCTTATCTGGAGACCCATAATGAATTCAAAGCTCTTTGGAACAGGAAAGGGAGCTACGAGAGGCCGCATCATACTTTCATCCATACTTGGATGCGTCATCACTCTTCAGCTCGGAGCTTTCTCCGTAGTACTTGAGACAAGTCTTTCCGGTATCACAGAGCTTCCTTTTGGAGCCTTCCTTGCTCTCATGCAGCCCATACATCTTGCCATAGGTCTTGTTGAGGGGCTCATCACATCAGCAGTTCTTTGCTTCGTTTTGGAAGCAAGACCTGAACTTTTAAGAGATGTTGATGAAGACGGCATGGCTATTAAGTCAAAAATGTCTTTAAAAGGGACTCTCGCTATAATCGCAGTAGTTGCGCTGGTGGTAGGCGGAGGACTGAGTCTCTTTGCAAGTTCAAATCCTGACGGACTTGAGTGGGCACTCTTTGGAAATACGGAAGAAGGTTATTCTGAAAATATGGGACTTGATGAAGAGGACTTCGGCGTATCAAGTTCTGCAGCAGATACTGCTCAAAACATTCAGGATTCCACATCCTTCCTTCCTGACTATGCCTTTAAGGACAGCGACAGTGCAGCCGGCACATCCGTATCAGGCATAGTAGGTTCTGCAATGGTTGCAGGTGTCGCAGTAGTCATTTGCCTTGCAGGCGGATTCTTTAGAAAAAGAAAAGCAAAATAGAAGTTTTCATAAAACTTTCCTCGTTTTATGATCTGGGGTGCCCTAAAAGGCACCCCTTTAGAATGTTTGATCTGCTGTTTTTTCATATACTTCTTCCTTGATGATTTGCCGGCTTATAGTTTTCTTTTGCCGTATAAATTTTGTTGCAAATTTTTGAGTTTTAGGTATATTTGAGTTGTTATGAACAAACTTGAGAACGCTTTGGGCGAGCTCAGCGCCATGGATGAATCGGCTCTTTCCGATTCCTATGTACACAGGCTCAGTGCTCTTGCCAAGCTGCTTACTACAATTGCATATATAGTCATAGTCGTATCCTTTGGAAAATATGAGCTAAGCAGGCTCATACCAATGGTACTTTGGCCTGTCCTTATGTTCCAGCTTAGCGGGATCTCTATTTCCACCTGCTTTTACAAACTTAGGATAGTCCTTCCTTTGGTCATGGCAGTTGGTCTTTTCAATCCTTTCTTTGACAAGGATATCATCTTAAAACTTGGAAACTTAGCTGTATCCGGCGGAGTCATAAGTATGATCACTCTCATGCTAAAAGGTGTCTTTTGCCTAATGGCATCATACTTACTTGTTGCGACCACGCCTTTTGACAGCATATGCGCTGCTCTAAGGATGCTTCATATTCCAAAGACATTAGTGACTCTTTTGCTCCTTACTTACAGGTACGTAGGAGTCATGACAGAAGAGCTTGCAATAATGACTGATGCATATCACTTAAGGGCTCCCGGTCAAAAGGGCATACACATCTCAGCCTGGGGATCCTTCCTTGGACAGCTCCTTCTTCGCAGCATGGACAGGGCTCAGGAACTGTTTTCAAGCATGCAGCTAAGGGGCTATAAAAATGAATTTCATTATGCCAAGACCAATTCCTTTGGAATGAAGGATGCAGCATATATGATCCTTTCTATAGGAGCCTTCCTTCTTTTAAGATACGTAGATATTGCTGAGCTTCTCGGAAGCTTGTTTGTATAATTGAAGTTCCTGCTGCTTAATCCCATATTGGATTTGAAGCAGGGGATCTTCGCTGTATTTAGGTAAAAAGAAATGATAGAATTTAAGAACGTAAGTTTTTCATATGAAAAGTCAGCCAAGGTCATCAAGGATATGTCCTTTAAGATAGAGGACGGAGAATCAGTTGGCCTTATCGGCGCTAACGGAGCAGGCAAATCGACCATAATGAAGCTTCTGCTTGGCCTTGTATTTGGAGAAGGTCAGGTCCTCATTGACGGCATAGAAGTAAAGAAGGATACTCTTCCTCAGATAAGAAGAAAGCTTGGTTTTGTCCTTCAGAATTCTGACAATCAGATGTTCATGCCAACAGTATATGAGGACATGATGTTCGCACCTCTTAACTACGGCATGAGCAGGGTAGATGCAGAAAAAAAGGTGGACGAGATCCTTGCAAAGATGGGTCTTGAGTTCCTCAAAAACAGGTACAATCATAAGATATCAGGGGGAGAAAAGAGAATGGCAGCCATTGCGACTATCCTTGCAATGGAGCCTGATGCAGTACTTATGGACGAGCCGACCTCGGCTCTTGACCCATACAACAGAAGAGTCATGATCAATACTATAAAAGAGCTTGAGAAAACAAAGATCATAACGTCTCATGACCTTGATATGATCATGGATACCTGCACAAGGGTCATATTGATAGGAGATGGAAAAGTCGTAGCAGACGGTCCTTCGGATGTGATCCTAAAGGACAAAGAGCTTCTCGAAGCAAACCATCTGGAACTGCCTCTAAGATATCAGTAATGGTGCATGAAGTTGAGCAAAAAAGAAGATAAGACCAATGTGATGCGCATACTTGACGCATCTAAAACTGAATATACAGCCCATAGCTATGATCCGGATCCTACGAAAACAGGAGTGGATATAGCCATGATACTCGGAGAAGATCCTGACAAGGTTTTCAAGACTTTGGTCACGAGAGGAAAGACGGGCCAGTTCTATGTTTTTATAGTGCCTGTCAAAGAAGAATTGGATCTTAAAAAAGCAGCGAAAGTATCTGGCGAAAAATCCATAGAAATGATAAAGCAAAAAGAGCTTCTTCCTCTTACAGGTTATGTGCACGGCGGATGCTCTCCCATCGGAATGAAAAAACAGTTTCCGGAATTCATAGATGAATCTGCCATTTTATTTGACAAGGTCTTTGTCAGCGCAGGAAGGGTAGGCTGTCAGATAGAAATAGATCCAAATGACCTTATCTCCATTTCAGGCTGCATACCGTCAGATATTGTCTGATCATGCAATATCAAGAGTATACTGAAAAGGAAGTGAGGAGCTGACGTGCAGTAGCTAAAAAAGCAAAGATTATTCACACACCTGGAAGCATTCTTCGCCAGGTGTTTTATGTTGCAAAAGCAATTGAATAGTTGTATAATGCTACTAAATTAAAAAAGTTGCTTAAAATATAGAATTATGGATTACAAAAAAATATGTATAGATCTTTTTGGAACTGACGATATAGATGCTCTAAAGGAGATCGCTGAAAAAGTCAATAAAAAAAATCCTAGAAATGCTGGCAGAAAGAAACTCCTAAGCCTAGATGAACAAACAGAACTGAGAGCCCTATATGCAAAGGGCTATACTCTTGAAGATCTTGCAAATAGATATTCTACTTCAAGGCAGGTGATAGGGCGATATATAAATACTCCTATGAAAGATGGGTGCTCTTTACGTGTTTATTTTATGCGCAAACATAGACCATGCACCATCATAGATGTGGATTTTATTAAACAGAGGGTATATGCGGAAAATTATACTGATAACGTATGGTTTAAAGCTTTCGGAAATATTGAGAATCCCACATGGGATGATTTCGAATACTTTTTAAGGGATAGATGTTTTCCTGAAAACAGGTTGGATGTAAAAGATAGATTAAATAAACTCGGATTAAATAATTATGATCCTCTTGCAATCATAGAAAAAACTAAAGGTAGGATCACTGACGATAATATGTGGATAAAGATGAGATACAAGGAGCAATAAAAGAAAGTATATATAAGGGGTGATTATGAGAACAATAGATTTGTCTAAAATAGATAAGGAACTGGTTTTCAGCAGTTCTTCAAAGGGAAATCTTCCAAAATGGAAAGTTGGTAATACGTGGTATAAAACTGATGGCTTTGGTTATGAAAGCCTAAGTGAAGTAATAATAAGTCATCTGATCAAGGATTGCAGCGTCCTTCCGTCCATAAAATATGATCCGGTAAGGATCATATTAGATGAAAAAGAGTATGTTGGTTGCGAAAGCTACAGTTTTCTTGGCAAAAATGAAAGACTTATTACTCTTGATAAACTACATAGGGTTTTTTATGGGAAAGGTATTGGTGAATCACTGTCCAAACTTCATTCAGTTGAAGACTGTATTAAATACTCCGTTGATCTTGTTTTTGAAAAGACCGGATTAGATTCTTTCGGGCCATATCTTTCATGTATGTTGCAGAACGATGCTTTTTTTCTAAATGAGGACAGGCACTACAATAATATAGCGGTGATATATGATGAAGATAAAAATGTATATAGGCTCTGTCCGGTTTTTGACAACGGACTATCTCTTTGTTCTGCACTGGATGCATATCCAGTAAACGACGATATATATGCATTGATAGATTCTGTTAAAGCAAAGCCTTTTGAAAGAGATTATATAATTCAAACAGAGACTGCTGATAAGCTATATGGATGCGACCTTAAATATTCATTTTCAAAAAATGATATAGAAAATGAGTTATGTATGTTAAGTGAATACTATCCTGATGATATAATCAATAGAGTAAGGATAATTCTTTTTGAACAGATGAGAAAGTGGTCATTTCTATTTGAATAACGGAGGTGGATCAATGAAAAAAGTTTTATGTATCATTTTGGTTGCACTTCTCGTTTTTGGATCTGCAGCATGCGGAAAATCAGAGGAACCGGTTTTGCCCGGTGTCACCGAATACTCTGCCACCGAAGTAGACGGTGAGTATTCTGTCCTCATATCACCTATGCCAAAAAAAATTGACGATATCTACGAACACATAGATACTGATGATCCGGTTAATGTCAGCGCATATTTCATGGCAGGCCTTGTAAGAGCAGCAGAGAGCGAAAGTGACGGTTTTGAGATCATGGACTATCTTTGCGCATCCAAATCTCCATTTGAAGACAGCATAACGGAAGGCATGCCTGAAAAAGAGACTCATAAAGCTTGGCTAAAAGAAGCTGAAAGAAACTATATCCCTCGTTCGTACTACCAAGGAGCAACTCCTGAAAACGGATATACTCCTGATGAACCGTGGACTATAGGATTTAAGATCAATGAGGCTCAGACGACTGACTACAATTCCACTGCATCTAACGGCTATGAATACATAGTTTACGATATCCAAAGCAGTGGAAGGGATACGACAAGGCAACTTGTACTTTTCAAAAGACCCAAGGATACAAGGTGGTATATGAACTCCTTCTCCGGTATCCTGACACAGATACAGGCACCTAAGTAAGACTTAAGGTTAAGACTATCGACTTGAAAATGATCATCTTCATGATGGTCATTTTTTTATACATTTTCGCATCCATAAAACGCTAAAATTGTGGATTGTAAGAAGAGAATGGGATATAATGATTTGTTATGTTTTAGCTGTGAAATGTAAGCATTTGGAGGCACTTTATGAGATATCCAAGACCCCTTGAAAAAGGACAGACTATAGGCTTTGCAGCTCCGTCTTTCGGAGCATCCATAGAGCCATATATATCCCTTTTTGATGAAGCTCTATCAAATTTTGAAAGCTTAGGATACAAGGTGCTTTTAGGACCTAACTGCAGAGAGGGAAAGGGCATAGGCATATCCAATACTCCGGAAAAATGCGGAGCTGAGCTTACAGACATGTACACAAGGAAGGACTGCGACATACTCATATCCGTAGGCGGAGGAGAATGCATGTGCGAGACCATAAGCCATGTGGACTTTGAAAAGGTAAAGGACGCAGATCCAAAGTGGTATATGGGATATTCGGATAACACGCACTTTACTTTTCTTCTCAATACCCTTTGCGACACGGCTGCCATATATGGACCTCACGCCTCCGAATTTGGCATGCGTCCCTGGCATCCGGCTGTAAATGATGCTTTGGAAGTTTTGTCAGGAAGACAGCATGTAGAAAACTATGACCTTTGGGAAATAGACCAGCTCAAATGTGCAGACGATCCCTACGCCGGATACAACTGCACTGAAAAAAACACGCTTAGGATATTTAAGGGCGGATCCATTTATCCTATGGGTAGCGATGGATGCAGCACCAAGTTTTCAGGAAGGATAGTAGGAGGCTGCATGGATGTGCTTCTTGGTCTTTGCGGTACCAGGTTCGACAATGTAAAGGAATTCATCGAAAAGTACAAGGAAGACGGCATCATATGGTTCCTTGAATCCTGTGACCTTTCGCCGATGGACTTTAGAAGAGGTCTTTGGAGGCTGAAGGAAGCCGGATGGTTTGAGAATGTAAAGGGCTTCATATTCGGAAGGCCTATGCATTTTGGAGAAGACATCATAGGCGTCACTTTTGAATCAGCAAGCATAGATATGCTTGAAGACTTGAATGTCCCTATGATACTTGACGCAGATATAGGTCATCTTCCTCCAATGATGCCCATCATTTCAGGAAGCTATGCAAACGTCAGTTTTGATGACAAACTTAAGATAGATTACGAATTCATATAAAGAGGTATATGTATGAAAGATTTAAACAAAGAACTCATAAGCTTTATTGAAAGCTCGCCAAGCATGTTCCATAGCTCTGCTACAATTTGCAAATATCTTGCAGATGCAGGCTTTGAAAAGCTTGAAGAGGGCAAAGAATGGAAGATAAAAAAGGGCGGCAGATATTTCGTTACAAGAAACAACTCCAGCACCCTTGCCTTTGATATTCCAAAGGAAATAAAGGACTATCACTTCCAGACAGTCGCAAGTCACGGAGACTCTCCCACATACAAGGTCAAGGCAGTGCCTGAGCTTTCAGGACCTGCAGAATACCTTCGCTTAGACGTTGAAGGCTACGGCGGCATGATAGATTCAACATGGCTTGATAAGCCTTTATCAGTAGCAGGAAGGGTACTTGTCAGAGAAGAAGGAAAAGTTGTTTCAAAACTTCTTTATATAGACAAAGACATACTCCTTATCCCAAGCCTTTGCATCCACATGAACAGGGAAGCAAACAGCGGATATGCATATAACAGAGCGGTAGACCTTTGCCCGTTGTTCTCTGCTGGAGAACTAAAGAATGGCGACTTTGACAAGATGGTCGCAAAGGAACTGAAAGTAAAGGCAGAAGATATAGTCTCAAAGGATCTCTTCCTTGTAAACAGGCAGGAAGGAAAGGTCTGGGGATACAAAAAAGAGTTCGTATCAGTTCCAAAACTTGATGACCTTCAGGCAGCATTCGCATCCTTAAAGGGTTTCCTTTCATCTGAAAACAAGGGATGCATCAATGTATATGTATGCTTTGATAACGAAGAGGTAGGCTCAGGGACAAAGCAGGGCGCAGCATCCACATTCATGAAGGATGTATTTGAAAGGATCAATGAGCAGCTTGGAAAAGGAAATGAGGACCTTAGAGTTGCTCTTGCAAAATCCTTCCTTGTAAGCTTTGACAACGCTCATGCTCTTCACCCGAATCACCCTGAAAAGAGCGACTCTGTTAACCAGTGCTATATCAACAAGGGAATTGTCATAAAGGAAAATGCAGCTCAGCATTATACTACTGACGCATTCTCAAGAGCAGTATTCCTTGAAATATGCAAGAAAGCGCAGGTCCCGACTCAGGTATTTGCAAACAGGTCCGATATGGCAGGCGGCGGCACCCTTGGAAACATCTCCAACATGCAGGTAAGCCTTCATGCAGTAGATATAGGCATAGCGCAGCTTGCAATGCACTCTTCTTATGAGACTGCAGGAAGCAAGGATACTGAGTATGCAGTAAATGCAATGAGAGAGTTCTATTCTTCCATGGTATGCATAGAAGATTCAGACTCCATCAAGATCAGTTAGTTATTTTAGATTTAAATAGATCAAAGGAAGAAAAGAAATGAAGCAAAACAAGATAATGAAGAGGAGCGAAGTTCCTGAAGAATTCACATGGAAGCTTTCCGACATTTTTGAAAGCGACGAAGCATGGCTCGAGGCTTTGGAAGAATTAAAGTCTTATCCAAAGAAGTATGCAAAGCTTCAGGGAAAGCTCGGCGAAAGCGCAGCAAACCTTCTTAAGTACTTTAAGCTTGAAGACGAAGTGACTCTTAAGCTGGAGGCTGTATACAACTACGCTTCCATGAAGGGCGATGAAGACACATCAAACAGCAAATATCAGGACTTTAGAGGAAAGGCTATGAATATCTACATGGTCATTTCTAGTGCATCTGCTTTTGCAAGCCCTGAGATCATGTCTATCCCTGATGAGACTCTCGAAGGCTTTTACAAGGAAAAGAAGGCCCTCAATACATACAAGATCAATATAGACAGGATAAGAAAAGCAAAGGATCACATTCTTTCACCTGCAGAAGAAGCCATTATGGCAGCAACAGGAGAGCTCCAGGCAGCACCTGAAAACATCAATTCACTCCTTCAGGATGCAGATCTTAAGTGGGACGATGTAGTAGATGCAAAGGGAAAGAAGCATCCCCTTACAAACGGATCCTTTACGCTCCTTTTGGAAGACCCTGATCAGGACTTCAGAAAGAAAGTATTTGAAGCCTACTATAAGCAGTTCGATGCACACAAGAATACTATAGCTGCAGCTCTTGACGGACAGTTCAAGGCTCTTAACTTTAACGCCAAGATGAGACATTATGGATCTACTCTTGAAGCAGCTCTTGACAATACTGAAGTTCCGACAGAAGTCTATACTAACCTCATCGATGCTGTACATAATAACCTTGATTCCATGTACAAATATGTTGCGCTGAGAAAGAAGATGCTGGGCGTAAAGAAGCTTCATATGTACGATGTATATGTTCCTATCGTAAAGGATGCAGCAAAGAAGATAAGTTTTGATGAAGCAAAGGAGACTGTGCTCGAGGCACTTTCTGTTCTTGGCAAGGATTATACAGACCTTCTAAAGCAGGGCTTTGACAACAGATGGATAGATGTTTATGAAAACGAAGGCAAAAGAGGCGGAGCATATTCAAATGGCGGACGTCCTCATCCATACGTTCTTCTTAATCACAAGGATAACCTTGACTCCATGTTCACACTAGCTCACGAGATGGGGCACTCCCTTCACAGCTACCACTCTGTAAAGTATCAGCCGGTCAATACATCTGACTACGTCATCTTCGTAGCAGAAGTAGCATCCACATGCAACGAAGTGCTCCTCATGAAATATCTCCTTTCAAAGACAACGGACAAGAAGGAAAGGTCCTACCTCATTAACCACTTCCTCGATGCATTCAAGGGAACAGTATACAGACAGACCATGTTTGCTGAGTTTGAACTCATGATGGGAAGGGCAGTGGAATCAGGCCAGAGCCTTACTGCAGACTTCCTTTGCGAGAAGTATCTTGAACTCAACAAACTCTACTTTGGACCGAAGATGATCTCAGATCCTGGAATCGCTCTTGAGTGGTCAAGGATCCCGCACTTCTTCTACAACTACTATGTATTCCAGTATGCAACAGGCTACTCTGCAGCAGTTGCAATTGCAAACAGGATACTTGAAGAAGGAGAACCTGCAGTGAAGGATTACAAGAAGTTCCTTTCATCCGGTTCTTCTGCAGATCCTATTTCGCTTCTCAAGATAGCAGGAGTAGATATGGGAAGTCCTGAGCCTGTCAATTCAGCTCTCAAGCTCTTTGGCGAGCTGGTCGATGAACTTGCTGCTCTTCAGAAGTAGCATTTGAAAAGAAATAGTGATGATGAGGCGTCGGGGCTTGTGAGAAACGATCTGGAGGGGTAGCGAAGACTTTCTTCTAAGGCTTGACCGCGAAACGGGCGGCAGCCCGGGAGAGCGGTATCAAGCCTAAAGAAAGGCTCAGCGTGAAGCCCCGGAAGTTGTTTCGAACGGGCTCCCGGCGATCATCATCTTGTCAGTTTTGTTTCATATAAATGACACATATTAAAGAGACAATAGTAGTAGAGGGAAAGGACGACAAGAGCGCGGTCCTTGCTGCAGTAGATGCAAGCATCATCTGCACCAGCGGATACGGCCTTAATGACAAGATCCTTTTCGACATAAAAGGGGCATATGAAAAGACCGGTATCATCATCTTCACTGACCCGGATCATCCAGGGCGTGAGATAAGGGAAAGGCTGACCGGCCTTTTTCCTGACGCAAAGCAGGCCTTTCTCACAAAAAAGCAGAGCCTTAAAAAAGGAGATGTAGGGATAGAAAATGCATCCCCTGAAGACATAGTAAAGGCTCTTATGAACGCAAGCGCTGCAGTCTTCGATCCTGAATTTGAGATAACAAAAGAAGACCTCTTTTTTGCAGGTCTTGCAGGGACTAAAGACAGCGCAAAAAACAGAGAAAAAGTAGGTGCATTCCTTGGGATCGGCTATGCCAATGTGGGTACTTTCCTTAAGAGACTCAACTATATGGGTATCACGAGAGAGCAACTTGCAAGGGCATGCGACAGGCTGATAGATCAGTAAAGCATTAGGAAACAAAAAAAGGGTTTGAAAGGAAAAAAGAATTAGTGCTTCAGCTTACAGGCATTAAAAAGACATACAAGACAGGAGATCTTGTGCAGCAGGCTCTAAAGGGCGTTGATATTGCCTTTAGAGAAAATGAGTTCGTTGCCATCCTCGGACCGTCAGGTTCAGGAAAGACAACGCTTCTTAATATCATAGGAGGGCTTGATCGTTATGACGAAGGTGACCTCATAATCAACAACGTATCTACGAAAAAATACAAGGATCGTGACTGGGATTCCTACAGGAATCACACGGTCGGTTTTGTTTTTCAATCATACAATCTCATTCCCCATCAGACCATACTGTCCAATGTAGAGATGGCTCTTACCATCGGCGGCATTTCAGGAAAGGAAAGAAAGAGAAGAGCCCTTGAGGCTCTTGACCAGGTAGGTCTTTATGAACACGCTCACAAGAGACCAAACCAGCTTTCAGGCGGACAGATGCAAAGAGTAGCCATCGCAAGAGCTCTTGTTAACGATCCAAAGATACTCCTTGCAGATGAACCTACAGGCGCTCTTGATACTGTGACGAGCGTTCAGGTCATGGACCTTCTTAAGGAGGTCGCAAAGGACAGGCTCGTTGTCATGGTAACTCACAACCCTGAACTTGCAAATGAATATGCAAACAGGATAGTCAATCTAAGAGACGGGGAGATAATAGGAGATACAAATCCTTTCAATCCTCAAAAAGAAGTCAAGGCCGTCCATAAGAACCTTGGAAAGGCATCTATGTCTTTCATTACTTCTCTCGGACTGAGTTTAAATAACCTGATGACCAAGAAGGCCAGGACAATACTTACTGCTTTTGCGGGATCCATAGGTATCATCGGCATAGCATTGATCCTTTCCATAAGTACAGGTACACAAAGATACATAGACAAGATGCAGGAGGATACTATGACCAGCTATCCTCTTACAATGCAGTCAGAGACCGCAGACTTTTTCTCTGCAATGATCTCAATGCAAGGAGATGCGAACCAGGAAGCTCCTGAAGGGTCTTTAGTTGAGACACGCGTCATGACATCCATGCAAAGATCCTTAAAGAAGAACGATCTTAGGCATTTCAAACTGTATCTTGATTCCCATCCGTCAGAATACGAGGACTATGTAAACTTCATCAGATATAGCTATTCAGTAACACCTCTCATCTATACCATAGATGTCAAAGGAAACCTTGCGCAGCTCAATCCAAACGAAGCCATAGGTTCTGTTACAGGCACATCTAACTTTATGAGCCTTTCTTCCATGTCCATGAGCATTTTCAATGAGGTCTCAGGACCGGATGCCATAATGAATGGGAATACTCTTTTGGCAGGAAGACTTCCTGAAAAATACAATGAAATGGCAGTGGTGGTATCAGGAAAAGGCCAGATAACAGATATACTTGCATATACACTCGGTCTTAAGGACACTTCAAAGCTAAAGCCCCTGTTTACAGCCATGATGCTGGGAGAAAGAAGCACTGCTACTGAGGATCCAATAACAGTTACCTATGATGACATCCTTGGTCTCAAACTAAAGCTCATAGATCCCACAGATAAATATAGATACAACGAGAAATATGATATCTACGAAGATATGTCCGAAGACCTTGACTACATGATGGATGTATATAGCAGGTCCGAGGACCTGGTCATAACTGCTGTACTTTGTGCAGACGGAGCATCCTCGTCATCAGGTGTCCTTTACTATCCATCCCTGACAAAGCATGTCATCGAGATGGCATCAAAGTCTGAGATCCTTTCAAAACAGATGGAAAAGAAGGATATCGATGTCTTTTCTGGCAAGAGGTTCGACGATACAAGTTCTAAAGGCGGACTTGATTTCGGCGATATGATCACTGTAGATACAGGACTTCTAAGCTCTGCTTTCAGTTTCAATATGCCTTCCATGAATTTTGGCGAGGGCATGAGTCCTGAAGAAAGCGCAAAAGTCATTTCCGACACTTCAGAAGCCATATATGATTCAATGACGGATCCTCAGCAGGTTGCAGGAAAAGTAGCTACACTGGTAGGTATCAACACAGCTGTCCTAAAGACTCTTGTAGATGAATACGAAGCTGCAAATACTGTAGTCACAGATGACGGTACATATCTTGATCTTTCAGGTGTAGAAGATTTTGCAGAGACTATAGACAAAGAAAAGTTCAAGGCTGCAATGGGAAATGTAGATCTTAGCGCCATGGCATCCATCTTTGATCTGCCGGAGGACTCTCAATATGGAGATATCTCTGAGTATATGGATGATATAGACCTAAGCATGTTTACTTCCATATTTGAAGAGCAAGACCTTGAAAATCTTGCAGCAGCAGTCAGCTCCATGTTCAAGGTCTATTATTCAGAAATAGAAGCATCTGATGCTGTAGACGACGGAAAGATAGCATATGAAAAGAGTGAAGATGAAACAGTCTACGGAGGCAGCATCACAGTAACCGACAGACTCACTGCATCTATGACTGATGTGCAGTCTGCAAGCTCACTCATTGAGACACTTCCAAACTTCATCAAGAAGATGTCCGTCCTTACTATCACAGGTCAGGTCGGTTCTGCTGTAGGCAAGGTCACGCAGCCTCTTGCGCAGGCAATGGCAAACATGGGCAATATGTTCTCCGGAAATATATTCTCAGTGGATCAAAACAAGATAGCTCAGGCCTTCAAATTTAACATGACTGAAGATGAACTGAAAAGGCTCATGAGTACCATGGGGTCCGGCAATGCGACCACTTATGCAAACAACCTTCTTAAACTCGGATATCAGGATATAGATGAACCTACGAGCATAGCCTTCTATTTCAATGACTTTGCATCAAAGAACGACTTTACGGAGTTCATGAAAGCATATAACGAAAAGTCAAAGGATGAGTACAAAATAAGATATACGGATATAACGGGCATACTTTTAAAATCAGTTGAGAAGATCATAAACAGCGTTTCCTATGTGCTCATAGCCTTTGTTTCCGTATCCTTGGTGGTCTCATCCATAATGATAGGGATCATCACATATATATCTGTTCTTGAAAGAACTAAGGAAATAGGAATATTAAGAGCCCTTGGAGCATCAAAGAGGAACATATCTTCTATATTCAATGCAGAGACTTTTATCATAGGCCTCCTTTCGGGACTCATAGGTGTAGGAGTGACAGCGCTCCTCAATATCCCTATAAATGCAATTCTTTTCAAGCTGACAGAGAATGCTGACATCAGGGCTGTGCTTCCTGTAGAAGCGGCTGTGACCTTGGTAGTTATAGCTACAGTCCTTACAATGATAGGAGGACTCATTCCTTCAAAATCCGCTTCAAAGAAGGATCCTGTAATAGCTCTAAGGACTGAATAAAATAGACTAAAATATTTAAAGAAAAGAAGTATAAAAGTAATGAATCTAAAACAATTAAAACCAGGCGAGAGCGCCATCATAAAGACCGTAGGAGGAGAAGGCGCCACGCGCCAGCATTTTCTTGATATGGGCGTCATCCCGGGCGCTTTTGTAAAACTTGAAAAGCTGGCTCCTTTGGGAGATCCCATGGAGCTTAGGATCCATGACTATTCTCTTACTCTGAGACTTGCTGATGCAGAAAAAATAGAGATAGAGAAGGTAACTGAAAAACTTAAGGATCAGCCAAAGGAAACTGTCAATATAGAGAAGATAGTTGCAAATAATTCCGTTCATCCGGGCCTTGGTGAAGACGGTAAATTCCATGATAAGAAAACGGAGAATCCTCTTCCGGAGGGTACTGTTTTCAGTTTTGCTCTTGCAGGTAACCAAAACAGCGGCAAGACTACGCTCTTTAACCAGCTGACAGGATCCAATCAGCATGTTGGAAATTTCCCCGGAGTTACAGTAGATAGAAAGGATGGCCCGATCAGAGGATTCAGGCTGACTGATGTTGTAGATCTTCCGGGTATCTATTCTCTTTCTCCATATTCCAGTGAGGAACTGGTCTCAAGGCAGTATATTCTTGAGGAGCATCCTAAAGGCATAATCAACATAGTCGATGCTTCTAATATAGAAAGAAATCTCTACCTTACTTTACAGCTTCTTGAACTTGAGACGCCTCTTGTTCTTGCTCTTAATATGATGGACGAAGTAAGAGAAAACGGCGGTTCCATAGATGTCAATGCAATGGAGGAGATGCTCGGAGTCCCTGTTGTGCCCATTTCTGCATCAAAGAATGAAGGCGTAGACGAGCTTGTAAAGCATGCTCTTCATGTTGCAAAATATCAGGAAAAGCCAATGGTCACAGACTTTTGCGCCGATGATTCTCCTGTGCACAGATGCATACACAGTATCATGACCCTCATTAGCGACCATGCAAAGGCGGCTGATCTTCCGGTCAGGTTTGCAGCTACCAAGCTTGTAGAAGGAGATGAGAAGGTCCTCAATGCCCTTGAACTCAGTCAAAATGAGAAGGAGACCATAGAGCATATCATCCTGCAGCTTGAAGAAGAAAGCGGCCTTGACAGGAGCGCAGCAATTGCTGATATGCGTTTCTCTTTCATCCACGGAGTATGCTCAAAGACAGTCATCCGTCCTCACGAAACAAAGGAGAGGATAAGGAGCAACAAGATAGACAAGATCCTTACAGGAAAGTTTACAGCAGTCCCTGCATTCATACTCATAATGTGGCTCATAGCATGGCTTACCTTCGATGTCATAGGTGCATGGGGGCAGGGCATACTTGAAGATCTCATCGGGAAACTTACTGTATCTGTAGATACTTTTATGGCAGCGCACAATGTGTCCGATGCTGTAAGGAGCCTCGTTGTAGAGGGTGTATTTGCTGGCGTAGGAAGCGTTCTTTCCTTTATACCTATCATAGTAGTCCTTTTCTTCTTCCTTTCCATGCTTGAAGACTCTGGATATATGGCAAGAGTCGCATTCGTCATGGACAAGATCTTAAGGAGGATAGGCCTTTCCGGAAGGAGCATAGTACCTATGCTCATAGGTTTCGGATGCTCCGTTCCTGCAGTCATGTCAGGAAGGACTCTTCCGTCAGAAAGAGACCGCAAAATGACAATAATCATGATACCATTCATGAGCTGCTCTGCTAAGATACCTATCTACGGATTCTTTGTAGATGCATTCTTTGAAGATCACAAGGGCATCATTATGGTAGGACTTTATGTTTTATCCATAATCATAGGCATCATAGTTATACTCATTGCAAAGAAAACAGGATTTAAAGGCGAACCGGTTCCTTTCGTCATGGAACTTCCTACATACAGGCTCCCGGGACTTAAGACTACTCTCATGCTTCTTTGGGAAAAGGCAAAGGACTTCCTTACAAGAGCCTTCACCATCATATTCCTAGCAAGCATAGTAGTATGGCTCCTTCAGAGCTTTGACTTTAGACTTAATTTTGTTACAGACAAGAGCGTCAGCATCCTTGCTGTTATTTGCGGATTCATAGCTCCATTATTTGCGCCTCTTGGTTTTGGCAACTGGCAGTCAGCTACCTCTCTCATATCCGGTTTCCTTGCAAAGGAAAGCGTAGTAGGGACCCTGGAAGTGCTCTTCCCCGGAGAAGCTCTTTACAGCATAATGGGACCTGCAGCTGCAGCATCTATGCTCGTATTCTGCCTTCTCTATACTCCTTGCGTTGCAGCCATATCTGCTATAAAGAGGGAACTTGGCGGTAAATGGGCCATAAGCATATGCTTTGGACAATGCATTGTTGCTTGGATATGCGCCTTTATAACGCACCTTATCTGCAGCGCCCTGATGTAAAAATGAAATAGAGATCAACTTGTAGGACATATACCATGATCAAAAAAGCAGATTGTCACATACATATGGTACTTGACGGAGTCTCTGATTTCAGAGATGCCATGAAAAGGCACAGAGAGTCTCCTGACTATAAATTCATAAGAAAGACCCTCGAAAGCTATGCAGATGCCGGTATCTACTATCTTCGCGACGGCGGAGATAAATACGGCGCCTGCCTTGCAGCAAGAGAGATAGCCCCGGAATACGGCATATCCTATCTGACGCCTTACTTTCCCATATACAAAGCAGGGTGCTACGGCAGGTTCATAGGAGAGGGCTTCGAATACGAAAACGACTTTTACAGACTCGTAAAGGAGATCAAATCAAAGAAAGCAAACTTTCTTAAGATAATGGTCTCAGGGATCGTAGATTTCGATCACTACGGTCAGTTCATTTATGAAGGTCCCGATGCAAAGACCATAAAGGAAATGGTCCATGTAGGACATGAAGAGGGTCTCAAAGTTATGGCCCATGCCAGCGGAGAGAGATATCTTGAAGCAGTCATAGAAGCAGGAACTGACAGCGTTGAGCATGGATTCTATATAAACAACGACTGCCTCATTGAAATGTCCGAAAGAGGCACCATATGGGTACCGACCGTATCCACTGTAGGTAATCTCATAGAAGATGATAGGTATCCAAGAGAAGTCACTCAAAAGATCTTTGATGAGCATATGGCAAGTATTTCTAAAGGCGCAAAGATGGGTGTCAAGATAGGCTGCGGCTCTGATGCAGGCGCATATAAGGTGCCCCATGTTGAAGGACAAAAGACTGAGATGACTTATCTTAAGGCAGCCATAGGCGAAGATGCAGAGCGAGTGACCATGGAGGGCAATGATGGAATCTTTAAGAACTTTGTATAAGGTAGGCCTTGGTCCCTCAAGTTCCCATACCTTTGGTCCTAAAGCGGCGGCTGAACTTTTCAAAAGCAGAAATCCGGACGCTGACCACTATACAGTCATACTTTACGGATCCCTTGCTTTGACAGGTACAGGCCATGGCACAGGAAAATCCATAAGGAGCGTCCTGGATAATGTATCGATCATTCCTGATGATCAAAATACTCCTGTACCTCACCCAAATACAATGGACTTCATAGCTCTCAAAAACGGCAGTGAGCTTGGCACCATGAGGATCATGAGCATAGGCGGAGGCGCCATAGAAGTTGACGGAGAAGTCCTTCCAAAGGAAAGGGACGTATATCACGAAAAGAATTTTGACGAGATCCTCTATAGATGCAAACACGAAGGGATGACCATCCCTGAATATGTGAGAGCTTGTGAAGGAGACGGTATCTATGATCACCTCAAGATGATATGGGAGACCATGGAAGATTGCATCAAAAGAGGCCTTGAAACAACAGGCATGCTCCCGGGGCCCCTTGGTATAACGAGAAAGGCAAAGATACTTTCTCAAAGACCTGTAGAAGGTGAGACCCCTGATGTCACTCAGGACAGGATCATCTCGTCCTATGCCTTTGCTGTTGCCGAAGAAAATGCCTGCGAAGGGACGGTCGTAACAGCTCCTACCTGCGGTGCCGCAGGTGTGCTTCCTGCAGTCCTTTACTATATGCATGAGAACAGAGGCTTTAGTGACGACAAAATACTTGATGCCCTTGCTACGGCAGGAGTCATCGGCAATGTGATCAGGACCAATGCTTCCATATCGGGAGCAGAAGCAGGTTGCCAGGCAGAGATAGGATCTGCCTGCAGCATGGCGGCAGCTGCTGTAGCTCAGGCCTATGGTTTTTCACTTCACCAGATAGAATATGCAGCAGAAGTAGCTATGGAGCATTCACTTGGCCTTACCTGCGATCCTGTACAGGGCCTTGTTCAGATACCTTGTATAGAAAGATGCGCAGTCGCTGCCATGAGAGCCATGAACTGTGTATCAATAGCGAGATTTCTTGCTGATACCAGAAAGATATCATTTGACAATGTGGTCGATACAATGTATCGTACCGGAAAGGATATTTCGCCTCTTTACCGCGAGACCTCAGAAGGTGGTCTCGCAAGGCTTTACGAATAATAGTATTGATCGTTTCTGGCGCTGCATGTGGAACCATTCTGAAAAGCATATGGAGGGGGCAAGCAAGACTTTCTGCTAAGACTTGTCTGCAAAATGGGCGGTAGCCCAATTTTGCAGAAACAAGTCTCAGAAAGGCTTGCGTGAAGCCCACGGAATCTGCTTTGAACGGGTGGTCCACATGCAGCGCACATAAGATATATAAGATACACAAGATAAAAAGGAGATCTGTATAATGGATGTAGTAGAAAGATTCTTGAATTATGTAAGCTTTGAGACCACATCAGATGAGCACAGCGAGACCTGCCCCTCATCACCAAAGGAACTTGAACTTGCAAAGTATATAAAAGAAGACCTTGAAAAAATAGGCATGAGCGAAGTTCGTATGGACGAAAACGGTTATGTCTACGGACGCCTTCCTGCAAGCAAAGGATGTGAAGCTTGGGATGTGATAGGCCTTATAGCTCATATGGATACATCTCCTGATGCTCCGGGAGCAAATATAAAGACTAGGCAGTTCGTTTACGAAGGAGGAGACATAGTACTAAACGACAAAGTCTCCATCTCAGCTGAAGAATTTGGTCTTGACTATTTCAAGGGCCAGGAACTCATAGTTACTGACGGAACTACGCTCCTTGGAGCAGATGACAAAGCAGGCGCTGCAGAGATAGTATCTGCGATGGAATATCTCATTGTCCATCCTGAAGAAAAGCATGGAAAGATCTTAGTTGCTTTCACGCCTGACGAGGAGATAGGAAGAGGCACCGATCACTTCGACCTTGAGCATTTCCCAGCAAAGTTTGCATATACACTTGACGGCGGCAGGATAGACAGTCTTGAATATGAATGCTTCAATGCTGCTTCATGCAAAGTCGTCGTAAACGGACTTAACATACATCCGGGTTCTGCAAAGAACAAGATGAAGAATTCTCTTCTTATTGCAAATGAATTCATCAACATGCTTCCTCCTGCAGAAACTCCTGCACACACAGAAGGTTATGAAGGTTTCTATCATGTTGCTGAGATGTGCGGAGATGAGACCCAGACTACTATCTCTATGATCATCAGGGATCACGACAGAAAGAGCTTTGAAGCAAGAAAGAATTATATACTTCATGCAGCATCCTATCTCAATGAGAAGTACGGTAAGGATACAGTAGTGCCACTTCTTAAGGATTCTTACTACAATATGAGAGAAAAGCTTGAACCTTGCATGTATATAATCGACAGAGCCACCAAGGCTTTCAATGAACTTGGCGTAGATATAAAGCCAACTCCTATAAGAGGGGGAACAGACGGAGCCCAGCTCTCATTCAAGGGTCTTCCGTGTCCAAATCTTCCAACAGGAGGAGAGAACTATCACAGCGTAAAAGAATTCGTTTCAGTAGACGCCATGAGACTCATGATCAAGGCAGTTGTAAAAATAGTAACTATGGGGGAATAAATAATGAAACTGAACAAAACAGCAGCATTTATAATCTTTATCATACTTTGCATAGGTCTTTGGAATCTCTTTGATTTCCTTACAGCAACATTCATTACAAAAAGCGTATATGTGTTCAATTTCCAAAGCGGAGTACTCTATCCGGGACTCATATCTGCAATGGTAGGAATGTTCACTTTTTTAAGAGGCGATAAATAAGGTAAAAAGATAAGAGGTCATAGGGTATCTATGTTTAAGAACACTATTCCTGAAAAGGAATTGGCAGCTCTGTCAAGGACGGATCTACTCGATCAGATCAACTGTCATGAAGTCTCACTCTTAAGGAGCATTGGGGCAGGGGATCTTCTTAAGGAGATGGAACCGTCAGGAGCATTATGCCGCTTCCTTGTAAAATGGATATATAAAAAAGGTGACAGAGACGGCACGAGAAAAAGAGCTGTTCGCATTTTGTGTTTCTTTGCGCCTTCGACAATACTCAAAGAGTACTTTCAAAGCGAGCATTGCGTCGTTATAGGATTCAACCATCCCTCCCTTGGGGAGATATTCAGGCTCCTTTACAACGGATTTGAGTATTATCCTGACAGAGAGTTCCTTTTTCCTGTGAATATCCCCTGGTATGAGACGCTTACTCCTGTCATTTCCATATTAAAAGAGATAGGCATCACCATTACGCCCATCATCACACCAAAGACGGAATCGAAGCTTCAAAAAAAGTTTGAAGGGGATGAAGAAAAACTTGCAAACATCGAGCACTTTAAGATAGCCTTCGAAAGAAGATATATGACAGAAGTCAAAGAGTGCGCCGAAAAGAACGGTATCATAGTCGTTGCTCCTTCTGCAACAAGGCAGGCCGATGTCTTTGTAGATGAAATAGCAAGAAGAGGAGAGGGACATATACATCCTACCATGACTCTGATAGCGCACAGGATCTGCAAAGATGAGGATGCCAATGTAACTTTTCTTCCTGTCACAATTTTCGAACCTGAGAACAATGACAGGAAATTCAATCTCTTTAAAGATTACGGCATATATCCTTGTGAACCATTCTCAGGTAAAGAGGCCTATGAACTTTCAAAGGGTCACAGCAGAGAACTTGACTATCAGTTTCTAAAACGTATAGATGAAGTCTATTCCTTAAGACACAAGGAAAGAAAGAACGCTTAAAAATATTCATGGAATAGTTCAATGCTATCAGGCTGCTCATTTTTTTCAAGAAGAAGTTTTATATAGACAAAAGTAAAACGAGATCCCAAAACCTTGGGATCTCGTCTTCTATTTTTAATAGTTTTGGCTTTATGCTAAGCTGACTTTTTGCCAGGCTATAAGCTTTTAGGCCAGATCATAAGATCAGATTCTGTTCTTTCTTACTACATATGCCATGGATATAGCTAAAACGATGCTCATTGCAGCGACCATTACATATGTCATGGTCCGGTCGCTTGTAGGTGGAGATACCTTGTCAGGAAGCTGGATCTTTGTGACTACGAAGAGTGGTGCCCCTTCAGCTGTAGCATCTATCTTAAATGCAGTCGGTCTATCTCCATCATGCAAGTATTCTAGTACGCTGTAGACCAGAGTACCGCCTTCGACTTTGACATCTACGATGGAGTTGCCTTCATCATCTACTGCGAATCCATACTTTTCAGGATCTAGTGGAACGATTATACTTCCGATGTAAACAGTGTCTCCATCCTTGAATGTTCTGTCTTTAGTAGGAAGCTCATAGTCATCGTCTTTTGGCTCTATCCAAGATGATGCAAGGATCACATATGGTGCTCCTTCCGGGGCTGTTACTTCAGGTTCTGGGAGAGCCCATTTGCCCTCGATCTTGTATCCGTCTCCGACTTTGACCTTTGGCAGTTTAAGTTCTACTGTGGAAATAGCTTCTGGACCTGCCTCTTCTACGATGTTGATCCTTCCCTGAGGTTCAGCATACATAGAAGCAGGGATGACACCGTTCAGCTTTTCAGTGACATAGTCTACTACGACTTCATCAAGAGGAATGGCTGTATCGAACTGATCTGTTGCAGCCTTGAATGCATAGTATGTATCTCCGCCTGCTGCGCAGAAGTTATTTGTTATAACTGCATATGTCGCGTCAGGATCAAATGCTTTTCCATTGATCTCATCGATGGTGACACGCTGAATGGAATTTGGTCCGTAATATGTGGAGCCTGGATAGGTCTCAGCATTGGCATCATATTCTTTTGCTATATTGATAGTGAATTTCATGCCTGCGACCTGCGGGAATCCGCCGACTGCTGTCGGTGTGCAGAATGTGGATGCTTCTAAGGCTTCGAGAAGTTCGGAACCCTTTACATAAACGACTGCGAGTGTATTACCGAATGGAAGGACTGTGTTGATGTCTTTCTTTGTAACATCTCCGATATTGATGGCAGCTCTTATACCGCCTCCGTTGGTTATAGCAACGACATTATCAGTAGGAACTTCGATTGCGCCGGGGTTTTGCTCTGTAAGAGCCCATATCATTGCATCGGTGATAAAGTCTCCGTTATTTGTCTCTTCTGTTCTGTTTCCGGGAGCCTTGCTTCCGTTGAGAAGGACTTCGGATACAGCAAACTTGGAACCAAGTGCGTCATTTACTTTTGTTTTTACTGCTTCAGCTAAAGCTGCGACTTCTTCATCGGTAGATGTGATCTCTGCTACAGGCTTGTTGAAGTTGTCAACTATGGTCTTTGTAGCTTCATCGATTACTATGACTCCGATGTTTTCGAACTTTGTTCCTGTTGATTGGATAGGTTCACCGTTTGCGCCTTTAGTCATTACAGTGTGGGAATGACCGTCGATGACGAAATCGATGCCGCTTACTGCTGCATACATATCTGTAGATCTGTATGGTTCAGATTCAGCGTCTACGCCAAGGTGAGCAAGTGCTACGACAAGGTCTACTTCACCTGTTTTGAGACCGTTTACTGCCTGCTGCACTGCCTCATTTGTTGTTGGGCTTGTGGCATTGGTCAGAAATGTGATCTCAGTGATGAGAGCAGGGTTTACCTTTGTCTGAGTTTCCGGTGTTTCGATACCTACGAAACCTACGCTGACTCCGCCTTTTTCTACTGTATAGGTAGC
Organism: Anaerovoracaceae bacterium; assembly: GCA_045546135.1. GTDB lineage: Bacteria > Bacillota > Clostridia > Peptostreptococcales > Anaerovoracaceae > RUG13409. The sequence goes on from JAZQCD010000006.1 coordinate 32,383, forward strand.
TCCGTCGAAGAGAGGAGCGCCGCCGCTTAAGACGTTAGAGCAGATGAGCGCGAATTCTCTTATCTCCATATTGGATCTAAGTTGTGGATAACCGAAGTCGAATTCATGGTTTCCGAGGGTAACGACATCGTAACCCACAGCATTCATGAGTTTGACTGCATCAAGACCCTTTTCATAACTTACATTAGGATCTCCTTGGGAGAAATCTCCGGCATCTACTAAGATGACATCTGCGCCCTGAGCTTCAAGCTCATCTCTGTAGGCAGCCATCTTTGCATATCCGTCGATAGCACCGTGAACGTCATTTGAATGCAGGATGTAAAGCTTTCCTGTCAAGTCTTCTCCGGCAAAGCATGGGATCGCCATAGCGAAGATCATGATTGCTGCAATGAAGACTGCGAATAAACGCTTTTTCATAAAAGACCTCCTTAAACTAATACTTACATACAATAATTATATCAGACTGATGTCAAATATGAGTAACAGTATTTAACAGATTATATATTTTTTATTAAAAATTTTGACAACTCAAAAAAAAGACTGTCTGCTTTTAGAAACAGACAGTCTGTGATAGGTATATGTGGATCTTTTATTTGTTCTTGTCCCAGAAATCTCTTGTAAAGAGTATCACTATGGTGAACATCTCGAGCCTTCCTGCGATCATATAGATGGATAGGAAATATTTAACGAAATCACTGTAGAATCCGAAATTCTCAGTTGGTCCTATGAGTCCGAATCCAGGTCCTATATTAGAAAGGCATGTGACAACGGACGAGAAGGAAGTTATGTTATCGACTCCTGTAAGGGAGATGACGAAGGTGCCGAAGATGCAGAGCACTGCATAAAGCCCTATGTGAGCAACGATGCCGTTTAAAGTATCCTCACTGACTTCTTTGCCTCCGACCTTGATGGCGCTTACTGTCCTTGGACTGAGACGCTTTTTTACATTCCTCTTTATGAGCTTCATGAGGACTACGACTCTTATGACCTTAAGTCCTCCTGCTGTGGATCCGCCGCAGCCTCCTATGAACATCATTATGAGGACGAGGAGTTTGCAAACTTCAGGCCATTTCTCGTAGTCGGTGATGGCATATCCAGTCGAAGATATGATGGAACCTACCGTAAAGGATGACATCCTGAGGCTCTCGCCAAAACCGCTGTAGGTCTTGTGTATGGTCAGCATTGCTGTGATGAAGACCATCATGAAAAGGACTATCCCTATATATGCTTTGAATTCCGGGTCCTTAAAGGCGCTGAGACCTTTGCCGCTCACCATGTTGTAATACAGAGCGAAGTTTACGCCTGCAAGTATCATGAATACTGTGATGATTATCTCAGCAGGCAGGTTATGAAAAGCGCCGATAGAAGAATTGTAGGTAGAGAATCCTCCTGTGCCGAGAGTTCCGAATGCGTGAGTCGATGCGTCGAAAAGATCAAGGCCGCAAAACATCAGGAGCACCATCTCTATGACAGTCATGACTGCGTATACTATATACAGCCCCTGGGCTCCTCTGTTGATTGTAAAGGAGATCTTGTCCATGGTCGGACCCGTGGTCTCTGCTCTCATGATCTTTTGTCCGCCTATACCCAGCATTGGAAGAAGGGCTATGGTGAGGACCAGTACTCCCATGCCTCCCAACCAATGAGTGAAACTTCTCCAAAAAAGTATGCCTCTTGGGAGACTTTCTATTTCTGAGAGTATGGAGGATCCTGTAGTAGTGAATCCTGAGGCTGTTTCAAAGAATGCATCTGCAAAATTCGGGATGGCACCTGTCATTACGAAGGGTATGCATCCTACAAGGGACATTACTATCCAAGTGAAAGCTACGATAAAGAAACCGTCTCTCATTTTCAGGATGGAATTGTCCTGCTTTGGGAGGAATTTGACTCCCAAAATGCCTATCACGATCACGGGGACAGCAGACAGTGCAAACCATTTTGCTACATCGAACTCTCTATATAGAAGAGCTACTACAAGAGGGAGCAACATAGAAAGTCCCACTATGGCCATGACGGCGCAGAGTATTTTAACTATTGCTTTTAAATTGATTACCATATTACAAGAAACTTGATTGTGATTTTGAAAGGAGTGACTCCAGTTCGCCCTCTGAAGAAAGAAGTGAAAGGAGCACCACTCTGTCTCCGTCGGCAACCTGAGTGCTGCCGTTGGGGATGATTATATTGTTGCCTCTGTGTATCGCAAGGATCAGAACGCCCTCAGGTATGGACAGATCTGCCAGAGTCTTCTTTGTAAGAGGCATGGAACTTTCAGCTTTTACTTCGCTAAACTCAGCCTGACCGTTGATCAGCTTGCTGAAAAGAACGATGCCGCTCTTTCTTATGGATGCAAGGACTTCGCTTGCGATTATCTCCTGCGGGTTGATTATAGCCGATGTGCCCAGGTGCTTTATGACCGGGATGAAGGTCGGTCTTGACACCTTTGCGACGACCGTATTGACTCCGTGGTCCCTGACGAGGAGGGAAAGAAGGAGGTTTTCTTCATCAAAACCTGTTGCAGATACAAAGGCATCCATTGCCTCAAGGCCTTCATCCTGAAGGACATCAATGTCTGAAGCGTCTCCGTTGAGTATAACAGTGTCATTGAGTTCAGATGAAAGCTCTTTGCATCTGTCAGGATCGAGCTCTATGATCTTGACGGAGATACCTTTGTTTTCGAGCATCTTTGCAAGGAAGAGTCCTGTCTTTCCTCCGCCTGCTATCATGACTCTTTTCGGAAGTTCTTCCTTAGTCTTGCTGAGGAGCCTTCTGTTAAATGTGTTTATATCTGTTTCAAGACCTACTGCGTAGAGTATGTCTCCCTTTTCTACAACGCTGGAACCGTTAGGAATGATGATCTTTCCGTTCCTTGATATGGCGCCGAGAAGTATACCGCCAAGTTCATCTTTTATGTCAGCTACCTTTTTGCCGGCTATGGATGGCATACGTGAAGCATTGAATTCAAGTATTGCTATACCGTCAGAGACAAAGAGTCCGCCTTCGATCTGCTCGTGCTGAGTCAGATACTTGAAGATCTCTGTTGCGCAGGCATAGTCAGGATTCAAGAGCCTGTCTATACCCATAGTCTCTTTTATGAACTCAAGCTGCTTTGAATGCTCCGGGCTCCTTACTCTTGCCATGGTCCTTGGGCATCCGAGCTTTTTTGCAAAGGCGCAGATGACCATGTTTCTCTCGTCATCCTCAGTGACCGCTATGGTCAGATCGTGGGATGCGATATCTATTTCATTCAGTGTATCGACTTTTAAAGCATCACCCTGGACAGTGAATGCATCGAGATTGCTTCCGACGCTTTCTATTCTTTCACCGTTGTCGTCCAGCATGGTGACCTGGTTGCCCCCGTTAAGAAGGGCAGTGGCAATGGAATAGCCAAGTTTACCTATTCCGACCACACATACTTTCATACTTATTCCTCCTTTAGAATATACGGGAGACATTATACCATACATTTAAGATTTGTGCTATAATACATAGTCGGCTTTCAAAGAAGCTGCAGTTAGCATGTAATAATAAGAAATTGAGGTAGAAATGAGTAAACCCATTGTCGCTGTCGTAGGACGGCCGAATGTAGGCAAATCGACATTTTTCAATGATATAGTCGGAAGCAGAGTCTCAATAGTTGAGGACACGCCCGGAGTAACAAGGGACCGCATCATCGCTGATGCTGAATGGAGCGGCCGCCACTTTTTGCTTGTGGATACGGGAGGAATAGAACCTGATAACGAGGAGACCATTCCTTCTCAGATGAGAGCGCAGGCAGAACTTGCTATGGATATGGCTGATGTCATACTCTTTATGGTAGACGGCAGGGAAGGACTGACCCATGCTGATATGGATGTTGCCGACATACTCAGAAGAAAGAACAAAAAAGTCATACTCGTCGCAAACAAGATAGATAACAGAAAAGTCCCTGATTCCATATACGATTTTTATGAACTTGGGCTCGGCGAACCCATGCAGGTATCATCAGTCAACAAGCTTGGCCTTGGCGACGTTCTTGATGCAGCTCTTGAAAAGATCCCGGAAGAAGCTTTTGAAGAAGATGACGAAGATGATATCAAGATCGCTATCATAGGAAAGCCGAATGTAGGAAAGAGTTCAATGATAAATGCTTTTCTCGGCGAAGAAAGAGTCATCGTAAGCGACATTGCAGGAACGACCAGGGATTCCATCGATACGCCCTTTGAAAAAGACGGACAAAAATATACTCTCATAGATACTGCAGGTATCAGAAGGCGCAGCAAAGTAACTGATGATATAGAGAAGTTCTCTGTCATAAGAGCCATGGCTGCCATAGAGCGTTGCGACGTTGCCATCATGGTCATAGACGGAACAGAAGGCCTTACGGAGCAGGACAAAAAGATAGTAGGACTTGCCCACGAAGCAGGAAAGGGCATCATAGTCGTAGTAAACAAGTGGGACATAGTCGAAAAAGAGACCAATACCATGAAGAATATGGAGAAGGAGATCAAAGGACAACTCGCATTCATGTCCTACGCTCCTGTCATGTTCACATCAGCTTTAAAGGGTCAGCGCCTCGACGCAGTCCTTGAAAAAGCAAAGGCAGTTGCAGAGAACAGAGCGATGAGAATCTCTACAGGCCAGCTCAACAGCCTCATAGCTGATGCAGTCCTCATGAACAATACGCCTTCAGATAAGGGCAAGAGGCTCAAGATATACTATGTCTCTCAGATAGGCGTAAAACCGCCTCTTATCAGTTTCGTAGTCAACGACAGAGATATAATGCACTTCTCATATGCCAGATATCTTGAGAACAAGATCAGAGAAGGATATGGATTTGAAGGCACTTCAATAAAGTTCGTCTTCAGAGAGAGAAGCGAAAAGGAACAGTAATATGGCAAAAACATACCATGTGGTCACCTTCGGATGCCAGATGAACGAAAGGGATTCAGAGACTCTCGCAGGCATGCTCGAAGAGATGGGCTATGTATATGAAGAGAATTTCAAGGATGCCGATGTGTGCATACTCAATACCTGCAGCGTCAGAGAAAATGCAGACAAGCATTTCTTCGGAGTCCTCGGACAGCTCAAGAATCCTCATGAGCAAAACCCGGGGCGCATAACCTGTGTTTGCGGATGCATGATGCAGCAGCAACACATAATAGACACGCTCAAAGCAAAATATTCCTGGGTAGACCTGGTGTTCGGTACCCACAACATACAGGACTTCCCGGAGCTTTTCAAAAATGTAAGGGATGAAAAGCAAAAGCTCGTAGAAGTATGGTCCGACGCAGAAGCCATAGCAGAAGGACTTCCTGCAAAGAGAAATTACGACTTCAAGGCTTATGTGAGCATAATGCAGGGCTGCAACAATTTTTGCACTTACTGCATAGTACCATATACAAGAGGAAGAGAAAGAAGCCGTCGTCCTGAAGAAGTTCTAGAAGAAGTAAGGTGCCTTGCAAAGAATGGCTGCAAAGAGATAACTCTCCTTGGCCAGAACGTGAACTCCTACGGAAGAGCAAAGAGTGTCCCGGGTACCTATCACTTTGAAGAGGGACTTCCTTCTGTGCTTGAAGACGGCAGTCTCAATGTGGATTTTGCAGGTCTCATAAGAGAGATAGACAAAGTAGAGGGCATAGAGCGCATACGCTTCATGACATCTCATCCGAAGGATATCTCAGATGAACTCATAGAATGCTTTAGAGACTGCAAACATCTTTGCCACATGATACATCTTCCTGTTCAGAGCGGTTCTGATGCAGTATTAAAAAAGATGAACCGCCATTATGACAGGCAGTGGTATTTTGACAAGATCGATAAACTAAGAGCAACATGTCCCGACATCGCTCTTTCTACGGATATCATAGTCGGATTCCCGGGAGAGACCGAAGAGGATTTCTTGGGTACTTTAGACCTTGTCGAAAGAGTCAGATATGACAGCGCATTCACTTTCATCTATTCTGTAAGGAAAGAGACTCCTGCAGAAAAGTATGAAGACCAGATCCCTGAAGATGTGAAGCACGAGAGGTTCAACAGGCTTCTTGAAGTCATACACAGGATACAGGAAGAAAAGTCTCTTCAGTATCAGGATAAGGTCTTAAAGGTCCTTGTTGAAGGTCCGTCAAAGACCAATGGATCGGTGCTTACGGGAAGGACGGAAAGCAATATGACTGTTGATTTCCCGGGGAGCATGGATATGGTTGGAAAGATCATTGATGTGAAGATCGTAAAGGCTCAGACTTTCAGTCTGTATGGCGAGATCGTTTGATATTAATATGCGGGAGTATGCGGCAGCTGCCGCCCACATGACCGCTCGAAACACCTCAGGCTCTGTATTCTGAACCTTTCTGAGGATCTCAAATGCTCAACCAGGCTCACCGCCTGTTTCGCATGAGATCCTTAGCATAAAGTTTCAGAATGACCCTTCGAAGTGTTTCTCGAAGCAGTGGGCAGCATCTGTTTGATAGCTTAATATGATAATGCGATAGTTTAAGGAGAGAATAAATGGGTAAAGGAATGAAAGCGGGCAAGAGGCCCAAGGTCAATAATCAGCAGGCTCAGATGATGCAGCTTCAGGCTCTTCAGTCAAAGATGCAGGCTGCTCAGGCAGAGGTAGAGGCTGCTGAGGTGGAGGCTACTGCAGGCGGCGGTGCCGTCAAGGTAGTTGCCAACGGAAAGCATGAGTTCGTAAGTGTCACTATCGACCCTGAAGTTGCCAAAGAAGATGTTGAAATGCTCCAGGATCTTATCCTTGCTGCATGCAACGAGGCCATGAGAAAGGTCGAAGAGCTGACAGAGAGCAAGATGGGCGCTGTAACAGGCGGTATGGGACTTGGATTCTAAGAAATGAAGGGATATGCTAAACCACTAAGCCGTCTCATTGCCGAACTTTCAAAACTTCCCGGCATAGGCGGAAAGACTGCTCAAAGGCTTGCTTTTCATATTCTGTCTTTGTCTGACCAAGAGGCAGAAGGGCTTGCCGATGCCATCGTGGATGCAAAAAAGAATATGCATTACTGCAGTGTCTGCGGCAATCTGACAGACAGGGATCCTTGTGATATTTGCTCTGATCCTACAAGGGACAAGACTACTGTATGCGTAGTAGAGAACCCAAGAGACGTATCTGCCATGGAGAGGGTCAAAGAGTATCACGGCCTTTATCATGTGCTCAACGGCGCTATCTCGCCCATGGACGGCATAGGACCTGACGATATAAACTTAAGGTCCCTCATCGTTCGTCTTCAGGAAAATGACGACATCAAAGAGGTCATCCTTGCAACCAATCCTAATATCGAGGGTGAAGCTACTGCTATGTACATAGCAAGGCTTGTAAAACCTGCAGGCATCAAGGTGAGCAGGATAGCTCACGGACTTCCTGTAGGCGGAGACCTTGAATATGCAGATGAGGAGACTCTCTATAGAGCAATGGAAGGAAGAAGAGAATTATGACAACAGTTACTCTTACAAAAGCTGCAGACCTTGCAAGGACTCCGTTCCTTCCTGTACCTGACAGGGTCGCTTTCACCATACCCGAGTGGTTCCCTCTCATCGGCGGGATCGATATCATGTGGTATGGCATAATGCTGACTTTAGGTATAGTTGCAGCGTTTTTAGTAGTATACAAGAAAGCGCCGTCAAGGCTCATCGATCCTGAAAAGGTCCTCGATTACGCTCTTTGGATAGTGCCTTTCGGCGTCATCGGAGCAAGGCTTTATTATGTCATCTTCGAATGGCAAAACTACAAAGATGACCTTGCATCTATTTTTGATATAAGGGCAGGGGGACTTGCCATACACGGGGCCCTCATCGGAGGCTTTACAGTAGGCATCATTTGCCTCGTCAAATGGAAGCAAAAGGTCCTTGACTGGGTAGACCTTACCATTATGGGCGTCACCATAGGTCAAGCCATAGGAAGGTGGGGAAATTACTTCAATTCAGAAGCCCACGGAACGGCAACTGATCTCCCTTGGGCGATATATTGCGACGGTGAATTCGTACATCCGACCTTCCTTTATGAATCCATATGGTGTTTCCTTCTCTTCATATTCCTGCTTTGGTTCGATAAGAAAAAAGCAAGATACAGAGGGCAGATCATATGTCTTTATGCTATCATATATTCAATAGAGAGATTCTTTGTTGAAGGTCTTCGCACAGACAGCCTTTGGGTAGGACCCATAAGGCAGGCGCAGCTCATATCCATAGTCCTCATCATATGCGGTATCATTGGACTCATCCTCATAGGAAAGAACAAGGAAAAGCTTTTGATAAAAAGGCCTGAAGGATGCGGATATGCAGGTTATGATAAAATAGATGTGCCGGCATCAGAAGGACCTGAAGGAAAAGCCTAAAAAAGTTGATAATTAGTTTTATATATAGTTTTCAAAGGAGTATTAGAAATGAAGTATGAGATCAAAGGAGACAACTTCCCTGTAGTTGTCATCAATGTTGAATCAGGTGAAGCTATCCGTACAGAAGGCGGCGGAATGGCATGGATGAGTCCAAACATGTCTATGGAGACAGAGGGCGGCGGAAGCCTTGGTAAAGCATTCGGAAGACTCTTCTCAGGCGAGAGAGTGTTCAGAAACATCTACAGAGCAAACGGCGGTCCGGGACTCATTGCAGTCAATTCAAAGGTGCCGGGCGCTATAATACCTGTGGAGATCACACCTGACAAGCCGATCATCATTCAGAAATCAGCATTTCTTGCAAGCACTGAAGGCATAGAGACAGAAGTCTTCTTCAACAAGAAATTTTCAACAGGACTTTTCGGCGGAGAGGGATTCATCATGCAGAAAGTCTACGGAACAGGAACAGTATTCCTTGAAGTAGACGGATCCACAGTAGAGTATGAGCTCGGAAGCGGACAGACCATCATAGTCGATACAGGAAACATCGCAATGATGGATGTGACCTGCTCCATGGATGTTCAGACAGTCAGCGGAGTAAAGAATGTTCTCTTTGGAGGCGAAGGACTCTTTAATACTGTCATCACAGGACCGGGAAAGGTAGTCCTTCAGACACTTCCTATCAAGAGCATAGCAGAGGCTATAATCCCGTTCATCCCGACTCAGAGTTCCAACTAGTCTTAGTGACCTGACAGGATATCATTTTTTAAGTCAATAAGGAAACGAAAGGTCCCCGGTTTTTGTATACCGGGGACCTTAGTACTTACGAAACTAACTTAAGACATGATCAGTGCATTGGACATGCGTGAGACTCTTCGCTTTGCTTTTCTCTTCTCAAAGCTCTTTCAAGTATTATTTCGCTGGCTATACTGACAGCGATCTCTTCAGGCGTAACGGCCTTGATCTTAAGACCTATTGGGGCATGTATGGATGCGATGGCTTCATCTGAGAAACCTTCTTCCTTCAGCTTATTGTTGATAGTTGCAGTCTTTCTTCTTGAACCTATGACTCCAAGGTATGCGAAGGGACGCTTAAGAAGCTGTTCCTCGCACTGGAGATCAAACTCATGGCCGTTGGTCATGACGATGTAGTAATCATCATCCTTTAAGTCTATGTATTCGGAGAGTTTTGTAAAATCACCGACTATGGTCCTTTCTGCAAAGGGATAGAGTTCCCTTGATGCAAATTCCTCCAGATTATCCATGATGACGATCCTAAAGCCCACGGTCTTTAGGATATTAGCAAGAGCCTGAGCACAGTGACCGCCGCCGAAAATTATGGCTCTTTCGCCTACTGCAAGGTATACGGAGAAATACTTTTCGCTTTTTACACAGCCTTCAAGGAGAAGTCCTGATGAGTCTATATCTTTGCTTCCGGCCAGGAACTCGCCGTCTTTAGAGAAAAGAGCTCCAAGTTTTCCATCAAATGAGAGTACGAGCCACACAGCTTCTTTTTTATCTCTGCTTTCCAAAAAGGCCATAGCTATTTCGTGCCATCCTTTTTCTGAAGCATCTATATACTGGAAATATATATCCACATTTCCGCCGCATATCATCCCTATGTCTTCCGTTTTGCTCGGTGCAAGTACGAAATGCTTTTCCATAGATCTTTTCTCGTCGATGAGATCCTTTCCAAGCTGTTCTGAGAGGACTTCTACTGTTCCTCCTCCGACAGTTCCTTCAAGTATGCCTTCTTTTCCAACGAGCATGGCGCAGCCTGATCCTCTTGGTGTCGAACCTGCATCATTGATTATCATTGCCAGTACCGTGTCTTCATTTTTTTTAAGCTTTTCAAGAAGCTTTGGCATTATCTTTTCCATTATATTGCGTTCTCCGTTAAATGTATTTTATGATGTTTATGTCTTTTTATTATATCCTAATGTGACTGAAGCTTGGAACTAGTCCTGTATCAATTCTTCCAGAGTCTCAAACAATGATTCTGGCTGGACAGGTTTTGAAAGGTGAGCGTTTAGACCTGCCTGAAGGCTCCTTTGAACATCCTCGTCAAAGGCATTGGCAGTAAGGGCGATGATAGGTATATCCTTTGCGTCTTCTCTGTCCATGGCTCTGATGGTCCTTGTAGCCTCAAGACCGTCCATTTCAGGCATCCTCATATCCATGAGTATGGCGTTATAGTAACCTTCAGGATGCTGAGAGAATTTTTCGACTGCGATAAGACCGTTCTCTGCAAGGTCCGCTTCGATCTCTCTCATCTGAAGTACCATGATCATGATCTCTGCATTGACCTGCATGTCCTCTGCAAGAAGCACTCTGCGGCCCTTAAGATCAGCCTTATGAGCAGGGACCGCAGTCATGCCTTTTCTTATGAGAGCTGACTTGAATTCATCAAGTACAGCCGCTGCAAACAAAGGCTTTGAAATGAAACTGTCTACACCGGCTTCCAAAGCTTCTTCAAGGACATCATCCCAACGGTATGCAGTAAGTATTATGATGGCCGATTCGTTCCCTATGATGGACCTTATCTGCCTTGTCGTCTCAACTCCGTCCATCTCAGGCATCTGCCAGTCTACCAGTATCAGGTTATATGGATCTCTTCTTGCATGGCGGAGTCTGGTCATTTCAACGGCTTCCTTTCCGGAGGATGCGATCTCTACAGCTATCCCTGCCTTTTCAAGGACCAGCTTTGCATGCTCGCAGGCTACGGGGTCGTCGTCTACCACAAGGACAGTCATCTCATCAGGATGTATATCATCAGCACTTTCATCTGAATCCTTCCTATCGGATTCGGGTAGAGTGACGGTAACTGTAAATTTGGAACCCTTTCCCTTTTCGCTCTCTACTTCTATATTCCCGTTCATCATCTCTACAATGCTCTTTGTAATGGATAGACCAAGACCTGAGCTTCCGAACTTGTTTGTGGCTGATGAATCTTCTTGTGCAAAGGTATCGAAGATGTGGGGTAGGAAGTCCTTGCTCATTCCTATTCCCGTATCTGATATGGTGAATCTAAGAGTCGACATTTTGTCGAACTGAGCAGTCCTTTCGACCTCGAAGTTTATGCTTCCTCCTTCGGGTGTGAACTTGACAGCGTTGCCGAGTATATTGATGAGGACCTGCCTAAGCTTCATTTCGTCTCCGATATAGTAGTCGCTTATATCGCTGTTAATATGGCATGTGTAGTCGATACCGTTATCCGCGCACTGGCCGCTGAACATGGTGTTTACAGCCTCAAGAAGCTTTCTGAATGAGAACTCTTCGTTCTTGAGAGTCATCCTTCCCGATTCTATCCTTGACATATCGAGTATGTCATTGATGAGGGTCAGAAGGTGCTCAGCCGATGATCCTATCTTTTCAAGGTATTCTCTTGTTTTTTGCGGTACGTTTTCGTCGTTGAGAGCTATGTTGTCAAGACCTATGATAGCATTCATCGGAGTCCTTATCTCGTGGCTCATATTGGAAAGGAATGCGGTCTTTGCCTTGTTTGCAGCTTCTGCTTCTTTAAGGGCGTCGCTAAGTACCTGCTGATGTTCAAGGTTCTTTCTTGTCTCTTCGTCTACGTCCGTAAAGCATGCTCCTACATTGTGCACAAGTCCGTCATCTCTGTCTTCCGGATGGCGTACACCTGCAAATCTTACCATCTCGTAGGATTCTTTTCCGTGGCGTCTTACCATGTATGTGTAGGATATGACTCTGTGATCCTTCAGTCCTTCTCTTATGTTGTCAGGCTGTATGAATCTTAAGAATTCTCCTATGTACTGCTCTGTAACATATCTGTTTGCATAGGATGTGAATGATGCAAGATAGGGGAACTTTTCTCCTACCTTGAATCCGTCGTCTATATCAGCATGGGACTGATAGCAAACACCTTCGTCATTATCGAGTTCTATATAGTATACGCTCCAGTAGTCAGAAGACAGGGCAGTGATCATCTTTCCTTGCTGTTCCTGCTCCTTTTCCTGGGCTATGAGGAGTTCCTGCAATTCTATCCTTCGCTCAAGTTCATCCTGTTTTGCTCTGTTTGCTGCTTCCGATGTTTCCTTTTCAAGCTGCAGCTTTGCGTTCCTGTTATTCTGTATGACCACATATGCAAAGATGGTCCCAAAGATCGCAAGAGTTATAAGGGATTGAATTATGCTCCTGCTCAAAGTCCTTGTAGACACGAAACTGATCTTTTCGCTTATGACGCTCTCCCTTATGAGGTAGGTGAGCATCCAATCCGTACCTTCAACAGGTATATAGCTCAAGGTCTCCTTTATACCGTTATATGTGAAGCATACAACGCCTCTTTTTGTTTCTGCAAAATCAGAAAGCAGTTTTTCATAGGAGTAGTCTTCATCGTAGACAGCCTTTTTCATGGCTTCAAGAAGGTTATCTTCTACGGCAAGGCCTCCAAGGATCGTGTCGCTTAGAGCTATGCCGTCTTTTGTATATATATTGCAAAATGTCGTTCCTTCTTCCTGTGCCTGCATCGAAACTCCGGACAGCATTTCCTTCATATCGATCTGCATGAAGCCTGCGCAGAGTTTTTTACCTTCGAACAACATGTCAAGAGGCATAGCGATAATGACTTTTTTATCCTTGCTGTTAAGGTTCATGACTGAAACTTCAGGACCTACGATGGTCAGATAATCGAAGGGGTATCTGTTTGCATCAGTTTCGATGCCGGTAGATGTATATATGAGACCATCCGTATCAATGAAGGCGAAGCGTTCGAGATTGAAGAATTGCTTCATCTTTGCTTGATAAGTTTCAAGATGAGCTTTGTCGGACAGGTCGGCAGGCTCCATGAGATTAAGAGCAGTCTTCATCTTGTTTACGGTATCAGAGAGATTGTTTGCAACTACCTGTTCTCTTCTTCCTGCAAGTTCATCCAGGTAAAGAAGGCTGACTGATCTTACAGCTTCTTCTGTATCTTTATTGGCTCTTCGCGCAGTCCAGATCGTTCCTATGATAAGTATAATGAGAATGATGATACTGCCTAAGAATATTACAGCAAAGGTATTTCTTCTTTTATTCTCCATCGCATGGCCTCCTGCCGGATAGAAAAATAGCTTATATTATACGAAAAAATATAACTTCCTATTATATATTAGCACAAAAAACAGCTCTGGACATATGCTTTATCATGCCTTCTTTTATATAATTATTTTAACGAAAAGGGTCAAGCTTCACTAAATACCTTGAGATAAAAGGCTGAATGTGACATAATATGTGCGGTTTTGCATGATATGTCATGCAAAGGATATATGGTAGCGATCGAAATTTTTTAGATAAAACGGAGAAGTTGAATGAAACTTGGTATAGTAGGACTTCCTAACGTAGGAAAATCCACACTTTTTAACGCAATAACAAAAGCAGGAGCAGAAGCCGCAAATTATCCATTCTGCACCATAGAACCCAATGTGGGCATAGTAACGGTCCCTGACGAAAGGATCACAAGGCTTCACGAGATATATAACTCAAAGAAGACTGTCTATGCGACCATAGAGTTCTGCGATATAGCAGGCCTTGTAAAGGGAGCAAGCAAGGGCGAAGGCCTTGGCAACCAGTTCCTCGGGCATATAAGAGAAGTAGAAGCCATAGTACATGTGGTCAGATGTTTTGAAAATGAAAACATAGTCCATGTCGACGGAAGGATAGATCCTGCTGCCGACATAGATACTATCAATACAGAACTCATCCTCTCCGATATGGAAATACTCGAAAGAAGGATAGCAAAGGCAAAGTCCTCAATGAAGGGCGGAGACAAGTCCCAGCTTGCAGCATGCAATCTCATGGAAAAGATCTATGACTACCTTGGTACAGGAAAGAATGCAAGGAGCATGGAGATAGAAGATGAAGACGTCGATTTCGTAAAGAGCATAGGACTTCTTTCATACAAACCTGTCATTTATGTAGCTAACGTATCAGAAGACGATGTTGCAGATCCTTCTTCAAACAAATATGTTCAGGCAGTCCAGAAGATAGCAGACGAAGAGGGTTCAAAGTGCATAGCCATATGCGCCGGCCTTGAAGCAGATCTTGCAGAGATGGAAGATGATGAAAAGGAAATGTTCCTTGAAGACCTTGGCATAAAGGAGAGCGGTCTTGACCAGCTAATCAAAGCAAGCTACAGCCTTCTTGACCTCATTTCATTCCTGACTGCAGGAGAAGACGAATGCAGAGCATGGACCATCAGAAAGGGAACTAAGGCTCCGCAGGCTGCAGGAAAGATACATACAGACTTTGAGAGAGGATTTATCCGCGCCGAGACCATAGCCTACGACAAGTTCATAGAAGTGGGCGGCTCAATGGGAGCAGCAAGAGAAAAGGGCTTTCTTAGGAGCGAAGGAAAGGACTATGTCATGCAGGACGGGGATATAGTCAACTTCCTGTTCAATGTCTAAACTGATGAAGATCTGGCTCTTTTGGAGAAATATATAAAGGATCATTGGAAATAAGGCTTTATACATATATTTAAGGCGTCTTGAGAAGCTAAAAGGAAGGACCAAAATGATGATGACAATCCCTAGCTTAAAAAGAGATATGGATCCTGGATTGGCATCCTTTTATCTTGTCGAAATATTAATAGTATGATTTGAAATATCGTTCGAGTTATTCTGAACGATATTTTTTTTAAACCCCGAAATTTAGTGATTTTTGAGCAAAAAGTCTTTAACGGTATCATCATAGTGCTAAACTGTGACAGTCATATTTTTAGATGCAAAAAGGAGAATCATCTTGAAAAAAGTAGGCATCGTAATGGGCAGCGATTCTGATCTGCCTATCATCAAAAAAGCAACTGACGTCCTGTCAGATCTTTGCATACCCTTTGAAGTTCACGTCTATTCTGCTCACAGGACTCCTGATGAAGCTGCAAGCTTTGCTCTTAACGCAAGGGAGCAGGGTTTTGGCGTCATAATAGCTGCAGCAGGAATGGCTGCACACCTTGCAGGCGCCATAGCAGCAAGGACTACACTTCCCGTAATAGGGATACCATGCAAATCATCTGTACTCGACGGTATGGATGCTCTTCTTTCTACAGTTATGATGCCCTCAGGCATCCCTGTAGCTACAGTAGCAATAGACGGAGGCAAGAATGCAGCCCTCCTTGCTGCACAGATACTCGCAGTAGAGGATGCAGAGCTTGCTAAAGTTCTTGACAAAAAAAGAAAGGAAGAGGCAGAGGGGGTCCTCGCAAAGGATGCTGCCATCATGACCGGGATATAACTGTAAGTGTGAGACCAAGGCGGTTTCACACTTTTTTAAACTTGTTTCTAAATTTAACTTTAAGATAAAAAAGGAGACTAAAAAAATGGAAAACAAACTTGTCTACACAGGAAAAACAAAGAATGTTTTTGAACTTGAGAACGGAAACTATCTTCTGAAGTTCAAGGATGATGTAACAGGAGCAGACGGAGTATTCGACCCAGGCATGAACCAGGTCGGACTCACCATCGAAGGAGTGGGCGACGTAAACCTTCGCATGACAGAGTACTATTTCAACAAGATCAATGCTAAGGGCATTTATACACACTTTGTAAAAGCAAACCTTGAAGATACTACCATGGAAGTACTTCCTGCAAAGGTATTCGGACACGGACTCGAAGTAGTCTGCAGAAGAAGAGCAGTCGGAAGCTTCATAAGACGCTACGGTGAATATATCGAAGAAGGAACAGAACTTCCATACTATGTAGAGATGACATTCAAGAACGATGCTCTTGGCGATCCTCTCGTAACAAAGGACGGACTTGTAGTTCTCGGCGTCATGACAGAAAAGCAGTATGACGACATCAAGGAAATGACACAGAAGATCACAAAGATCGTTGCAGACGACATGGCAGAAAAGGGACTTGAACTTTATGACATCAAGTTCGAATACGGATATGACAAGGACGGCAAGGTCATGCTCATCGATGAGATAGCTTCCGGCAACATGAGAGTATACAAAGACGGCGAATACATCCAGCCTATGACTCTTTCCGAGCTCTTCTTCAAGTAATGGGCGGCTATTTCGGCGCGGTCTCGAGCCGCGATATAGTTTTAGATGTGTTCTTTGGAACCGATTATCACAGTCATCTCGGCACTGCAAGTGCCGGAATGGCTGTTTGGGATGCAAAGAAAGGCATCGAAAGACAGATACACAATATAAAGAACACGCCCTTCAGAGCTAAATTTGAAGGGGATCTTCCCGGCTTTTCAGGGACCTGCGGCATAGGAGCTATCAGCGATTCCGATCCTCAGCCCCTTGTATTCAGATTCAAAGACGGTACTGCAGCCATGGCTACAGTAGGAGTAGTCAACAATGCAGAGGACCTCATTAAAGAGCACTTCCTAGACAGGGGAAGATATTTTACTACACTCAGCAACGGAAAGATCAATGTCACAGACCTTGTGGCCGGACTCATAAGCGAAAAGGACGACCTTGTAGAAGGCATAAAATATGCATGCTCAGTCATAGAAGGCTCCATGTCGGTCATTCTTATGACAGGTCCTGACAGGATGATCGCATGCAGAGACAGATACGGAAGACTGCCGGTCCATATCGGAAAATCAGATACGGGCTGCTGCGTTTCTTTCGAATCCTTTGCATACAACAAGCTTGGCTATGAAGACTGTTATGAACTCGGTCCCGGAGAGATAGTTTCTGTTACAAAGGACGGCTATGAGACCCTTTCTCCTGCCGGAGACGAGATGAAAATATGCGCTTTCCTTTGGGCTTACTACGGATATCCTAACTCAAATTATGAGGGCGTGAATGTAGAGGTCATGAGATACAGGAACGGCGAGATCATGGCAAGGGACGAAGAAGCAAGGGGAGTCATGCCCGATGTTGACAGCGTAGCAGGAGTTCCCGATTCAGGCATACCCCATGCCATTGGTTATGCAAACAGATCAAAGAAACCTTTCTCAAGGCCATTCATCAAATATACGCCTACATGGTACAGATCCTTTATGCCAGACAGCCAGGATCTTAGGAACCAGATAGCGAAGATGAAGCAGATTCCCATCCCTGAACTCATCGACGGAAAGAAGCTCCTTCTTGTGGACGATTCCATAGTCAGGGGCACTCAGCTGAGAGAGACCGTAGAGTTTCTCTACAGCGCAGGCGCAAAAGAGGTTCATATGAGGTCTGCCTGTCCCCCTATAATGTACGGCTGCAAATATCTTAACTTCTCAAGGAACGATTCCGATATGGATCTTCTTGCAAGGAGAGTCGTGCAGGAGATAGAAGGAGATGAAGGCGTCAAACATCTTGATGAGTATTCTGACCCTAATACAAGCAGAGGACAGTGCCTCCTTAAGAACATATGCAACAAAATGGGATTCGATTCCCTCGGTTTTCAGACCATAGACGGCTTCCTTGAAGCCATAGGCATAGACAGAGACAAGGTCTGTACATATTGCTGGACCGGAAAGGAATAAAGTATGGGAAAATCTTTTTCTGAAAGTTATGCTGCCGCAGGAGTAGATATCGAGGCAGGTTATGAAGGCGTAAAACTCATGAAAGAGCATGTTGAAAGGACATTCTCAAAGGAAGTCCTTTCAGGACTGGGCGGTTTCGGAGGACTGTATAAGCCTGACCTTAAAGATACAAAGGAGCCTGTTTTCGTATCAGGTACCGACGGAGTCGGCACAAAGCAAAGGATAGCTCAGATCATGGACAAGCACGATACTGTAGGTATCGACTGCGTTGCAATGTGCGTAAACGACATAATCTGCTGCGGAGCAAAGCCTCTTTTCTTCCTTGACTATATAGCCATAGGAAAGAATGAAGCAAAGAAGGTCGCAACTCTTGTATCAGGCGTTGCAGAAGGCTGCGTCCAGGCAGGCTGCGCTCTAATTGGAGGCGAGACTGCAGAGCACCCCGGCGTCATGAAAGCAGATGATTACGATCTTGCAGGTTTTGCTGTAGGCATGGTAGATCAGGACAAGATACTCGATAATGAAAGGATGGAGGAAGGAGACGTTGTCATCGCTCTTCCTTCCAGCGGACTTCATTCCAACGGATACTCTCTTGTAAGGAAGGTATTCGATATAGAAAATGCTGACCTTTCAGAAAGACCTGAAGAACTCGAAGGAAAGACTTTAGGAGAAGTCCTTCTCACGCCAACCAAGATCTATGTAAAGCCTGTACTTGAAACAATAAAAAGAGCTGATGTCAAAGGTATCAGCCACATTACAGGCGGCGGATTCTATGAGAATGTGCCAAGATGCATCCCTGACGGTCTTTGCGCATCCATAAGAAAGGATGACATAAAGACTCCCGGCATATTCAAGCTCCTTGCAAAAAAAGGCAATATCCCTGAAAGAGATATGTTCAATACATTCAACATGGGAGTAGGCATGATAATGGTCGTATCAAAGGATACATCAGATAATGCACTTGCAGCCCTTAAAGAAAACGGTATAGATGCTTATGAAATAGGACAGATCGTAAGATCAGAAGACGAAAAGGTGGTCATATGCTAGATAGAGCAAGAGTTGCTGTCCTTGTTTCAGGAGGCGGTACCAATCTTCAGGCTATACTCGATGCCCAAGGCAGCGGCATAATAAAGAGCGGAGAAGTCGTACTTGTCCTTTCAAACAGCGAGGATGCCTACGCTCTTGAAAGAGCAAAAAAACATAATGTGGAGACCAAGGTCCTCCTCAGGAAAGACTTTGGATCAAGAGAAGATTTTTGCAAAGGACTTGGCGATATACTTGAAGAAAAGGATATCGATCTTATAGTCCTTGCAGGCTTTATGTGCATACTTACAGAAAGCTTTACAAAGCGTTTTGAGGGAAGGATCATCAATGTGCATCCCTCCCTTATTCCGTCTTTTTGCGGAGAAGGCTTTTACGGCATAAAGGTGCACGAAGAAGCGCTTAAATACGGCGTCAAAGTCTCCGGCGCTACGGTGCACTTTGTAAACGAAGTGCCTGACGGCGGAAAGATCATCTTCCAAAAGGCCGTCGACATAGAAGAAGGAGACACACCGGAGATCCTTCAAAAAAGGATCATGGAACAAGCTGAATGGATACTGCTTCCAAAGGCAGTTGAAAAGATATCTAAAGAAATAGTTGAAAAGAGGAATTAGACATGCAGGATCTTTTGGAACTTTTAAGAAACAATCCTTACCCCGGCAGAGGCATCGTGGTAGGTAATGACACTGTTTACTACTGGATCATGGGAAGGTCCGAAAACAGCAGGAACAGAGTCTTTACTCTTACAGAAGACGGCATCAAGACAGAAGCTTTTGATCCGTCAAAGATGGCTGATCCAAGCCTTATAATCTATCATCCTGTTAGGACAATGGGAAAGGATCTTGTGGTCACCAACGGAGACCAGACAGATACTATAGTCAATATGGGCGATTTCAGAAAAGCTCTCATGACAAGAGAATATGAACCTGACAAGCCAAACTATACGCCGAGGATCTCAGCTATAATCTATGAAAACAAGAGCTTTGAACTGTCCATTTTAAAGCACAAGGACAGCGGCTGCTTAAGAGAATTCTTCTCCTACGAAGGCTGCCCTGAAGGAAAAGGATATTTCATAAGCACATATCAGGGCAACGGAACGCCTCTTCCGTCCTTTGAAGGAGAACCAAAAGAAGTCAGCCTTCCGTCTCCTGAAGAGGTCTGGAAAGCTTTAAATGAAGACAATAAAGTATCCCTATATACTTATGTAAAGGGAGAAGTTAAGATATTCAACAAACACCTGGGTGACTGACCTTTATGGCCCACGTGCCAAAGCATACCATGCCTTCCAAGCCCTACTTCGTCGCGAGGTCTTCAAGCGGCTTGCATCCGGAGAATTTTGGAAAATCATCGAACATCCGCGACTTCTTTCCTCCAAATTCTTAGCCGTCTGCTCGCCGGAAAGATCGGCTCACTTGTAAAGGCTGTCAGGCAGATATGCATTTTGCACATTACATAGTGTTCGATCACTAAGTATTATGAAGAAAGGCAAGTAATAAAATGAACGAACTTGAACTTAAATACGGATGCAATCCTAACCAGAAACCATCAAGGATATTTATGAAGGACGGATCTGAGCTTCCCGTAACAGTGCTCAACGGAAAACCGGGATATATCAACTTCCTCGACGCTCTTAATTCATGGCAGCTCGTAAAGGAACTCAAAGAAGCTACAGGCATGCCGTCTGCTGCTTCCTTTAAGCATGTAAGCCCTGCAGGAGCTGCTGTAGGAAGAGCTCTTACCGATATTGAAAGAAAGATATATTTCGTAGATACGGACAAAGAACTTTCCGGCATTGCCTGCGCATATATAAGGGCAAGAGGCGCTGACAGACTTTCTTCTTACGGAGACTGGGCTGCGCTTTCAGATGTGTGCGATGCTGATGTTGCAAGATATCTTAAAGAAGAAGTAAGCGACGGTATCATTGCTCCCGGATATACAGATGAAGCTCTTGAGATCTTAAAGACAAAGAAGGGCGGAAAATACAATGTAGTTCAGATAGATCCAAATTACGCTCCTGCTCTTTTAGAGACAAAGGATGTCTTTGGCGTTACCTTTGAACAGGGTCACAACAACTTCAAGATAGATGAAGAACTCCTTTCAAATGTAGTTACAAAGAATAAGGAACTCAGTCCCGAAGCAAAGAGGGACATGATGATCTCACTCATAACCCTCAAATATACTCAGTCAAACTCCGTTTGCTATGTAAAGGACGGAATGGCCATAGGAGTAGGCGCAGGCCAGCAAAGCAGGATACATTGCACAAGGCTTGCAGGAAACAAGGCAGATAACTGGTACTTAAGACAGAACCCAAAGGTCCTCGCTCTTCCATTTAGGGATGATATAAGAAGACCTGACAGAGACAACACCATAGACGTATATATCTCCGATGAATTTGACGATGTCCTTCGCGACGGCGAATGGCAAAAGAGATTCACAGAGAGACCCGAGCCTCTTACAGCAGAGGAAAAGAAGGCATGGATAGCTACTCAAAGCGGCATCACCGTAGGAAGCGATGCCTTCTTCCCCTTCGGTGACAATGTTGAAAGAGCAAGGAAATCAGGCGCTCAGTACATTGCAGAACCGGGTGGTTCCATCAGAGATGACAATGTCATAGAGACAGCAGATAACTACGGAATGGTCATGGCATTCACAGGAATGAGACTGTTCCACCACTGATATCCGTCATTCCCTGACAAGAGACATTCTTCACGGCTGAGGAACTTCGTCGCTCGATCTTTCAAGCGGCTTGCATCCGGAGAATTTGGGGAAATCGTCGAACATCCGCGACTTCTTTCCTCCAAATTCTTAGCCGTCTGCTCGCCGGAAAGATCGGCTCGCTCGTTAAAGCCGTTCAGAATGTCCGCTTGTCAGCAAAAGGAGGAGAATTGAAATGAAAGTATTAGTAGTAGGAGGCGGCGGCAGAGAGCACGCCATAATAAAGAAGATCAAAGAAAACAAAAACGTCGAATGCATCTATGCACTTCCCGGAAACGGAGGTATGGCAAAGGATGCAGTTTGCGTCCCCATAAAAGCAACAGACATAGACGGGATCGTTGAGTTTGCAAAAGGACATGAGGTAGATTACGCAGTAGTTGCACCAGACGATCCCCTTGCTCTTGGATGCGTTGACAGACTTGAGGAGGCCGGTATACCTTCCTTTGGTCCAAGAGCCAATGCTGCAATAATCGAGAGCAGCAAAGTCTTTTCAAAAGAGATGATGAAGAAGTATGGTATCCCGACTGCTTCATACAATGTCTTTGACGATCCAAAAGAAGCTTTGAGATTCGTAGAGACAGCTCCTCTTCCTACTGTTGTAAAGGCTGACGGACTTGCTCTTGGAAAGGGCGTCATCATAGCAAAGACAAGAGAAGAAGCAAAAGAAGCTGTAAAGGAGATAATGGAAGACAAAAAGTTCGGAAAGAGCGGTGACAAAGTAGTCATCGAAGAATTCCTTGAAGGACCTGAAGTCTCTGTTCTTTCATTTACAGACGGAAAGACCATAGTTCCCATGATCTCATCAATGGACCACAAAAGAGCAGGTGACGGCGATACAGGCCTAAATACAGGCGGCATGGGAACTGTTGCTCCTAATCCATACTATACAAAGGAAGTAGCAGACCTTTGCATGGAAAAGATATTCCTTCCGACAGTAAAGGCTATGAACCAGGAAGGAAGGACCTTTAAAGGCTGCCTTTACTTTGGACTCATGATAACAAAGGACGGTCCAAAGGTCATAGAATACAATTGCCGCTTTGGTGATCCTGAGACTCAGGTAGTACTGCCTCTTCTTGAAAGCGACCTCCTTACCATCATGATGGCAGTTACTGATGAGAAGCTTGCTGAAACGGAAGTTAAGTTCTCAGATAAGAACGCATGCTGCGTCATCATGGCATCAAAGGGATATCCTGAAAAGTATGAAAAAGGATTCGAACTTCATATACCAAAGGAAGTAGAAGACTGTGTATATGTAGCAGGCGCAAAGATAGATGGAGACAAGCTCCTTACAGACGGCGGCAGGGTCCTTGGATGCACTGCAGTAGCAGACGATCTTGAGACTGCCATTAAAATGGCTTATGCCATCACAGAAAAGGTAAGCTTTGAGAACGCATACAAGAGAAGCGACATAGGGCAGAGAGCTCTTAAGGCATATAAAGGATAGAAAAATGGTATACAGAGTATTTGTAGAAAAGAAAAAAGAACTCGCAAACGAAGCTGCAGGGCTTCTTAATGAACTTAAAAAGCTCCTTGGCATTAGCGCCCTTGAGGATGTAAGACTTTTTAACCGCTATGATGCAGAAGGTCTTTCAAAGGATGATTTTGATTATGCTGTCAAATATGTCTTTTCAGAGCCTCAGCTGGATGTTTGTTATGAGGATCTCTCACTTCCAAACGCTACAGTCTTTGCAGTTGAGTATCTGCCGGGACAGTTTGATCAAAGAGCTGACTCTGCGGCCCAGTGCATACAGCTCATCACAAAGGGAGAAAAGCCTCTTGTAAGGTCTGCTAAAGTTTATGCTCTTTACGGAGATCTTTCAGAAAGTGATCTTGAGCAGATAAAAAGGTATGTCATAAACCCTGTAGAAGCAAGAGAAAGCTCTCTTGATATGCCAAAAAGCCTTGAAATGGAATATACTGTCCCGTCAAAGGTTGCAGTGCTTTGCGGCTTTAGAGACCTTGACGAAAAAGGCATAGAAGAGTTCATTACAAAGTACGGCCTTGCCATGGACGAAGCAGACCTTGCATTTTGCAGAGAATATTTCAGGTCTGAAAACAGGGATCCAAGCATCACTGAAATAAAGATGATAGATACCTATTGGTCTGACCACTGCAGGCATACGACCTTTGGAACCATAATAGATTATGTAAAATTCGAAGACGACATACTTCAGTCCGCATTCGATGATTATCTTGAAACAAGGAATCATCTTGAAAGGACAAAGCCTGTATGCCTTATGGACATTGCGACCATTGCAGTAAAGGCCCTAAGGCTCCAGGGAAAGCTTGATAAGCTTGACGAATCAGAAGAGATCAACGCATGCACAGTCAAGATGACTGTCGATGTCGACGGAAAAGAAGAACCATGGCTTCTCCTCTTTAAGAATGAGACGCACAACCATCCTACGGAGATAGAGCCCTTCGGAGGCGCTGCTACCTGTATAGGCGGAGCCATAAGAGACCCTCTTTCAGGAAGGTCCTATGTATATGCTGCCATGAGAGTCACAGGAGCAGCTGATCCTACAGTTCCAATTTCTGAAACACTTCCGGGGAAACTTCCTCAAAGAAAGCTTGTTACTACTGCAGCTGCAGGATATTCATCCTACGGAAACCAGATAGGTCTTGCAACAGGCATAGTAGACGAAATCTATCACCCGGGTTATGCAGCAAAGCGCATGGAAGTAGGCGCTGTGATCGCAGCAGCACCTGAAGCTAATGTCAAAAGAGAAAGACCGCAGCCCGGCGACCTTGTCATACTCCTTGGAGGAAAGACAGGAAGAGACGGCATAGGCGGAGCTACAGGATCTTCAAAGGCGCACAACGTAAAGTCAGTTGAGACCTGCGGAGCAGAGGTTCAGAAAGGAAATGCTCCTGAAGAAAGAAAGCTTCAAAGGTTCTTTAGAAACGAAGAAGCTTCAAGGATGATAAAGCGCTGCAACGACTTTGGCGCAGGCGGAGTATCTGTAGCCATAGGAGAACTCGCAGACGGACTTGAGATAGACCTCAATGCAGTTCCAAAGAAATATGAAGGACTCGACGGAACAGAGCTTGCCATAAGTGAATCTCAGGAGAGGATGGCTGTAGTCATCGAAGCAAAGGATGAAAAGAGATTCCTTGAGATGGCAGACGGCGAGAACCTTCAGGCTGTAAGAGTAGCAGCCGTAAAGGAAGAGCCAAGGCTCACCATGTACTGGAACGGTGATGCCATTGTCGATGTAAGCAGAGAGTTCTTAAATTCAAACGGAGCTCCGAAAAATATAGTAGCAGAGACAAAGAAAGCAAGCTACGAAGGAAAAGAGATCCCAAAGGATTTCACAACAGGCATCAAAGCAGTAGCATCAGATCTTAATTCCTGCTCAAAGAGAGGTCTTTCAGAAAGATTCGACTCAACCATTGGAGCAGGCACTGTGCTCATGCCTTTTGGCGGCAGGTATCAAAGGACTCCTATACAGGCTATGGTACAAAAGGTCTCAGTAGAAAAGGGTCATACGGATACATGCTCACTTATGGCATGGGGATACGATCCATATATCTCTGAGCAAAGCCCTTATCACGGAGCATATCTTGCAATAGTTGAGTCAGTCAGCAAACTCATTGCAACAGGCGCAAAGTTTGAAGATGTATACCTAAGCCTTCAGGAATATTTTGAAAGGCTCGGAAAGGATCCAAAGAAGTGGGGACAACCTCTTGCGGCTCTCCTTGGAGCATACAAAGCTCAGATGGACCTTGGCATAGGAGCAATAGGAGGAAAGGATTCCATGTCAGGATCCTTTGAGGACATACATGTCCCGCCTACGCTCATATCCTTTGCTGTCACAACAGAAAATGTAGATCATATAGTATCTCCTGAATTCAAGAAAGCAGGAAACAAGCTTGTAAGGATAGCTCCAAGGTATGACGAAAAGGGAACTCCGGATCCTAAGTCCATGCTTTTGGTATTCGATAAAGTAACTGAGCTTTTGAGAAGCAAAAAAGCAGTATCTTGCTATACACCGGGGCACGGCGGCATAGCAGAAGCTGTCATCAAGATGGCTATGGGAAATGACTTCGGATTTGAATTCAGCGATAATATCTCTCTTGACAGGATATTCTCCTATGACTACGGCGCATTCCTTCTTGAAATGGCAAAGCCGGAAGAGGGCATGGAAGTAATAGGAGAGATAAGCTCTGCAAAGAAATTCAAGTACGGCGAAGAAAAGGTGGGAACGACTCAAGTATTCGGACTTTACGAGGATAGGCTCGAGGATGTCTTCTCCTGCAACAACGTAAAGAGCGAAGGAAATGTAGAGAACTTTAGCTTTGATGCTAAAGAAAGAGTTTCTGCTCTTGCAAGCGCAGCAAAACCAAAGGTACTCATCCCTGTATTCCCGGGAACTAACTGCGAAATGGATTCTGCAAAGGCTGCTTCTGACGCAGGTCTTGATCCAAGAGTCTTCGTCATAAACAACTTAAGCTCCGAAGGGATTTCAAGGAGCATCGAAAACTTTGCAAAGGAACTTAAGAGTTCTCAGATAGTCTTTATACCGGGAGGTTTCTCAGGAGGCGACGAACCTGACGGAAGCGGCAAATTCATAACTGCATTCTTTAGAAACCCGGAGATCAAGGAAGCAGTTTCTGACCTTCTCGATGCAAGAGGAGGCCTCATGTGCGGTATATGCAATGGTTTCCAGGCCCTTATCAAGCTTGGACTCGTTCCTTACGGAAAGATCATAGATACAGATGAAAACTGCCCGACTTTAAGCTACAACACCATAGGAAGGCATCAGTCAAAGATCGTAAGGACAAGGATAGCATCGAACAAGTCTCCATGGCTTGCTCTTACAGAGGTGGGCGATGTTTACAGCGTTCCTATCTCTCACGGGGAAGGAAGGTTCCTTGCAAGCGAAGAACTCATAAGGAAACTTGCTGAAAACGGACAGATAGCTACTCAGTATGTGGACCTTGCAGGCAATGCGACTATGGACATACAGTACAATCCAAACGGATCTGCATACGCAATAGAAGGCATCACATCTCCTGACGGCAGAGTCTTCGGAAAGATGGGACATGCCGAAAGGATAGGAAAGGACCTTTACAGAAACGTTCCGGGAGAGTACGATATCCGCATGTTCAAAGCAGCGCTTGATTATTTCAAGAAACTGTAGTTGTATATATACAAAAAGAGGTAAAAAAAGAGGACTGATGGCTATTACTGCAGTCAGTCCTCATGATGTTTACAAAGTGGTGATGTTATGAAGATAACAGACATATTTGCATCCATGGTCTTCACTGAAGAGACCATGAAAAAGTACATAAAAAAGGGTTCCTACGATGAGTGGTGCGAGTGCGTAAAGAACGGTTCAACCCTTTCATACGAAGCTGCTGATGATATAGCAAAAGCTATGTGCGCATGGGCAACGGAAAAGGGCGCTACTCACTATACTCACTGGTTCCAACCAATGACAGGATTCACTGCCGAAAAGCACGACAGCTTCATCGTTCCTGCAGGAAAGGGAAAAGTCCTTCTTGAACTTTCAGCTTCAGAACTTACAAAAGGCGAAGCAGACGCATCAAGCTTTCCTTCCGGAGGCTTAAGAGCTACCTTTGAAGCAAGAGGATATACGGCTTGGGATCCGACAGCATCAGCTTTCATAAAGGATCAGACACTGTACATCCCGACTATTTTCCTTACATACAGCGGCGACGTACTTGACAAGAAGACGCCGCTACTAAGGTCCATGAGAGCTCTTGACAGAGAATGCATCAGGATACTCAAGCTCTTTGGCGATAACGATATATCTCATGTGACTCCGCAGGTAGGACCTGAACAGGAATACTTCCTTGTAAAGAGGGAATACTTCGATCAAAGACCTGACCTTAAACTTTGCGGCAGAACTCTGTTTGGCGCAAGACCTCCTAAGGGCCAGGAACTTGACGATCATTACTACGGATCCATAAAGCCTGAAGTCATGAGCTTTATGCACGAACTTGACGAAGAGCTTTGGAAACTTGGCGTGAATGCAAAAACAGAGCACAATGAAGCAGCGCCTTCACAGCACGAGATGGCTCCTGTTTATTGCGATGTAAATACTGCCTGCGATCACAACCAGATCACTATGGAACTCATGAAGAAGATAGCAGAAAAACATGGCTTTGAATGCATACTTCATGAAAAGCCCTTTGCAGGTGTCAACGGATCAGGTAAGCACAACAACTGGTCACTTTCCACTGACAAGGGAGAAAACCTCCTCCGTCCCGGAAAGACGCCCAGCCAGAACGCTCGCTTCCTTACTTTCATAGCAGCTTTCCTTGCAGGAGTAGACGATTATCAGGAGATGCTTCGCTGCTGCGTCGCATACCACGGAAACGATGCAAGGCTCGGAGGAAATGAAGCTCCTCCGGTCATCATATCAGTATCTTTGGGAACTGAGCTAACAGACATAGTAGATTCCATCATTTCAGGTGAGACCTACGAAGAAAAGACTCAAAAGAAATTAAAGATAGGTATAGACAGCATACCTGAGATACCTCAGGATACGACTGACAGGAACAGGACGTCTCCAATAGCATTTACAGGTAATAAATTCGAGTTCCGTATGGTAGGATCGAGCCAGTCCATAGCAGGACCGAATGTTGTCCTAAATACCATGATGGCAGAAGAGCTTTCAAAATTCGCAGACAGACTGGAAAAAGCAAAGGACTTCAATGCAGAACTCCAAGCACTCCTTAAGGAATCTCTTTCAAAGCACCGCCGCATCATATTCAACGGAAACGGCTACGGAGAAGAGTGGGTAGAGGAAGCAAAAGAAAGAGGTCTTTCCATACTCCGCGATACAGTGGACAGCATGCCTCAGTATATAAATGACAAGAATGTGGAACTATTCACATCCCATGATGTCTACTCAAGAGGAGAGATGGAAGCAAGATATTCGATCCACCTTGCAAACTATTGCGCAAAGACTGCCATAGAAGCAAATACTCTAATGGAGATGATATTAAGACATATCATCCCGGGAACAGAAAAGTATGTAGAAGAACTCGGAAAGGTTGCCTATTACAAAGGAAAGATAGGAGCAAAAGGATCTCCTGTAGAAAGCGACCTCATAAAGAGGATAGATGTTCTTCTGTCAAATATCTATGAGGAGACCAATATCCTTGCAGAAAGACTTGCTTCAGCTCCCGGCATCATGGATGGCATCCTTTCTGCCAAGTTCTATAGAGACAATATTTCTGCAAGAGTAACATCCATAGGGAATATGGTCAGCAATCTTGAAGCATTGGTAAGCGATGAGTATTGGCCTTATCCTACATATGAAGAGATACTGTTCTGATAGTAACCGGCTGTGGTATAATGACGGGTAAAGTTTCTCACTTTATCCGTTTTTATTTCTTTTTAATTCGAAAAAGAGAAAGACATATATTGATCGATCATTGATGAAAGGGGATCGTATGGATCTTAAAAACATAGAGCTTTTGCTTCCTTCGGGAGATATGGAATGCGTAGAGACTGCCATAAGGTACGGCGCTGATGCTGTGTATCTTGGCGGGCCCTTCATGCAGATGAGAGCAGAGCATGTAGGCTTCGATCTTGAGGATGTAGGCAATGCCTGCTACAAGCTCCACCAGGCCGGAAAGAAGCTTTACGTCACGGTGAACTGCTTTGCAAATAACGACGAAATACCAAAGCTCGGTTCCTATGCAAAGAACCTGCACATGATAGGCGTAGATGCCATCATAGTATCTGATATAGGAGCAATAGCAGAGATCAAGGACAAATGCCCCGATATGGAGATACATCTTTCCACTCAGGCTAACTGCATGAACTACAAAGCAGCAGAAGTCTATTACAACATGGGTGTAAAGAGGATAGTCCTTGCAAGAGAACTCAGCATAGAAAAGATCGCAGAGATCGCTGCAAACAAGCCAAAGGATCTTGAACTTGAAGCCTTCATTCATGGCGCCATGTGCATGAGCTATTCAGGAAGATGCATGATCTCAGCCTTCCTTACAGGTCGCTCCGGAAACAGAGGTGAATGCGCTCAGGGCTGCAGATGGAACTATCACCTCATGGAAGAAAAACGTCCCGGCGAATATTTCCCCGTAGTCGAATCAGACAGAGGTATGGCTATCTTAAGTTCAAAAGAGCTTTGCTGCATAGATATATTAGATAAACTTGCAAAAGCAGGCGTCGTATCCTTCAAAGTTGAAGGCCGTATGCGCACTCCGTACTATGTAGGTACTGTAGCTAATGCATACAGATCCTATCTTGACGGAAAAATGACTGCAAAGGAAGCAAGATCAGAACTTAATACAGTATCCCACAGACCGTACTGCACAGGATTTTATGAAGGAGAACCTTCACAGATAGCTCCTGACGACAACGGATATATCCGCGACGCTCTTTATGTGGGCAACGTATCAGAAGGCGGCAAGATCCTGACCAGGAATGCTTTTGATCTTGGCGATGAGCTTGAAGTCCTGACTCCCGGAAAAGCGGGAAGAAGCTTCAAAGTAGAGAGGATCATAAACAGTGAAGGCGAATCCCTTGAAAGATCTTCTCATCCTATGGATACCATAGAGATAAATCTTCCTGAAGACGTCCTTCCCGGAGACATTATCAGAAAGAGAGTGTGAGAACACAAAACTTCAAACAGCATTGACGAGACCTTCCGCAGTGCCGGTTCACGGTGATCGGCGAGCTGAAAGCGAAGACGGAACCGATGAACCGCTGCACGAGGACTAAGCGAGAGCGGGTCGAGGAAATGTCTGTTTGAAGTTAATGTATTGAAATGCTTAATAGCCAACCTGAGATCCTGGCTCCCGTAGGCGGAGAAGAACAACTTAAAGCAGCCTTAAGATGCGGCGCTGACGCCGTATATTTTGGCTTGCAGAATTTCAATGCCAGAAGGAATGCAAGCAATTTCAACGGAGAGAATTTAAAGGATACTATAAGGCAGTGTCACGAACACTCATGCAGAGTGTATATAACCATAAATACTGTAGTTTTTGATGACGAACTTGAGGATGTTTACAAGGCTGTAGATACTGCTGCAGAAGCAGGAGCTGATGCCCTCATAATACAGGACTTCGCTGTCGCAGCTTATGCAAAAGAGCATTATCCAAAACTCAAGAGATTTGCATCGACTCAAATGGCTGTCCATAACAGTGAAGGTGTAAAAGCGCTTTTGAAATGGGGATTTGACAGAGTCGTCCTTGCAAGAGAACTCAGCCTTGAAGAGATCAAAAAGGTCATAAAGGAAACAGGAGCAGATGTTGAAGTCTTCGTTCACGGAGCTCACTGTATGTCACTTTCAGGTAATTGCTATCTGTCTTCAATGATAGGAGGCAGGAGCGGAAACAGAGGTCTTTGCGCGCAGCCCTGCAGGCTTGACTGCAATGCATGCGGAAGGGATCATGCTCTGTCTCTAAAGGACATGTCATATATGAAGCATATAAAAGAGCTTTCGGATGCAGGAGTAGGCAGCCTTAAGATAGAAGGCAGGATGAAGAGAGCTGAATATGTTGCTGCTGCAGTGACTGCATGCAAAAATGCAAGGGACGGCATGCCATATGACATTGAAACTCTTAGATCTGTTTTCAGCAGGAGCGGATTTACTGACGGCTACCTGACAGGAAAAAGAGATCTTTCCATGTTCGGATACAGGACAAAAGACGATGTCCTTGCTGCATCCGGTGACGTACTAAAAAACCTTGCAAAGCTTTATGAAAAAGAGACGCAGAGCGTTCCCATAGATATATATTTCAAAGCAAAAAGAGGAGAAAGAGTAAGCCTTACTTTAAGTGACGGAGAGCTTTGGATAACTGCCGAAGGAGACAAGCCTCAGGATGCAAGGACCCAAAGCATGACCATAGATTCAGTCAAAAAGAATCTTACAAAGCTTGGCGGGACCATCTATTCATACAGGGATTTCAACGCAGATATAGAGGATGGGCTCATGCTACCAATATCCGCTTTGAACGAACTTAGAAGGAATGCAGTCGCAAAACTGACAGACGAAAGAATAAGCATTTTTAAAAATGTATAGACTCAGATTCAATACAATTTCACAGCTTTTTGATGTACCGGGGGATGCCCAGGTGGTTTTACCTGCAGAAGATCTTTTTAAGGAGATCAAAAACGGTCCTTCAGAAAAGACAGCAAAGCTCATAGCTGGGCAAAGGATACTTGCCGAGATCCCTTCAGTCCTTTGGGAGGGTTCTGTCCAAAGGATAAAAGAAATACTCAGCGCGCTGAAAGAAACAGGAGTAAGTAATGTCCTGTGCGAAAACATAGGCGGATTCAATATCTGCAGTGAACTGGGACTTTCTATACACGGCGGCATGTATCTCAATGTGATGAATACATCATCCATAGAGCAGTACAAAGCCTTAGGCGCAGAGGATCTTACTCTATCCTTTGAGATGCCTTTTGCTAAGCAAAGAGCTTTGCTTAGCAGAAAACAAGCAGTTTTAGACAAAGCAAAAAGTAAAGAGCAAGATACAAAGTATGGTACTGTAATGGATCTGCCCCTTGCAATGATCATTTACGGTTATCTGCCTTTGATGAAATTCAGAGCATGTCCTGCCATGGGAAAGAACGGATGCAAGGGCTGCACAAGGGATAAGGAACTGGTCGATAGAAAAGGGGAGCGCTTCAGGATACTTTGCCACGACTCAAGATATTCAGAACTTCTAAACTGCGTGCCTTTGTATGTAGCGGACAAGGGACTTCCTAAACTTGATATCTATACACTCTACTTTACAGTGGAGTCTAAAGAGGAATGCGAAAAGGTCTTTGATATGGTAAGCAGGTCTGCTGAACCTTCTTTTAGGAGGACTGCAGGTCTTTACAATAGGGAATTGCTTTAGGCCAGTGCACTTCGGTCCAAGTTCTAAAATCATAGATATAAAGGATGGGGAAATTGCACATGATCTTAGCAAAGAAAGGGAAAAAGATATGAGTATCATTAAAAAGGAACCGGAAAAAGAGATCGAACAAAAAGTGAGCCGCGGACTTTCCATAAGCATGCTTGGGAGCGCTGCTCTTGCGCTTGCTCTCGGACTTATTATCGGTGTCTCAAAGATCAGAAAGATCATCAAATGACAAAAGAAGAAAGACTTGAAAAACAAAAAGCAAAGCTCTTGGAGATGAAGTCCTTTGAGAGAGAATTTTGGAGCAAAGGCATAAAGTATATAGCAGGCGTAGATGAAGTGGGAAGAGGTCCTCTTGCAGGTCCTGTAGTAACTGCTGCTGTCATACTTCCTGAGGATTTTGATGTCTTAGGAGTCGATGATTCGAAAAAGCTTTCTGCAAAGAAAAGAGATGAACTTTATGACCTCATAATGGAACATGCCATAGCAGTCTCAATAGGCAGGAGAGAGCCGTCAGTAATAGATGAGATCAATATACTCAATGCAACGAAGGAAGCAATGGTCGACGCTGTAATGGGCCTTTCTGTAAAGGCTGAGCATGTGCTCATAGACGCAGTCAAGCTCGATGCTCTTCGTATCCCTCAGACTTCCATCATAAAAGGAGATGCGAAGTCCGTGTCCATAGCTGCAGCCTCCATAATCGCAAAGGTGACAAGGGACAGAGAGATGGTCGAAATGGATGCCATATATCCCGGCTATGCTTTTGCATCAAACAAAGGCTATGGAACAAAGGCTCACTATGAAGGTCTTGCAAAGCTCGGACCCTGTCCGATACACAGAAGATCTTTTCTATAGTTCCAGGTTTATCTAAAAATAAACGGTATGAAAAAAACCGGCAGGCGCCGGTTTTTTGTTATCTTATCCTTCCGTAACAAAGGAAGTGCTCTATCCAATATGCATCCGATAGGTTTACGTTCTTTATGACTTCACCGTTGGTCCCCGCATGGACCATCATATTGTTTCCTATATAGATACCAACATGTGTAACAGGTTTCGTGCCGAAGGTGCTGTGAAAGAAGACTATGTCTCCAGGAAGGCGCTCTGAAGCAGGTACTATGGTCGCTGCATTGTAGAGTTCAACAGTTCCTCTTGCAGATGTAGGATGACCTGTATGGTTAAGTACATAATACACAAAACCTGAGCAGTCAAAACCTGTTTTTGGACTGACCCCTGCATCGGTGTAGGGGACTCCCAAGAACTGCTCTGCATAGTCTGCTATAGCTCTTCCTATATCATATTCGGTCAGTTCAGGCTGTTCTTCGCCTGTCGCCTTGGAATCCTTGTCTAAAGCTTCTTCGTTGTCGTGGGCAAGCTTTGGCACTCCGTCAGGGAGAAAGGTCTTTACTTCCTGCTTATTGTCTGCGCTTACGTTGTTTGCAAGGAATGCGCTACCGTAAGCTACGGCAAAGAGGACCAAAAATATGAATAATATTTTAATTGTTCTTCTCTTTTTTTCCATCGCACAAGTTTATACCAAAAATGCATAAATATTGCAAGACCTAATACTTGTGAATTCATCATAAATCCATATATATGGAATGTATCATCCTACAAAAAAACTGCCGTATGTGCTCGGCAGTTTTGTGACTGTGACACCTTCTTTATGTTCTGGATTGTGTTTATTCTAACGGTGAATCACAGTATTCACACTTTCTTGCGTGTCCCGGTTCTATGGCATTAGGTGCGCCGCAGAAAGGACATCTGATGAACTTCTTTGCATACCTTGATGTGCTTGGGATCTTTGCAGGGTTAGAATCGAGAACGATGTAGTCATCATCTGAGATCTTTGCTTTGATGACACCCTTTGCTATCATCTCTGACAGATCCCTGACTGCCTGCTCATGACTGATGTTGAGCGAGTATGCCAGGTCATAGATAGGATCTGTGCCGTAGGCTGCAAGATAATTAAGGTATGGCTGATACTTTTTGAGCATCAAGGTCCTTCTGTATGCGATGTAAATGAGCACTACGGAGATCACCAGCGGAATGGCTATATCCTCGATGTAGTAATACCAGGTCTCAGGGCTGTAAACAAGCATATCGATAAGCTCTGAAATGGCGCCCATTGCGAAGAAACCTCCGACGATGAGGAGTATGTTTCTTGTAGCGCGGTAATTAGCGTTCACGTTGAAGGATCTGATAGGTTCATTCTTCTGATTAACTGCATTGTAGGATCTGTCCTGCTTCTTGTTTATGAGTCTTAAAAACAGGAAAAACCATCCTAAGGGATAGCAGAATATGAATGAAAAGATTATCAGTCCTACGGGCGGTACGAAATGTCTGTTGTTCATATATCATCACTCCTTCTCCCGGAAGACGATGTTCCGAGGATCTAAAAGTCATATCTATCGTCATTGTGATTATACACTTTGCATGGCGCATATGCATTACTTTTCTTGATGCAATAGGCCTTTTTATTCCTTTGTCTTTGTGCAATATTCAGTGTGAAAAATTCACAAATACAGAAAAAATGTACGCTGAAGGCCGTCACATATACAAAGCTCCTGACGGAGTAGAAACTGTCATCATCGTGCTCCTAGGCGATACCAACCTGGATGGGAACTGGCAGATTAAGTTTGATCTTTTTATTTCTTCTTTATTATCTTTCCAAAGAGCATGGTGTAAGGACCGAATTCGATGAATGCTATGATAGCATACCTTACAGTCCTGAGTGCGAATTGAGCAGCGCTTGCAGATGCTAAAAGTTCCTTTGAGAAAGGCATCTTAAGAAGTGTATTGAGTCCAAAGAATAGTGCAATGCCGCCTAATATCCTAAGAACAGCTGCAAGTGCATGTGCAGGCTTTGGAAAATCGACAAGTTTTTCTTCAAACAAGTTTCCAAGGAGGAGTCCGAGCATCATGCCTATGCCCATGAAGTAGTCATTGGTCCTGCAATAAAAGATGCCCACAAGGCTTATTCCGAATATGGTGAAGTAGAGTTTCCTTTGATCCTTGAATTTCTTTTCGAGGACAGGAAGGAGAAGTACTGCGCAGTATCCTGTGAGCCATCCGCAAAGTACGTCTGTAGGATAGTGGACTCCTAATGCAAACCTTGATACTCCTACGAGCAGCGGGATCAAAACGCAGAGTACTTTAAAGATCTTATTCTTAAAGAAGTATGCAAGGGAACCCATGGCTGCTGCAGAATTTGCAGAGTGTCCGCTTGGGAAGGAGTATTCCTGAGCCGTTATGTCCATTATGTCAGCTTCAGGGTCTACAGGTTTTAAGCATTCGATCCCCGGATTATCCATATAAGGGCGACGCCTTAATGCTATGTTCTTTACAAGCGGTACAAAGAGAAGCGCAGTCATGAGCCTGACTCCCACCTTTACTCCTGTCTTTTTGTCATATACCCAGTAAAGGAAACCCAGAAGGAGTATGAGGAAAAGTTCTTCGCCAAACATGGATATGATCGACATGATCTTTACTTCCATGTCGTTCATGTAGGATTGGAGGAAGCGGATCAGATCCACTTCCCACTGAAAATAGAAAGTATTACCCATTAGAAAAAATCTCCTGTATGAATACGCGCCCCTTTGGTGGCGCTTTTTTGATCTTGTTAAAAGTATACCATTACATCTCCATTACCGCAAAGGGGCATTTTGTGGAGTCAATGAGAGAAAAAGTGGAGTAAAATCCCAAAAAACTTCTATATATATCTTGATATTTAAATAAAAGTGGTGTAAAGTGGAGGAGCAACGATGAAAAGGGGATAAGTGCCCCCAAATTTAGCGAAAAAGGAGAGTCAAGAAGCCAATGCTCATGGGCATCTACCAAAACCAAATAGATGCGAAGAACAGGGTCATAGTACCTGCAAAGTTCAGAGAAGAGCTTGGCATGCAGTGCGTCCTCACAAGGGGACTTGATGAATGCCTCATCCTTTATCCCATGTCTACTTGGCAGGAGCAGCAAAAGAAACTTGCTGAGCTTCCGAGGTCAGATGCCAGGGTAAGGGCATTCCTTCGCTATACCTATGCAAACGCAAGGGACGTAGAGGTCGATAAGCAGGGAAGGATACTATTCCCTTCAGACCTTCGCGAATTTGCCCACATCGAAAAGGAACTTGTGACCATAGGAATGATAGACAGAGTAGAGATCTGGTCTAAGGATGTCTACGACAAGAGCGAGAACGGCGGAATGCTCACAGCAGAGGATCTTGCAAAGTTCTCAGAAGAATACAAGGTCTAAGCCATGGAATTCAGTCATGTTCCGGTCCTATACGAAAGTGTACTGAAGGCTCTTGATGTAAAGCCTGACGGCATATATGCAGACGGGACCTTAGGAGGAGGCGGGCACTCCTCAGGCATATGCTCACTTTTGTCGAAAGAGGGTATGCTAATCGGGATCGACAGAGATACGGATGCTCTTGATGCAGCAAAGAAAAGGCTTGAAAGCTATAGCTGCAAAAAAGCATTCATGCACAACAACTATTCGGAGATCAAAAACGTACTGTTCGAACTTGGAATAGGGCAAATAGACGGAGCGCTCCTGGACCTTGGAGTTTCATCCTTTCAGCTGGACAACACGGACAGAGGCTTCTCTTATCAGTACGATGCGCCTCTCGATATGAGAATGGACAGAGACGATAGCTTTACAGCTAAAGATGTAGTCAACGGATACTCCGAAGAGGAACTTACAAAGATCATCAAAGATTACGGCGAAGAGAAATGGGCTGCAAGGATAGCGAAGTTTATCTGCAGCGCAAGAGAAGAAAAGGATATAGAGACCACCTATGAACTGGTGGACATCATCAAAGCAGCTATTCCTGCTTCTGCAAGAAGGGAAGGCCCCCATCCTGCAAAGAGGACCTTCCAGGCCATAAGAATAGAAGTCAACGGCGAACTCGATCACTTAAGATCATGCCTAGACGATTTCATAGATGTCCTCGCTCCGGGCGGGAGGTTTGCTGTCATAAGCTTTCACTCCCTTGAGGATCGTATAGTCAAAGAATGTTTTCAAAAGCACCTGAATCCGTGCACCTGTCCTCCGGGATTTCCCTGTGTGTGCGGCAAGAAGGCGGATATCAAAAAGGTAACGAGAAAGCCCATTGAGGCCGATCCAAAGGAACTGCTGGTAAATCCGAGAGCAAGAAGCGCAAAACTGAGAGTTATAGAAAAATTATGAGGAAGATTCTAAAGAACAACAGAACAAAGATAGTTGTTATCATGTTGCTTACAGCTATGGTATGCATAGCCTACGTAGGCTTTAATGCTTATTCCTCAAAACTCCAGTACGAGATCAACAAGATCAACAGCGAGATCCAGATGACCGAATACAAATTGGCGAATCTTGAAGTCAAGATCGAATCAGCTACGAATGTGGACAGTCTTGAAGCAAGGGCTCTAGAGATGGGGCTTATCCATCCGGGCTTTGACAGGATAATCACCTTAAAGAGCGCGGAGACTCAGCTTACGGATTTTGCCATGGCGCTTAAACAAAACGCATATAATTAGGAAAACTTCACACAGGCGCCCTTGAAGGGCGCCTTTCTTGATTTATAATAGGATTTATGAAAAACGTTAAACCGAGCAGAAAGAACAGAAGAAGGGTACTTTTTATCTTTTATGTATTTGCTGTCCTTTTTGCTGCTCTTACACTCAGGACTGCATGGCATCAGATCATCAGAGGAAATGAGTACGCTCAGAAGGCTTCAAAGCAGCAAACGGCAGACAGCGTCATAAATGCTTTCAGAGGAAACATACTCGATTCCGAAGGTAACTATCTGGCAGTATCTGCTTCAGCTCACACTATCTGGGTGAGACCCAGCACTGTAAAAGGCAACGGAAAGACGGAGGATGAGGTGACAAAGAATGCCTATGAAGAGGCTTTTGCCATCGCATCCGTTCTTGATATGGACACATATGACGTCTATGAGCTCATTACTTCAAACAAGTCTCTTTGCAAGATAGCAAAGAACGTATCTTCTGAAAAGGCTGACGCCTTAAGAAAACTTCAGCTTCCCGGAGTCGATATCATCGAGGATTCAAAGAGGTTCTATCCAAAGGGAGCCTTCGCATCTCAGATCATAGGCATAACAACAGACGATAATGTTGGACTCACAGGACTTGAAAGATATTATGATCTGACTCTCTCAGGAACCAACGGAAGGTTCATAACCAGCACTGATAACAACAATAACACCCTCATATTCGGCCACAGCAAGTACTTCGATGCAAAGAACGGATATACGCTCGTAACGACCATCAATACCAACATGCAGCGCATGGTGGAAGAAAAGATAGCTTACTACAAACAGGAACTCCCTGCTGACAGAATAGTCGCCATAGCCATGAACCCAAAGACGGGCGAGATATATGCCATGGCTCAGACTGATGAGTTCGACCTCAATTATCCAAGGAGCGCAATGCCGGGCGACGAGGCATATTACGAGACTCTTACAGAAGCTGAACAGGTCTCATACTGGTCAAGGATGTGGAGGAATTTCTCTGTCTGCGATGTATACGAGCCCGGTTCCACATTCAAACCCATAACAGTCGCTCTTGCTCTTGACTACGGCGTTACAAGCATGGACGAATGGTTTTACTGCGCAGGATACCAGGACGTTGAGGACTGGACCATACATTGCTGGAACTGGCCTTGGAACCACGGCCATCAGACCCTTGCAGGCGCAGTTGCAAACTCCTGCAACTCAGTAATGATACAGCTGGTGCAAAGGATAGGAAGGACTGACTACTATAACGGTCTTAGGACTTTCTGCATAACTGAGAGCACTGGCATCGATTATCCGGGCGAAGCGAGCAACCTCATATATCCTGAAAAGGAAACAGGTCCTGTTGAGCTTGCTACTATGGCATTCGGACAGGGCATAGCAGTGACGCCCATAAGCCTCATCACAGCCATCAGTTCTCTTGCCAACGAAGGAAAGCTCATGCAGCCTCATTTCGTAAAACAAATACTTGATTCTGACGGCAATGTGGTGGAGAATATAGAGCCTGTAGTCAGGAATATCACTGTTTCAGAAGAAACTGCAGCAAATATGATGACCATACTCGAAAATGTCGTCACCAGCGGCGGCGCAGGCGCAGCAGGCATCAAAGGATACAGAGTAGGCGGAAAGACAGGTACTGCATACAAGGCTGTAGCAGGCGGATATTCAGAAACTGATGTATATACATCCTTCATAGGGATCGCACCCATGGAGGATCCGCAGCTCGTAGTCTTGGTCATATTCGACAATCCTGAATGGCGCAGTTCTACGGATACTGCTTCGGTCTGCGAAAAGGCAATCATGGAAGAAGCACTCCTGATGCTCAATATAGAACCGAACTATACAGCAGAAGAACTTGAAGAGATGAGGAGCACAAAGACTATAGTTCCCGATCTTGTGGGTCATAGCCTTGAGGATGCCAGCGGTATCCTTGCAGGAGTTGAACTGGAATGCAAATATGCTGACGATCCCGGAAGTGGATATCACGAGATATCTGTTACAGATCAGTTCCCAAGAGCAGGAACTGAGGTAGAAAAAGGATCCTCGGTCACTGTATACTATAGATAAAGACATTGAAAGGATGAGGACTTCGATCCTCGATAGGAAATATGAGAGAAAAAGATCTTGATTTTTTAAGAAACGCATCAGGCGGAAAGCTCCTCGGATGCAAGGATAATACTGTATCAGACGTCAAGATAGACTCAAGGGAAGCAGGAGAAGGGGACCTTTTCGTTTGCGTCGTTGGAGAATTCAATGACGGACACAGATTCGCAGAAGGAGTCTACGGAAACGGATGCAGAGTATTCCTCATGTCTGACGAATGTGCAGCTCAGGACCTTGTCGATGCTCACAGCGATGCTTCTGTAATACTTGTTTCTGATACTGTCAAAGCATTTGAAGCAATGGCAAAGAAGTATCTTGACCAGTATGACATAAAGAAGCTTGCAGTTACAGGGAGCGTAGGAAAAACAACGACTAAGCTCCTTACAGCCGCTGTCATGGGATCTAAATACAACACTCTTTGCACAAAAAAGAATCTGAATACAAACCTTGGGCTTTCCATGACTGCATTTATGGCAGATGAGACAACAGAGGCCATGGTATTTGAGATGGGCATGGACGGAAAAGGACAGATCGAAGAAGATGTTTCTTTCATAGATCCTGAACTAGCTATCATTACCAATGTGGGTATCTCCCATATGGAAAGGCTGGGAAGCAGGGATGCAATAGCTGATGCAAAACTTGAGATCGTGAGCAGATTCACAAAAGATGACCACCTTGTAGTCAACGGAGATTCCGATTATTTAAGGACAGAGGATGAGATAAGAAAAAGAGCGCTTAACAAATCAGATTTTTCTGTTACAATAGTCAAGGCTCCGGAAGAGATCATAAACAATGGACTCGATGGAGTCGAGTTTGACCTTGACGGCCAGCATTTCACGCTGCCTCTTATTGGAGAGCAGAATGTCATAGACGCTTGCCTTGCAATAAAGGCAGGAGAGTTCTTCGGCGTAACTCTTGCAGAGGCTGCAGATGGCCTTGCAAAAGTGGAAAGCGAAGACAGAAGGCTAAAAGCAGAGGACCTTGGCGGCATCACTTTGCTTGATGACAGCTATAATGCAAGTCCCGATTCCATGAAGGCAGGACTTGCTGCTTTGGCTGCAGCAAAAGGAAATAGAAAGATCGCCATACTTTCCGATATGTATGAGCTTGGCGACGCTGAAGAAGAAGGCCACTTCGAAGTCGGAAGAGCGGCTGCAGAATGCGGCATAGACATGGTCCTTGCCACAGGAGAAAACAGCAGCATCTATTCACAGGGAGTCAGCAGCGTAAAGGGCGCAAAGACCACAGTCATAGAGCTTGGTACTAACAGGAGCGTCCTTGATATGGTCCTTCAGATCCTGATGCCGGGAGATGTTGTCCTTGTAAAGGGTTCTAACGGAACAAGGATCAGCGAAGTGGCTGAAGGCATCAGGGAAGAACTCAAAAAATAAAGGCATCATGCCAATAATATCAGGAGACGATCAATGAAAAGTCTGATCATGTCAGGTATCATCATAGCAGCTGCTGCATTTTTTTGCGGCACACTTACATATATAGAGATACCCCTTCTCAAAAAATTGAAAGCAGGGCAGGCCATAAGGGAAGAAGGTCCCCAGGCTCACCTTGCAAAGGCAGGAACTCCAACTATGGGCGGTCTTGCCATGATAGTAACTGTCATAGTCTTTGGCGTAGTACTCATGATCAGAGATCAGCAGACAGTG
Organism: Anaerovoracaceae bacterium; assembly: GCA_045546135.1. Lineage (GTDB taxonomy): Bacteria > Bacillota > Clostridia > Peptostreptococcales > Anaerovoracaceae > RUG13409. The sequence continues at coordinate 74,012 of JAZQCD010000006.1, forward strand.
CCGACAGTCCTTGTCATACTCTTTTGCACTGTAGTCTATGCAGGCATAGGTTTTTACGATGATTTCCTAAAGGTAGTCAAGCATCAAAACGAAGGCCTTACATCAAAGCAAAAAGCTCTGCTTCAGGTAGCAGTAGGCCTTGTACTTTCGCTTTACAGATATTTTGCAGACAACAGGATGGTCTACATACCCTTTGTAAGAAGAGCAGTAGACTTTGGTATTTTCATCATACCCTTCACCATATTCGTATTCGTGGCCATGACCAATGCAGTGAACCTTACAGACGGACTTGACGGACTTGCAAGCAGCGTAACCCTCAATGCATCCTTAAGCCTTGGACTCCTCACTCTCATCGGCATAAGACATACGATCCCTGAAAACGATTACTCCTACGGATATACGGGCAATCAGGGAAGCGCAGCAATAGCTTTCGTACTTTGCGGATGCTGCATAGGATTCCTTGTTTTCAATCATCATCCTGCAAAGATCTTTATGGGTGATACAGGATCCCTTGCTCTTGGCGCGTGCCTTTCTGCAATAGCCATGACCAGTTCATTTGACTTTATGCTTCCAATCGTAGGCATCGTTTATGTATGCGAAGCATTGAGCGTCATCATACAGGTCTATGTATTCAAGACGCAAAACGGAAGAAGGTTTTTCCGTATGGCTCCTATCCATCATCATTTTGAACTTGGCGGATGGAGCGAAGTAAAGATAGATACTGTCTTTGCTCTCATAACTTTGGCAGCAGGAGCCCTTTGCTACTGGCTGTTCAATCTGTGATATGAAGGCCTTTAATGAAAGGCTTTAAAATGTATGGGCTAAAGCATGCCTTTTCATGCTTTGGCAAAACAGGAGAAATATGAAAAAAGTTTTGGTTATAGGACTTGGTATTTCCGGAATAGGTAGCCTCAAACTCCTTAAAGGAAGAGTCGAGCTCTTCGCATATGATGCGAAAAAAGAAGAAGAAATAAAAGATGAAACAAAAGCCCTTCTTGATGAGATGGGCGTTTCCTGCTTTTTCGGGACCGATCCACAAGGGCCTTTTGATCAGGTGGTCGTAAGCCCTGCAGTTCCAATGGATAATCCCATAGTTGCAAAGTTAAGATCCGAAGGCAGCGAGATAATAGGGGAAATGGAACTTGCATACAGATATTGCAAGGGAAGTTTCATAGGTATCACAGGTACCAACGGTAAGACGACGACTACGACTCTTGTAGGCGAGATCATGAAGAACGGCGGCAAAGACACTATGGTCGTAGGAAACATAGGAGCAGCAGTATCTGAAGTCTGCGAAAAGGCTACCGAAGACACTGTCATGGTCACGGAGCTTTCATCGTTCCAGCTTGAGACCGTATCTGAATTCCATGTTCATATCAGCGCCATACTGAACCTTACGCCGGACCATCTCGACAGGCACAAGACCTTTGAAGGATATATAGCTGCAAAAGCAAGGATACTAGAAAACCAGACCCTTGCAGATTTCTTTATATACAATGCAGATGATCCTGAGACTGCAAAGCTTGCAGAAACTGTAGATCATGTAAACAAGGTACCCTTCTCTGCAAAGGAAGGCTGCGAAAGCCTGTCACTCCTTTCCAATGCTGCATATGTATCGGAAGGAAACATCGTAGTAAAAGCAGGCGGAAAAGAGCACAAGATCTGTCCTGTAGACGCTCTTCAGATCCCGGGACATCACAACCTTGAGAATGCTCTTGCAGCTGCAGCCATAGGCATATTTGCAGGCATAAAAGCAAAGAGCATAGGAAAGACAATGAGGGCGTTCAAAGGCGTTGAACACCGCCTTGAGTTCGTAAGAGAACTAAAAGGAGTCAGATATATAAACGATTCAAAGGGAACAAATCCTGACGCTTCCATGAAGGCCCTTGAGGCAATGCCTGCACCCATAATCATCATAGCAGGCGGTTATGATAAGCATCTTGACTTTACAGACTACATAAATGCTATGAAGGGTAAAGTCGAATACATGCTCCTCTTGGGAGCTACTGCTGACCAGATCGAAGAGACTGCTCTTAAGTGCGGTTTTTCAGATGACAGGATCATAAAGTGCAGCAGCCTTGAGGTGTGCGTTGCAAGCGCAGCAAAGCTTGCTGAAAAAGGATTTACTGTCCTTCTTTCTCCTGCGTGCGCCAGCTGGGGCATGTTCGAGAATTACGAACAAAGGGGCAGAGAATTTAAAAGACTTGTCAAAGAACTTTAAAGGGATCGCGATTTGAAGAAACTCAGACTCAAAAAGGGAATACACGAAGGCGATTACAGGATACTCATACTTACACTTGGTATCTCCCTTTTTGGTATCATCATGGAGTTCTCGGCAGGGTATTATGTATCCCTGAGCAAATACGGAGATCCTTATAACTACTTAAGAAGCGCAGCTGTGTGGTTTCTTATCGGATGGGCAATATTCATATTTTGCTCTTTCGTCGATTACAGCATTTACAGTTACCTGGCTGTACTTGCGCTAATTGCAGGCTTTGTTTTGCTAGGTCTTGTATTTACTCCACTCGGAGTGACTATAAACAATGCTACAAGGTGGATACAAATAGGGAATGGCCCTACCATCATGCCCGGAGAGATCATAAAGACATGTATGATACTCTTCTTTTCATGGCTTTATGCAGAAAAAGCAGAGCGCGCAAAAAAGCCTCTTTGGATACTGTTTGCTCTCATCATAGCGGGGACTGCTTTTTTCCTCATATACAAGCAGCCAAACCTTTCCACAGCGCTCATAGTAGTCATGCTCATTGTCGGAATGATGTTCCTTGCAGGACTTCCTCTCATCTATGTAGTAGGGACTATAGCAGCCGGCATTGCAGGCGTAGTATTCCTTCTGACATTCAAGGGAGGATATATGATGGAGAGAGTCACATCCTTTACTCATCCCTTTGATGATGCTTTAGGTTCAGGATATCAGGTGGTGCAGGGGCTTCTTGCTCTTGGCTCTGGTGGAGTCTTTGGCCTTGGCCTTGGCAACTCCATACAAAAAGCTTTTTACCTTCCTGAAGCTCAAAGCGATTTCATACTTCCCATCATAGGAGAAGAACTTGGATTTGTAGGCGTACTTTGCCTTCTCATCGCATATCTGATCCTCGTATATGTGATACTCAGTACGGCCATAAGGGCAAAGGATCGTTTCGGCATGCTCCTTGCAGGAGGAGTAGGTCTTCATCTTGGACTTCAGGTCATTTTGAATGTAGCAGTAGTCACAGCTACGGCGCCGCCGACAGGAGTGGTTCTTCCTTTGATATCTGCAGGAGGAAATGCTCTTATACTCTATATGGCAGAGCTTGGTATAGTGTATAATATATCTAAACAAGCAAGAGAGATGGATATGGAAGAAGATCCTCAAAGCGCTGAGGATTCTGATCTCATAGCTGTCAATGAAAGGTGAAACAATGAACGTGCTGATTTCTTGCGGAGGCACGGGAGGACATATTTATCCCGGAATTGCCATCGCTGACAAAATAAAGGAAAGACATCCTGATGCAAACATACTCTTTGTAGGGACAAAGAACGGCATGGAAAACAGGCTTGTTCCTGCAGCAGGATACGATATAAAAGGGATAGATGCAAAAGGCTTTGACAGAAAGCATCTTCTCGCCAATTTCAAGACCATACATGACACTCTCCTTGGAAGCAGGGAGGTAGTAGACATCATAGAAGAGTTCAAACCTGAAATTGCCATAGGTACAGGCGGCTACGTGACAGGACCTGTGCTCCTTCAGGCAAACAGGCATCATATACCTTGCTATGTACATGAGCAAAATGCAATGCCCGGCGTTGCAAACAAGATGATCTCCGCCTTTGCAAAAAAGGTCTTCATCAGCTTTGAAGGCACGGAGAAATATTTTTCTCATCCGGACAGAGCAGTCCTTACAGGAAACCCTGTAAGAGCTGAGTTTTCAAGTCTGGACAGAAACAAGAGCAGAGAAGAATTGGGACTTGCTCCGTCGGACAGAATGATACTGATCTTTGGAGGAAGCCTTGGCGCCCAGGTCATCAACGAAGAGACCATTCAGCTCATAAAGCATTTTGAAGAAAGAGGACTTGATTACAAGGTCATCTTTGTTACAGGCAACAGGTATTACGAAGAGATAAGGTCCATAATAGACGGCAACGGAGACAATGTACTTCCGTCTTTCGTAACTCTTATGGCCTATGCATATAACATGCCTCAGCTCATGTGCGCAGCTGATGTAGTTGTGAGCAGATCGGGAGCCATAGCAGTATCTGAAATAGCTGCATGCGGAAGAGCAAGTGTGCTCATCCCGTCTCCAAACGTTACTGCAAACCACCAATTCTATAATGCAAAAGCTCTCGCAGACAAGGGAGCTGCAGTACTCCTTGAAGAAAAGGATCTGCTTGAAGAAAAAGTAGACCTTACAGAAGAGGTCTTAAAGATACTCAACATGCAGGGTACTCTTTACGAAATGTCAGAGGCGGCCAGATCCTTAGGCAAGATCGATGCTGCCGATATCATATGCGATAATCTTGGTATCTGATGGCTGAAACGAAGACAAGAAAAAAGAAACGCAGAAAAAAGAATTATCTTCTCCGCATCATATTGTTCTTAGCTTTTGTTGCCGGGGTCTATTTCCTCATGAGCAGTTCTCTCTTTTATGTTGAGAATTTTGAGATCACAGGAAACGATCACTTTACAGACAGCATGGCAACAGAGATATGTGGCATAAAGACAGGAAAGAATATCTTTTTTGAGACAGACCTTAAGACTGCAAGATACGATCTTCTCAGTTCTCCTTATGTAAGGGTAGTAAGAATCAAAAGGAAACTTCCGAAGACCATAGTCATAGAGATAGAAGAAAGAGAAGAATTTGCTGCTGCAAAGGTGCCTCAGGGCATAGCAATAGTTGATAAGGACGGACTTGTCTTAAGGATATCCGATGCTGAACCTTATCTTCCTTTGATCTCAGGCATGCAGGTCATAAGCGCAGAACCGGGTAAACCTCTTGAAACTGAACCAAGTTATCTCTTTTCAAAGAGTCTTGATCTCTTAGAAGAAGCAAGCGTCATAGATTTCTATTTCGAGAGGATAGATATATCAATGTCATCCGTTAAGGCGTATATCTATTATGATCAATACCTTTGCGAAGGGACTCTTGACAATCTCATAGCATCCCTTTCGTCCATAAAGGTCATGGTCGCAAGTCAGTACAGCCAGGATATATCCCACGGGACCATATATGTCGGTTCCAACGGGTATCTATCCTATGCGCCTTGAGGAAAATTAAGTGATTTTTTTGTAAAGCATCCATATTTCTAGAGCAGCTTTTGCTCTAGAATTTGATTTTTTTTGATTTTACCTATGTAAAACTACACAATATATTGTATAATTATCTGTAATTATATATATCTGTTTTTTATGGAGGGCCATATGCCATTTCTTGAATACGAAGCACCGGCAGAAACTTCTGCTAACATAAGAGTAATAGGTGTCGGCGGAGCAGGATGCAACGCAGTCAACCGCATGATAGATGCAAACTTAAGCGGCGTTAATTATATTGCTGTAAATACTGATAAACAAGCGCTCAACAAATCCAGAGCTGAAAACAAGATACAGATAGGTGAGAAACTCACAAGAGGACTCGGAGCAGGCGGAAATCCTGAAGTAGGACAAAAGTCAGCAGAAGAAAGCCTTGAAGCTATAGAGAATTTCGTAGCAGGAGCAGACCTTGTTTTCATCACAGCAGGTATGGGCGGCGGGACAGGAACAGGAGCAGCTCCCATCATTGCAAAAGCTGCAAAGAATTCCGGAGCTCTTACCATAGGCGTCGTCACAAGACCTTTCAGCTTTGAAGGAAAAAAGAGAAAAGAACATGCAGACCTTGGAGTAAAGTTCCTCAAGAGTTACGTTGATTCTCTTGTAGTCGTTCCAAACGACAAGCTCCTTGAGATATCAGACAAAAATACAAGCATACTCGATGCTTTCAAACTTGCAGACGAAGTCCTAAAGGACGGCGTTGAGGGCATAGCAACTCTCATTTCCGATGCAGGCCTTATCAACCTCGACTTTGCAGACGTCAGGACCATCATGAGCGACAGAGGTCTTGCTCACATGGGCGTTGGACGCGGCAAGGGAGACAACAGAGTGGCAGATGCCATCAAGAATGCAATCGAAAGTCCGCTTCTCGAGACCAATATCAAGGGAGCAAAGGGCGTCCTCCTCAACATCGAGGGCGGATATGACCTTGGTATGCTCGAAGTCAACGAAGCATCTGAGCTCGTACACCAGCAGGTCGACGAAGAGGCTGTCATCATCTTCGGTACTTCTGTCAGAGAGGATATGGAAGGCGAGATCAAGGTCACAGTCATCGCAACGGGCTTTGAAGACGAGATGGGAAAGAGAAAGGGCCTTGATGCAAGACCAAAGGAACCCACAAAGGAGCAAAAAGAGCTTGAGGACTACATCGCTTCTCAGACAGCACCCTTAGATAATACCTTCAGACCTTCCATGCACACAGAACTTTCTCTTCAGGAAGAGATGGATAAGATCACAGGAGAAGGTAAGCAGCAGGAAGAGCAGATCTCAATGCAGCCGCCTCAAGAAAACAAAGAGAAGAGCGTTGATGATTTTGACGAGCTCTTCAACAAGGCATTCGGAAGGAATCCCGAAGAGAGAAAGGATGATACGGAATTCCCCATCCCGTCCTTCCTTAACAGATTCACAAAGCAGTAAATAAAGGAATGAAAACCGGGGCCGGTGGATTCACCGGCCTCTTTTCAGATAATGAAGACTATAACTTCAAAAGACAATCCATTGATCAAGGAAGCTGCATCTCTGAAAGAAAAAAAGTACAGAGATGGTCTTGGCATGTTCCTCGTAGAAGGTCCGAATCTCGTAAGAGAACTTATGGAATTCGGAGGAAGGCCGCGGTTCATATTTCTTAAGGCCGGAGCAGGCGATGAAGCGCAGCAGCTGGCGCTCAAAGCCGAAAAGCTTACGGCCGTTTACGAGATACCGGAAGGACTTTTCTCTAAAGTAGCTACGGACAATACACCGCAGGGAATAATAGCCGCTGCAAATAAGCCTGAATGGACAATGGACCGCTTTTTTGAAGAAACAAAGGATAGGAACATACTGGTCCTTGACAGGCTGCAGGATCCCGGAAATACAGGGACCCTCATAAGGACTGCAGAAGCTCTTGGATTTGGCGGCATCATCTTTGTAAAGGGCACAGCAGATCCCTTTCAGCCAAAGGTCGTAAGAGCAGCAGCGGGCAGTGTCCTGCGCATGCCCATGCTTTTCCTTGAAAGCGGCAAAGATGCTGCAGTCATACTTAAAGCAAAGGGCAAAAAACTTTATGCTGCATTTATGGAAGGGAGCGTTTCCATACAGGACGCAGACCTTAAAGCAAATGCTGCAGTCGTAATAGGTAATGAAGGCAACGGCGTCAGCCAAGAGCTGGCAGAAGCTTCGGAAAAGCTCTTTATCCCCATGGACGGGAAGACAGAGAGCCTTAACGCAGCCATAGCCGGAACTATAATCATGTATGAATCAAAGAGGCAAAGATCATAATGAAAGAACAATTAACACAGCTTCTTGAAGAAGCAAAGAAGAACCTTTCTGAACTAGTATCCTTAGATGATGCAGAGGCTCTTCGTGTAAAGCTCCTCGGAAAGAAGGGCGAGATCACGGAGATCCTCCGTTCCATGAAGGACCTTGCTCCCGAAGAAAGAAAGACCATGGGCCAGATCGCAAACGATACCAAGGCTCAGATAGAGCAGCTCATAACTGAGAAAAAAGAAACTCTCAAAGCTGCTGCAAAAAAAGCAAAACTTGAAGCTGAAGCTATCGATGTAACAGAACCTGCAGTCGAAGCAAAGCTCGGCGCAAGCCACCTTGTTTCAAAGACCATAGACGAGATCACAGAGATCTTCATGAACATGGGATTCTCCGTTGCAGAAGGACCTGAAGTTGAGACAGTATATTACAACTTCGATGCGCTCAACGCAGGACCGAACCATCCTTCAAGGGATATGACCGATACTTTTTATATCGACGACAAGACTATCCTTAGGACTCAGACTTCTCCTATACAGGTAAGAACTCTATTAAAAGAGCCTCTTCCTATCAGGATCATTGCTCCGGGAAGAGTATTCCGCTGCGATACACCTGATGCTACCCATTCTCCTATGTTCCACCAGCTTGAAGGACTGGTAGTAGACGAGGGCATCACCATGGCAGATCTTAAGGGAACTCTTGATATCTTTGCAAAGAAGATGTTCGGACCCAGCACCAAGACAAAGTTCCGTCCTCATCACTTCCCATTCACAGAACCATCCGCAGAAATGGACGTCACATGCTTTAAGTGCGGCGGCAAGGGATGCAGGATATGCAAAGGCTCAGGATGGATCGAGATCCTCGGCTGCGGCATGGTACATCCAAATGTATTAAAGGTCGGTAATGTAGATACAGAGAAGTATACAGGTTTCGCATTCGGTATGGGCCTTGAGCGTGTCGCCATGCTCAAGCATGAAATAGACGACCTTCGCTATCTCTATGAAAACGATGTGCGTTTCATCGAGCAGTTCAAGTAGGAGGTTTTAAGAAATGTTAGTACCCGTATCCTGGTTAAAAGAATATACAGACGTAAATGTAGACGTACAGGAGTTCGTAGACCGCATGGTCATAAGCGGCTCCAACCTTGAAGTCATCGAGCATTGGGGCGAGGGCATCGAAGGTGTAGTCATAGGAAAGATCGTAAAGATCGAAAAGCACCCCAATGCAGACAAATTATCCGTATGCCAGATCGATGTAGGCAAAGCTGAACCTGTTCAGATCGTAACAGGCGCATCCAATATATTCGAAGGCGCTTTTGTTCCTGTTTGCCTTGACGGAAGTCACATCCCCGGACCTCTTCACGGCCAGCCAAAGACCGAAGAAGGAGTGACCATACATGACGGAGAATTAAGAGGTGTAGTAAGCCACGGAATGCTCTGCAGCTTTACAGAGCTTGGATTCCCTGACAAAGCAGCTCCTATGGCAAGCAAAGACGGAATTTGGATCCTTGAAGGCGAATGGACTCCGGGAGCAGACCTTGTTGAAGCTCTTGAGCTAAGAGATGCAGTCGTAGACTTTGAGATAACTCCAAACCGTCCTGACTGCCTTTCCATGCTTGGTATGGCAAGGGAAGCATCAGCTACATTCAGACAGGAACTCAGATATCCTGAAACAGAATGCAAGAATGTATCAGAGGAGCGTTCAGAAAACTATATAAAGGTCGATATCAAGAGACCTGACCTTTGCAAGCGCTATTGCTGCAGAGTCATCAAAGACATAAAGATAGAGCAAAGCCCCTGGTGGCTCCAAAGAAGGCTCATCCTTTCAGGACAAAGACCTATCAACAACATAGTCGATATAACCAACTATGTAATGCTCGAGTATGGTCAGCCTATGCATGCCTTTGATATTCGTACCATCGCAGGAAATCACATCATAGTCGATACAGCTTCTGAAGGAGAGAAGTTCACTACTCTTGACGGGACAGAAAGAACTTTGAGTTCTTCTATGCTCACCATAAGAGATGAGGATGGCGCATCAGCTATCGCAGGAGTCATGGGCGGCCTTGATTCAGAGATAAGACCTGATACATCCATGGTCCTTGTAGAGTCTGCAAACTTCCTCGGAGACAGCATCAGAAGGACATCTAAGGATCTTAAGCTTCGTACAGAATCATCGGGACGCTTTGAAAAGGGCATAGATCCTAACCTTGCAAAGGATGCATGCGACAGGTTCTGCTACCTTGTAGAGCTTCTTGGCGCCGGAACAGTCCTTACAGGCGATGTCGATATTTATCCTAATGTTGAAGAGCCTGTAGTCACAAAGATAAGAGTTTCAAGACTCAATAAGGTCATGGGAATAGAGATCCCGGGCGAGCAGATGTGCAGCTATCTTAACGCTCTTGAGATCAAGACAGAGATGGACGGAGACGTTATAACATGTACTGCTCCTACAGTCAGACAGGACCTCTCCATAGAAGAAGATTATGTAGAAGAAGTCGCAAGGATGTACGGTTATGACAAACTTCCTGTCAGCATCCCAAAGAGTTCCAATACAGCTAGGTTCCTCGGACTTCAGGGCGAAAGGCTCCTTGCAAAGAATGTGCTCAAAGCTCTTGGAATGGACGAAGTACAGACCTACAGCTTCGTAAGTCCTAAGGCTCTTGACAAAGTACTTGTCCCTGCAGATTCCTACAGACGCCAGCAGGTCAAGATACTCAATCCTTTAGGAGACGAGACTTCCGTCATGAGGACCATGCTCCTTCCGAATATCATGGACGTCCTCTATACCAACTTCTCAAGGTCAAACGAGAACGTAAAGATCTTTGAACTTGGAAACACATTCTTCGATAACCACAAGATGGACGGAGGAGCACTTCCTGAAGAGAAGGACGTTCTCTGCATGGCAGCATACGGAGATAATGAGAACTTCTATGTGATGAAGGGAAGAGTCGAAGAACTCTTGAGAAACTTCGGAATTAAGGATTTCGAGTTCAGGACCCAGAAAGAGGATCCGTCCTATCATCCGGGAAGATGCGCAGACATCTATGCAAAGGATAAATATATAGGTACCATAGGCCAGGTACACCCTGATGTATGCGAGAACTATGGAGTGGAATGCGAAGTATACGCATCAGAGCTTGAATTCAAAGACATCTGCGCTATGGCAGACCACGAGCTCATTTTCAAACCGCTTCCAAAATTCCCTGCAATGACCAGAGACTTTGCAATGGTCGTAAATGAGGATGTCAAGGTAGGAGACCTTGAAAAAGAGATCAAAACTTCTGCAGGGCCACTCCTTGAAGCAGCAAAACTCTTTGACGTTTACAGAGGAGCTCCGATACTTCCCGGTCAAAAGAGCGTAGCCTTCAGCCTTTCTTACAGGGCTGCCGACAGGACTCTTACTGAAAACGAAGTAAACGATATCAATACTAAGGTCCTTGCAAACCTTAGAGAAAAATATAACGCAGTTTTGCGTGAGATGTAGTTATTTAGAAAGGATAAAGCCATGAGTGAGATCAACAAGGTAACTGTCCTTATCTGCGGACAGGAATATACTCTTTCCACCGATATGCCGAGAGAGTATGTCATAAAGCTTGCCGACAAGGTAGATGCAAAAATGAAAGAAGTTTCAGGCGGTAACAACCAGTCACTTTCACAGACCGCTGTTCTTGCAGCCATGCTCATATCCGATGAATACTACAATGAGAAGGACAGGACTGAGAAACTTGCTGCGCAGACAGCGGCCCTCGACAGGGATGCAAAGAACTATGAAGCCATGCTCGAAGAAGCTCAGAGAAGATTCGAAGCTTACAAAAAGGAGCAGGAAGAAGCTGCAGATAACCTTCGCAGCGTCATAGCTTCCCAGCAAGCTCGTCTTGACGATCATGAAAATGTTCCACCTGAAGCAGCTCAGAGGATAGAAGAACTTGAGAACCGCTGCAAGGATGTGGAGAGCAGCTTCTTCGATCTTCAGATGGAGAATATACGCCTTCAGAATGAACTGGAGAACTACAAGGATAAAGGATACTGATAATGGATCCAAAGGCACTACGTGTTCTTGAATATGAAAAGATCATAGAGATGCTTTGCAAAGAGTGCAGCAGCAGTCTGACACGCGAAGATGCAAAGCATCTTTTGCCTTATGATGAACCAAATGACGTAAGGGAAGCTTTGGCCCAAACAGAGGAAGCATATACGGTCCTCATGCAAAAAGGAGCGCCTCCTCTTGGGAATTTTTATGATGTAGCAGGCCTTGCTCATCTTGCAGGAAAAGAGGGAGTTTTAAGTCATAGGCAGCTCCTTCAGGTCGCATACAACCTTCAGACTGCAAGAAAGACTGCTGCATTCCTGTCATCAGACCTTCCGGAGCTCCCGTATATAGACGGCCTTGTTTCAGCAATAGCCATTCTGAAAGGCCTTGAAGATGAGATCTACAGGTGCATCATCTCAGAAGATGAAATGGCTGATGATGCAAGTCCTGAGCTTTACCGTCTGAGAAAGGCAATCATAAAGCAAAATGAAAATATCAGGATCAAACTGAACCAGATAGTAGGATCCTCTGACAACAAGACCTTCCTTCAGGACGCCATAGTTACTCAAAGGCAGGGAAGGTACGTAGTACCTGTAAAACTTGAGCACAAATCAAGGCTTCCGGGTATCGTTCACGATCAAAGCTCAAGCGGCCAGACTCTCTTCATTGAACCGACAGCTATAGTCAACATGAACAATGAACTAAGAGAGCTTGAGCTTAAAGAACACGAAGAGATAGCAAGGATACTTAGAGAACTCTCAGGAAGAGTAGGAGAAGACGAAGCTCAGATAAAGGGCAATCAAAGGGTCATGACAGCTCTTGATTTTGCTTTTGCAAAGGGAAGGCTTGCTGTCAATATGAACGGCATGAAGCCTGACATCAGCAATTCTTTCTATATAAATATCAGAAGGGGAAGACACCCACTGATCGATCCAAAAAAGGTCGTTCCCATAGATGTTTCGGTAGGAAAGGGCTACAGGACCTTGATAGTCACAGGTCCTAATACAGGAGGCAAGACAGTAACATTAAAGACCATAGGACTTCTTTGCCTCATGGCTCAGTCAGGCATGTTCATACCTGCATCAGACGGCACGATCATCCCTGTATTCTACAATGTCTTTGCAGACATAGGAGACGAGCAGAGCATAGAGCAAAGTCTTTCTACATTCAGTTCTCATATGAACAACATAGTGAAGATAGTCAACGGAGCAAGCAAAGGAAATCTCGTGCTCCTCGATGAACTTGGAGCAGGGACAGATCCTACAGAAGGCGCTGCCCTTGCCATGTCCATACTGACTCATCTGTTCGATAAAGGGGCGACAACGGTCGCGACTACTCACTATACAGAACTTAAGAAGTATGCCATATCTACTCCCGGAGTACAAAACGCATCCATGGAGTTCAATGTGGAGACTCTGTCGCCAACATATAGGCTCATTATAGGGACTCCGGGCAAATCCAATGCCTTTGAGATATCACAAAAGCTGGGCCTTAAGAAAACTATCATAGAGCATGCTAAGATGCTCCTTGAATCAGGAGACATAGAATTCGAGGATGTTATCACATCTCTTGAAGGCGACCGAAAAGAGGCCGAAAAGAAGCTTGCTGAAGCAGAAGCCTTAAATGCGGAAATGAAAGCTCAGAAGGAGCGTTTTGACGTTCTGGAGGCAAAGCTCAATGAGAAGAGAGAAAAGTATATCTCTGATGCAAAGGAAGAAGCAAGAGAACTCATAGAGGAAGCAAGAGCCGAAGTCGAAGAGATAAGAGAAGCCATAAAGAATGCTCAAGTCTCAGACGAAGTAAGGAAGGCGGTAGAAGCAGGCAGGAGCGCTCTCAAAGCAAAGAAAGACAAATATGCTCAGCGCATGGAAAAGAAAGAAAACAACGCTGTTCCTAAAGCTGAAGACATAGCAATAGGCAAGAGAGTCAATGTTCTTTCAGTCGGACAAAAAGGAGAAGTCCTCACTCTTCCCGATGATAAAGGAAACCTCCAGGTACAGGTCGGTTCCATGAGACTTACAGTCAGCCTTAAGGGCATCACTTTGGTCCAGGAGAACGTGACCGAAAAAGAAAGAGAAAAGATAAAATATTCAAAGCTTAAGACTGCCAAAGCCATGTCAGTTCCCATGTCCATCAATGTGGTCGGACAAAACCTTGATGATGCTACAATGAATGTGGATAAATACCTTGACGACGCATTCCTTGCAGGTCTTGAGACAGTGACCGTTATACACGGAAGAGGCGCAGGGATACTTAAAGCAGGCCTTCAAAAAATGTTCAGGACCCATAAACATGTTGCATCTTTTAGGTCAGGAGGATATAAAGAAGGCGGTGACGGCGTCACAGTCGTAACTCTGAAGCGGTAGTATTAAGATTTTTATCATTTATATCGATTTAAATTACAATCACAACTTGAACGGTAACATTTAATTGACCGATAAATTTAATAAATCAAAACAGCGGAGAAAAAGAATGATCAACGTAAAACAGCAGATCGCAGAAGTACTTGCAGCGCAGATCGAAGGAATGGACCCTTCTGAGATCGAAGGACTCATAGAGGTACCTTCAGATTCTTCTCTTGGTGACTACGCTTTCCCATGCTTTAAACTTGCAAAGCTTTTGAGAAAAGCACCTAATATGATAGCTGCAGACATTGCTTCAGCCATCGGATCAAATGATATATTTGAAAAGGCCCAGCCTGTCAATGCCTATGTGAACATGTTCATGAAAAAAGGCGACATGGCAAAGACGACCATTTCATCAGTCCTTACAAAGGGCCCATCCTACGGAAGCAACGGGCAGGGAAATGGTGATACTGTCATAGTAGAGTACAGTTCCCCAAATATCGCTAAACCTTTCCACATCGGTCACATCAGGACTACAGTCATAGGAAATGCTCTCGCAAACATCTATGACTTCCTTGGATACAAGGTCGTCAGGATCAATCACCTTGGTGACTACGGTACCCAGTTCGGTAAGATGATAGTTGCCTACAGGCACTGGGGATCAAAGGAAGAAGTCGAAGCAGATCCCATAAAGACTCTTCTTGCATACTATGTCAAGTTCCATGAAGAGGCAGAAAAGGATCCCGAGCTTGAAGAGGAAGCAAGGAAAGCTTTCTATGATCTTGAGCACGGCGAAAAGGCTGAGACAGAGCTTTGGCAGTGGATAAGAGACGAGAGCCTCAAGGAATTCAGCAGAGTCTATGATATGCTCGGCATCAGTTTTGATTCCTATGCAGGAGAATCTTTCTATTCAGACAAGATGCCTGCAGTCATAGAAGAACTCAAGGAAAAAGGACTCCTTCAGGAATCAAGAGGAGCTCAGATAGTAGATCTTGAAAAATACGGCATGCCGCCTGCCATCATCACAAAGAGCGACGGAACATCCATCTACCTTACAAGAGACCTGGCAGCCGCTTTTTACAGAAAGAAGACCTACGATTTTTCAAAGTGTATCTACGTCGTTGCATCCCAGCAGGATCTTCACTTCCAGCAGCTCTTTAAAGTCATAGAACTCATGGGATATCCTTGGGCAAAGGATATGATCCATGTCAATTTCGGTATGGTATCTCTTACGGAAGGAACTCTTTCCACAAGGCACGGAAGAGTGGTATTCCTTGAGGATGTACTCAACAAAGCCGTAGAAAAGACAAGAGAGATAATCGTAGAAAAGGGCGTAAACACTGATCGTCTTGACGAAACTGCAAAGGTAGTCGGCATCGGAGCAGTAGTATTCAGAGAGCTTTCTGCAGGCCGTATCAAGGATTACGTGTTCGACTGGGACAAGGTCCTCAATTTTGACGGAGAGACAGGTCCTTACGTTCAGTATACACATGCAAGAGCAGCAAGCGTGCTTAGAAATGCAGGAATAGATTCAAGTGCTCTAGTTGGACAGCCAAGTGCAGAGCATGGCAGTGGCAGCGAGCATAATGATGCAGATGTTCAGCTCCCATGGGATCCGGAGACCCTTGATTATTCCTTCCTTTCAGGAGATGCAGCATCAGAGCTTGTCAAAGAGCTTTATGCTTTCCCAGAGACTGTTGCAAAGGCAGCAGAAGACAACGAACCTTCAACTGTGACTCGCTGCATCATAGACATAGCACAAAGCTTCAACAAGTTCTATCATGACGAACACATCATAGTAGATAACGAAGCAGAAAAGAATGCAAAACTCGCTCTTACAGCAGCGAGTAAACAGGTCATAGCCAACGGTCTTAGGCTCCTTGGCATGATCGCTCCCGAAAAGATGTAGTTGCTGTTTGCTCCCATAGGATTTGCTTCAAAAATTTTTGCTGCAAGCCTTTATTCATATAGTTTGATTAATCAAGAATAAAGATCTGTGTAAGCATTAGCAAAAGTTTAACGGATTTTATATATTTCTAAATAAATATATCGTTTGCATTTTAATAATGGTTGAACTAAAAAAATATTTAACAACAGAAATTAAAGGCTTCCTCTTTACAGAACTCAATGAGGATTTTCTTGACAGCAGCGACCTCAGTTTCCTCATACAGGTACCCATTCCCATCAAGCAGGAAGATTTAAAGGACTTTACTAAGGACGGTCTTTCGACTACAAAGATTGCCGATAATATGGCCATAGTCCTTGGCGCTGATATGGAGTTCAAGTATGCTCCTTTCTATATCCGCTACCTTAGGAAACTATTTGATGAAAAACTTGTCATGGTCTTCTGCGATCAGGCAGAAAAACTCATCTTAAAAGATGAGTACAGAAAGGCCATTTGCTATTTACGGGCAGCCTTGCAGCTCGATCCAAACGGACTTCAGTCCATGTATTGCTATGCCAACGGATGCCGTATATGGTATCAATCCATGGAAGGAACAGACGACGAAGAACTTATCAGTTTGCTCAAAGCCGATGCAAATGAGTATTTCTCTCATGTGACCAACATGTATCCTGATTTTGCTCCTGCCTGGTACTTCCTTGGTTTTGCTTACCTTAATGCAGGAGCATATACAAAGGCAAGCCTTGCTTTCAAGCACTATATTGCAAACGCTGACGGACAGCCGGAAGAGGATATCAAGGAAGTAAAGGAAAGGCTCGATGAACTCGAAGATCCTATAAAGATAGAGGAGGGGAAGAACCTTCTCATGGCTGGGAGGATAGAGGAGGCTCTCCGGATACTTGAACCTTATGTTGATACAAAGTATTCAAAATGGTGGCCTCTTCATTTCTATCTCGCAGTTGCATATGAAAACCTCGGGCACGAGCCTGAGGCCATAGAAGGATATCTCAAGGTCCTTTCTCTTAATCCTTCAAACTATGACGCCATGGTAGCTCTTTCAGAGCTTTACGAAAGTGTCGGGGATGAAGAAAAGGCAAGGAAGTATTCTGAAAAAGCAAAGATAGTCCTTGCAAACAACGGCAAAGCAGTCAGCGACACATTAAGCTAGATGACTGTTATTCACATTATTCGCATGCTCTTTTATCTATTTTCCTAGAGCAACGCTAAATAACGGGGTCACAAGTATCAGTTCAAGATATTTTATAAACAGGAATAAAAGAATATGATAACTTTAAAAAACAGCAAAGGAATGGTGCTTCACCTCAATAAAAAAGGTGCAGCTGTAGACGAACTTTGGATGGGGAAGACACGCCTTGCCACAAAAGGCGTCACAGTCGGAAGATATGCAAACCGCATAGCTCACGGCAGGTTCACCATAGGTGATACCATGTATCAGCTCACTACAAATGAGAACGGAAACACTCTTCACGGAGGCAAGGATCGTTTTCAGACAAGGGACTTTAGAGCAGAAATGTACGACATGTGGGATATAGTCACAAACGATGAAAGCGATGCTGCATCCGTTGTCTTTTCTCTCACATCCGTAGACGGCGATCAGGGCTTCCCCGGTAAGCTGACCCTTAGAGTCCGCTATGAACTCACTGACAATAACGAACTCGTCATCAAGTATGAGGCAAAGAGCGACAAAGATACTGTAGTCAATTTTACCAATCATTCATACTTTAACCTAAACGGAGGAGGAGTTGTTAAGGATCACATCCTTTGGGTCGACACCAATGCATATACAGAAGTAGATGAGGATCTCATACCCACAGGACGCATCCTTCCTACAGAAGGCACATCCTTTGACCTCATACAAGGCGGCCAGTATCTGACTGACCTTGATACGAACTTTGTCCTCAACGGAACAGGACTCAGAAGAGTTGCTGAACTTAAAGGTCTAAAGAGCGGTATAACCATGGAATGCTTTACTGACCAGCCGGGACTTCAGGTATATAACACAGCAGGTGAGATATGCCTTGAGACTCAGCATTTCCCTGATTCTCCGAACCATGAGAACTTCCCGTCAACACTTCTTAAAGCAGGCGAAGTATTCAAAAGCACGACCATTTACAAGTTCTCAAAATAGAGGAGAGATCAGAT
The DNA here is from genome assembly GCA_045546135.1 of Anaerovoracaceae bacterium. GTDB lineage: Bacteria > Bacillota > Clostridia > Peptostreptococcales > Anaerovoracaceae > RUG13409. Next base: position 91,995 of record JAZQCD010000006.1, read on the forward strand.
AATAGATAGATGAGATACGCAATATACGGCGCAGGCTCCTTGGGCACAGTCCTTGGAGCTTTTTTTGCGTTCCTACACCCATTAACGACAGGATAGTTGATATCTTAAAAAAAGAGGAGAGCGGCGCTCTCCCCATTTCAAAAAGTAATCTAGATCTATTTGATGATCTCTTGTTTTAATATCACCGAGTGTTGAACTTGAAATAAGTTTACTCATTCACCGGTCGTTCTATAACCGACCACTCAACAATTATTTTTTTCTCACAGCCCTATGCATAGCTTTACCTATCTCAAATACAGGGAATATGGTAAGTGCAAGGCCGATGGAGATCAGGAGTTCCCTTGTCTGGAAAGTTCCCGGCATTACATTGAAGACTTCCTGAAGTCCCGGCATGTAGATGGCGATAAGTGTGAGCACTATCGTTACTGCAGATGCTCCTACAAGCCACCAGTTGGTGTTCTTGAGAAGGTTCTTTGAGAATATGGAACCAGTTCTTGATCTCATGTTTATAGCGCAGAACATCTCACTGAAGTTGACTGTAAGGAATGCCATAGCCATGGCGTTCACGCATGTCGTTCCCTTGAATACTCCTGCAAAGGATCCGAATTCAAGGTGATATCCGATGAAGTAGGATGCCAGCTCTACCAGTGCGATGTAGATTCCCTGCCATACCATGTCGATTCCTGCTCCGCCTGCAAAGATACCGTCTGAAGAGCTTCTTGGCTTTCTTCTCATTACATCCGGTTCAGCTTTTTCAGTACCAAGAGCAAGTCCCGGCAGAGAGTCTGTTACCATGTTGACCCAAAGGAGGCTGACAGGAGTCAGGATCTTGAAGTTGAGTATGGAAGATATGAACATGATCAAAACTTCAGACATGTTGGTGGACAGCTGGAACTGGAGGACCTTCATGACATTGTCGTAGATCTTTCTTCCTTCTTCAACAGCGTTGACTATGGTCGCGAAGTTGTCGTCTGCAAGGACCATGTCAGCTGCGCCCTTAGTAACGTCGGTACCGGTTATACCCATTCCGACGCCTATGTCAGCAGATTTTATGGAAGGAGCATCGTTTACGCCGTCTCCGGTCATGGCTGTTACCATGCCCTGTGCCTGCCATGCATCTACTATCCTTGATTTATGTTCAGGCTGTACTCTTGCGTATACAGAATATCTTCTGACGAGTTCTATGAGTTCTTCGTCTGTATATTTGTCGAGCTCAGCGCCTTCCATCGCTTCTTCGGCGCTTTCGATTATTCCAAGCTCTTTTCCTATTGCGATAGCAGTATCCTTGCTGTCGCCTGTGATCATGATAGGCTTGATACCTGCTTTGCGGCATTCTTCTATAGCCTTGTAGACTTCAGGACGGCAGGGGTCGATCATTCCTGTCAGTCCTATGAATGTCATATCCTGCTCAAGGTCTTCAGGTTCGAAGGATGAAGGCTTAGAATCATATTTTCTGTATGCAGCGGAGAGAACTCTCAGCGCTCTGTCTGAATATGACTTTACGACGTTGAGTATCTCTTTTCTTCTTTCCTCGGTCATCGGGACTACCTTGCCGCCTTCGTCAAGATAGGAAGAGCAGAGCTTTACTACTACGTCAGGAGCTCCTTTTGTATACTGAATGATCTCGTTTGCGCTTTGATGTACTGTAGACATCATCTTTCTTAAGGAGTCGAAAGGAGCTTCTCCGATCCTTGGCTGTTCTTCGACCAGTTTGTAGCGTGGGAATCCTATCTTAAATGCGTAGTTTACAAGAGCTGCTTCTGTAGGTTCACCTGTTGATGACTCTTCGCCTTCGCTGATGGTAGCATCAGAGCAAAGTGCCATAGCATAAGCAAGAAGTCTTTCGTCGTTTGTATAGTGCTCGACTACGGTCATCTTGTTCTGAGTTAGGGTACCTGTCTTGTCAGAGCATATTATCTGTGTGCATCCCAAAGTCTCAACAGCAGTAAGCTTTCTGATGAGAGCCTGCCTCTTTGACATGGATGTTACGCCTATGGACAGTACTATGGTCACGACTGCAGGAAGGCCTTCAGGTATAGCTGCAACTGCAAGAGCGATAGCTGCTACGAATGTATTTATGGCAGTATTTCCGAGCATTCCCCAGGAGAAGGGCTGTCCGCTTAAGAAAACTCCCTGGATTATTCCTACTGCAAATACTACTGCGCATATGATGAGGACCAGTTTCGTGAGGAAGAGTGACAGTTCTGCAAGCTTCTTTTGAAGCGGAGTCTGTTCATTCTCTGCCTTGCTGAGAGCTTCAGCGATCTTTCCCATCTCCGTATCCATACCGGTGGCGACGACTACAGCTTTTCCTCTGCCGTAAACTATGGTAGATCCGCTGTAGATCATATTCTTTCTGTCACCAAGTGGAACCGTACCGTCCTTGCCCATGAGAGCATTTACTATCTTTGTTACAGGCATAGATTCACCTGTAAGCGCAGATTCTTCAGCTTTCATGCTGTAGGATTCGAGTACACGGCAGTCTGCAGGAACTGCATCGCCTGCTTCAAGTAGCAGTATGTCTCCGACTACGACGTCTTCGCTCTTTAAGACCTCCATCTTGCCATTGCGAAGGACTTTAGATGTTGCTGCAGTCATCTCCATAAGGGCATCCATTGCTGCTTCTGCCTTGTTTTCCTGAAGCAGACTCATGAATGTGTTGATGATGACTACTGCCAGGATGACGATGACGTCTGCGAAATCTCTAAGGGTAGGTTTTCCTCCGGTCTCAAGTACTGTGACCAAAGCCTGTACGACTGCTGCAGCAATGAGCATGATGATCATTGGATCTGCAAGAGTCTTAACGAACTTCTTAAAGAGACTTTCCTTGTGGGCTTCCTTCAGCTTGTTCTTGCCGTTTTCTTTGAGCCTTCTTGCGGCTTCTTCTGCTGTAAGTCCGTTGACAGATGATGACTTCACATCTTTAAGGACTTGCTGGGATTCTTCTGAATAGAAATTCAAATTCTTTTCCTCCAATTGTTATGTTTAGTTACAGACCCAACGAACCGAGCTGGCTGCAGCCTGGCCGATAGCCTGTAAAGTTTGAACGATACTAGCTGTTTTTAAGTTTCTTGCCCTCTTTTTGTTTTTAGTTCTTTAGAATCTGTTTTTATATCCTTAAGACTTTTAGTCCCTAAAAAACAAAAAACAGGCACTCCGTGCGCCTGTACCATAAAGGGAAAGGGGACTTATGCACGGTCTTCATGCATGAGTCTCGCAATTTAGAGCAAGCCAGGTCCTAAAATATCGGGACCGAGATTGTTGAACTTGCTGCACCCTTAGCAAAAACTCCTGTATATGGAACATCGATAAAAGGTGATAGCTACTCCCTCATTCCTTAGAATTATACCACTTAGGGCATATAAATCAAAGGGAAAAAACATGGTGTGAGTATTTAAAATATCAGCATGTGGATATTGAGCGATACTGATATTGACATTTTGTTTGTATTGTATTAATATAACTAATACAAAGATATGTTTGTAAATTGTGTCTATATTGCGCAAAAACAGCAAGTGCGCACAACCCATGCACACATCATATACACACATTTAGCGCACACATCGGTTAACAAATCATAGAGACATATAGTGTATCTATATAGACACTAAAGTAATGACAAAAAAGAAGCCTTGAAAGGACAGGTCAATGTTAATAACATTTGATTTTCAAAGTGAAGTACCGCTTTATCAGCAGCTTAGGAACCAGATCGTCATAGCAATCTCAAAAGGAGAACTTAGACCTGGCGATCATCTTCCTACTGTCAGAGGTCTTTCTGATGAATCCGGCGTCAATGCCATGACTATCAGCAAAGCCTATCAGCTTTTAAAGCAGGAAGGGTACATTTCGACTGAACGCCGCGGAGGCGCCGTAGTTTCGCCAAAAAGTGAAAACATCAAAGTATCAGAAGACCTTATCTCTAGGCTTCAGCTTTGTATCTCTGAACTTAGAGTTTCAGGACTTGGCGAAGAGCAGCTCATAGACCTTTGCAGAAGGCTCTACAAAGGCATTGAAAAGGAGGAGAGATCGTGATGGTAAAGATCATACTTTGGGCAAGCATAATATGGCTTTTGCCGTTTCTTTACTTCGTGCAAAAGAATGAAGCCAAATTCAAAAAGAATATAGTAATAGGCGTTACGCTTCCTTTTGAGGCTAGAGAAGATGAAGAAGTATCAAAGATCCTTGAGACATATAAAAAACAAACAGGGATCATTGCCATAATACTTGGCATTGCAGTGATACCATGCCTGCTTCCTAAAGGCTTTACATGGATCATGTGTCTTTGGATGCTTTGGCTCGATGCAGTGATCATTCTTATCAACATTCCATTTGTCATTGCAAACAAAAAACTTAAGAAACTAAAAGAGGAAAGAGGCTGGAAAAAGGCCCCGGAAGAAGCAGAAGTCATTACAGTTGACATGTCAAACATCTCAGCTCCAAGATGGGTGTCAACCTGGGTCTTTGTTATAGCATTTGTGATTACCCTTGTGCCACTTATCTTTGCTATAGATTTTTGGCCCATAGTAACAGTCATGGCTGCGACTCAAGTACTTTTCTATGTATGCTACAGATTCGCATTCAGGACAAAATCAGAGGCCGTAGACAGTAATATAGAGCTGACGGCTGCTCTTACTCAAGTCAGGAGGCGTTACTGGGGCAGAGTGTGGGTCAAGAGTTCATATGCCACTGCCATGTATTCACTTGCAGTCGTGCTGCTCAGGGAGCATCCCGGGCTGTTTCTTTGGATCACACTTGCATATTCTATATATGTGGTGATCGCTGTCGCAGTACCTGAATTCAAGCTTAGAGCCCTTCAGGAAAAGCTTACGAAAGACAGTGGTAAGAACGTATACATAGATGACGATGACAACTGGGTATGGGGCATGTTTTACTACAATCCCAGAGATACTCATCTCATTGTAAATTCAAGGGTCGGAGTAGGTTCTACAATGAACGCGGCGAGACCCTTTGGTAAGCTCATGTATATATTCACCATCATCTTGCTAATCGCTATGCCACTGTTTCCATTCATGATAGATAAGGGCATAAAGTCGGAAGTAGTCTTTGAAGCCATGGATGAAACGGTCATAGTAAGCTGCGGCAAGACAGAGTACAAGGTAGATCTTGATGATGTAGAAAGCGTTGAACTTATATATGAATTACCTGAAAACTTTTCAAGGACCTGGGGAACAGCGACTGAAAAAATACTTAAAGGTACTTATTCAGCTAAAGGCCTTGGCGCAGTCAATGTATGTCTTAATCCGGATCATGCGCCTTACATATTTGTTAAGACCGAAAAAGGAAAGAAGTATCTATTCGGTACAGATGACCCTGCAAGGACCGAGGAACTGTATAAGCTCCTTACAGGAACAGATCGATGACAAGTGATTTCATCGCCTATAGGAGCATGTGTTTTAGAGCTTCGGCAAACAAGGTATAGACCTAATATATCAACACTACAGTTGATCAAGTATTTGTCCGTCTATGGAGATCGTCACAACTCGCCATGGTATGAACTTGCCGCTTGCTTTTAAAGCTTCTTTTGCCATATATTCTATGCCTCCGCAGCAAGGAACTTCCATCCTAAGGATTGTGACTTCTTTGATATCATTGTTCTTAATGATATCAGTCAGCTTTTCACTGTAATTGATGCTATCAAGTTTCGGGCATCCTATGAGGGTTACATGTCCTCTCATGAATTCCTGATGGATGTTCGCATAAGCATAAGCTGTGCAATCTGCTGCAATGAGGAGTCTTGCTCCGTCAAAGTAGGGTGCAGTCGTCGGCGCCAGTTTGATCTGGCAGGGCCATTGCGCCAGTTGAGATTTAGGGGTTTGGACGTATCCGGCAGGCGCTTGTGCATACTCGGTTGTTTGCAACGCATTATCATCATTCCGTTTTAATGTCCTTACCTGGCTGCCGGGGCATGTACTATGTCTACCATGCTCGATTGCTGCCTTCATCTCTTTTGCTTTTAATACTGCAGCCTCGTCATATGCCGGAGCTTCTCTTTCTTCAAAACTGATGGCTCCGGTAGGGCAGTTTGGAAGGCAGTCGCCGAAACCGTCGCAGAAATTCTCTCTTACAAGTTTAGCCTTTCCGTTTACTATATCTATCGCGCCTTCGTGACATGCGTTTGCACAAAGGCCGCAGCCATTGCATTTTTCTTCATCTATGTGTATTATCTTGCGTTTCATTACATTCCCTCGTTGCTATTGCTGTTTTATTTTAGATTGTAAAACCTATTTTCTATACGTTCTTGAAATGGTCTTAAGACGGTCTTAATACGGTCTTGGTTTTTCCGTTCTAAGCACTTTTCTTATTTTCCTTTTGCTGCTTTGCGATCTTCATCATTTGCTCGTACATGGCCTCGCCGACACACTGCTTTGCATACTGGCACCACTGAACGCAGTTGAGCGTATCGTTAAAGATCTTGAATCCGCAGTTTGGGCATTCTGCCTCAGTATCTATGGTCCAGATCTCTATTTCATGCCCACATCTAGGACACTTCTTTTCCATTGGTTTTGGTTCCGGTTTTCCCTGACATCCGCTGAATAATTGTCCTGCCATTTTAATTACCTCCTGCAGCATTTGCCGCTCATATCTTGATTTGTGATACTTTGAATTACTAAAGTATCTACTTTTGCTTTTCTATGTTTGTTTATTGATTTGATGATAGTTCTTTTTATTGATTTTTATGATCCTTGTTCAGATCTTTGTTTAGATCTTTGTTCAGATCTCTTGAACTTTCATCCATATTGTAGTATTATATTTGCAATAAATATGTTAGAAAACAAACATATATGTTAATTAACTGGATATATTTAGTTCAGAGAATATCGATCTAGTATGAATGAAGAAAAGATACACATTTTTCATTACATGCTGCAATAGTTAATGGTGATAGCGATGGAACAGTACTTAACGATACTAAGACGAAGTCCTTTTTTTGCAGGAATGACAGATGAAGAGATCCTGACGGTACTTCACTGTGTGGAGGCAAAGGTCATAAATGCGAAAAAGGATGCATATATTTTAAGGTCAGGAGATGCAACCGACGTGATGGGACTGGTCCTTTCCGGTAGCGCGATGATCATACAGGAGGACTACTGGGGACACAGAAACATCATAAGCAAATGCGGAGCAGGGGATTTCTTTGCGGAACCATATTCTGCAACTCCGGGATCCATACTGAATTTAAGCGTAGTAGCAGAAAGCGATTCTGATATAATGATGCTGAACACAAGGCGCATGCTCACAACCTGTCCTTCAGCATGTGATCATCACAATAAACTGGTACGCAATCTTGTAGCAGTTATGGCCAACAAGGTGCTGGTCCTAAATGACAAGATAACTCATGTGAGCAAGAGATCGACCAAGGAAAAACTGCTATCCTATCTGTCGTCAGAAGCCATGAGGCAGGGGAAGAGCACTTTTGACATTCCATATGACAGACAGCAGCTTGCGGATTTTTTATGCGTTGAAAGGGCAGCAATGTCCGTCGAACTTTCAAAGCTTCAAAAGGAAGGAGTTATTAAGACTACAAAAAACCACTTTGAACTTTTAACAGATCCTGTAGTTTAGGTACTATCCCGGAGTTTTCATTGGTTAACAGGGAAAGTCCCTTTGGTTTAGAGGCTTATTCAGAATAAGGTGCTTTACAAATCTGGCAAATCTGCAACCAAGTAGGTGCAATTTACTTCACATATTGAGTTTAAAATAGTTATATGAGTAACAAAAAGAATATAACAAGATCATTTTTCAATGCAGCATATACATTGGTCATGCTTGCTTTGGGTCTGTTTCAGCTATGGGACTGGTATCATGGCAGCGAAGATCCCATTTGGCATATAATTTTTTACCTTTTCATAATGCCTATAGTCTCGCTTGTTTTTGCTATATTTAACGGGGGCAGGCTGCAAAAGACAAAGAAAGGCAGAGTACTTGTTTTTCCTTTCTATGCACTCCTTATGGCTGCATTTGTTTACGCATTTATGGCAAACGGCGGTCTGTATTTTGTAAGGAATCCTGAGCTTTCGGAAAACTTCCTTACAGAAACTCTTAAGATCTCTATTCCCACATTTATCGCGGCATTTTTGGGAAGCATCATCAATATTTTTATGCACACTCCAAAAAGACCGAGAAGTGTACATGGAGGATATGATTCAAAGGAAGACGAAGAAGAAGCAAGAGAAGCAGGAGAAAGAGGAGAGAGGATAGCATCAAGCTTTTTCAAAAGAGTTCTTCGCAAGAGCGATAATATGATAAACAACGCCGTACTGTTTGCAGACGGAAAAGAAGCAGAGTATGACAGCATAATAGTGAACAGATACGGTATCTTTGTTATAGAAGTAAAGAACTATGCCGGAAGGCTCTATGGCTCCGAAGACGATTTTTACTGGCAGAAAGTCAAGCATACGGCTGCAGGCAATGAGTATGAGAAAGCAGTAAAGAATCCTATTCCTCAGGTCAAGAGACAGGTATATATCCTTTCAAGGTTCCTTAAAGAACATGGATACAGCAACTGGATCGAAGGCTATGTGTTCCTTGTGAACAGGAACATTCCATTCAAAAGTACCTATGTTCTTGAGACTGCAGAGGATGTAGAGAGGGCTATTCATACTGCAAAGCAGGGAATGATAGATGATCATACTGTTTCTCAGATCTCTAAGCTCCTCAAAAGTACAGTAGCCTAAGAGAATCAATATCCATGAAACGCGCATTTATCACTTTGTCTTTAGCAAAGTGATAGCGCTTATTTAAGGACACTGGTTTCATCAGGTTTTAAGAATCTGAATATTGTGTTATTCTATGTGAAACAAAAGGTGAAAGAAGACATCATATGAATAAAGTATTAGACCTGTATTTATGCTTTTTAAAGATAGGCGCCGTTAATTTCGGCGGCGGTTATGCCATGCTGCCTCTTCTTCAAAGAGAACTTACAGTAAACAGGAAATGGATAGAGGAAGAAGAACTTACTGACTATTATGCAGTAGGTCAATGTACTCCCGGACCTATTGCGATGAATGTCTCTACATTCATCGGCCACAAGATCGCAGGCATACCCGGCGCTTTGGCTGCAACGATGGGTTTCATTACTGTTCCGTTTTTTATAATACTCATAATATCGGCTTTTCTTAGAAACTTTGCTGATATTCCTGTTATCCAGCATGCTTTTGCAGGTATCAGAGTGTGCGTCTGCGTGCTCATATTTCAGGCAATACTTAAACTTTGGAAAGGCGCCATAAAGGATACTAAGTCCATTATTCTGTATATAGTTATCCTGTTTTTGACACTGTTTTCAAAACAGCTCCCCATATCCATTCCGGCAGCCGTTCTCGTAGTTTTAGCAGGTATATTTGGAATAGTCCTTTACAGGAATGAACCTGTTCCGAATGCAAAATCTGATGCAAAGGTTCAGGCAGAACGCAAGGCTGAGGATCAGATAGAAGATCAAAAGGAGGCAGACAAATGATCTACCTTAGACTTTTCTTTGAATTCTTTAAGGCCGGACTATTTGCAATAGGCGGCGGCCTTGCAACTCTTCCATTCCTTTATGAAATGGGTGAAAAAACAGGGTGGTTCACTGCTGCGGACGTGGCTGACATGATCGCTGTTTCAGAGTCTACACCTGGCGCAATAGGTATCAATATGGCGACATTCGCAGGATTCAAGACAGCAGGCATCCCGGGAGCAATATGCTCTACACTTGGACTTGCAGCTCCTTCGATCATAATAATACTCATAGTTGCTAAGTTCCTTCAGAAGTTTAGGAGTAACAAGTATGTCAACAGCGCTTTCTTTGGCTTAAGGCCTGCATCCATGGCTATGATCACCGCTGCAGGACTCAATGTAGTAAGGATAGCTCTTGTAAATATGGATGCTCTGAGCAAAGCAGGTGCAGATGTAAGAGCAGGCGATCTTGCAGGAGCTGTGTCAAGCATTGGAGACTTTTTCATCCTTAAGGCTTGGATACTTGCCATAGTTCTTATAGTTGCTATCAAAAAACTGAATTGGCATCCTATAATCTTTATTGCTTTTTCAGCATTAGTGGGGATAGTCTTTAGTTTTTGAGATTCTCTTCTTCGAGTTCCCTATAGGCTATCTTGCCGATCTTTGTTGTAGGAAGCTCTGATCTGAATTCGATCTCCTTTGGCATAGCATATTTTGCTATATTCTTTCTGCAGTAGGAGAGGATCTCTTCCTTTGTCTTGTCATTGGCAGGTACACCGTCTCTTAAGACTATGTATGCTTTGACTCTTTGCATCTTGTAAGGATCCGGAACTCCTATTACGCAGCTTCTTTGTATCATCTCGTGGGAATCGAGTATTCCTTCGATCTGTGCCGGATATACATTGTATCCTGAGCTTACGATCATTCTCTTTGCTCTTCCTTTGAAGAATACGAAACCGTCCTGGTCCATGACTCCAAGGTCGCCTGTATAAAGCCACCTGAGTCCGTCTGCATGAGTTCTCAGTGTCTTTGCAGATTCTGCAGGGTTATTCAGGTATTCCTTCATTACTGTAGGACCTGAGATAAGGATCTCGCCTTCTTCTCCGTAAGGCACTTCTTCATCTGTTCCCGGTTTTACGATCTTAAAGTAAGTATCAGGGAAGGGGATACCGATGCTTCCGATCTTATGCATATGAGGAGGTGTAAGGCAGCATGCGGATACGCTTTCTGTTGTTCCGTATCCTTCTCTTATGTGTACTGCGCACTGATGATCTTCAAGGAAGGTATCGAACCTTTTCTTAAGGTCAGGTGTCAGAGAATCTCCGCCGGAGAATATTCCCTTAAGGCAGCTTAGATTTGCTTTCTTCATGGATTTAACGCTGAGTATCGCCTCGTAAAGGGTCGGAACTCCGGCTATGAAATTGCAGTCGTACTTGGTGATGAGCTTAGCATAGGACTGAGCTGTAAACCTTGGCACAAGTATGCTGCGTCCGCCGTTGGAGAGCATGGAGTGAATGCAAACATTGAGGCCGAATCCATGGAAGATTGGCATTGCGGCAAGCATTCTGTCTCCGGGACGGAACATCTGGTTCGTTGCTATTATCTGCTGTCCGGCAGAGTTGAAGTTGTGATTTGTAAGAACGATTCCCTTGGTCGTTCCGGTGGTCCCGCCTGAATAAAGGATAACTGCGGGGTCTTCCGCTTTCCTCTTTACTTTGTAGTTGTATGAGCAGAATCTTCCGAGCTTGATAAAATCCTTCCACATGATGACAGGAGCGTCATATGGGATCTTTGCAAGTTTTCTTCCTTCTGTGAGCATGTAACCGGCTCTGATATGAGGAGAAAGCTCATCCTTGATGCTTGCAAGAATGATATTGACGAGTTTTGTGTTGTCTCTTATGTGTTCAAACTTGTGATAGAACTGGTCAAGGGTTATTGCTACAGTGCTCTGAGCTTCGTTAAGGTAGAACTCTATCTCATTCTCTGCAGAAAGAGGGTGTACCATATTTGCGATCCCGCCGATAAGATTTACTGCGTAGAACATGTCTACTGCCTGCGGACAGTTCGGCATAGCTATGGTAACTATATCTCCTTCACGCACACCAAGAGTTTTGAGGCTCCTTGCGCAATTGTTTATGTTGTTTATAAGTTCTGTATATGAAGTGGATCTTCCCATGAAATCTAAAGCTGTATACCTAGGGAAAGCCTTTGCAGCTTTTTCCACTGCTTCATACATGGAACCTTCAAAATATTCAAGATGCATTGGTATCTCACCCATGCTGCTTTCCCAGGGCGTTTTAGCTGTTACGCAGGAATAATCCATCGCCTTAAAGGAAACTTTCGGTTCCTGTTTTGGAACATTGAACCTCAATGGGTTGATCATTGCTGTTTCGCTCATAATTATCCTTTCCATGACCTTAAAGATCATGATCTGTTAACTTATTTCTAGATTTCAGATATTATCCTGTTAAGAAAGACAGGGGACCTGATGATGGTCGTTTTTTGCAACATCATTTTTTTATTTGCCAAAGCATAAACATTTCTGTATCTTAGGCTTCAAAAAGCTGCAAATATTTTCTTAAAATCAAAGATAATTCCTGGTTTTGATAGTTTTTGTGTAAAAACTTTGACTAATATACCACATTAACAATCATATTACTACCACATATTTATATACTTTTGTTGAACATGGTGGACGATTTCGTTCATTTTACTGTTTTTATCAAAAATACTGGCTCATGATATGGTTTTATTTCAGCCAATATACTTTGATATGACCGTCATGATATTGTTTTACTACAGCCAATATGTTTTGATGTGACCGTCATGATATTGTTTTACTACAGTCAATATATTTTTGGTATGACCGTAATTTAAATACTGTATAAATTGCTTGAATTATGTGCTTCATTAATTTAGGATAATTAGAGTTAATATTATGCAATATTCACAAGGTTTTCATTGGGAGGGATCTTATGAAAAAAGGCAATTTGTCATTTGGAAATATATTCATAGTAGCTGTTTTCGTGGGCATAGGGATCTTTAGCGGTCATCTGATAGCAGAGTATCTCGATACTATCTACAGCGGCAGCTACATGTCGGATATCATCCATTTAGGCTTAATGATGGTATGCATGTACATTATGATGTATGTACAGATAGCAATACATGAAGGCGGGCACCTTGTATTTGGTCTTTCGACAGGGTATAAGTTCCAATCTTACAGGATAGGAAGTTTTATATTAAAGAAAACAGAGGATGGATTAAGGACAGGCCGGTTCAGTATTGCAGGGACCGGCGGGCAATGCCTTATGGAGCCTCCGGAGCTTAAGGACGGACAGATCCCATATTTCCTTTACAATATAGGCGGGTCATTGGCTAATGTCATTGCTTCGGTCATTTTCTATCTTCTTGCTCTTTTGTGGCAGGGCACATTCGCTTCAATAGTACTTAAGATGGGCGCCATCATTGGAATAGGTTTTGCTGCAACCAATGGGATACCTCTTCATCTTACCGGGATCGATAATGACGGCGCTAACATAGTCAGTTTGAGAAAGTCGCCGGATGCAGTAAGAGCATTCTATGCCCAATTAAAAATAACAGAACTCAGCGCGAAAGGAACAAGAGCAAAGGATATGCCTGAAGATCTTTTCAAGCTTCCTGATGATGCAGACCTTAGCAACAGCCTTATTACCTCTGTCGCAGTGATGAATGAGCAAAGGCTCCAGGATATGCACAGGTTCGATGAGGCAGATAAAGAAGCGGAGAAGCTCCTTGCTCTTCATTCCGGTCTTGAAGGTCTTTACAGATCTCTTCTTACGTGTGACAGGATATTTTTTGCCATTTTAAAGGGCAAAGACTACAATGCTTTCCTTGATAAAGCTCAGCTCAAGTATATGAAGAGTATGAAGAACTATCCGCCTGTCATAAGGACAAAGTATGCCATGGCATTAAAAGAAAAGGATGAGGCGAAAGCAAAGAAGCTTCTTGAGGACTTCGATAAGGTAGCAAAAAAATATCCGACTCCTGCTGATATAGAGTCGGAAAGGGAACTTATGATGATTGCAAAAGATAAAATCAATAATACAGATGCGTAAAAACGCTTTTATAAAGACACCACTCCCATACGATGCGTAGTTCCTATTGAACTGATCTTCTGCTATTAATTGAGAATAAACTGCCATAATGGCTATTTTTTTGGTTCATAGTATACGATTCAAAACTCAGATTCACCTAGGATCCTTAAAGAATAGTTCTCTTTCTTTTTAATATCTTTAGAAAAAGTAAAGATCGTTATCATCAGGATAAACGAGAGCAATCCTATGAATATAGTGATCATTACTACTCCGGGATGTTCCTCTGCGAGTGAAGGTGACATGGTATAGTTATAAAGGAACTGGATGATCAAAGGGATCACGAATGCATGTATCTCAAAGACTTTCATTCCTGTGAATTTTGCTTTACCTACAAAATATCCCATGATCAGTCCGAATCCGGCTTGCATAGCCAAGGGGCCTCTGATGAATATTTGGATAGGTTCAGCAAAAAGGGCATAGGTGATACCCTCGAAAAGACCGAAACCTGCTCCTATGACAGTTCCAAAGCAAATGACATCGGCCCATGAATACCTTCCTTGAATGTTTTTTAGAACCTTATTCAAAGCCCATCTTTTTAAGATCTCTTCACTTAGAGCCAAAACAATGAGGGCGCGGTATATTTGATACAGAGTCCATTTTTCCGGCACGATGCCAAGAGCAGTTCCGAAAAGGTCCAGTATGTAAAAAAAAGGCAGGGAAAAGAGCGATGCTAATATACCTGACGTAAAGGATCTTGCGCAGATCTTTTTGTAGTCATCATCCTGCCTCAGCATACGGTTTCTTAATTTTAAATAGATAGCTATGGATGGTATGAAGCTTATCACCACAACAGCTGCAAATATAAGGTCATCCATCAAGATCTTCTTCCATTTCTTTTAGAGCGCTAGCGAATGCTGTTTGAAATTCCAGCTCCTCTTTTTTTAGCATTGCTTTAGCGTGTCCGTTTTCAGCGATCTGCTCTGCGTCCAGCCATTTAAGATTTTTTGCTGCTTTTTCTGTTTTAATGACTACCTGTGTATACTCAGGTCCTATTTTAAGAAGGCGAAGAGCTTCATCAGGTCCCAGATATCCGCTTGTGATGAATCCGAAAGTTTCATAGAGGGTATCATTTGCTATGGGTCCGATCACAACATCCGCTTCAATGGTATCTTCGAGTCTTCTGTTGCCGAAGATATACTTAAACCAGGCGATGTCTCTCGAAAAAGTCACCAAATCAAGACCCGTTATATCCAACTCATATTCATTGATAAATGACCCTGCAGTCGCCCATTTTAAGGCGAACTCTTTTTGGGGAGACAGGTAAAATCCTTGACCGAAGTCAGCATTTTTTCTGCCATAATGAATGTCCGGTTCTTTGATGACTAAAGTGCTGGAATGATATAGTTTCATATCAATATAACGTAAAGCGATCTTTGGGAGTTCCTTCTTTTATGACATGTCCGCATGAAGGGCATATTTCATCAGCAATAGTCCTTCCTGTCTTGTCAATGCCTCCGCCAAGATGCACGAATACTTCTATAGGTCCTTTACATTTTGGGCATTCTATTTCCAGGAGTTTTGCAGTCGCTTTGCCCTCCTGACAGCCTCTGATAGGATTATTTGCCATATTACTTGATCCTTATAGCTCTTCCTGTAGTTTTAAGCGCTTCTTCATCAAGTACATCATCGTTTAAGACAAGTTTTCCGTTGATGAAGACCTTATCGATTCCGAAGGACTTCTCCTGATCGGGCACGCCGTTTTTAAGATCGTCCTCGTCAAATACAGTCAGATCTGCAAAATATCCTTTCTTAAGATAACCTCTTTCAGGGATCATGAACCTGTCAGCAGTTGCTCCGGTCATCCTTCTGATGGTATTTGGCATAGTATCACCGATACCAAGAAGAGAATCTCTTAAGAATTTGGGGAAGCAATCGTAGATAGCAGGGTTCTGTATTCCGTTTTCTTCTACCCATGCGTCTGTCATATAGAGGCAGTGCTCGTTGTTTTCAAACTCAGTGATTATTTCTCTCGTAGTATACGGGCCCATATTGACTCTGCCCTTAAAGTTGCTTACTTCGCAGAGCATGAGGTATGCCTTCATATCGCTTATTCCTTCTTCCTGAGCGATCTGATGTACAGTCTTTCCTTCAAAACGCTCATATCCGGGACCTACATATGCGATCTGTATGTCATTGAATCCGAATCCAAGAAGAAGACTTGTAGCCTTGATCATGACTCCAAGTTTAAGTTTATTAATAGGCTTCTTTCTTTCTTCAATGCTAAGTCCCATATACCAGGATGGGAGTATGACAGTGATAACTGAAACGCCAAGGGTCTCATTGTATATGTCGAACATAACATCTGTTCCACCGGCTCTTAGCTCATCCATCATCCTCAGAAGTTCATCTTTATCTTTAAAAGAGCTGCGTCCTACGAAAATAGCATGGGAGTAGTGGAGTTTAAGTGGTGTTCCTTTAGATATCTCTACAAGCTCATCAAAGGCTCTTAAGAGGTGAGAACGACCGAGAAGCTGAGTATATCCCATAGATACCTTCGATTCTGCTCTTGGATGGACAGTAAGTGGTTTGTTGTACTTAAGGCAAAGCTGTGCTACCTTTCTTTGCTCTTCAACATCGGCGAACAGTCCGGGGTCGTACATCATTCCAAGAGAAAGACCTGCAGCGCCTTGCTGGAGCTGCTTTTCAAGTATTGCGAGCATCTCTTTTTCTTCCTCTTCTGTAAGTTTCCTGTTGACGCTTCCGGATACTGCAGCTCTTGCAGAGCAGTGTCCTGCAAGCACTGTCATATTGCATGGCATGTTTTCATCTACAGCTTCAAAGAACTCATCAAGAGAACCGTACTGGCCGGTAGTATTGTTGAAATTGAAAAGGCCTGCGCCTATCTTATCGATATTTTTGCAGCCTGGTTCAAAACCTATCTCAGATATTCCGCAGTTTCCTGCAACAAAGGTCGCAATACCTTGTTTGATGAAAGGTTCAAAATAGGGGAGTGGATCTTTTTTAATGGCAAACCAGTCATTATGTGAATGTCCGTCTATGAATCCCGGCGCTAAAGATTTACCTGTAAGGTCATAAGTTACATCAGCTTGTGCATCAAGTCCTATACCTATTTCTGCAATACGGTCATCTTCTACAAGCACATCGCCTACAAAAGCATCTGCTCCTGTACCATCGTAGATCTTTGCGTTCTTTAAAAGTTGTCTCATTTTGAACCCTTTCTATAATTTAATATTTAGGTAAAACATTGTTCTAAGGTCAAGTATTGAACATTTATAGATCAAGCATCTAGTTTCTTAGTCTTAGTATCAAATGGATCATCTTACTGTGTGATCAATACGCTTTGGCCGCTTCGACCGACCATATAAATCGATTTGATCAGATTTGTCATTTGAAGTAATAATATACAAATGAGGATTAATTTTCAACAAGTAAAGTATAGTTCGTCATTTATTTTTATTTATGATAAAATGGAAATAATTGATAATAGTTTATTTTTTGCAGTTTAGGAGATACCAATATGGGTAAGAAAATAGTAGTAGTAAATGCGGGTCCCAGAAAAGGCTGGAACACAGATACCATCATTTCAGAGGCCGCAAGAGGCGCAGAAGAAAATGGCGCAGAGATCATAAGATTCGATCTTTTCAAATTGGAAAAATACACCGGATGTATTTCTTGTTTTGGATGCAAAAAAGAAAAGAACAAAGCACATTGCGTTTGCAAAGATGGACTTACACCTGTCCTTGATGCGATAAGAGAATCCGATGGTTTGATCATAGGTTCTCCAAACTATCTTAGCAATCTTACAGCATCCTTTAGAGCACTATATGAAAGGCTCATATTCCAAAGTCTTACATATAGCAGAGAAAACCCGTGCTGCAACGATCACTTCATTCCCGTGCTTCTCGTGATGACAAGCAATGCGCCGGATACTATGTTCAAAGACCTCCTTAAAGGATACAAGCAGACCTTTGATCGCTTTGTAGGACCTACCGAAGTATTCGTAAGCGGCGATACTCTCCAGCTCAATGACTACAGCAAGACAGATTGGCCTTGGTCCATTTTTGATCCTGAAAAGAAAAAGGCTCGTCACGAAACAGTATTCCCGGAAGAATGCAAAAGGGCATATGAACTTGGAAAAGCTCTTGCAGAATGACGTTCCCACCGCTTAAGCCCTCTGGGATCTGAGCTAGACCGTGTTTTGAGCGGTCATAAACCTAAATCAAATTGTTTGGAATTGTAGCCGGCTAATGGGATGGATCATGATCAATAGTAAGTCGGTAAAACGGCTTGATCAAATACTTCTCCATTAAAGTATATTGGGAGGTTATAATATGGCTGAGATTGTAAAGATTAATGAAAATACATGGCGTTTTGAGGATGGCAACGTAAGGTTCTTTCTTCTCTGCGGAAGCGAAAAAGCTGCCCTTATAGACTCCGGCATGAATACGCCGGATGCAAAAGATCTTGCAAAGAAGCTTACCGATTTGCCTATTATACTTATCAATACTCATGCTGATAGGGATCACATTTCCGGAAATGGTAGTTTCGATGCCTTTTATATGAGTCCTAATGAAGAACCAAACTATAGAGATGCAGGTGGGAAAGGTGATTTTATTCCTGTATGCGAAGGTGACGAAATAGATCTTGGAGGAAGGACCCTCAGGATCATCGACAACCCTGGCCATACTCCTGGAAGTATAGCAATACTTGATAAAGAAAACAGAGTCCTCATCGGCGGTGATTCCATCCAGGATGGGAACATATTCATGTTCGGAAAATACAGAGATCTTTGGACATATATAAAGAGTCTAAAGCATATTACTGAAATAAATGATAGTTTTGACTGCATATACCCAATGCATGGATCTTTCCCTGTTTATCCGGATCTGATCCCAAAACTCATAGAAGGGGCTCAAGAGATCTTAGATGGCAAAGCAAAAGGCGAAAGGGTAGATATGCATGGCCGCAGCGTAATGCTGTATAAATTTCCTTATGCAGGATTCCTCTACGAACCAAACTAGTAAATCGGTTCGAGATATGTTGATCCGGCCCATGCGAGATGTGACTTTCTGATCAAAAGAGGCAGTTCTTTCATAAATTCTTGTATAATACGATATTTTTCAAATGATTTTAAATTCAGTCTCAAAGTATCTTTAGATATGGATTAAGTGCGATCCATTCCATCCCTAGTATGACTGCGGAAAGGGAATACATGCTGGCTATTTCGTTAGACAGTTTTAAAACCGGTTTTTTCTTCAAGCAGTGAGATCAGTTTAGCTCTGCTGAATACAATAAACTTGTAACTTTCACCGTCGTTCATATGAACAGTTAATGTTGGAAAACAAAGCATCCAAGCTTTTGAAAGGCCTTGGATGTTTTTGTATTGCATCTCAAGATTCCTATACTTTTGCGGTACAGTAAGCTTATTTGTCTTGTAGGTGATACTGTCATCGCTTACGATAAGTCCACCTCCAAGTATTCCATTTTTGCAAAGACTAACTATGAAATAATTCTTCATGGCATTGTTCCTCATACCGCATGTAACAAACAAACATATTGATCAAAAGGGTATCGATCAAGAAATGGTGGTGTTAAAAAAAGAATTGCATGATTTTCCGCTCTTTACTTTTCGAAAAATACTCTTTCACGTGTTAAGATTCCATGAAGCGCACATCGTGGACCGTTACCTTTTGAGCTTTGTCTATTTACCCCTGGTAGATGAACCTTTATTGATAACAACTTTAAAAGATTCCGATAAGCGCTGATGTTTGATGCTTGTAGCATCCAAATGGACACTTTGGAACGCAAGTTGCATAATAGGTCCGGCGCAAAATGCGCATAAAATAGTCCCAAGTCCTACAGGTCCTCCAAGCAGATATCCGATCAAAGTGGCTGTACTCAAAATGATGATGCTGATCACACCGATCGGAAGTCTTTTGATCCGCTTTGCAAGGCCGACTAAAAGGGTGTCTCTAGGTCCGCAACCAAGGGATGCTATCATATATGTGTACTGAGTGTATGCGAGTACCACAAGCCCGGCAAAAAGTACTGGAATAGATGCAAAAAGGCTATTGCACTTAGGCACTATCCCGAGCCAATTGAAAAAATCAACTGATTTTCCAACGACTATAGCATCGATGAACATAGCGATACCGATAGGCTCTTTTAAGAGTATGTCAATAATAAGTATTGTTAAAGATACTGCAATGGAAGCGTTGCCATACAGGATATGCAATGACTTTGACAATCCTAAATTCAATACATCCCACGGAGCAGCGCCTATATTTGCTTGGATAGTAAGATATATGCCAAAACCGTTAACAAAAAGACTGACAGCAGCAATGATGATATTAATAAGTATGGCATTTATGGTTTTGTTTTGACTTAATGACGTATTCATAGGCAACATTGTACACTTATTACCTGAATGTGTCATCTAATTTATGAATACTCCATTCCCATGCGGTGCGTAGCTCCTAAGGAAGTGGTACTCTGGTATTGATCATAGGTAGACTATCATGCGCTTTTTAGATAGCTTAATTCTACCAACACGTTTTGTCCTATAAGTTTATTTCTACCAAGGCATTTTGTTCTGTGAACTAGAAAAAAAACAAGACTTTCAAAAAACTTGAAAGTCTTGCATCTTCAGTGGTTGCGGGGGAAGGATTTGAACCAACGACCTCCGGGTTATGAGCCCGACGAGCTACCAGCTGCTCTACCCCGCGATATATGATCTCTCTGCGAGATTTTTACTAAATTACGATTTCGGGCTCATAACCCTGAGAGGTCGTGATCGACGAAATCAATCAGAGGATTTAAAATCCTTAATAACAAATAGCGAAACATTACGTGGTGCCGAGAGCCGGACTTGAACCGGCACGAATTTTACTTCGGAGGATTTTAAGTCCTCTGCGTCTGCCTATTCCGCCATCCCGGCATACTTCGGTTAAAAACAGCGAAGCTGGTGGTATTCCACCAGCCCCGCATGTGGCGCCCACACTTGGACTTGAACCAAGGACCTCATGATTAACAGTCACGCGCTACCACCAGCTGAGCTATGTGGGCTTATCGATGTATCGCTCCTTGCGACTTTGTTATTCTACAACTGACAATAGATTTTGTCAATCATATTTTTTAACTAGCCGATTCATTTTTATATATATGCTCCTTTCCCCGGAAAATGTATTTATCTGACAGAGTATCCAAAAAGCCTGTCGATCTACTTAAAATGTAGACAAATAAACAAATTGTGGTTATTGTGTAAAAAAATGTCACATTCTGCAATTTTATGATATAATGCATCGACTTCACATAGAAGTAGCATAAACAGATTCAAAAACGGATCGGGATTGGTTTTATGTGAAGCTTTGGAGGGCACTGAAATGAGCAAGCTAAAGTTCGTTTTTGTTCATGGTTTATCAGGATGGGGCAGCTACGATGATCTATATAGTAAACTGCCTTATTGGGGTATGAGATCAGGGGATCTCATATCGTATCTCAATGGCCTTGGGTTTGATTCATATGCAGCCTCTGTATCTCCAACAGGGAGTGCCTGGGATAGAGCCTGCGAACTATATGCACAGCTCACCGGCAGCGTGGTAGATTATGGACAATATCATAGTAAACTCTATGGTCACGACAGATTTGGAAAAGATTATTCAGTAAGACCTCTTTTACCTTCATGGAACGATGAAACAAAACTGGTGCTTTTAGGGCATTCTTTCGGTGGCACTACTGTGCGACTATTTTCTGAGATCCTTGCAAACGGAAGTGAAGAAGAACGAAGGACTTCATCCTCTGAAGAATTGTCGCCGTTTTTTGCAGGTGGTAGGAAATCACATATTCACAGCATAGTGACCCTTGCTTCACCAATGAACGGAACTACAGCCTATGATCTTTTTGAGGATGATTCATTTGATATATCATCTGTAAAAGTCCCATGGTATGGCAAAGTTATGGCATCACTTATGTCGAAGGGCACAACTGCAAAAAGAGATGGAAGAGATTTAAAAGACTATGCAGACTTCGATATGCACGTTGACAATGCCCAGGCATTGAATAAAAGAATATCTTTACTGTCAAATGTTTATTATTTTTCAGTTCCTTGCTCTATGACTAAGCAGCAAGAGGATGGTACATATAAGCATAGGAATGGTATGGAACCCATTTATGCTATTCGAGCAGATCAGATAGGCGCATACAGCGGAAAGACCAAAGGCGGCATAGATATAGGCCTGTGTTGGAGGGAGAATGACGGACTTGTGAATACCACTTCAGCAAAGGTCCCATGCGGAGACCCATCAAAGGATCTTAACAAGGACGAGATAGAAGCAGGGATATGGAATGTACATCCAACAATACTTGGAGATCACATGTGGCTTCAGGGAGGCCTTGTTCATAAGCATGACATAAAAGATTTCTATGTAGATTTTTTGAATATGATCACTGAGCTGCCGGTCAAATAATAGAAGTTCAAGTTAAGGAACTACTTAGTGTTTTGAATTTGCAGTCAAAGCTACTTTATGGCTGCTGAATATATCGAGTGTTCAATACACCGTGCACCAATAATAATTCAATGTAATAATGAGTTACTTCATTTCGGAAGTAACTCTTTTTGGTATAATAGACAAAGCAATAACGGAAGGAAAACGTATATATGATAAAAGTTATTTTCGTGTGCCACGGCAATATATGCCGAAGTCCTATGGCGGAATTCATTTTTAAAAATATAGTAAAGAAAAATGGGAAAGAAGATCTCTTTGAAATAAGTTCGGCTGCAATGAGCAGGGAAGAGATAGGCAGCGACATATATCCGCCTGCAAAAGCAAAACTTAGAGAAAAGGGTATTTCTTTTGGACCACGGAGAGCAAGGCAGATCACTTTGACGGACTGCAGCTATTTTGATCTCATTATTCTTATGGATGAGAATAATATGAGATATTATCAGCGCTTGTTTGGAGAAGCTTATATTGATAGGGTACATCTTCTCATGGACTATGCAGCTGATCCAAGGGAAGTAGAAGATCCTTGGTATACAAGAGATTATGAAAAGGCTTTCAATGACATAAAAGAAGGATGCGAAGGTCTATATGATCATTTGATGGCAGATCAAAGTTGTTGAGGGTTTGCCAAAGGTGCTGATGCCACCTCTTGAGGAACTGCCTACTGCATTGAGAACCGCTATTAAAGATCTGAGGCAACAAACTGAATATTTAGATGAAGAGCAAGCTATGTCAAATAACGCTTGCTCTTTTTTGATTGTGACACGCTATCATAAGCCAATCTCAGCCAATATCAGATAACATGATGCGCTTACATAGGTCCCCTAATATGTGCCGACCTCGGTTTCAACATCAGTTTGTTGTATGGTATTACAACAAACAAGATTACATAAATTACCAGGTATATATTGACATTTATTAATATCTGAACTATATTCTTCTCATAGCAAATGCCAATATATGGATATGATTATGAACAGACACTATAGGAGTTACAAAACTGAGATCGATCCAATCGACGAGCAGATAAAGAAGATAGAAACTGATTTTACGACTTGTAAAATGGTCTTTAATCTGTACCTTATCATTGCTTTGAATCAATATAAAAAAGAGGGAACTTTTGGTGATCACGATGCTTTTCTAGACTGGTTTTATTCTTCCTATTTAAAAACATCTAAATACAGGATCAATTATCCTAAAGACCTGAATTATGATGCTATAAGAAGAGTGACAAAAAACGTTGAAAAAGTAATGAAAAAATACATTAACGGTGAGATCAATGAACCGAAATGTAAAGACCTCAAATGTGGACAAATCAAACTATACTTTACATCAGGAAACAATAACGATTACAGTGTAATATGCGAAAGACATCGAATATATATTCCTGAATATGGATGGATAAGGTTAAAGGAAAAAGGTTATTTCCTCCCATCAAATGAAGATCATCAGATAATCAGCGGAACTATATCCAAAAGAGCCGGAAGGTACTATATATCTCTCAACTACAATGTTTCCGATTCAGTATTAAAAAAGGAGATCAATGAGAGAGGCATATATAGGGAACCGATCGGTATAGACCTTGGGATCAGTCATTTTGCCGTTCTTAGCGATGGCAGAGTTTACGAGAATATCAATTATGATGAATCAGTAAAACGACTTGAAAAGAAGATCCATAGAAAGCAAAGAGCCCTTGAACGAAAAATAGGGGCAGCAAAAGCGGAAGGAAGAGATTATACCCAGGGGAGTAATTACAATAAGAATGTATTAGAGTTACAAAAACTATACAAAAGACTTGATGAAAAACGATTAGATTGTATCAACAAGATCGTGGCAGATATAGTTAAGTCGCATCCTTCTTACGTAGCTATAGAAGATCTGCATATAAAGGAAATGGTAAGTGACAGGCGTTTTTCCAGAGCAATAAGTGACCTGTTTTTAAGAGAGTTCAGGGTGCGATTGATAAAAAAATGCCGGAGCAACGGGATAGAGGTCAGAGTTATCGACAAGTTTTATCCTTCGAGTAAAAGATGCAGCTGCTGCGGAAGGATAAATCACGACCTTAAGTTATCAGACAGAGTTTTTAAATGTGAATGCGGTTTTGAGGCTGACAGAGATCTCAATGCAAGTATAAATATAAGGGATTGCAAGAAGTATTACATTGCAAAATTAGATGATGACATCGTAAATTATGAATACGGATCAACGAAATAATATCATTTGTATGACATTTGAACCAATAAAATGTTATCCATATAAAATGTGAAACAGAAGAAATAAAAAATGTACCGGTGGCTGGCCGGGAATTAATGGCTATGGACTATTCTAGGGCGCTGCCTTTTGGCAGGAGTAGAGAAGGATGAAGTGGCAAAAATCGATATATTGCGCAGCAAGGTTACAGTCCGACTAAACGTGGTGTTGCTTACCCTATGGTTAACAAGCCAGGATATACAAGATCCAGAGGCCCACGATTTCAAATACTTTAGTGTTTTCCTAAATAATTAAACTATGGACTAAACAAAGAAAAACAGCAATAGAAAAACAAATTGCGATCGCAACCTGAACAATATTATGAAATCTGAAAAAAGGCGTATCGGAGATTTCGGCGAGGATGCAGCTTGCCTTTTTCTAAAAAAGAAAGGTTACAGGGTCATTGATAGAAACTATATGTGTAAGACGGGTGAAATAGATGTTATTGCTCTTTCCCCTCTTAAACATGAAATAGTATTTGTAGAAGTCAAAACCCGGTCCTCCATTCTATACGGATACCCATATCAATTCGTTGACAGCAAAAAGCGGCGAAGGATCATCCTCACCGCTTTAAATTATGTCAAAAGGTTTAATTTGGGAAACATACAGATTAGATTTGACATTATTGAGATCCTGAATAAAGACAACAATGTATATGTTAGACATTTGGAAAATGTATTTTCATTTGATCAGGGATAAAAATAGATGTATACGAGATTTTTGACAGCGAGTATATACGGACTTAATGCAGAAGAAACATGGGTAGAGGTAGACTGTGATAACGGTTTGCCGGGAGTATCTATTGTCGGCCTGGCAAATCAGAGTGTTAAAGAGGCCAAAGACAGAATACACTCGGCTGTGACAAATTCGGGTTTCACGTTCCCGGTGAGAAGAATAACTGTAAACCTGACTCCGGCGAACAAACAAAAGAACGGAAGTCATTATGACCTTCCGATAGCGTTAGGCGTGCTGCTTAGTGACAAACTTATCAAGATCAAAAATGAAGAAACATATATAAATGGAACGACAGCCTTTCTTGGTGAATTGACACTTGATGGACGAGTGAATCAGATCGACGGTGCGTTGCCTATGATGATAGGCCTTCAAAAGTGCGGTGTAAAAGAAATATTTCTGCCAAAACAGAATATCAAAGAAGCCCACCTCATCAGGAACATGACAATATATCCTGTCACAACGCTTAAAGAAGTCGTAGATCATATATGCGGAGTTAAATACATCGAATCATACAAAGGTCAGGAAGATAACCTCAATGCTGAGGATGGTATAACACTTGACTTTTCGGATATAAAGGGGCAAGAGACTGTAAAAAGGGCAGCTCAGGTTGCAGCTGCAGGAAGGCATGGTATATTGATGATAGGGCCTCCTGGAGTAGGGAAATCTATGATCGGTAAAAGGATACCCGGGATCATGCCTCCGCTTCATTATGATGAACAACTTGATGTAACACAGATCTACAGTGTAGCGGGATTATTAAGTGATAGAAATCCAATGATAACCGAAAGACCATTCAGAGCCCCGCACCACAGTATATCGCCGACAGCGCTTATCGGTGGCGGAACTATACCCAAACCCGGCGAAATATCATTAGCTCATAAGGGGGTTCTTTTTCTCGATGAGCTTCCGGAGTTTTCTGTAAAAGCTTTGGACATGCTCAGACAGCCCCTAGAAGATGGTTTTGTTTCTATTAACAGGGTCAATGGTAATACTGAGTATCCTGCGGATTTTATGCTGGTAGCTGCAATGAACCCTTGTAAATGTGGCTATTATGGTGATCCTGTTAGGAATTGTACATGTACTGATACAGATAGAAAAAAATATATCGGCAGAGTTTCCGGGCCGCTTCTTGACAGAATCGATATCCACATAAGTCTAAAAAGGATCGTATATGACGATATGGTCAATTCAAATAGATCGGGAATGACAACCAAGCAATTAAGAAAAGGTGTTATCAATGCGATAGAAATGCAAAAGAAAAGGAGTGAACAAAGTGACACGATCCTTTGGAATTCAAACCTGAATAATCCCTTGATTGAGAAGTACTGCAAACTCGATACTGAATGTAGCAGCATAATGGAAAATGCATACAAAAAGTGGAACCTTTCTGCCAGAGCTTATTTCAGAATCCTTAAAGTTGCGCGGACGATAGCAGATATGGATCAAAGTGAAGAAATAAGAGAAATAGATATACTAGAAGCCCTGAGTTACCGAATGCCGGATGTTTTCTTTTCGTAATGGAATATGAATGAGCTCGTTTAGCATAAATTAATGGATATTATAAAATGGCAGAACAATACAAGATCATTCAACTGTCTATAGATGACAACAGATATCCAAAGCACCTAAGAAAGATAAAGAGACCTCCGCAAAGCCTTTATTTGATAGGCAACATTGACCTATTAAAAGAACCGGGCATTGCTGTTGTAGGAACAAGAAGGTGTACTTCCTATGGACGCTGGGCAGCTTACGAGATAGGAAGAGAAATAGCTTCCTGCGGCGTTACCGTTGTGAGCGGGATGGCATACGGGATAGATTCAAGAGGTCATTTAGGGTGCCTTGATGCTGGCGGAAACACTATCGCAGTCCTCGGAACGCCTATAGACAGGATCTATCCAAAATCAAATACTGAGCTTTACAAAAGGATCGCAGAGCAGGGCCTTATCGTGTCAGAATACGGTCCCGGCGAAGAGACCGGCAGTTGGTCTTTTCCTGAAAGGAACAGGATAATCTCAGGACTTTCGTCAAAAGTCGTTGTCGTTGAAGGCCACTTAAAAAGCGGATCGATGATAACAGCCGGTCTTGCGCTTGAGCAAAACAGAGATGTTTTTGCAGTACCGGGCAATATAAACAATATGAATGCAATTGGTACCAATATGCTCATAAGGGACGGCGCCATACCAATAACATCGATAGAGGAAGTTCCTGAGATCCTTTCTATAGGTGTTAAAAGATCTTTTCTCAAAGTATTGTCTTCCTGCAGCGAAGATGAACAAAAGATACTAATGTATATAAAGGTAGACGGCGGAGCAGATATAGAAAAAGTGGCTTTAAAGCTTCGGATGGATATACGAAATGTGTCTGCGCTGGTTTCTGCGCTTGAATTAAAGGGACATATATATAGAGACGGAGACCGATTGTATCTGAATTAACAGGTGCGGGCCGATATTTATATATGTGTCGATAATGTGAAATATATAATTTTGTTAGCACTCCATATTGACGAGTGCTAATTTTGGTGGTATAAATGCCTTGATACGTTTTGTCAAATATATTACGGTTATTCTTGACAATTATCTACAGTATATTTATATATAGTAGACAATCAACGTATATAAAGGTATATACGATCAGGAATGTAGTATAAGTAGGGATATCAATGGCAACCAGTACCGCAAAAAAATCAACAAAAACTAAAACATCAGCAAAGAGCAAAGCTACTCCTAAAGGAAATCTCATCATAGTCGAGTCTCCGTCAAAAGCAAAGACAATAGAGAAGTTCCTTGGAAGCAAGTATAAAGTAATTGCATCCAAAGGACACATCAGAGATCTTCCAAAGAGCAGGATGGGAGTTGATATAGAAAACGGTTTTGAACCGGACTATATCAATGTCAGAGGAAAAGCAGATGTCATAAACGAGATCAAATCTGCAGCAAAGGCAAGCAACAAAGTTTATCTTGCAACAGACCCTGACCGCGAAGGAGAAGCCATAGCATGGCATATCTGCAGTGTCCTTGGAATAGATCCTGAAGATGCAAATAGGATAGCTTTCCACGAAATAACAAAATCAGCTGTTACAAAAGCCGTCAACGATCCTAAACCTATAGATATGAACCTCGTTGATGCTCAGCAAGGGAGAAGAGTTACTGACAGGATAGTCGGTTACGGCATCAGCCCTGTTCTTTGGGCTAAGGTCGGCAAAGGCCTGTCAGCAGGAAGAGTCCAGTCTGTTGCATTAAAGATCATCTGCGACAGAGAAAATGAGATAGAAGAATTCGATCCAAAGAAGTATTGGTCCATCTCTGCAGAACTTACAAAAGAGGGTCTTAAAGCAGCAGCCGAAAAGAAAAACAGCTTTACTGCAAGATTAGACAGGATCAACGGGAAGAAAGTCATTCTTCCTGATGAAAAGACTGACGCTACCATATGCACTCAGGAACTTGCTGACAAGATCAAAGCAGATCTTGAAGCAGGAACTTTCAAAGTGGCCGGTATAGAGAATAAGGAAACCATGACCAAACCTTATGCTCCATATACCACGTCTTCTTTGCAGCAGGATGCATCCGTAAGGATAGGATTTGCGCCTTCAAAGACCATGATGATAGCACAGCAGCTTTATGAAGGTATATCCGTAAAGGGACATGGTACAGTAGGTCTCATCACATACATGAGAACTGACTCTGTTCGTATCTCACCTGAAGCTGATGCGGCATGCAAGGCTCTTATAAAAGATAAGTACGGCGATGAGTTCATAGGTAACAACTATTTTGCAAACAAAGGAAGCAACACTCAGGATGCTCATGAAGCGATCAGACCTTCATATGTGGATCTTAGTCCGGAAGAGATAGAAAGTTCTCTTTCTGCAGATCAAATGAAGCTATACAAGCTCATCTGGTCAAGATTTGTAGCCTCAAGAATGAGCGCTGCCATATATGATTCCTGCTCTGTAGATATAGAGTGCGGAAACTATGGGCTCAGAGCAAACGGTAGGAAACTCAAGTTTCAGGGTTTCTTAAAAGTCTACAGCATAACGTCTGAAGATAAAGACAAAATGCTTCCGTCTCTTGAGAAAGGAGAAGAACTCAAGTCTCTTGCTATCAATTCCGAGGCAAAAGAGACTGAACCTCCATCAAGATTCACAGAAGCAAGCCTTATCAAAGAACTGGAAGAAAAGGGTATAGGAAGACCCAGTACCTATGCTCCGATAGTCTCTACATTGCTCGACAGACGCTATGTCAAGAGAGAGAAAAAGTCTCTTGTTCCTACAGAACTTGGAAGAAAGATCACCACAGAGATTATGGAAGAATATTTCAAAGACGTGGTCGATGTTAATTTTACTTCCAGAATGGAAGAAAACCTCGATGAGGTGGCTGAGGGCAAACTCAAGTGGAAGGATGTAGTATCTGATTACTACGGAGTCCTTGAAAACGAGATAAAGACAGCTAAAGAGCAAGCCGAAAAGATCAAACCTCAGGTTGAACTGGTGGATGAATATTGCCCCGAATGCGGAAGGCAGCTTGCAAAAAGACACAGCAAATTCGGCGACTTTCTTGCATGTACAGGATTCCCTGCCTGCAAATATACAAAGAACATTATCCAGGAAACAGGAGTCAAATGTCCTTCCTGCGGAGGCGATATCATCGTCAAGCGGAGCAAGAGAGGAAAGACCTTCTATGGCTGCGCAAATTATCCTGAATGCGAACAGGTATATTGGTACAAACCGGTAGATAAAAAATGTCCCGACTGCGGTTCACTTCTCGTAGAAAGAGGACGTATGCTATATTGCTCAGATCCGAATTGCGGATACAAAGAAAAGAAATAAGGGGGTAAAAATGACACAATTCAGAGCAACAACTATTTGCTTAGTCAGAAGAAGTGCGGATGACATTGCCATCGCCGGAGACGGCCAGGTGACGATGGGCGAGACCGCCATCATGAAAAACAATGCAAAAAAGATAAGAAAGATCTACAGAGACCAGGTGCTTTGCGGATTTGCAGGTTCTGTATCCGATGCATATTCTCTCATGGAGAAATTCGAAAAGAAAATGGAAGAGTACAACGGCAATCTCAAAAGAGCTGCAGTTGCTCTTGCTCAGATGTGGAGACTCGATCAGGCATCAAGAAATCTCGATGCTTTGATGCTGGTTGCAGACAAGGAGAGCGTGCTTGTTATCTCCGGCAACGGAGAGGTCATAGAACCTGATTATGATTACGTAGCCATAGGCTCAGGCGGAAACTACGCCTATGCTGCAGCTCACGCGCTTTATGATCACACAGACATGGATGCTGCTTCCATAGCAGAGGAAGCTCTTCATATAGCTTCTGATATCTGCGTTTACACCAACAGCCACATCTCTGTAGAGAAACTGTAATACTTTTGGAAAGAGGTATATCAATGGCAACAGAATTCAAAAACATGACTCCAAAGGAAATAGTTGAGGAGCTTGATAAATATATAATCGGACAGGACAGCGCAAAACGATCAGTGGCAGTTGCTCTTCGTAACCGCTACAGAAGAAGCCTTGTACCTGAAGAAATAAGGGACGAGATCACACCAAAGAACATACTTATGATGGGACCTACAGGCGTAGGTAAGACAGAGATCGCAAGAAGACTTGCAAAGCTCATGGACGCTCCTTTCATCAAGATCGAAGCTACCAAGTTCACAGAAGTCGGATATGTGGGCAGAGACGTTGAATCCATCATCAGAGACCTTATGGAAGCATCCATGCGCGTTACAAAGCAAAAGCATATGGATGAAAAATATGAAGTCGCAAAGGACATAGCAGAAGAAAAGATCATCGAAGCTATAATCCCGGGAAAGAACAAGCCAAACCAGGGTGTAAAGAATCCGTTCTCAGCTCTTATGGGCGGCGGACAGGCCACATATAACCAGACAAATGAGAAGGTCGAAACACCTGAAGAAGACAGCGATGTCCTCCTTGCAAGAGACCAGGTAAGGCAGCAATTAAAGGACGGTCTTCTTGAAGACCAGTATATCGAGATCGATGTCATCGAGCAGCCAAAGGACAATACTCTTGATGTCAATGGCGGCGGTACCATCCAGATCGGAAGCATTTTCGGAAATATGATGCCTCCAAAGACAAAGAAGAGAAAAGTAAAAGTCCAAGAGGCAAGAAAGATCCTTATCGAGCAGGAAGCATCAAAACTCATCGATATGGACCAGGTCCAGTCCGAAGCTCTTGAAAACTGCGAGCAAAACGGTATAGTCTTCCTCGACGAGATAGACAAGATCGCAAACAGTGGCAACTATCACGGAGGCGCAGACGTATCCCGTGAAGGCGTTCAGCGTGACATCCTCCCAATAGTTGAAGGAAGTGTAGTAAATACAAAATACGGTCCAATCAAGACAGACCACATCCTCTTTATAGGGGCAGGAGCTTTTTCAGTATCAAAACCAACGGATCTCATTCCGGAACTTCAGGGACGTTTCCCTGTAAGAGTCGAACTAGAGAGCCTTACAAAAGAAGACTTTAAGCGAATTCTTCTTGAGCCGCACAATGCTCTTACAAAGCAGCATGCAGCCCTCATGGAGACAGAAGGTGTAAAGGTCAGTTTCACAGACGATGCCATAGAAGAGATCGCATCCATGGCCAGCATTATGAACGAGCAGACCGAAAACATCGGAGCAAGAAGGCTTCACACCATTATGGAAAAGCTCTTTGAAGAAATATCCTTCAACCTGCCTGATCCATCCATAACAGAAGTGACCATCGACGCTTCCTATGTAAGGAGCAAATTCGATGAAGTCATTAAGCAAGATGATATCGAAAAATATATACTGTAATTTGATCACAGATCTAAAGGTCCGGCTGTTTGGCAGCCGGATCTTTTGATATTTTTGGATCACAGGAGAACAATGCCTTATTCGATGTGTTTGCTTGAAGGAAACTAATCATATATAATTGAACAGAGTTAATACTTAGGTCATTTTTAAATGCTTACAATAATATGGGTGAATCAATGCTTGAATTTGATGATGATAACAATGTGATCTCTCAGGACTGTCCAAGGGCTGTTCTTGTCGGCGTGAGTCTTGGCGAGGACATTACATACTCCATGGAAGAACTCACAGGGCTTGCGGAAGCTGCAGGTATAAAGGTCGCTGCACAGATGACCCAAAACGTGGACAGGATCAATGCCGGTACATATGTTGGAACAGGCAAACTCGAAGAACTTGCTGAATACTGCAAAAACGATGATATAGACTTGGTCATATTCAACGATGAACTTTCAGGTATGCAGCTTAGAAATATAGAGGATGCCTGCGATACTAAAGTTATTGACAGGACCATACTAATACTGGATATATTCGCATCAAGAGCAACGAGCGCAGAAGGCAAACTTCAAGTAGAGCTTGCTCAGCTTTCATATAGGATGCCAAGACTCCTTGGATTCGGGAGATCCTTATCAAGGCTTGGAGGCGGTATTGGTACAAGGGGTCCAGGCGAAACCAAACTTGAGACCGACAGAAGGCATATCCAAAAGAGGATGGACCAGATAAAGTCGGAAATAAAGGAGCTAAACAGTACAAGGGCAACCAAGAAAGCGAAAAGAGA
Organism: Anaerovoracaceae bacterium; assembly: GCA_045546135.1. Classification (GTDB taxonomy): domain Bacteria; phylum Bacillota; class Clostridia; order Peptostreptococcales; family Anaerovoracaceae; genus RUG13409. Next base: position 124,611 of record JAZQCD010000006.1, read on the forward strand.
CAAGTCAGAGATACCTGTCGTAGCTCTCGTTGGATATACAAACAGCGGCAAATCATCCATAATGAATGCGCTTCTTAAAGCAGAGGAAAGAGATGAAAAGACAGTATTCGAAAAGAATATGCTTTTTGCAACTCTCGATACTGCCCAGCGCCTCATAACTCTTGATGATAAGAAGAGTTTCATACTCGTCGATACTGTCGGCTTTGTCAGCAAACTTCCTCATACTCTTGTATCTGCGTTCAAATCGACTCTCGAGGAAGCGGTCGATGCCGATCTTCTTGTCCAGGTAGTCGATGCATCATACGAAGGAAAAGACTTCTATATCGATGTTACGAACTCGGTACTCAAGGAACTTGGCGCCGAAGGAAAACCGATGATCATGGCATTCAACAAGTGCGATCTGCTTCCTGAAAGACCGAGCACAGTAGGCTATGGGCAGGACTGCTTGACTATGTCAGCAAAAACAGGAGAAGGCCTTGATGATCTCCTGAATATGATCAAATCAAAAATATTCGCTCAGACGAAAGTAGTGACACTTTTGATACCTTTTTCCGATGGATCGGTATTGAGCTCTATAATAGGCAAAAATAAGCCTTTGGAGACCGAATACCTAGGTGAGGGGACAAAGATAAAGGTTGAACTATCTGCAGCCGATATATCAAGGTATGCGAAGTACATCATAAGCGAATGAGCTCCTTTTTGCTATTGATCTTTTAAATTGCAGCGAGTCTGATTTGACAGAACATCACCTATGTTTTAGTGATCGGATATTCAAGCCAGGTCAAAATGTATTTATTCGAGTTTGTAGTTACCATTATACGATGATCAGATTTACTACCATCGAAAAACAAGCAGAAGCTGAAGAGGTGATCGAAAGATCCCGCTTTATTGCTCACATAAAAAGGACAGATACAAGGGAGGAAGCGGACTCTTTTATTGCTGATATCAAAAAGCAATACAAAGATGCAACTCACAATGTACCTGCTTTTGTAATAGGAGAAAAGCAGGATATCCAGTGGGCTTCTGACGACGGAGAACCAAGCGGTACTTCCGGCGCTCCTATGCTTCAAATGCTTGTAAAAGAGGGTCTTACTAATGTAACAGTGGTTGTGACAAGATATTTTGGCGGTATCAAACTTGGTACAGGAGGGCTTGTCAGAGCATATACAGGCGTCCTTAGACTTGCTTTAGAAAAGGCGGGTAGATTTGTCGTAAGAGATACAAAAAGCATCAAGATAAGAGTTCCATACTCTCTGCTTACGAAAATTCAAAAAAATGCTGAAGACTTAAAGTATGTCATAGAAGATATCGAGTACAGCGATGAACTTCTTCTTACTTTATCATTTGAACCTGAGGAGGAAGAAAGGATCATATCCTGGTTTACTGATATAACTCAAGGCAAATTGGTGTTCAGTGAATAACAAAGAGTTTTTTATAGTCGTTATCTGAAAATGACCCTGTGCATCGATCAGAATGTCAATATCTATCCATAGCGTTATGTGGGGCTCCGCCCCACGCCCCGTGCTGATTAAAGGGCAAATAAAGCTTTACTTTCGCCTTGCCTGTGTTGTATTTTTAGTACCTGTTACCACTATGCGCAGCATAAAGATATCAAATGTCAGACTTTGATCACAGACCTGATTCATCACTGCGGAGGGGTATTCTGATTGTATTTTGTCCTGCTGAACTCATGTTCAAGATTGCGATAAAAAAAGAGTTAGAATAGGTGAAAAAATCAAAAAAAGAGACTTGACAAATTGGGGTTTACCCTTTAATATAATCAAGTGCGTCGGATAAATAGCGATGTGCTTCTAGGGCGTATAGCTCAGTTGGTTAGAGCACCTGCCTTACAAGCAGGGGGTCATAGGTTCGAGTCCTATTACGCCCACCAAGAAACTTTATTTGCGGCCCGGTAGTTCAGTTGGTTAGAATGCCAGCCTGTCACGCTGGAGGTCACCGGTTCGAGCCCGGTTCGGGTCGCCACTTTGCTTTTTGAAAACTTAATATATATGCTGGCGTGGCTCAATGGCAGAGCAGCTGATTTGTAATCAGCAGGTTGTTGGTTCGACTCCGATCGCCAGCTCCAATTTTGTGGAGGGATTCCCGAGTGGCCAAAGGGGGTGGACTGTAAATCCATTAGCTGAGCTTTCGATGGTTCGAATCCATCTCCCTCCACCAAAATTATTTTAATCATGTATGCGGAAGTGGCTCAGGGGTAGAGCATCGCCTTGCCAAGGCGAGGGTCGCGAGTTCGAATCTCGTCTTCCGCTCCAATTTATGCGGATGTAGTTCAATGGTAGAACTTCAGCCTTCCAAGCTGATAGCGTGAGTTCGATTCTCATCATCCGCTCCAATTTTTTTTGAACTGCGTCTAATGTCGCATGGTATCAGCGTGGGTCCGTAGCTCAGCTGGATAGAGCAACGGCCTTCTAAGCCGTGTGTCTTGGGTTCGAATCCCAACGGGCTCACCACACTTTTTGGGGTATAGCCAAGCGGTAAGGCAGCGGGTTTTGATCCCGCCATTCGTAGGTTCAAATCCTGCTACCCCAGCCAATGTATGACTCATTAGCTCAGGCGGTAGAGCACTTGACTTTTAATCAAGGTGTCCGGAGTTCGAGTCTCCGATGAGTCACCATTTTTTTAACACCAAACTGGTACGGAGAGGTGTCCGAGCGGTTTAAGGAGCTAGTCTTGAAAACTAGTGATGCAGCAATGCACCGTGGGTTCGAATCCCACTCTCTCCGCCATTTTTTCAGCAAACGGAGAAGTACTCAAGAGGCTGAAGAGGACGGTTTGCTAAACCGTTAGGGTTCGTATAGGGCCGCATGGGTTCGAATCCCATCTTCTCCGCCACATTTTGGATAACCGCGTAGGGGTATAGCTCAGCTGGTAGAGCAGTGGTCTCCAAAACCACGTGCCCAGGGTTCGAATCCTTGTGCCCCTGCCACATTTTCGGGGTGTGGCGCAGTTTGGTAGCGCGCCTGCTTTGGGAGCAGGAGGCCTAGGGTTCAAATCCCTACACCCCGACCAAGATATAGTCGGGCCTTTAGCTCAGTTGGTCAGAGCAACCGGCTCATAACCGGTGTGTCCCGGGTTCAAGTCCCTGAAGGCCCACCATATACGCCCAGATAGCTCAGTCGGTAGAGCAGGGGACTGAAAATCCCCGTGTCACTGGTTCAATTCCGGTTCTGGGCACCACCCAATGGAAATGAACACTTTTGAGATTTCAAAGTGTTCATTTTTTTGTATTTAAAAGCAATTTTAAAATCTCCGCTCTATATTATGCTTTACGTAACAGAGGTAATGCATTTCGGCTTATAGGACAAAACGTGTTGGTAAAAATGACTTAATTCGATACGAACTCAGTATGAAAATTCTTGTTTTTAAAGTTTAATATTTAGTCTTATAAGAACAGAAGTTTAGGATTTAAGCTCCTGATTCTATAGGATAAATAGAGGATGGGGATTTTGATTTTAATTAGAAATATTGTATAATCAGTTATAGGTAGTTTTCGATCTTTGTTATAAGGAGGAAACGGTATGAGAGTCAAAAGAATATTTGCTTTATTTTTAGCATTGGCGATGATCTTTACTCTTGCTGCTTGCGGCAAGAAGGAAGATCCTCCAAAAACTGAAACTGTTACAGTTTCTTTCGATACAGACGGAGGAGATGAAGTACCTTCTCAGGTCATTTCAAAAGGAGGCGCTGTGGTTAAACCTGCAACTCCTAAAAAATCAGGATATATCTTTGATTCATGGGTTTTGGACGGAAAAACCTATGAATTCGGAACTGCAGTAAACAGCGATATCACGCTTAAAGCTAAATGGGTCGATCCTAATGAGAACAATCCCGGAGGTGGTTCCGGGGGTTCGGGCGGTTCAGAAGGCAGCTCAGGAGGATCAGGAGGCTCCGGCGGTTCCGGCTCCGGTGAAGGCGGTTCAGGTGGTTCTGGTTCAGGCGGTTCAGGTGGTTCGGGCTCCGGTGGAAGTACAGAAACAGTCAATTGCGACAGTCTGTCATGGGTCAACGGATGGTACTGGGTACAGGTCCTCTGCGATGGAGACCCTGAGGTTAGCGTATCTCCCGAATCTGCAAGAGCAAATCTTAAGTTCACTTCCTCAGATCCATCAATTGCAACCGTTAATGACAAGGGAATTGTTCACGGAGTAAAGCCCGGCAATGTTACGATCACAGTCAAATGCGGAGACAAATCTGCATCGCTTCCGCTTGAAGTAAGGCCTGATCCTAACGGAGCTATCACACTTAATACAGACCATATAGTTATCGACTTCAATACCCAGGATGGTTACAACGGTCTAAAGATAAAGCAGGGCGAATTTGACATTTCCTGCGATCAGGTGACCTTGACATCAGACAACGAATCAGTAGCATATGTTCATTCTGATGGATATATTGCTGCAATTGGCCTTGGACATGCAGTCATAACAGCGACAAGCAAGACAGGTGTCACAGCTAAGGCTGATGTCTATGTAACAGGCACGATCATTAGAGCTTATTACATGGGCGAAGAACTGAATCACAACATGACCTTCTTAAAAGGTGGAACATATCAGATAAGCATAGTCGAAGATTCTTTCTATGATTATGGTCTTTCAAAGGAAATGCCTATTTCCGAGAGATGCGCGATCGATGCATATCCTGTGATACAGTTCCAACAGATCGCAGGGCAGCCATATGGAGACATGCAGATAAAAACAGACGCTGAATCAGGAAGTTACTATCTTGTTACCTTCGTAGATTCGGTATCCGGCAGAAGGACACCTTCATACTCTATTTTGGTCAAGTAATATATCTGCCCGAGCGAGATAGATCATTCCGGTGTATCAGCAAAGATCTTTTACGCTGATGCAGTGTATTCAATCGACAAAGACCTTTTACGCTGATGCAGTGTATTTGATGCTGATGCAGTGTATTTAATCTGATTTACTTAATTATGTGCATTTGGTATAATTATAACAAATGCACATTTTTAAGTGTTTTTGTAGAGGTTGATATTATGTCGATTGAAAAGACAGATTATGAAGAACCAAGGTGCGTCTTTGATAAAAGCATGTACCTGAGCGAACCGCCCGTAGAACCTGTTCCTGTAATGAGGGTCTTAAGAAAACTTGACGAATTCTATGACAGAAATGATCTTGCAGGCGCCGAAAGGCTACTTGACTATTGGATAGAAGAAGCCAAAGTTTTAAAAGATAAAAGAGGCGAGTTCAGTATAAAGAACGAATTGCTTGGTATCTACAGAAAGCAGGGCAAAGAAGAAAAAGCGCTCTCACTTTGCAATGATGTTTCAGGTCTTATGGATGAACTGGGGAACGGAGATTCCATAGGAGGCGCTACTGCATATATCAATATAGCCACAGTATACAAGGCTTTCGGCAGAGCAGAAGAAGCACTTCCTGTCTTTGAAAAGGCAAAGGCAGTATACGAAAAATACCTTCAAAAGGACGACGACAGGCTTGCAGGTCTTTACAACAACATGGCGCTTGCAGAGACTGATCTTGGAAGGTTCCACGAAGCAGAGAAACTGTTCCTCAAAGCTCTTGCAGTCCTTGCAAACGTTCCCGGAAGCGAACCTGAGCAAGCCGTCACATATCTTAACATAGCATCCTGCGAAGAAGCAGCAAAGGGCCTTGAAGCAGCCAAACCAACCATAGATCAATGCATTGAAAAGGCATGGGCACTTCTTGATAAACCGGGGATCGCACATGACGGCAACTATGCATTCGTATGCGATAAGTGCTCTTCAGGATTCGAGTATTTCGGTTATCCTTTCTACGCAGGAGCTCTTAAGATGAGATCCGAAGAGATATATAAAGGGAACCGCGGAGAATAAAGTAAAAAAACAATTAAGCTGCCATTGTTTTTGAATTGGCAGCTTTTCCATTTGTACAAGAATAGTCTAAATCAACAGTAGTTGTTTTCAGGGGAGGAAACTATTAAATGAAAGGCCTTGAACTGGCAAGGAAATATTATGAGGATTGTTTTAAGGATATCCTCTTTACGGATTTTAAGGATATAGCAGGCAAGACTGCCGTAGGACTTTGCGGAAGCGGGTCTGAATGCTTTGGTTTTGACGATGAATTATCAACGGATCACGATTTTGAACCGGGCTTTTGCATTTTTATACCCGGCGAAGACATCGTAGACAGAAGGACAGCGTTCCTTCTTCAAAGAGCTTATGACAAGCTTCCAAGGGAGTTCATGGGCTTTAAAAGAAGCCTTGTAAGCCCTGTAGGAGGCTCAAGGCACGGCGTTATACGCCTTGATGACTATGTATATGAAAAGCTTGGAGGTTTCCCTCTTACTATGGAGCAATGGCTCAGGATCCCGTCCTATGCCCTTGCAGAAGCCATAAACGGCGAAGTCTGGTATGACGGATACGGACAGCTGACGGGTATAAGGGAATATGTGACTGAAATGCCTGAAGATGTGCGTCTCAAAAGACTGGCAGGGCAGCTCATGATAATGGCGCAAAGCGGCCAATATAACTTCGAAAGATGTTTAAAACACGGGGAAAGGGCAGCTGCAGGACTTGCAATTGCTGAGTTCGTAAAAGCAAGCCTTGAAGCCATATTCCTTTTGAATCACAGCTATGTACCATATTACAAATGGGGATTCAGGGCCCTTAAAACAAGGCTTTTCCTGTCGGAAATGTACGAGCCTTTGCAATATCTCATAGCAGGCGACCCCTTTGATGACAACGGAAAGATGTTTGACATAGGGGAAGTGTGCAGAGCTGTGCAAGATGAATTAAGGGCGCAGGGCATAACTTCCATGGATTGCGACGATATGGAAAAGCATGCTTACAGCGTCAATGACCATATAAAGGATGGCACCATAAGGTCACTGAATATCTTCTGTACTGTTTAGAAGGGTTTCTCGTGGAAGTTTCCTACGACCCTTTGGCTGTTATCCACATTGATGAAGGCTTTTGGATCTATCTCGAAGATAGTATTGAGAAGCTTGTTTACTTCATAATCTCCGACGACCGTGTAAAGCACGGTCTTTTTGTTTCCTGTATATCCTCCGACTGCATCGAATATGGTCACTGAATGATGATATTTTTCATATACAGCATGAGCAATATCCTGTGCCTTGTCTGAGATTATAATAAAACTGGATCTCTTGTACCTTGTATCGAAGGTCTTTACCATCTGAGTTCCTGCGAACTGATAGATGATGGAATAAAGAGCAGACTCCCATCCAAAGAGATATCCTGCAATGACCAGCATGACGCAGTTTACTGCAAAGATCTCGTTCCATACGGATCGGTGCTTTTTCTTCGCGAAATAGATGGAAATGAAATCCGTTCCGCCGCAGCATCCGTTTGCATAGAGCATCATAGCTCCCGCTGCTCCGCTGACTATGCCGCCGAATATGGATATGAGCAAGAGGTCGTCAGTGATCACGAATTTTGGAATGAAATGTGTTCCAAGAGAGACAAGTCCTACATATACAAGAGATATCATTGTAAATCTCTTTGACACATATCTGAATACGAGGAGCGCGCAGGGTATATTGAAAAGAGCATAGAGGAGAGAGTAGCTGACTTCTGCATCGAAGTACTTTGCTGCGATCCTTACTATGTTCAGCGATACGCCGGAGAAACCTCCCGGCACGAGGCCTCCTGAATTGACGAATGAATTGACATTCAGGGCCGTGAGCAAAGCTGCTGCAGCTGCTATGAGGAGGTCTTTTATAATGCTTCTTCCTGAACTGTCCTTAAGAAGAAGACCATGATGATTTTCAAATTGTTTTACTTTTTTCATTTTCGATCGAATCAATATTTTATGGACATAAGACTTCGCAATAAGCAAAATCCTATGAATTATACCACTTATTTATGTTTATACAACACGATTTCTCCAACTTCTGCGAACTGATTTATTCGTTTTAAATATCCCTATTTCGACTTGACTGTAAAATAATGGAATGGTAAAATATGGCAGACTGCTGCAACGGCGGTCTGCCTTTCAAATATATGTATCAATCACATATAGAATGATTCCTCATCAAAAGGGGTAAGGGATTAGTTAGAAAGGAGAATAGTTATGATGAATGTAGAAACATACATTTCAATCGTCAATCTATTGATCTCGGCAATATGCCTTGGGATCGCGTTGATGGACAGTAAATCAAAAAAATAACTACTCTCTCTAACACTAACTAAGAACTTGAGAGAGTAGCTTTTACTCAAGGCAGACCGCTTGCGCGGCAGTCTTTCTTTGTTTGTATTATATCATTTCTTGCCAATATTACAAGAACCGATTAACAAATTCTGTTATTTTGTGATTGGAAGATCTGTTACTTCATGAAGTGCTTTGATATTAACCAAAGCCGTACGATCAACCTTCATCCAGCGTTTTTAAACAAAATATCTTCAATTGTCAAGATATCGATGCATAAGAGACAGAATCTTTCTATTTTTTCCTATATATAGTAGGATAAAATTTGTATATCACTTGATTTTTTTAAGAAATAATATACAATAGTCGCAGACTTATGATCATAGACTTTCATTCACATGTATTGCCTCGCATCGATGACGGATCACGTTCTTTGGAGATGACGAGGGATTTGCTTATGGAAAGCAAAAGACAGGGGATAACGGTTCAGGTCGCTACCCCTCATTTTTATGCGAGTCACAATGATCCTGCAAACTTTCTGAAAAAAAGAGCAGAAAGCTACGCTTTAGTTAAACCTGTAGCAGAAGAACTCGGTATAGAGCTTCTCCTTGGCGCTGAAGTTGCATACTTTAGGGACATAGGAGAATCAAAGGACCTTGATTCCTTCCTCATAGGGGATACGGACCTCTTGCTCCTTGAAATGCCTTTTAGGCAATGGACAGACAAGGACATCAGGGATGTAAAGATGATCCAAAGAAAGGGTATACTTCCCATCATTGCTCATATAGAGAGGTTCCTTAGCTTTCAAAAAGACAAAGGACCTATGGAAATGCTCTTTGCAACAGATGCAGTGCTTCAGGTAAATGCAGAAGCGCTATTGTCCTTTGCTACAAGAGGCAAGGTCCTAAAACTCTTTAAAGAAGGCAAAGCAAAGCTCCTTGCATCTGATTGTCACAACACATCAGACAGGCCTCAAAACCTCCAAAAGGGAAGGGAAATGATCGAAAGAAAGCTTGGACCAAAGTACCTTGCTTTGATCGATGAGATGGGCGAAAAACTGCTTTCAAGAAGGCGCTGAAGCAGCGGAGCATAAACCACAGTAATTATTATCACTATTAATTAAAAGGAATTTCAAATGGACGAAAACCAAAGAAGAAGATCTCAGGATGAAGAGATGACCATAGACCTACTTGAGCTCTTTCAGGTGCTCTGGAACAAGGCATGGCTCATACTCTTATGCGTAGTAATTGGGGCAGGCGCTGCCTTTATATATACAAAGGAGTTCATAACTCCTCAGTACAAATCAAAGGCAATGATCTATGTATATGCTGAGACCAACGAGAACCAGGCAGCAACTCTTACAGACCTTCAGATAGGCGCTCAACTTGCTATAGACCTTACAGAGATAGCAACTACAAGAGAAGTAGTAGAGACTCCAATAAAGACTCTTCACTTAAACTATACCTACGAAGAGCTTTTGAAGAAGATCAGCATCAACCATCCTCAGAATTCAAGGCTTCTTGCTATAACGGTAACAGACCCGGATCCAAAGGTTGCTGCTGCTATAGCAAACTCTCTTGCGAATACCTTAAGGTACCGCATAGGAGAGATAATGAATGCTGACGTTCCTGCTCTTGTAGAAAGTGCAGTAGTTGCAGATCATAAATCAAGTCCTTCTCTTTCAAAAAATACTGCCATAGGAGGACTCCTTGCGGGAGTACTTGTTTGCGCAGTGCTCATAATCATCTACCTTGTGGATGATACTATAAAAACTGAAGACGATGTAGAAAAGTATCTTCAAAAGAACGTCCTTGCAGTATTCCCTGTAGACGAAGCCTTTGACGAAGACAATACGGTCTCCAAAGGCGCCAAGTGGAGAAGAAAGTTTGCACAAAAACTTTCCAGGCAAAAGGGGAGGTAAGGATCTATGAAAACTATCGCACTTGAAACAAAGGAATTATCCTACGAGATGAACGAGGAGCTTAAGCAGCTCCGTGCAAACATACAGTTCTGCGGCGCAGACAAAAAGGTCATCATGCTCACCAGCACCATGGGGCACGAAGGAAAGAGCGTGCTTTCACTTGAACTTTGCAGATCCTTTGCAGACCTTGGAAAGAAAGTACTGCTCCTTGACATCGATATGAGAAAGTCTGTTCTTCAGGAAAAGGTAACAAACTCTGCAGGAGAAGAAGTAGGACTCTCTCAGTACCTTTCAGGACAGGTATCTTTGGATGAGACCATATACAAAGTTGAAGCAGACAATATAGACCTTGTCCTTGCAGGAAGGGTACCTCCGAACCCTTCTGAGCTCCTTGCAACAGACAATATGACAAAGCTCATATCCTATGCAAGAGAGCATTACGACTATGTCATCATAGACTGCCCGCCGGCAGGACTTGTAGTAGACGCATCAGTAGTTGCACCTCTTTGCGACGGCATAATAGTAGTCATCAAAGCTGACACTATCTCAAGAGGCCTTGCAGAGGACACTATAAAGCGCGTAGAGCGTACAGGAACGCCTATCCTTGGCGTAGTCCTCAACCAAGTAGACACTGGCCGCAAGGGCAAGTACGGCAAATACGGCAAGTACAAGAAGTATGGTAAATACGGTCACTACGGGTATTACGGTTATTGATACCAAAAGGGACCTAATAATATATCGTTTGTAGATTACAGTTAGTTTAGATGTTTAAGCGAAAGCAAAGATGGCTCCTTGCATTTTACGATAGCATACTCTATCTACTGGTAGCCATCCTGATACTATTCATATATCCGGGCTCAGCAGACAGCCTGACTCCAGCCATGGCAGTACTTTACGGTGCTACAGGCCTTGTTTGTGTACTTGCAGCAAGGCTGTTGTTTGGAGTCTACGAACAGATCTGGCGCTATGCAGGTCCCGGATCATACATGAGGATTATGATAGCTGATGCTATAGCAACTGTCGTGTTCCTTATCCTCAGATACTGGATCCCAGGCAAACCTACCTTTGTAAGGACAGTATCGCTCTTCGCTTTAAGCCTACTTTTTGCTATAGCAGCAAGGCTACTTTATCAGTGGATCTATCAAAACAGGAGCAGCAAGACCTTTACGGAAAAGGTATCGCTAAAGTTCCTCAAGATCTTTACAGGAGTCTCCTTTGCAGACGAAATGATGGTCAGCAACAGGATAAAGGTAGCCATAGTAGGAGCAGGAAGCGTAGGAGTTGCTCTTGCAGATGAACTAAACAAGAATCCCATAGCGGCATACGATCCCGTATGCTTTGTAGATGTAGATGAGCAAAAAGCAGGAAGAGATGTAAAAGGAGTCCCTGTCATTGCTCCAAACGATGCCCTTGGCAGGAGACTAAAGAACTTCAATGTACAGGAAGTTATCTTTGCTCTTCCATCCATGAGCTCAGAAAGACGCCTTGAGATATATACTCAGTACAAGGAACTTGGATACAAGATAAAGGCCTATGACTATCCTTCATTCAGCGATGAGAACGGAGGAAAGAGACAGATAAGGGACTTTGATATAGAGGACCTTCTCTTTAGGCAGACAAGTCAGTTCCTATCAGAGGAGACCATGGCATGGTACAGAGATAAGCATGTCCTCATTACCGGAGGCGGAGGATCCATAGGATCTGAACTTGCAAGGCAGATAGCAAGATGCAAACCTGCAAGGCTCACCATCCTTGATAACTACGAAAACGGCGCCTACGATGTGCAGCAGGAACTCCGCACAAGGTACGGCGATGACCTGGTCCTTAAAATCGAGATAGCTAACGTCTGCGACAAAGAGCAGATGGAAAAGATATTCAGAGAGCATCATTACGATATAGTGCTCCACGCTGCAGCACACAAACATGTGCCGCTGATGGAGAGGAACGTAATAGAAGCCGTAAGGAACAATGTATTCGGTACTTTGAACGTAGTCGAAAGCTGTGAAAAGTACGGAGTATCAAGGTTCATTATGATCAGCACAGACAAAGCCGTAAATCCCACCAATGTAATGGGTGCTACAAAACGCATGTGCGAGATGATAGTTCAAAGTAGAGACGGCAAGTCCACATCCTTCTCTGCAACACGATTTGGAAATGTCCTCGGAAGCAACGGATCGGTAATACCTCTATTCAAACGCCAGATCCTAAACGGCGGTCCTGTAACTGTAACAGACAAGCGCATAGTCAGATACTTTATGACCATACCTGAAGCATCTCAGCTGGTCATGACATCAGGCGCCATGGCAAAGAACGGAGAACTCTATGTCCTCGACATGGGCAAACCTGTAGAGATAATGAAACTTGCAGAGAATATGATCAGACTCTCAGGTCTTGAACCATATAAAGATATAGACATAGCCGAGACAGGCCTAAGACCCGGAGAAAAACTCTACGAAGAGCTCCTCATTAAGACAGAGGAACTTAACAAAACAGATAACGAAAAGATCTTTGTCGAGAAGGATAAACCCCTTCCCAAAGAACAGATAGATGCTAAATTAAGAGTACTGAGCGCTGCCCTTGAAACAGGAAGCAACAGAGTCGTCAAACAGGCATTGATGCAGGTAGTTCCTACCTACCGTACACCGGAGGAAGTAAACAGCGAAGCAATCAATGCAGCGGAGATGGCAGCGGCAGCACAAGCGTAAGGAGATAGAAATGGCAAAAAGAACAATTAGTTTTAGTCCACCTGATATATCAGAACTGGAAATTGAGGAAGTTTGCGAGGCACTAAGAAGTGGGTGGATCACAACAGGTCCCAGAACAAAACTTCTTGAAAGAAGACTTGCAGCATATATAGAAACGGGCAAGACAGATATTGATACGGAAAGCAACGCAGACTACTGGAACAATAGAGTAGTCTGTCTTAATTCTGCCACTGCTGCAGAAGAACTCAACCTTCGCATTCTAGGTATCAAAGAAGGTGATGAAGTAATAGTTCCGGCATATACATATACAGCAACGGCATCTGCTGCTATTCATTGTGGAGCAATAGTTAAGTTTGTTGATATCCAAAAAGACGGTGATCCTGTAACTCATATGCCCGAGATGGATTATGATGCTTTGGAGAATGCTATTACAGATAAAACTAAAGCAATAATTCCTGTGGATCTCGGCGGTATAGTGTGCGACTATGACAGGATATTTGGAATAGTTGAGGGCAAGAGGTCCTTATTTACACCTGTTGAATCAGATGGGACACCTCTGGGATATCTCTCTTCGAGAATACAAAAGGCTATTGGAAGAGTTGCAGTGGTTTGTGACGCCGCTCATGCCCTTGGCGCAAGTCGAGTATTTAATGGAGAGAAGAAATATGTAGGTGCAATAGCTGACTTTACATCTTTCTCTTTCCACGCTGTAAAGAACTTTACAACAGCTGAAGGCGGTGCATCAACATGGCTTCCACTTGAAGGAGTTGAGAACGAAGAGATCTATAAGATGTATCAGCTTCTTTCACTCCATGGACAAAACAAAGATGCTCTTGCCAAGACTAAGATCGGTGCATGGGAATATGACATCATTGGACCTTGGTATAAATGCAATATGACAGATATCATGGCTGCTATTGGACTGAGGCAGCTTGACAGGTACCTTGGGCTTCTTTATCGCAGAGTTGAAATGATGAAAAAGTATGATGAAGTCTGTGACGAACTTGGTATCAATCATCTTGTTCATCATACAAACAATATGGATAGTTCTAATCATCTCTATTTGATTAGAATTCCCGGGATCAATGAGCAGCGGAGGAATATGATCATAGAGAAAATGGCAGAGCAGGGTGTAGCAACTAATGTTCACTACAAACCGCTTCCGATGATGACTGCGTATGGTAAGGATTGTTCTAATTATCCAAACGCTTATGATTATTATCATAATCTAATAACTCTGCCACTACATACGCTCCTATCGGATGAAGATGTTGAGTATGTATGCGAATCGCTCAAAAATGCGGTTTCTGAAGTAAGAGGTTGATCATGCTTCGTAACTGGGATGATCTGCCGGATTTCATGAAAGTTCCCGAAGTTAGACCTTACTGGGAGATTCTTTATAAAAAAAGAGGACAACTGATATTAAAGCGTATATTTGATATTATCGTCTCTTTGATTTTGATTGTGATTCTCGCTATACCAATGATCATTCTTGCGGTATGGATCAAACTGGATTCTGAAGGACCTGTATTCTATAGGCAGGAACGCGTTACGACATACGGAAAACACTTTAGGATTCATAAATTCCGTACTATGGTTAATAACGCTGATAGAATTGGTTCAACAGTTACAGTTGGGAATGACAGCAGAATAACAAAGGTTGGATCAAAACTTCGTCATTTAAGACTAGATGAACTTCCACAATTATTTGATGTTCTGCAAGGAACTATGTCATTTGTGGGAACAAGGCCTGAAGCTGTCAAGTATGTTGAAATGTATCAACCTATATTTAACGCAACATTACTTATGCCTGCTGGAATCACGAGTGAAGCAAGTATAAGGTACAAAGACGAAGATAAACTGCTTGATGCTGCTGATGATGTAGATAGAGTATACATTGAAGATGTACTTCCAGCAAAAATGGAATGGAATCTTAAGAGTATAAAAGAGTTTAGTTTTTTTAACGACATTTTAACAATGTTTAGAACTATTTTTGCAGTTTTAGGGAAAGATTATTCATATACAATGATAAAAATACGAGAAGTCAAAGAAGTTGATATAAGTTTTGCAAAGCGATTAGCAGTACTACATAAGAAATCTTTTCCTTCTTTTTTTCTTACACAGCTGGGGATTCCATTCCTGCAAACATTATACCTTGGATATTTAGAGGATGAAAAATCTGGTGTAATAGTGGCGGAAAATGATGGTGAACTTCTCGGATTTATTGCATACTCTAATGACTACTCAAGATTCTACAAAGGTCTTATTAAGCATCATTTAATAAAGTTTGCTTTATGTTCATTTGTCGCAGCAGTAAGACATCCATCGTTCATAAAGCGCCTTTTAGGAGCTTTTAAAAAGAGCGATAGTGTAAAAAAGACAGAAGAGTATGTGGAACTTGCATCAATATGTGTAGATCCGACAATGGAGCATATGGGTATAGGATCTGCATTAGTAGATTATT
>JAZQCD010000007.1:0-33211 GCA_045546135.1 Anaerovoracaceae bacterium
CCCATATACACAGTATCATCTATGGTGTATATCTCAAGTTCACTTGCATCACTGTAATCCGTATTATTGACTGCATTGTACAAAGACAGAGCATATTCAGGATTGCTTCCTCCAAATATAGCACGGAATAACCGATCTTTATGTTTTTCGTTCACCATTATCTAACCCCTTCGTAATATGTATAACCCCTTATATAAAGCATGCAATTATTATATTTGTTTACATATTTTACCATGGAATACTAGCATATATTTTTAAATATAGCAAGAAATATTTTCCATTTTTTGCCCGGGCGGGATAGAATAGAAAGCTTTTTGCAATGCAAAAAGCTACATCAGCAGGGTGGGACGGGCAAAATAAAAACCGGGATCAGTCCCAGTAATATGTTCTAACACTTATATTTCGATACACTATATGTTCTAACACTTATATTTCGATAAACTGCACAGAATAGGGTCTGCTTATTTCAAAATCCCTCTTTCAACAGCTTTTTTAGTGAACTGTAAAGAATAAATTCTTCCTATTTCAAAAGCCCTCTTTCAACAGCTTCTGAAAGAGAAATGCTGGAGTCAGCCTTCCTATCATTTATTGCTTGTATATTTTGCATGAAGATCTTTCAAATGCTCTGCCATTGTATCAGCCCAAAAGTATCCGTTCATGTAGTCTCCGGAGAAGGTCCTTAAAGCATTCTCATCTCCGTCAAAGAATCTATACAGATCGCACTCTATTTTTTCCGTATCTATATATTTTCCGTTGCTGCTGTCACAGAGTATATTGCCTATTCCGGCATCGTTTAATGTTGCCCTAAGTCTTGATAAGGTAGTGCGGTAGACAGACGCATTGCCTCTGTCATATTCCCTTCCGTCCCAAAGATAATCCATTGCCTCCTGGGGCTGGAGCGCTTCCCCTCTTTTTTGAATAAGGAGAGCAAGTAGTTCCTTTGCCTTGTTGCTTTGAAACTTGACCTCTTCCCCGTCTATATATATCTGAAATTCTCCGAAGGTCCTGACGACAATGCCGCTCTTTATCCTTCGGAAAAGAAGCCTTGCTCTGCTGATGACGTCAGAGACATCGTTCATTGTATAGGGTTTTACAACGTAATAATCGCCCTTTACATTAATGAAATCCTCAAGATACTGCTTGTGTCCTGTAACGAACACTATGATCATGTCGGGATAGAGCTTTCTCAGTTTTTTTGAGAGTTCTACTCCGTTCATGCCGGGCATTTCTATGTCAAGAAGTGCAAATTCCACTCTGTTGTTTTTTGCATACTCAAGAGCTTCCTCGAAACTTGTGAATTCTCCAACAAGCTGTATATCGGGAAGTATGGTACATTCTCTTTTGAATTGATCAAGAGCCCAAAGCTCATCATCTACAAGTATGGTCTTCATCACTTATTACCTTTTTTGCATCTATCCGTTTTGCGATGCCAGTTTGTCAAAATGTCTTTCTCCGACTATCTGAAGCACCATAGGAAGGAGAAGGAACACAGCATAGGCTGCGTAGAAAAATACAGATGCTGCGGTGATCCTGTTGAATATGATCTGTGGATCGTAATGGATCTGTGTCTGGTCCAAAAGTATAGCTGCTATTATCATGGCTATGCATCCGAAAAAAGCAAGCACCAAAGATCTGTCTCTGTTGTCAAACCTGTACATGGAATAGGCGGTACGCCCCCTTAATCCGTATCCCCTGCTCCTCATGGATGCAGACATGCTGACGCTGCTCTCTATGAGCCATGTGAGTATGATGGATATTTCTCTGAATACGTTTAAAAGACGCCTTAGTATATTGCCGTCGCCTACTCCTCTTCCGATGCCCCTTTGGGCAGTATTGATCTTTGATGCCTTTTCCCTTGTATGGGGCACCATACGAAGGAGTATGGAAAGGAACAAAGAGAGCTTAGGTGAAACTCTTCCTACCAGATATACTACCTTGTCTGCAGTTATGAGCTCGTGGATGCAGCCAAACCACATGATCACGGTCGCAGCCGTTATGCCTATAACAAAGCCAAAGACCAGGGATTCCAAAGTGATCTGATTGCCGATAACATTTTGCTTGATATTGGTGATTCCGAAGTGATTGTAGTAGGCATACCAGCCTGCAAATATGACGATCAGAGGGATGAGTATCAAGTTGAAGATGAGGCTCTTTTTTCCCTTCAGCTTTACAGAATAAGCAAAGGCACACAAATAGGATATGGCAACAAACACGGGATGGTGAAACCATACGGTGCAGCCAATGGCAACAACAAAATATATCAGATTTATAGCCGGATGGTAGCTGTCAAATCTCATACATTTCATCCTCCTCCATAAGGCAATACTTGGTCTTGATCCTGTCCAGTTTGTCCATTATGGGGCCGTAAAGGAGCAGGAGAAGAAGAGCAGTAGCAGCAGCGTGTACCGCATTGTAGGGAATACCTGATTTAAGAAGGTCCAAGAGACCTGTATTGGTTGGCATATCCCATGTGAGAAACATGGAGCAAGTATCAAGGAAGGGGCCTACGATCAGCTGTACAAGCAGATATCCCCAAAGAGCAATAACTATCCTGTTTCCGTCTTTTTTAAGGACGCCGAAGTTTACAAGTATCCCGGGGATATATCCCGCAAGTCCTATGGCTACCATCTGCCAAGGAGTCCAGGGACCCTGGCCGAAGAACGCATTGCTGAGTAGCATACTGGCAGCTCCTGTAAGAAAACCTGCCTGGGGACCGAAGGCCATGCCTGTGATAACGATCACGCCTGTAGAGGGTTTGAATGCAGGAAATGCAGTAAATATGGCTCTAAAGGCTATGCTTATGACGCAAAGTACAAAGAGAACTATAAACTCCATTGCCTTTGGTTTTCTGTTCCTAAAGCTTGCAAGAAAGGATATGAGTGCAAGTACAAGCACTATGCTGCTCGGTATGTAATACCTGGTGTTGCCAAGCTTTGCAGAAGCTATCATGACAGTTGCAATGCATAAGACAACTGCGATGAGCCCTATGATATCTCTTGTATCGAATTTCTTTTTCATTTTAAGTTCTCCTTGCACAAAGCTATGACATCCTCCGTATTGACAGCGTTTTTAAAGACGTGCCTGCTCATACGGTTGGCTGAAGTAGTATAAAAACTGTTTCCTGAGAAGAAACGGTTTGGTGTATTCGTAGTGACTATGCTGCCGTCGAACATCATGCTGACGATATCTGCATAGGCAGCGCAGAACTCCACATCGTGGGATACCATCACTATGGTAAGACCCTGCTTTTGAAGCTCTTTAAGTACTGCTGCAAGCTTTTGTTTAAAGAAAGCATCTATGCCCTTGGTAGGCTCATCGAGGAGCAGGACCTTTGGGTCTGTGAGCATGACCTTTGCAAGGGCTGCTCTTTGCTGCTCTCCTCCGGATAGATCATAGGGATGCCTTGAAAGAAGATCCTCTATCTCGCAGATCTTGCTGACTTTTTCTATTGCATCCTTGTCCTTGCTCATCTCTTTAAGGTCGTCGAGCACTGTCTTCTTTACAAAGAGGCTTTGAGGGTCCTGAGGCAGCATGGCAAGATTCTTTTCAAAGAGTTCTCCTGACTTGTATTTGTCAAGAGGCTTTCCCATGACCATGACTTTGCCTCTGTAAACTTTGCATATATTGCAAATGGATTTAAGGGTCGTGGACTTTCCTGTACCGTTGCCTCCTACGATGGCATAAAAGCTTCCCTTTGGGACCTTAAGTTCAACGCCCCTCATTATGTCAGGACCGTCCTTTGCATATCTGAACCATGCTTCCTGCACTGTTACGGCGCAGTCCTTTATCTCCACATTTTCAGGAAGGAGAGCCTCGTTTGACATCTCATCGACCTTTGTGACTGCAGGAGCCTCGCTTGAAAATTTGCTGCTGAGCCAGTCTCCGCCCTCCCTTACAGTAAGAGGACAGCTGTCATCAGGATGCTCTTCTACGCCGTAATAGACTCTCATTGGCGTAGGCATGGCTGCAAACATATCGCTTCCCTGTCTTTGAAGCTCCAGACCTATCTCCCTTGGAGACCCTTGTGCAGAGACTTTGCCCTCTTCCATAACTATGACTCTGTCTGCTGCATAGAGCACATCCTCGAGCCTGTGCTCAGTGATGATGATAGTTGTCCTAAGCTCAAGGTTTATCTTCCTGACTGTATTAAGAAAGTCTGCAGCGGCTATCGGGTCAAGCTGGGACGTGGGTTCATCAAGGATCAGCACATCGGGCTGCATGGCCATGATCGATGCAAGATTCAAAAGCTGTTTTTGGCCTCCAGAAAGCTCTGCCACATTCTTGTGGAACCAGCCTTGGATACCGAAATAGCTGGCCATCTCTGCAACGCGGAGCCTGATGGTCTGCTGATCGTAGCCAAGGGACTCAAGGCCAAAGGCCAGCTCGTGCCAAACCATATCGGTGACGATCTGGGCATCGGGATTTTGCATTACATAGCCTATGCGAGATGACTGCTCCCTGTGGTCTATCTTTGAAAGCTCCCTTCCGTCGAAAAAGATCTGCCCTTTTCTTGGCCCGTCAGGAGTAAGGACAGTCTTAAGGTGTCTTAGAAGTGTGCTTTTGCCGCTTCCTGACCTGCCGCAGAGGGCTATATACTCGCCCTGCTCTATGGACAGGGAAACATCGGACAAGGCAGCCTTTTCCTTGTTTGCCGGGTAATAAAAACTTAAATTTTTGATCTCAAATACTGACATATCTTTTCTCTATCGATAACATTTTAAGTGATAATACACTGCTTGCTATATATACTATATACTGAACATGGAACATTTGTCCAATGTTCACGGAGCTTTACCAGGGATCCTGTCCTATGTCGCTGCCTCCGTCCTTTGTAAATACCCATACTATTACATCTCCGTCGTTTAAGACATAGCTTGATGAGCTGTAATTCGGATACCAGCCGTTTACTCTGTACATCCACCCGGAACTGTTTCCGTATTTCTTTTCGCTGATACCTTTTATGGACGTGATCTTGTATCCCGTATATGCAACGGCGTAGTCGTAATCTATATCTATGCCTGCTGTTTTGCAGGTCTTTCTCATAACATCAAATACGGAATCGCCCTTTGCGAATTTGACAGGCGATGCAGGGAAAATTACCCCGTCAGATGGGATGGAAACATCATCTTGAGCCTCCCCTGCAAGCACGTCGCACCTTATCTCCAGGCTGCAGGAAAGGAACTGCCCCTCGTTTTCGTCCGCAGGGACTCCCGACTCGTTTTCCCTCTCCTTTAGTACATTTTCAAGATCTGAAGTCTTAAAACAAAGACCTCCTCTTGAAATGAGCTCCTTTAAAAGAAAGGTCCGAAGGTCTGAATATACGGAGGATGTCTGGGAGATGATAAGATCGTAGTCATCCTCTATTACCGCAGCCCTGTCTCCGCTTATGGCCTTGATATCCTCTTCTGCGCAAACAAGATCAACAGTACCGGAAAAGACATTGACAGTCTGTACTCCCGAATAGGACTCTAAGGAAAGAACTGATGTTTCCCTGCATCTTGACTCAATGTTTCCGGCAGACAGAATGCATTCTGCTCCTTCTTCTATATCATAAACATCAAAGAAGGCTGCACCTTCCGCTACTTCGATCTGAAGAGAACCAGGCGTGCATTTTTCAACTTTGATACTGCTGTTTTCATCAAGGGTCAGCTTGACCATTCCGGAAAAGACCAGGTCACATCCTGAATTGCTGCTTGAAATAACCGTATCGCCATCCTGAATGCTTACGTCATCTTTAAGGGTGTAATAGGAGCCGCCCCTTACCAGGCTAACATCTCCGTAAACGTTCTGAGAAAAAGCAAAGGGTATCTCCTTTTCAGAAGCGCTCTTGATCTTCGGGATGACATAAAAGATAAGCGCTGCAGCAAGAAACAGTATGAGCAGCCTTGATACTATCGATAACAGTGAACTTTTATCCTTCATATATCTATCCTTTTATTTTGCTTTGCTTTCGGTATTTTGATCGGCATTTGTCTTTCTTCTTTTCGGTATCCTGATAGTTACCTTTGTGCCGTTTCCTAAGCTGCTGACAGTCTCCACATTGCCGCCTGCCAAAGCCTCTATCCTTTGTTTTGAGTTCTTAGTGCCTATGCCGTGGCCGGGGCTTGAGGGCTTTGCAGCATTTACATCAAAGCCTACGCCATCGTCTTCTATAACTATAATGTAATCGGTGGCAGACTGAGTGGATGTGATCTTCACAGTGCCTCCGTCCTTCTTTGCCCATACGCCGTGCTTTATGGCATTCTCAACATAGGGCTGAACTGACAGGGGCGGAACGTGAAAGGAATCTGCTCCTATATCGTACTCCACCTTTATCCTTGGTTTGAAGCGCTCCTCCTCTATGGCAGCATATGCTTTTATATTCTTCAGTTCCTCTGAAAAAGGTACCAGATCACTTT
This sequence comes from Anaerovoracaceae bacterium, assembly GCA_045546135.1. Lineage (GTDB taxonomy): Bacteria > Bacillota > Clostridia > Peptostreptococcales > Anaerovoracaceae > RUG13409. The sequence continues at coordinate 6,399 of JAZQCD010000007.1, forward strand.
TTTCCATGGACTCAATGTTAAAGGTCAGATAATTACTGAAATCGTATATGAGGTCGTAGGCTTTCTTCGGATCCTTATCTATCATGGACCTTATGGATCCCAGAGCTCCTCTTATGAAATGGGGTTTTATCTGGTCTACCATAAGTTTCAGTCTGCTGTCCAAAAGCTCCAGGGACATCTGGTATTGCTCTTCCATATGCTCATATGCAAGAAGCATTACAGCGGCAGCCTGAGAAAGGGCAAAAAGGAATGAAAAAGCAGGCGGAAGCAGTCCAGAGAATGCCTTCTTTCTAAAGACAAGGGAAAGGATGTTTCCCGTCATAAGGCACATAAGTCCAAAAGCTGTAATAGATCTGTATATGCCGTGAAGGTCCATGTCTGCAAAGACGAAATACAGGCATACTGCGCATATGCACTCAAAAAGGATCAGACCGGTCACATGGAACGGGAATATGAGATCCGAAGGAAGAAGGAGCCTTAAGATCCCAAGCAAGGCAGTAAGCATTGCAGCAAGGATGGACGAAATTCTGTACTTCTTTTTTTCTTCGTCTTTTTTTAGAGATCCAAGGTACAGGCAGTAGGCACAGGGAATAATGGAGTATACGAAATATCCCCCGTTTTGTTTGATGACATCAAGTCCTGAGTAAGCTGCAGGCACTATGGAAAATAGATGCGCAAAGCCAAGAGCCATCACCATGAATGCAAGGAACATGAATTCCCCTGTGTTATGATTTCCTCCGTAAACAGCCAAAGAAAAGATGAATATGATGATGCCGATGGATACTATGCCTATGGAAGCTATGCGCTCAAACTGGCCGTTGGATGATGACAATAGGTAAACTTCAGAAGGCGTTCCCAAATATATCTCATTTAATGATGCACCGTAATATGGATCTGCTGCAGTGAAAACTATGGCTATATCCTTTTCTCCATAGTCATCTGACATCCGTATGTAGTTCCACCTACCGGTGTTTTTGCTGTATTTATGATCGGAGCTGTCATATATCAATGCGCCGTCTATATATACTGCCGCATCTGAATGCTCCGTCTTGAAAGCAAGGAGATTTCCCTCTACCAAGAGCCTTGGAAGTCTGTTTTCGATCCTGATGGTATTTCCCCGGTGATGATATATAGAAGGAAGGTCTATCTTTATATTCTCCCCTTCTTCCGAAACTACCCAGTCATCATAGGAAAGAAGAAGGTCAAGCTGCCCTGCATAGGATCTGTCCGGCCTTATTCCCAATGCCAAGAGCAAAAGAGCAATAAAAATAACCGCAATAGCGCCGTAGATGCTTACTGAGGTCATATTTATATCATCTTTAGTTTTATCGCTCTTTTTGAAATATTCCATGATCTGCGATCAGGCTCCGGCTGATGCTCTTAATATGCATGATCCAAACGGCGCGTGTCTGACTTATCCTAAAGATCCTTACCAAGGGATCCCGGGTTTCACAGTGCCCGGCGCGCAGGGTCTTCCACCCTATTCCGCTTTGAATACACCCGCAAAAAGCAGTATGTATACCGTTTGAATGATAGATTATATACCTTTGTATTATATATCAATTCATGTAATTTATTCAATCTTAAGGTTCATTTAAGGTAGTCAATGTATATTAAGGTCACAACAAATGATGAGTTGAAGGATCAAAAAATATTTATAAAAACATTAAACCTTAAGGTTCATTTAAGGAAGGGCTGATAAACTCACATCACAAAACAAAAACACTTAGTTAAAAACAGTTATTTCTATCTAGGTATAGAAAGCGAGGTAAATATGATGAAAAAGAAATTCTTAGCAAGCATTCTGATCTTGGCAATGGCCCTCTCATTTGCAGCATGCGGAAGCGCAGACAATAGTTCTAAAGGCAGCCAGGAAAGCAGCACACAGATCAGCGAGAGCACCGATACTCAGACTGAAACTACCGAAAATGCACTGGTCATCACAGACGAAGTAGAGACCACTGCAAATGTAACATCAAACGGAGCTATCGATGCTTCAGACCTCTTCACAACAAGAGACCTGACACAGACTCCCGATGTATCAGAAGCAAAGTATTATGCACTCTCAGACGGTGAAGATATATCCATTACAGCAGCAGGCGTTTATGTATTCAGCGGAACGGCAAAAGAAGTAACGATCACCGTTGAAGCAGGAGATGATGACAAGGTACAGATAGTACTCAATGAGGCAAACATCACAAACAGCGACTTCCCCTGCATCTATGTAAAGAGCGCAGATAAAGTATTCGTGACCACTATCAAGGGAACTACAAATACCCTGACAGTATCCGGCACATTCACAGCTGACGGAGATACGAATACAGATGCAGTCATATTTGCAAAGGATGACCTGGTATTAAACGGTCTAGGCACGCTTAACATAGAATCCTCTGACAACGGCATTTCCGGAAAAGATGATCTTAAGATCACCGGAGGCACCATAGTAGTAAGCGCCAAGGACAGTGCAATCGAAGCCCACGACTCCATAGCCATTGCAGAGGGCAATATCACCATCACAGCTACAAATGACGGTCTTCATGCAGAATATGATGACGACAATACGGTCGGATACATCTATATCTGCGGAGGTACCCTCTCGATCAAGGCAGGGGATGACGGAATCCATGCAACCACCATCTGCCAGATCGACGGAGGAGATATCAGCATCAGCGCAGCTGAAGGCATCGAAGCCACATGGGTACAGATCAATGGCGGTAATATAAGCATCACGGCCACAGATGACGGTATCAATGCAGCAAGAAAGTCCTACGCTGTCACAGTACAGTTTGAAATAAATGACGGCAATCTGACCATAAACATGGGTCAGGGAGATACAGATGCTATCGACTCCAACGGAAACCTCTACATAAACGGAGGCACTGTAAATATTACGGGACAAAGCCCCTTTGACTACGACGGAACAGCTCAATACAACGGCGGAACCATTATAGTCAACGGCACCCAGACAAACAGCATCACCAATCAGTTCATGGGCGGAGGCATGGGAGGAATGGGCACCATGCCCGGAGGAAACCAGATGCCCGGGAATAGCGGAGGTTACGGCGGCGGTAATTACAGCGGAGGCTTCGGCGGTCCAAGACATTAGAAAGGCAGGCACAGTAAATGAAAATACTATTTGCAGCCCCTGACAGGGACCTGCTCAGAGCTTACAAAGAAATACTTACTGAGGATTTCGGAGAAACACAAACGGCCTTTGACGGACCGCAAATGCTGACTCTCCTTGCAGAAGGAAACTACGACTTGGCAGTTCTTGATAAAGGACTGCCAAGAATAGAGAATAAACTCCTTATAGACCATTTAAAATCTGAAGGAATACCTGTTTTATCACTTCTCGATTGCAGAGAAAAGAAAGAAGCAAAAGACAGTTTTAATGCCATATGTTATCCTTTTACTCCTTCAGAACTCGAAGAGTCTATAAAACTGATGACATCGAATACATATAGTACCCTAGCATCTGAAAGCAAGGCGGTGACCGAAAATGAATAAAGCTAAAAATAAACTCATACGTTATGCGGTAATAGTGGTCTTCATACTGCTGACAGTACTGGTTGGAGTCATAAATATAATCAATTTCACCATGGCAGCAAATGATGCGGATACCATCACCCTTGCTCTTGCAAACCAAAACGGCAGTTTTGAGGGCAATATGCAGGGAGGATTCGGCAACATGCCCCAAGACATGCAAGATCCATTCAGCAATATGCCCGGAGATATGCAGAGTCCGGAAAACATGCAGGGACCCGGACAAATGGGCCCGGGATCCATGAATCCTGATGCGATGAATCAAAGCTTCATAACATTGACTCAGGGAAACGATCAAAGACCTCAAGGCGGGAATTATTATTTTGACGGTCAGCAGGGGCGCCGGGGACAGATGGGTCCCATGGGGCCGAGTTCTCCGGAAATGACAGAATCCATAAGGTACTTTACCTACGCCTTCGATAAGAGCGGAAACGCATTCAAAGTAGCTTACCAGATCTCAGCTGTCAGTGAAAATGACGCAGCGGAGTGGGCAAAAAGCCTTCTTTCAGGATCAACAGGCTGGACAAGAGGTACCTATAGATACAGAGTTTACACCAAGGACAATCTGACTTTTGTAACGGTAATAGATCAGGGAAGAGAGCTGCTTCCCAGCTACAGGATACTGATCATATCCGTAGTCGGAGAAATTGTAAGCATTGCAATACTCTATCTGTTCCTGCTGAGAGCCGGCAAAAAGCTCTTTGAACCTTTGGAAGCCGCAGACAGAAAACAAAAACAGTTTATTGAAGGCATGGAACAGAAATTCCAGGTACCCATGACAGTGATCAATGCAGATGTCGAACTGCTTGAAAGAAAAGGCGGGGTAAGCGATCAGACAAGTTCCATAAGAAGACAGGTAAAGACCATGAGCGGACTGCTTGCACACCTATCAGGATTTGCCCTCTTTGAATCTGAAGAGACAAAGGTAAAGGCCGACCTTTCAAGAATAGTGACAGAAGCTGTCGAAAATAAACCCGCAGCATACAAAGAAAAAAATATCGAAGTAGATGTGCAGATAGCTTCCGGAATAGAGATGGAAGCAAATGCCGAAGACCTTAAAGCAATGACTGAAGAGCTTCTTCTCAACGGTTCAAAATATGCCAAGAGCTTTTTGAAACTATCACTGAGTAAAACAGGCGAAAGGATAAAACTTCAGTTCGAAAATGATACGGACCTTGAAGACGGAGAATATGATCAGGTATTCGACAGATTCACATGCCTGTCTAATGCAGAAGAAGGAAGCCTTGGACTCGGTCTATCCAATGTAAAAGAAATAGTACAAAAATACAGAGGACGAGCAAAGGCCTTTGTAAAAGATTCGGTCTTTACAGTGCAGATAGACCTGTAGAGATATGAATAGGATATCAATAAATATGAAGGGAGGTGAGTAAAGATGGAACAGACAGTAAATGACCCGGTAGTCGTAATGAAGCGTTATGAACTGAAATATCTGCTTAGTGCAGAGCAAACAGCGTTTCTTAAGGAACGGCTCAAAGGTCATATGGAAATAGATCAATTCGGTCTTACGTCTATAGCCTCCCTTTATTATGACACCCCCGACTATAGGCTCATAAGGGCAAGTATCGAAAAACCGCCCTTTAAGGAAAAGATAAGGCTCAGGTCATACGGTCTCGCCACAGAGGATTCGCCTGTGTTCTTGGAGCTTAAGAGAAAAGCTTACGATATAGTTTACAAAAGGCGCGTACAGACCACCATTCCCCTTGTAAAAAAATTTTTTGAAGAAGATGGAGACATATGCGCAGGGGGCCAGATCAACAGCGAAATAACAACATTCAGAGATTACTATAGACCACTGGTACCGTCCTGCCTGATCATTTACGACAGGGAAGCATATTTCCAGCCTAATGGAGACCTAAGGCTCACCATCGATGCTGATCCAAGGTACAGGACTACAGATCTTACTCTTACAAAATCAATGGAGGGTATTTCTCTCCTTCCCGAGGGCTGGACCATACTGGAACTGAAAGTTCAGGACGCCATACCCCTCTGGCTTGCAGATATACTATCTACAGGAAAAATATATAAAAGCAGTTTTTCAAAATACGGCGAAGCTTACAAACAGCAGGTTCAGAAGCTCGCGATCAAGTAAAGAAAAGGAGAAATTAAAATGTTTGATTCTATCTATTCTGCCATAGTTACACCGGCACAGTTTTTCTTAATGGCAGGAGTCACCCTGCTCGCAGGTGTGATCTTTGCCTGGATCATGAGCTACTGCATCAGATCCACTAAAAGATTCTTCCTCGTAACATCGCTCATTCCTCTCATAGTTGCATCGGTAATCACCTTTGTAAACGGAAACATAGGTGCAGGAGTTGCAGTCGGAGGAGCCTTCGGGCTCATTCGCTTCAGAAGTGCTCCGGGAAGCGCTGATGAAATAGCAGCTATCCTCATCTCCATGGGAGCAGGCATTGCCTTCGGAATGGGATACCTGACATACGGAGTCATCATCATGCTCTGCCTTGCAGTCGTATATCTGCTTCTTTCCAAGGTGCCCCTCTTTGAACACAGATCCATGGCAACCGATCAGTTACTTAGGATCACGATCCCTGAAGCACTTGAATACAATGGCGTATTCGATGAGACCTTTGCACACTATCTTCTCAAAGTAGAAAATGCAGGAGTAAAGACCACCGGTATGGGAAGCATGTTCAGGCTCTCCTACAAGATCCAGATGAAGGATCCTTCTGAGGAAAAGGCATTTATCGATGAGCTTAGAACAAAGAACGGAAATCTTGAGATCGCCATCCTTCCATATACAGAAAGTACAAATCAGCTTTAGGATACTATATACAAGATATACTCAAAGGGGCGGCATATAGTTATGCCGCTTCTTAAGTATATGAAGTATAATAAGCAAAGAAAGGAGACCTGCTCCATGAAAAATAATAAACTAAAGATCGCCTTGAGTGTCTTACTTGCATCCATATTGATTCTCGGCTTTGGTGCATGTTCTTCAGGAGGAAATAAAGAATTGGAAGTATATTTCTTTCAGGCAGGCAAAGCAGATGCAATGCTGCTGACGACAGAAAACCACACTGTCCTTATAGACTGCGGCCTAAAAGGTTTTGGATCTACTATTCTTGACTATTTAGAAGATAAAGGGATAGAAAAGATCGATACGATCATCATTACTCACTTTGATAAGGACCATGTGGGAGGAGCAGCAAAGGTAATAAACAACATCGAGGTGGGAGAGGTACTTCAAAGCAACTGCCCAAAGGACAGTGACGAATACGATAACTATATCAATGCACTTGCAGCTGCAGGACTTGATGCAAAAACTGTAACAAGAGAAATTCAATTTACATACGACGGCATCACCTTTAATGTAAACCCTCCGGCATCTGACGATTATGATGAAGATGAAAGCAACAATTCATCTTTGATAGTGACTGTAACTTGCGGTAAAAATACCCTTCTGTTCATGGGTGATGCACAAACAGAAAGACTTAAAGAATATTTAGCCGGAAAAACTGCAGACTGCGATATCATCAAGATACCCCATCACGGAGGAGAAGATGAGCTCATGGATGAGCTCATAGAAAGAACAAGCCCTGATTATGCGGTCATTACTTGTTCAGATGATGAACCTGATACAAGCGATACAGAAAATATACTTAGTGATGCTTCGGTCACATCATTTAAAACTTCAATCGCTCCGGTGTATGTCAAATGCACTGAAAACAGCCTGAGCATTGAATATGTATATTAATCGAATATGTACATTATAGCAAAGCCCATGATCAACTTAAGATCATGGGCTATTTCATCACTATGAATGGCAATAAACAAGTTACCTCTACGCACAGTATAGTCAACATATGATTTTGAAAATAGAATGCTGATCACTCATCAACAAGGTAAGTAGCCTGGGTGCGCTCGTTCCTGTTGGAGGCAATGATACCTCCTGCAAGGGCTGCTCTTGAAAAGCAGCCTGCGAATCTTCCGTTATATGAGAAGAGCCCTGCCATATCGATGTACTTATGCCATTTGCCGTCTCCGAATGCAAAGTCTATATTGTCAGCCTCGTGCTGCCTGCAGTACTCCTGGCATATATATCCCTTTCCGTAAACGAAAGCAGCATGCTCCTCCCATTCCTGCTGACTTAGCTCTACGCCTGCAAAAACGCCCTTTGAAGCGTAGGAATCTTCAGGTTTGAGAATATATCTGTCCTTATCCTTAAGGACTTTGGAAAGGCCTATATGACCCTCATCAAAGGGTAGCGTAAAAGGCACATGCGCTTCCACAAAAGCATTCTCTTCATCCGTAAGGATAGCCTTAGTCTCAGGAAGTCTTAAGACATGGAAGAACATTTTGTGATGAGCTACCTGGGTGCAGAACGATCCTGCAAGGAATACTGCCTTGTTTTTCACTGCATCTATGAGATCCCTCGAGCCTTCAAGGTCACTAAGAACATCTGTAGTGACTGCCCTTCTGTATATAGCATCTACTACATGGCCGGAGGGCGAAAAGAGCTTTCCGTCCCTAAACTTAAGCTCTCTTATGTCGCAGATCTCGCAGTTTACGCCCGCCTTTTGAAAATGCCTTTCAAATTCTTCGAATTCTCTTAATGTCCCCTTCTCTATAAAATCCACTATGGCTACATTAGGTCTTTCTACTGCATTCTCAAAACCTTTATACATATCAAGGAATGTCTCTACCCAGGAATCGAAGAGTTCGAAGGTCTTAAAAGAATACTTCCTTCTCATTTCCTGCTGCGCAGGGTTATGTATCATCATGTCATCCTGGAGCCTGTCTTCATTCATTCCGCTGCTGCCGTCCGTATTGATCTCGCAGAATTTGAAATCGCCCGTTTCCTCCTGATAGAATATGTCGAATCTTGCGATCGGAAGGAGATCCGCATAGCCTGGATCTATGAGTATGAGTTCTTCTGCTTCTTTTGAAAACTTAAAGAGCTTCCTGTACTCCTCATTCCTTCTGTATTCGTTTATGACCTTAACACAGATGCTGTGAGTAGTCCTGACTATATCTTCAAATTGAGAAATCATTTCTCTTGAATACATACGAGGGATCTGAAGGGTCTTGGAAAAGAAATCATCATGGAAAAATAGATCCGATCTTTCCATGTTGTCCTTTAGCGCTAAGGCGCCCTTTTTGTTCTTTTCAAGATCTTTATTTATGAGCTCTATATATTCGTCTCTTACAGCTTTTATATCCATTGATATCATGCCTCTTGAACATCTATTTTCTGAAAGCACACTTTTTGAAATGATCACAGGGTATGCTGCATCCGCTGTTTTCGCCTTTCAGTTTGCTGCAAAACAAGCTATCAGATATCCCATCCTCACAATCGAGCTCGAAGGGGATCTTTTCTTCTTCTAAGATCCTCCTAAGCGGCTCAAGATATCCGGTTTCGTCTGCACTAAGGTGCCTTGCACCCATATCAAGAAGTGCTGATGCAAGATCCTTTACATTCTCTCCGTACACAACAGCGTTCCAGCCCTTTTTCATCAAAGAGTATTCGGCATCTTTTATATCGGATACTTTCAACCCTTTTTCTTTTATCAGTTTTTGCGCAAAGTCAAGACTCTCCTCTGAATACACCAAAGCTTTTACAAGGGCGCAGTATGCCATAGCATATTTTGAAGGCATAGCATCTGCTCCCCTTATCTCGAGATAATGCTTTACCCTGATATCGGGAAATGCCATGGAAAAGATATGGGTAAGTTCTTCTTTGGAAACAGATTTTCCTCCGTATACTTCATCTACAGTAAGATCCCCTGTCGGGATATCTCCAGCCTCCGTTTCTTTAAAGATAGGCGGCATTGCAAGGAGGAAATCGGCATAGTCTGAAAAACCGTAATCAGGATTTAAGACACCGGGAAGTATTCCGCATCTTTTGCTGTCAGTCCTGTTCCAGATATCTGTCCTTTTTAATTTGATCTCATTCTTTTTTCCTTCAAACATTGGAGCATTATCTGCAAAGAGCTTAAAGATCGGCATATAGATGCTGACAGCCTGTATCTTTCTTCGGAAATCTTCTTCTGAAAAGAAATCTACGGATGCCTGTAAAGAACATGTGCCTCTCATCATCTCTATACCGCCGTTTCCGACCCTTTCAAAGTGCGCATTCATAAGGCGGTAACGCTCTTTTGGTATGAGCTTAAGCTCCCTTACTTTGCTGACCGGCTGAGTACCAACAGAAAGACATATGCACCCCATGGGTCCTATGATCTTATTCAATATATCCAAAAAACCAAGGTATACATCCTCGATCTTTTTGATATCCTCAAAAGCAGCTATACTGATCTCAAGCTGTGCAGCAGGTTCTATGGTGATGATGTATCCATCTGCATTGAGTCCAAGGAGATCTTCTCCGTAAATAGGGGTACTCCCGGGGATCTTCTCAAGCAGTCTGGTAAGTATGGTCTTGATACTTATCTTTCCATCATAGGGCAGTGCTTCACCAGTTTCCTTGTTGAGAATGAAGTGCTCTGCTTCCATTCCTATAAGCTTTTTCTTTTCACTTTTGATCCCTGACCTTATGTATTCGGTCACAACGTCTCTTAATTCTAAGTGTTCCATGTTTGAATGACAGATGTTCGTCTAGCGATATTTTGCTTAAGAAAAGTTTTAAAAAACTTCACTTTTATCAAATTATATTTCATGAAACATAATTATACTGTATTTTCAAATATTTGCAATGGTCATTTTGCCGAGAGTTTGTCCATTAAGGGGCTGAGCTTATATGGATACAGCTGCACCGGACCTTGTTCCAGATCCATATGCATCGGTAGATAGTATAAAAAAATACTTATCACAAAAAGAAGAATATAAAAGAGTATAAAAAAGATCCTTAAAACCTTCTGATTTCAAGGACCTTCGCTGGTCGGAGTGACTGGACTTGAACCAGCGGCCTTTTGACCCCCAGTCAAACGCGCTACCAAACTGCGCCACACCCCGGCAACGCAGAGTATTATACCACCGCGGCCGCTGGTTTACAACAACTTATTTTTTTATAAAACACTTCTAATAAAAAAAGACCGGGAGTTCCCGGCCTAAAAGTTCTTTCAAATGTGAAGTATGAGCACAGCCACGTTCATATATACAAGAAGTGACAATGCATCGACTATAGTCGTAATGAAAGGCGAAGCCATGACAGCAGGGTCAAAGCCAAGTTTTTTTGCAAACATAGGCAGTGTGCATCCAACGAACTTTGCAATGATTATCGTAAAGACCAAAGATATGGATACAACAAGTGCTACCGACAAGGTTATCGAAGTATTGCCCATGAGCATGCGGTCTACAAGCATTATCTTGCCAAAACCTACTGCAGCAAGAGTTATGCCGCACAGGATGGATACCCTGAACTCCTTCCATATGACCTGGAATATGTCTGAAAACTCTATATCTCCAAGGGAAAGACCACGTATGATGGTAACAGAGGCCTGAGAACCTGTATTTCCACCTGTATCCATGAGCATTGGGATAAAAGCTGTCAACGCTACCTGGACTGACAGAGCATCCTCAAACTTTGTGAGTATCATACCTGTAAAAGTGGCGGAGATCATAAGGAGCATGAGCCATGGTATCCTCTGTTTCCAGATCTCAAATACTGTGGAACGAAGATATGGATGCTCAGACGGCGTGATAGCTGCCATCTTTTCGATATCCTCAGTGGCCTCTTCTGTAAGAACGTCTATAGCGTCATCGACTGTTACGATACCGACAAGCCTGTTTTCCTTATCAACTACCGGAAGAGCTGTATAGTCATACTTTGACAGAGCATTGGCTACTTCTTCTCTGTCATCTGTTGTCATAACTGAGATGACATCGCTCTCCATGATATCTCCTATCTTTGCTTCGTATGGATTCAGGAGCAGATCTCTTATGGATACGAGACCAACTAATTCCTTTTTGTCTGTAACATAGCAGACATTGATGGTCTCTTTGTCTTCACCTTCTTTTCTGATCTTATCGAAAGCATCCTTTACGGTCATGTCCTTGCCAAGGTCTATATACTCGATGGTCATGATCGATCCTGCGGAATCCTCAGGATAATTAAGGATGGTATTGATGTTCCTTCTTGTTTCAGTGTCGACAGATTTGAGCATCCTGCTTACTACGTTTGCAGGCATCTCCTCGATGACGTCTACCATATCGTCGACGAACATGTCGTCCATGATCTGGTGAAGCTCTTTATCTGTAAATGCTTTTATGAGGACCTCCTGCATATCAGGATTCATCTCGACAAAAGTGTCTGCCGCAAGATCCTTCGGAAGGACTCTGAACATCCTTGGAAGATCTTCTTCGCTTAGGTCATCGTCATCGTAAAGAGACTCCATGATCTCGGCAATGTCTGCCGGTTCAAGGGTATCAAGGGTCGATCGCAGCTTCTTTAGCTCTCTGTTTTTCAGCATCTCAAGAAGTTCGTTTTCAATGTTTTTATCTTCCATTCGTATACCCTCCTTTCCGGTAACAAAGACAGTAAAAATGATAGAAGGTATGTATCCTTTCCTTAAAAAAAGGCAATTCACACCAAAACAACGCTGACTTCTACAGCTTTTGAATTCTGATAGCGTCCCGCGCTGTATCTATTTGAATTATATCTTTTGAAAAGTCTCTCCGCAAGAAAAAAGAGTTCAATGAGAACTCTTTTTTGCACATTTATTACAATATGATCATGAATACTTTCGCTGAACGAAAGCATTTACTTAATATTTATATTTTCCGCCGCCGATGAACTCTCTGAGCATGGAATCAGGTGCAAGAAGGTCCGGCGAGATATCTTCAAAGAGTTCAAATGCAGGCATGATGGACTGAAGTTCCTCATACCTTGGCGTATCCTTTGGCATATTCTCAAACAGTTCGGTAGCTGTGTTATTAAGGACCGGCACTTCATAGGGGAATGAGGAATCGAACTGATAATCAGCCTTGTTTTTAAAAGGAGATATGTAGAGCTTTTCTCCTGTCCTTATATTTCCCCACTGAGCCAGAGTCCCAGCCGCATCTGTGCCCCTGAAAAGATAATCCCTTACTACTCTTCTCATGAGCCTTATCCATGTGCCTTTAAAGACTTCTCTGCCGTCAAAGTCAACTATATTGCTCCTTGCAGATATGTATAATTTGAAAGCTTCAGGATGGACCGAAGTTATGTCATCATTAAGCGCGTGGATACCTTCAAATATGACTACTTCATTTCCGCTGAGTTTAAGAGTGCTGTTGAGCCTTATACTGCGCTTTTTGTGAATGAAATCGAACTTAGGAATAGGAACTTCTTCACCTTCAGACAGCATGGTAAAGTGCTTGTTCAAAAGATCCATATCAAGGCAAAGAGGAGACTCGAAATCATAGTCCCCTGATTCTGTCCTCGGAGTATTCTCAGGCGTCACATCTTTGAAATAGTTATCAAGAGAAATGCTGTGAGTCTTGATGCCATTCTGCTCAAGGACTTCGCAGATCTTCATTGCAGTAGTAGTCTTTCCGCTGCCTGAAGGTCCCGAAAGGAGAACTATAGGACTCTTTTCTAAGTTCTCCTGGATCCTTTCAGCTGCTATGTGGAGTTTTTTATCATAAAAAGCATCGCACTCTGCAATGAATTCCTTAGGATCTTTGCGGCATCTTTCGTTGATCTCTTTGAGATAATACGGCATGTCTGTTCTCCTTATAGATATGCTTTTTTACACAGGGAAACGGTGATATGAGGTAATTATATCAATACTTGAGGCTATAAACAAGGCAAGAATGTTCGACTCCCTCCTTACACAAAAAAATACCCTTTCAGGGTATTTTTTGTGGTGAAGGCGGAGGGAGTCGAACCCTCGTCCGAAAATAGATCTACAAAGCTTTCTCCGAGCGCAGACGGCAGTTCTGATTTCGGATCACTCAAGGCCCACCGACGCGACTTGAATGATCCTATCCCGTAAGCCCTTCCTTATACCGGGAACTTTAAGAAAGGTTTCCTGCATGGTCGACGCCGGGATCTCCTCCTGCAGGTGAAAGAAGGCCGACGCGCATCAGCTAATTAAGCTGCAAGTGCGAAGTTGTTGTTTGTTTTATCGTTTCTTTTTAACGGGTCCTTTTTAACGCAGACTGAACCAACTGCGGCTCGCTTACTCGGCTTCACTACCCCCGTCGAAACCTTTACGCCCCCATGGTGGCAATGCCTTTGGCTTTTATCTAAAACCGGATGACCCGGTATCAAGACCTTGTATATATTAACACTTTTAAGAAGATCTGTCATTGAACCACCGGTTCAATGCTCCTTCATTTTGCGGTCTATATCCCGCTTTGCATCTTTCTTTGCAATATCTTCTCTCTTATCATAGAGTTTCTTTCCCTTTGCTATTGCAAGGGAGAGTTTTGCTTTGCCCTTTACAAGATATATATCTAAAGGAACGAGAGTCAGCCCATCCTGTGATACGGCCTGATCCAGCTTTCTTATCTCCTTTTTGTGAAGGAGGAGCTTCTTTGGCCTCATAGGATCTGTATTATATCTGTTTCCCTGTTCGTATGGGCTTATGTGCATATTGTACACGAAGACCTCTCCGTTTTGCACTTTGGCAAAGGAGTCTTTCAGATTGACTGCTCCTCCCCTTATGGATTTGATCTCCGTTCCGGTAAGAGACAGTCCCGCCTCGTATACTTCCTCTATGAAGTAATCGTGTCTGGCTTTTTTGTTGCTGGATACTATCTTCTTTTCCATTTTTGATATCTTTATTCTATAGTCCCAAATTTGTTGAACGGGAAGAGCCTGAATACTACTTTGCCCTTTACGTCATCGAGATTTATGAAGCCTACGCTAGCATCTCTGCTGTCCCTTGAGACGAGCCTGTTGTCTCCCATGCAAAAAAGGTATCCTTCCGGGACCAGTGTCTCAGGGAACGTGCCGTTAGTCGTTCCGTCCTTTATATATGATTCAGATAATTTCTCGCCGTTTACGTATACTTCGCCGTCCTGTATGGCTATGGTATCTCCCCCGATGGCTATGATCCTCTTTACAAGAAGTTTCTTCGTATCGGTCCCTGCGATGGGGATCTTGCTCTGGAAAACTATGATATCTCCCCTTTCAGCTTCTCCAAATAGCTTATATGCCTTCTTGCTGACTATAAGGTAATCTCCGTCGATGAGAGTGTTCTCCATGGAACGCTCTTTGACTACGGTAGGCATTATGAACTGAAGGACAAGGAATGCAAGAAGTATTGCAAACCCTGCATCTTTTAGCCATTCTTTCAAATTATCGCTCATATTATCTCTTTTCCTAAAATGTCTTTTTGCATGCTCTTCCAAGCTTTTGGAAGAGGAGCTTCACATTCTATGTCTCCTATGATTATTTTGTGTGCATGAAGGGCCTGAGTAGTCCTGCCTAAAGTCCATTCACCGCTTCCCGATGAAAGTTCCCTTCCGCCGTATTTTAGATCTCCTACCAAAGGATGTCCGGCCCAGGCCAGATGAGCCCTTATCTGATGGCTCCTGCCAGTGACAAGTTCTATCTCTACGAGGCTGTATTTTTTATTCTTTGAAACAGCTACCGGATAGACTATGGTCTCTATATATTTGCCTCTCTCATCACTTTCCGGAAGGACCTTTGCTATGTTTTTTGATTCATCTTTTAGAAGCTTACCCTTTAGATGAAGTTCTTTTTCAAGATCGCCGTGAACGAAAGTATAGTAGAACTTTCTGACTTTGGTGCTCTTTTCTTCTCTAAAGAGCTTAGTAAGGTCCCTAAGGCTTTGAGCATTCTTTCCGAATACTACTATGCCTGTCGTATTCCTGTCCAGCCTGTGAACAGGGCTTGGAACAAAGGTCTTTTCTTCTCTTGGATGATAAGCCCCTGTCTCTATGAGGTAGTCTACTACCTGATTGGCAAGAGTGTCTTTTTTTTCGTTTTTGTCCCCATGGACAAGGATTCCGAAGGGTTTATTTACTATGATAAGATCGTCATCTTCATAAAGGACTGAAAACTGTTTCTTTGCTCTTTTAATGTCTAAAGGTTTTTTCCTGGTCCAGTTTTCTATATCCTCATCAGAACAATATAGACACACCCGGTCCCCTTCGCTTAGGACATATTCCTCTTTGACCCTTTTTCCGTTTACTTTCATATCCTTTCTCAGGACCTTGTATACGGCTGATAAGGGAGCATTCTTAAGGTACTTCCTAAGGAACCTGTCGGCTCTTTGCTCTGCATCATTTCTTTCTATGGTGATCTCTATCATAACGATTCATTATATACCCAAGGCCTTGGCTTTTGAATATGAAAAGAAGACAAAAGAAAACTCCCCCTGGCAAACAGCAGAAGGAGCCTTTGATCTTAAGCTTAGATCTTCCTACATTGCTGCAATGATCTTGATCATGTCTTCAAGACTTGATCCTGCAGGGATCGTAAAGGTGCCTATCTGAATGCGGTAATCAGCGCCCATATCGATGCCCTTGTTCCAAAGCAGATTGTAGAAAGTGAAGTAATCATCATCAGAGAAACCATAAGCTGATGCCACATATCTTATGGCTTCTGAATACCCTGCTCCTGCAGGTATTGCTACAGCCACCTGCTTTTTGCTCTTGTAGTTTTCATCTATGACTTCAGGGACCTCTTCCTGCGGTCCATCTGTACCGTCAACATTCTCGCCTTGCTGCTGCGGGTCTCCTTCTGTATAGTCGGGCTTATCTATGGGAGTAAGATCGACATCTGTAAAATCTATGTCTATATTTGTCTCGGGTTGCTCTTTTGCAACGAGTTCCGAATATCCCATTATTATCTGTACTCTCCAGAATATGATAGTGCCTGCTATTGCAAGTATCAAAAGAGTAGTGAAGATATCGCTGAAGTTGTAAATAAAATCTCTTATCTTTCTCATATTTTTATCCCTTTTAAAAGACTTTACTGTATTTTAGCACCATATATTGTTTAAAACAAGTAAACTACCGGTTCAATTCTACAACATGTTCCTGAAGGAACTGTGAACTGCCAAAGTAAATATTCACTGTTTCCTGTATACGCTGCCTATGAGCCCTTCAAAATCAGTTCTGAAGAACATTATGCTGATGGTGATGAACATGCATATCCATCCTGCAGGATATGACCATACGACGACTTTAGGCGTATTTGCTACATAATTGGTCATGAAATAAAGATACGAAAGCCTTACTCCTACCATGCAAAACAGCATGGCGATGAAGGGTCCCTTGCTGTTTCCGGTACCCCTTAGTCCGTACATCATCGCAACAGTCATACCGTGCATGAAGAAAAGAGGAGTAACTGTTCTAAGAGCCATGGTGCCGTAGCCTACTACTGCTTCCTTGGCATTGAAGAATGCAATTATCTTCGGCGCAAATATGACTATGGTCGGTATTACTACCAAAGCAATGCACTGTCCTATGACTATAGTATTGAAAACGCCTTTCTTTGCTCTTTTTGCATTTCCTGCGCCTAAGTTTTGCGAAACAAATGTCATGCATGCTGTACCAAGGGAGTTGTTTATGA
Organism: Anaerovoracaceae bacterium; assembly: GCA_045546135.1. Taxonomy (GTDB): domain Bacteria; phylum Bacillota; class Clostridia; order Peptostreptococcales; family Anaerovoracaceae; genus RUG13409. The sequence goes on from JAZQCD010000007.1 coordinate 23,404, forward strand.
GGAAAAGGAGCTCTTCTATCTTGTGATATGTTGCATAGCCGCTCATGAAGTCAGTTCCAAGAGCGTTAATATATGACTGTATAAAAGTATTAGATACCATATTGATGGACATCTGAAGGGATGTGGGAAGCCCTACTGAGAGCATTTGCCTGCATATGCTCTTGTCAAAGATCCATTTTTTAAGTTCAAGTTTTATGCCTGCCGTATTTCTTATGAGTTCTATCAAAGTTAAAACAGCAGCCAGCATTTGAGCAGTAGCAGTCGCATAAGCAACTCCTGCAACTCCCATGTGGAATTTGATAACGAGGAGAAGATCAAGGACTATGTTTGTAAAAGATGCTGCAACAAGGAAGTAGAAAGGCCTTCTTGAATCTCCGACAGCCCTTAATACAGCTGATCCTATGTTGTAGACGATCTGCGCTGTCACAAAGGAGAATATTATCCTAAGGTAGGTCACTGCATAGCCAAAAGCTTCTTCAGGGACCTTTGTGAGCCTTAAAAGCGCAGGAGAAAGACTTACGCCGGCAATAGAAAAGATCACAGCGCACACAGTAGCGATGACCATGGAAGTTTGAGATGATCTCCTTAAGCCTTCCTTGTCACCTGCTCCAAAAAGCCTTGATATGACTATGCCCATGCCTGTAGAAAGACCAATGACCCCGTTTATGATGATCATGGTTATGGGAGAGCATGCACCTACTGCTGAATACTGCACATTGTCAGTATAGTTTCCTATGACCCAGGTATCAGTCAGGTTGTAAAGCTGCTGAAAAAGGTTCCCCAAAATCAGAGGTACTGCGAATTTAACAAGAAGAGAATAGCTGTTCCCTTCTGTCATATCTAGTATCTTGTTATTGCGAGCGTTTGACATTTATTTCCTTTTATTGTATCATCTATGGCGACGGGTGAAGGAAAAGATATGGATCACCCTTTTTTGTTTCTTTTGATACTTCTTCCGGCACTGGGGAGACTATGCTATACGGATATAAAATGGAGAGAACTTGAACATCTCTTCATATTCATCATACTGCTCTGTGCTTTCCTTTGGGAAGCAGCCCCCTTAAACAGGCTTCTTGGAGCCATCCTCCCCTTTATTTTATACCCTTTTCTTGGATTTGGGGATATACTTCTTCTTTCAGTTCTCGGAACAGTCTTTGGATCAGATGCCCTGCTTATCATATTTTCTTATGCTTCAGTATCGGCTGGCATATTGTGCGCTTTGGGACTTATCTTTAAAAAAATAAAAAAGGAAGATGAACTTCCCTTTGCTCCCTATATATCCTTTGGATGCCTATGCTACCTTCTGGAACATTTGTTATAAAGGTTTTAGTCTTAATGTCCTATACCAAAGGGAAATATCTTGTAGCTATGATGGCAGCGAAATAGAGGATGACTATAACGACTGCAAAGGCATCGCCTTTTGCATAGTGCATCTCGTTCATCCTTGTGCGGCCCTTTCCTCCGTTGTAGCACCTGGCTTCCATGGCCATTGCAAGATCTCCTGCTATCCTGAATGCAGCAACAAAAAGAGGAACAAGAACAGGAAGCAAAGCTTTTGCTTTGTCTTTGAGGTTTCCTGATTCAAAATCGGCGCCTCTTGAAGACTGAGCTTTCATGATCTTGTCTGTTTCCTCCATGAGAGTCGGGATGAAGCGAAGAGCTATAGACATCATCATTGCAAGTTCATGGGCAGGAAGACCTATGACCTTAAAAGGAGCAAATATCTTTTCAAGGCCGTCCGTAAGACTGATGGGCTTGGTAGTGAGCGTAAGAACTGAACTTCCGAATACGAGAAGCAAAAGCCTTATGGCCATAAAGCAGGCTCTGTATATGCCGTTCATGGTTATGGTGATTATCCACCAGCTGAATATGGGTTCACCGCTTCCTGACAATACATTTACTATGACAGTCAGTATCATGATGAACATGATAGGTTTAAAACCTCTTGTGACGAAACTAAACGGGACCTTAGAGATCTTTACGCAGGCAAACAAAAACAGAGCAGCTATACCAAAGCCTGTAAATGATTTGACAAAGAAAAGAGAGATGAGGTATGCAAATACCGCAAATATCTTAGTCCTTGCATCCAAACTGTGGATAGGTGACTCTACAGGATAATATTGTCCAAGTGTTATATCTCTTAATGCCATTACTTCTTAAAATATCTGACTATCTCGTCAACTGTTTCATCAAAGGTAAGCGTCCTTCTGAGCTTAATGCCTCTTGATAAAAGGTATTGTGAAAAGCTGGGTCCCTGAGGAAGGTCAAGACCTGCAGCTATGACTTCTTCTATGTTGCGGAATACTTCCTGAGGAGTACCGAAAAGTCTAATTGTTCCTCTTTTAAGGACCAGGACTTTGCTTGCAAACTCAACTACATCGTCCATATTGTGAGATACAAGGAAGATCGTAAGGTTTTGTTCTTCCTTTATCCTTTTGATCATCTCAAGGATGTCCCTTCTTCCCTTTGGATCGAGACCTGCTGTAGGTTCATCAAGGACGAGGACCTTTGGATCCATAGCAAGGACGCCGGCTATGGCTACCCTTCTTTTCTGACCGCCCGAAAGAGAAAATGGAGAAACGTCTCCGTATCTTTCAGGATCTATACCAACAAGCGCCATGGCGTGAAGAGCTTTTTCTCTGCACTCCTCTTCCGAAAAGCCAAGGTTCTTTGGACCAAACATTATATCCTTTATGACAGTCTCTTCAAAAAGCTGGTACTCAGGATATTGAAATACCATGCCGATCTGCCTTTTGAGTTTCTTTGCTTCTGGGTCCTTGCTGTTTATGTCTATGCCATCGGAAAGTACCTGACCTGATGACGGCTTAATGAGTCCGTTAAGATGCTCAACAAGAGTCGTTTTGCCTGAACCCGTGCATCCAACGATGGCAATAAAATCACCCTCTTCGGCAACAAGGTTTATGCCGTCAAGAGCTTTCGTCTCGTAGGGAAGCCCTACGCTGTATATGTAACTTAAGTCCTTTACTTCGATGCGCATAATACGTCAGCCAGCTGATCTTCAGTCACCACGTCAGCAGGAATATCAAAACCTCTCTCTCTTAAGGCTGCAGCAAGTCTTACTGCAAAAGGTACCTCAAGATAGAGTTTTTCCAGTTCTTCTTTGTTGTCAAAGATCTCAGCAGGAGTTCCTTCTTCCACTTTCCTTCCTTCAGACATGACTACTATCTTGTCTGCCTGGGCTGCCTCCTCCATGAAATGAGTGATGAGGACTATGGCGTGTCCCTCGCTGTGGAGCTTCTTTATGATGCTCATGATATCTTTTCTTCCAAGAGGGTCGAGCATGGCAGTTGCTTCGTCAAAGACTATGCATTCAGTCCTCATGGCGATGACTCCTGCGATGGCAACTCTTTGCTTTTGTCCTCCGGAAAGAAGATGAGGCCCCTTCTTTCTATAGTCGTACATCTCTACGGCTTTGAGGGCTTCATCGACTCTTTTTCTTATCTCATCTGAAGGGATGCCAAGATTCTCAGGACCAAAAGCTACATCGTCCTCGATTATGGATGATACAAGCTGGTTGTCAGGATCCTGGAAGACCATGCCGACCCTCTTTCTTATCTCCCATATGCAGGACTCGTCTGCCGTGTCCATACCATCCACATAGACTTTTCCTTCCGTAGGAAGAAGAAGAGCATTCATATTAAGAGCAAGTGTCGATTTGCCTGATCCGTTCCTTCCCACTATGGCTACGAATTCGCCCTTATGGATCTCAAGGTCAAGGTCGTCTATTGCATATACAGTTTCCTTGCCTTCCTCCGGTTCGTAGGCATATCTTAAGTCTTCAATTTTGATAAGAACATCTTTTTGCATAACGACTTATATTACCATAAATATAGAAAAAATTATACAAAAAAGGCACAGCAAAATAGCTGTGCCATTAGTATTTTTTACAATAAAGTATCTTACTTGATATTTACTGCGCCCTTGAGCTTTGCGCCGCTCTCGATACCGATCCTTGCTGCATCGATATTTCCGTTTACGACTGCGGAGCTCTTGAGTACAACGCCGCCCTTAGCAACGATGTCACCTTCAACTGTTCCGTATACTGTGATGTTCTTGCAGTTTACGTTTCCTGTTACGACTGTTCCTGCTTTAACGATGACATTGTTTGTAGCTGTGATGTTGGAATTGGATGTAGCCTTGTCTATGAGAAGGCTTGAGCATTCGATATCTCCAAGAGCTACGCCGTTGAGCACTACGTTTCCGTCAACTACTGTGCTTCCTGTGACTTCTCCGTTGAGTACGAGATGACCTGTGGATGTGATGTTTCCTTCGATCTTTGTACCGGAGGAGATGAAACCGATCTCGTTCTTCGGTGTCTCAACTACGGTAACAGGCTCTTTCTTTTCTTCTGCAGCCGGTGTTACAGGTGCTGCTGTTTGGCCGTTTTCTACGACGCCGTCTTTCTTTTCATTGAATAAACTCATAATTATACTCCTAAATCAAATTCTTCGTCGCCGATCTCTACAGCGTTCCTGTTGGTAAGCATGATGCTTGCATTAACTCTTGAGCCTTCATCCATGTGGATAGCTCCGGTAACGACATCACCTACAACAAGAGCAGATTCTTTGAAATCTACATTGCTTGTAGCTGTGATGACACCCTTTACCTTGCTGTTTACGCTTACGTCATTGGCAGAAAGGTTTCCTACGATGATGGAGTTGCCATCAACGATGATCTTTCCGGATGCCTTTGAATTGCCGTGTACCTTTGCATCGTTCAACTGAACATTTGCAGCTTTGATATCGCCTACTACGAGACCGTTTACCTTAACATCGCTTGCTGACGAAACATTGCCGTTGACTCTTCCGCTGACAGATACATACTTGTCAGAAGAAATGTTGCCGTCTACGATCATGCCGTCGGAAATGACATTGAAGTTATCTGTATCATTTACAGAATACTTGGCAAAAACGGATTCGTCGCAGGAGTCGATAACAGATACTCTCTGCTCATCTTCAATTATATCGAATGCATCGATTTCTTTTAATTCTTCGATAGCGTCCGCATGGAGCTGATTCGCAAAATCTTTGTATTCCATATATACTCTCCATTAAAAAAAATAATATATTTTGACCTTTTAATGTTACCATCATGATATTTTTTTGTCAATGAATTGGACCGCCTTGGGAGCGAATATGCATAATTCAAATTACTCGAAACCCTGATCTACTATAACTGACGCTTCGTATTCCTTATCTCTTTCCTTCATCTTTTCATAAATAATGGCCGGAAGTTCTTCCTTTGCAAAGGGACAGCTTTCTCCCCTTACTACATCGAGAGAAATGTATACCTTTCCATCCTCCCTTTTTACTCTCACATCGTGGTGATCGAGTATCCCTTCGATAGATTCCAGGACCTCTTCGACCTGCTTCCTTACAAGCCCTGTAAGTGGATCTCCGACTGCCACAGGGTCCATGTGTATGCTTAAGTTTATCCCTGTCTTTTCTTTGACTTTTGCTTCAATAGAATCTATCTCGTCATGTATATCAAAGATATTCCTGTTTCCGTCGACTTCTGCATCCACGGATGCAAACAATCTGCCCGGACCGTAATCGTGGATGAGAAGGTCATGTATACCAAGTATCCCATCACTTGAAAGTATGATATCCGATATCTCATCGACCGTTTCCTTTGAAGGCGCCTTTCCAAGGATGGGTTCCATAGTATCCTTTACAAGATCTATTCCGGACCATATTATGAACAACGCGACCACTATCCCCATTGGTCCGTCTAGATTTAAAGAAAAAAGTCTCGTTCCTATGACGGCAAGAAGAACAGCTGATGTAGAAAGAACATCGTTTCTGCTGTCAAATGATGTAGCAATAAGAGCTTCCGAACCTATGAGCCCTCCTACCTTTTTGTAAAAGATGAATTGCCAAGCTTTGATAAGTATGGACAGGATGAGAACTATTAAAGAAAGCCATGAAAAGGTCATAGGCTCTGGAGAAATGATCTTTTCAACGGAAGTCCTAAAAAGCTCTGCTCCGACCAATATGATGATAATGGATACGACAAGACCTGAAACATACTCTGTCCTGCCGTGCCCGAAGGGATGCTCCTTGTCAGGATCCTTTGCAGACATTTTAAAACCGACAAGAGTAACTATTGATGCTGTAGCATCGCTTAGGTTGTTCATTCCGTCAGCAGTTATGGATACGCTGCCAAAGATAAGTCCCAAGGCGATCTTTGCAAAACTCAAAAGAAGGTTGGTTGCTATGCCAACCTTTCCAGCCATAGCACCTACCCTTTCTCTTACTTCCGGGTCTTTGATATCTTCACCGGGTCTTAACTTGGATCTTATGAACTGTTCTATCATCTTTTAAACACACTGCTCCGTTATACGGAGCAGCGAAAATGTAATATATGCTCTATATACTAAAGAGAATCGAGGAACTCTTTTGAAAGCCTCTTGTTTGCAGGATGATCAGGCGGGAAATCCTTCCACTTGCCATTGTTCAAGTGGTGTATCTCTTCTACAGCCTGATCCCAAAGTTCTGTGCTTTCCCTATCCGGGTAGAACTCCAGGAATTCTCCATTCACAAAGGTATAGAACCTGCTTACATCGTTACACATACCGAAGGTAGGAACACTTTTTGAAGGCAAGAAGAATTCGAAATCTTTTCCTAACTTTGTTCCCTTAAAGGACAAACCTTCCCTTGTGAGGGTCAGGATACCTTCTCCTGCTATCTCTGAGGACCTGTTTTCCTTAAGGAGATGATCGGGAGGCAATATTCCGAGCATTACATGCTCCTCGAGCTTGTAATCAGGATCTGCGACTTGTTTTTTTACCCATGCTCTCTCCATATCGAACCATATGGACGGAGTTTCCGGAACAACAGAATCTTCAGTCAGAGGATGAAGGTCATAATATTCATCTACTCTGACTCCCGAACCGCAGCATTTACATCTTAATGTATCCTTTGTACTCTCCATTTGAAGAGGAGTATGACATTTAGGACACCAGTAAAGGAGCTGATGCATATTCTCTGCTATGCCCTTGCTCTTGAAAGCATAATGATGCTCTTTGTTCCAGTCGTAATCATCGTGCCAAAGAGCCAGATCCAGTTTTTCCTGTATCTGCTCTTCTGTCATATTCTTAAGGTCTTCAGGGCTGAACAGAAGATCCACATCGACCTCCACATGTCCGGGTCTTTCTTCCAGATTATATTTGGTATTTGCCAGATATCCTCCGGCTGTCTTTACACAAAAGACAGGAAGTCCGTAATGCTTTAGGAGTTCTCCTGTTCCTGACTGGCTCGGCTGGTTGTGTCCTGAAATAGAGCTCATGCCTTCCGGAAGTATACATATCCTTCCGCCCTCATTAAGGACTCTCTTCATCTGCCTCATGGCATAAAGATCAGGAACGAAGTTCTTTTTCTGAATGATCTTCATTGCCCTTAGGACAAGGTTCAGATGGCTTTTGAATATCTCGTTGTATCCCATGACATAGTTGAGAGTGTCGGGATAAAACGGGAGTCCTAAGTATACATAGTCTATTCTTGAAACATGGTTTCCAAGGACTATATATGATGTGTCTCTGTATGGTTTAAGGTCCACATGTATATTGAAATGTACATCGAATTTCTTGTAATAGAGGAGCTTTGCTACCCATGACATGAATCTGTATGGTACTTTTGGAACAGGGTGTATCTTCCTCGCCTGATACTTTTCCTGGAGCGATCTCTTTTCTGCCATGGCTGCCTCCTACTTAAGAAGATCCAGCACATCTCCTACCGTCTTTATATTTTCAAGCTTTTCTTCAGGGATCTCCCTGTCGAAAGCTTCTTCTGCATCGGAGATGCAGTTAACGATATCAAGTGATGTAAACTCAAGATCGGTGACAAAATCTGTATCCAGTGTGATCTCTTCTGCAGACAGTTTGCTTCCGTTTGCAACAATGATCTCAACAAGTTTATCAAACATAAGAAATAACCTCCTTATATAAAACGCTGTGATCAAAATGATCAAATATGACGATCTGTACAAAACAGATACCCTATTCTTTGATTTTATCATATTTAATCTTGCAAAGGAACGGACTTTTTGTTAGAATAACGATTGCTTTAATAAAGAGACGGGGCGTTAGCGCAGCTGGGAGCGCGTTCGACTGGCAGTCAAGAGGTCAGGGGTTCGATCCCCCTACGCTCCACCACGAAAAACAGAATGGATTCGTTCCATTCTGTTTTTTGTTGATCGAATGAAAGAGGGATCGAACCCGCGAGGGCGCGAACGTAGAGAGAAGGTCCGGTGGACCTTCGAACAGTGAGCGGGCGAGGAAGGCCGATTGGGCCTTCCGAGTGCCTTCAGTGAGCGAAGCGAACGTGATCCCCCTACGCTCCACCAAACGGAACCCTTGGAAATAGTAATTCCAAGGGTTTTTATTATGTGTTGATAAGTATCAAAAACAACGATTTTAAGCATTTTTCTAAAGGGTCTTCTAAACCCTTCAATTCTAGAATATGTTCTCAGCAATGCCTTCTGTTAGAATATTCTTTCTCAGCGAATCAAGATGCCCATGACCGTATGTCAAATGAAATCATTCATCATGGTCTTCGGTATCTTCTGCTACCATTTGTAGCGGTTCTGGCTGTACCATATAGATTACCTTTGATTCTTCTCGCTTAGAAAAGTACGGATCGCCTATACCGAAAAATCTTTCAAAGAATACTCTGAACTTATCTATTATTGCCTGTTTCTTTGCTGCTCTATTACCACCGCCGAAGCGTGAAACAGGTGGCATAAGCTTATCTATATCAGTTCCGGTAGTCTTGATCTCTCCATTCTTGAACGAATCTTCCAAAAAGCGCCTGGTCTCTGCTTCATTAAGTTTCTCCTCTGTGATAATTTGCATAAGCTGTCTTTCACGCTCTTCAGATACATAGTAATGCCATTCTGTCATTACGTCTTCAACATCGTTTATGCCGGCAATGAACGTTTCGATCAATGCCTTCTTACTGCGAAGTTCCGGCGAAGCGTCAACCGCTTTTTGAATAGTAATAAGGACCTCTTTATCTTGGCAATGACTATCATGATACTTTTTGACAAGGAGCAAGATATAATCAATGTTGATCTCAATTTGCTTTATGAGTTCAACCTCAAAAATGACATCATCCGTGATATCTTCCTTCTCTCCACCTTCTCTCTTTTTTCTCCATTCATCGCGAAGATCTTGATAACGGCTAAGATAATCCTGAAGATCTCGCTCAGAAAGCAATTCCTTACCTGCAAATTCATCAAAGGAAATCAGTATATTCCTCATCCGCAGTATCGCACCAAAGAGTGCGATGAAATCCTTTTGGCTCTGTTCTCCGATTATCTGAGGCATAGACAAAGGGAACTTTGTTTCAAGCTCTTCTATCAAATCGACATATCCGGGGTGGACTCTGTCATCTGGCCCAATATAACCAAGATAATAATCCTTGAATGTTTGTAGTAATACGATTCCACCGGCATCCTTATCACCAAATAAGGCAATAGCGTCATCCACCCGCTTTTGCAGGTTTCTGAAGCATACGATATTACCAAAAGTCTTGATACTATTAAGGATACGATTTGTACGGCTAAATGCCTGGATAAGGCCATGCATCTTCAGGTTCTTATCGACCCACAACGTATTAAGTGTTGTCGCATCAAACCCTGTAAGAAACATATTTACAACAATCAAAAGGTCCAGTTCTTTATTCTTCATACGAAGGGATACATCCTTATAGTAATTCTGGAACTTATCCCCGTCTGTAGAATAATTGGTATGAAACATCTCGTTGTAATCCCTAATTGCTGCATCAAG
>JAZQCD010000008.1:0-154508 GCA_045546135.1 Anaerovoracaceae bacterium
ATGAGCAAAGATCATAAGCGCATAGCGGCTAAAAAATCGTCTACATTGTTTGAAGATGATTAAGGTCTTTCGAACAGACTAAGTAAAATCGCATCAAGAACTATAGACAGGTCAATCTATAATTGAAACGAAGTAACTCGAAGCATTTTCATTATCAAACAACAGGTCTTCATAAATGCCTGCTCTGAAATGAGAAAAACCACAGTAAGGACATTTTTTGTGACCATTATATTCTGAATCAATGACCTTTTTTGCATCGGCATATGATGCAAAGTCTCCCAGAGGTTCAGAATATGTACATAATGTAAAGGCCGTAGTTTTATGATCGCACCAAAAATTCGTACATACAGCATAATAGGCTGCTTTCTTTACGCCAAGTTCAGGTCTCAGTTCAAAGAAACTGTCATGTGAACTTTCAGTAGTACCTCTGTCACTGTTTTTTGCACTTATGGTTATCTGCTTTATCATAATATTGACCTTTCATTACTGCACTCTGTGAGATTCCATGAGTTTATCAATATCGTCAAGACCATGTTCTCTTAATATCTCACTTGTCGGTATGCCATTTTTATCCCACTTTGCAAGGGCATAGAATCTATCAAGCAATGCTTCAAATCTGACAGGATCTACTTTCTTTCCTGTAGTCCAGTCGCCACGAGGTTGGATATCGCATGCCAGCATGTCAAATACCTTATCTCTGTTGTGTTCCATAATACTGTAACATCTTTCCATAAGGTAGATCTTTTCAGCATTATATTCCATTATTTCTGTAGTATAAGGGACACCAGTAACAGCGCTCATGATCTTAGCTTCGATATCGAAGTCTCCTATAAACTTATTGTCTTTGTTCTTTGGATCTGCAAGAAGCGGATAATATCTGTCGCACAGGACTCCGCAGCCGATCATGATGCCTCTTAGAGTATTTTTGTATGCCGTATACTCTTTATCTGTATATGCAAGATCGTCAAATGTTTCTTCATCCAAGTCGCCCTCAGGATAGAATTCGCATTTGCGTCTTGTATGATGAGGACCTATCCCCCACTTTACGCCGTAATACTCCTCGGCAGCTTCTTCATAGAACTGTCCATTGCCGCCTTGTGTTCCTGCAAGGAGGACATACCTGTGTCCTGAGTCGCTTATTGGATCTCTGCTGTCAATGGCATACTGAAGTACTACCGGTACCCAATGGGGATATCTGAAATTCTTCCAGCAGTCTGTGCCAAGTGAGTGGGTGCAATAACCATAGAAAGCGTGTGGAGAGTACTTTTTCCATACTCCGCCGTACTTTTCTTCAAGTCTTGCAATACCCTCTGCAAGTTCATCCCCTATTCCTTCTCTGTTTCCGCACATCCAAACAAGCTTTGGCATCTGCTCAGGATCGTCTACATCCCACTTAAATCCCAAATATTCGGAAACATCTATACCTTCCATCTCCATTTCAGTGAGCCAGAGGTATATAGATTGGAACTCCCATGAGTCAAGACCCAGGTTATTTGTATGAGCGACTGCTTCCAAAGCGCTGCGAAGATTAACAGGCCATCTATATGGTCTGCCAAGTTTCTCCATGTACCATTCCTTTTCGATCTCGGAAGTCGGAAGCCATCCCAGGGTAGCTATATCTACACATTTATATGTGTTTATAGGTGCATTTTGATGAAATGTGCCTTTAAGTCCTCTGAAGTATGTATTTACATTGTGGCATTTTGCACCGCAACCTCTGCATGCAACATTAAGAGCGGATGTATATGTAATATCGCCGTTCTTTAGCAGTTCATCGCCTGTTTGATATACAAAATTGGGGGCCTGCGGCTTGATCGTTCCTTTTGTGAAGCCCCATTTATCCAAAGCGCTGTTTCTGAGGTTCTGAGTCTCTTCAAAATCGGAGATGCTCACTTCTTTTGAACCGGTGAAAACAAGTGCTTTTACTTTTTTATCGCCCATTACGGCACCGAATCCGCCTTGACCTGCAGCATGACCTGTATTGCACATTACGGCTGCCCAGCGGACCAGTTTTTCTCCTGCAGGACCTATCATGCAGGCATCTGCATCAGGCCCGAAATCTTCTCTGACAAGCTGCTCTGTAGTATTTATATCCTGACCCCAATATCTGTTTTGAGCATCATGAAATACTACTCCGTTTTGATCTATCTGAAGGAGAACAGGTGTCTCAGATTTATTGACCAAAATGACGCCGTCATAGCCTGCATACTTAAGACCTGTAGCCCAGCGGCCGCCCATGCCTGACCTTGTAAAATGCTCTGGATACGTAGCTGCACCCACTGTACATATATATCCTCTGCCGCTGCCAAATACCGGAGTACCTGTTACAGGACCGACCATATACATGAGCAGGTTACCTGGATCATAGGCTTTAGTTCCTGGTTTCATATAGTCCCATGCAAGCTTTATTGCAAGGCCTCTTGCGCCCATATATTCTTCGCAAAGATCGCTTACATCTATTGTTTTGTATGATTTGTCTTTAAGATCCACCCAAAGGATCTTACCGTGCCATCCGTATTTTAATTCTGCCATATGTTCACCTACTCTGCCTGCAATGCTCCGTAATAACAGATCTCAACACATGCAGGACCTTTTTCTCTGCCCCTGCAAAGATCGCATTTTATGATCTTTTTTTCGTCATTTAAAAGTTCTCTTTTGATAAGTGGAAATGCTTCATCAGAAAAGGGGCAAGCCTTAACACATAGGCCGCATTTTACACACAGCTCTTGATCTACATACTTAGCACCTGTTGTTTCATCGACCTTTATCGCATGTTTAGGACATGCATCCATGCATGAAGCGCTTTTGCATTGTTTACATACATGGATCTCAAAAATGTGATTATAGAAATCCGCATCCAACCTTATGGCAGAGAGATACCTGCTTGCTTTTCCGAAATGAGCAGCTGAACATGCCATTTCGCAGCTTGCACATCCTGCGCATAGATCTTTATTGAATTTGATTCTCTTAATATTTTTCAATGCCAATGTATCTCCTTTAAATATCATTCGGCAGTGCCGCCTGCATCTTGAAATGAAGAGACGGATACTTTTCCTTCTTTTTCATGTTTGATGATCAAATACTGAGCGATAGCGATGGATACACATATCATTGCTGCAAACATAGCATATGGTATAGCATAGCTTCCTGTATATTTTGCAATAAATCCAGGTACTACAGAAAAGGCCATTACGCCGAGCTGATTCACAAGGTTCATCCTCTGGAAGCCTTTTGCATAGTCTTCCGGCTTATACAGTGATGAAGCCCAAAGGCTTGTACCTATGGTGTTGTAAGGGAAACTAAGGCCAATGAATACTGATGCAAGCATTATTACCCAGTAATTCTGAGTATAGGCAAAGCAGCAAAGCCCAACTCCTAAAGTTGCAAAGATCATACTGAAAGCGTTCGTCTTCGTAACACCAAACTTGTCAGCGAGAGGTCCGTAAACAAGTTTCGATGCTGTAAGGACTCCGCCCCATACAGACAAGGCTGATGCTGCCTGAGCATTTGTGAATCCGCAGTTTGTATAGTGAAGTGTAAACAGCTGTGTTGCTTCATATGATCCTATTCCCTGAAGCGCCATTGCTACAAGAAGGAGAACTGTCATTCCTGTTCCTATGGAGCGATCTGTCTGATTGTTGATCTTGACTTTCACTTCTTGTGATTCACCTTCTCCGTAGGGTAACAGACCCTTATCTTCAGGCCTGTTATACAGGAATAAAGATGATCCTAAACCAAGGACTGAAACTACAGCTGCTGACAAATATAAAGCCATATCAAGACCGTAGTTTTCTATCACTTTGACTGTGATATTCGGCACAAAGACCGTCGAAAGGCCTGTACCGGATATACATATGGATAGAGCAAGGCCTCTGTTCTTTATGAACCAACGGTTGATAAGCAGTGTTACAGGAAATGTGGAACCCAATGTGCTCCCTACTCCGCCTACAAATGTAGCTACCATAAGCATGACTACTGAGTTTGCATTTGCATACATCGCAAGGGATATGCCGCAAAGGAAGACCCCTGCCATGATGCCTTTTTTTAGACCAAGCTTTTCAAAATATTTGTTGGCAAAAGCAAGAGATATGATACCGGCAGCACTCCTGACGGTTACGATCAATGCGATCTGAGAGTCATCAAATCCTCTTAATTCCCTGAAATATGGATAATATGTACTGAATGAGTTTAGCATCACTCCTGTAGTCATAAAGATTATGATAGTGGAAAAGAAACATATAACCCAGTAATATGAACTTTTTTTGTTCTGATTTATAGTCATCGATTTGTTCCTTATAAAGTTGTGAGATGCTTTTTTAAGCATCTCACAACTTCTCTTTTATCGGTTATTATTAACGCATTAAGCTTTGGCTCTTGCTTCAGCAGCATCGAGAGATTTCTTTCCAAGGACTATGATGAGTACCATTACGAGCCATACGATGAGGCATCCTACATTAGCACTGTCATAGATGGTATTTCTCTTGAGCACGGCATCTGCTCCGAGTATGAAGTATGTGGAGATGTATACTCCAAGCATATTTGTAGCAACAAGAAGTGTTGATGCAAATCCAAGGGATTCAGGCTTGCATATGTCGGCAAGCTTTACCTGAAGTGATGTAAGGCAGATAGAGAAGCATACACCGGCAAGGAATACACATGCGATGTTGATAACAAGGCTTGCCGGGAAGAATCCGATAAGACCTACGAATGCTGCTACACCGATCATTGCTGCGATAAGAGATGCTTTCTTGAATACTTTGTTGAATGCTCCGATTACAAGTCCTCCGCATGTAGCGCCTACGCTGTAAAGTGAAAGTACTGTTCCGGCAAGTGCAGCAGAACCGATGTTATATGTCTCAAACTGTCCGGAAAGGCTCATGAGGAGTGGATATACTGTACCGGTCATAACTGCCTGCATTACAGCAAATACCCATACCCAAGCTGTCATTCTTGTCTTTGTCTTTGGTCCTTCTACAGATGGATCTGCTGCAGCTTCCTTTTCAGGCTCCTTAAGGAAGAGGATAAGAAGAACTGCTGCAGGTACTGCAAAGATGTTGATCCAAAATGCTGCAGTCCAGCTGATGCCAACGAGCATTCCTACAAGTGGTCCTGCAACGATACCGAATACGAACATCATTGAGTTGCCAAGACCTACGAGTTTTCCGTATCTTTCAGAAGATACTGTTGCTGCAAGAAGAGCATTTCTTGGTCCTACAAGTCCGATACCGACACCCATGAGGGCTCTGAATGCAAGTACTACTGTCCATGTCGGATGGATAAAGATGGGTCCAAGTCCGCCTACTGCAAGGCAGAGAGCTCCTGCTACCATTGCTGCCTTATAAGGGATCTTCTTACCAACGAAGGGTGCAATGAGAAGCATTACAGGTACGCAGATGAGAGAGTAAAGTGTTGTAAGCTGCAGAATAGATGCAACTGATTCATTTGGCCATGCTGCCTGGCAAGCTGCAATGGCAGGGTTTTCTGCGGCGCCAAGGCCGGAGATAAGGTATACAAGCATTATGGCTACAACAGCCATTGTATTGTTATTTTTCTTTTCGCTCATTTTATTATCCTCTTTTTTTATTTAAGCACCGATCATTGTTGTTATAGCCTGAATGACGCATGCTGTTTTGTCGCAGCCTTCAGGAACTTCAGTGATATCTATGATCTTCTGGAGATCTTCATCCCAATTGAATTCAAAATGTCTGTCTTCCATGAATGTATCCTCCTATTTATCCATCTTTCCGTATTCTCTTACGAAATCCATAACTGCCTTGAGGTTTTCACCCTTTGCATCGATAGGCCAGGACATGATGCTTGCTGTGGACATGATGTACTTTCCGTCATAACCGACATCATCGATAAGACCTTTTGCTTCATCGATACAATCTTGAGGAGTACCAAGTCCAAGATTTGTTCTTCCAAGGCCGCCAAGAGGTGTCAGGTTCGGATTGTTCTTCTTGAACTCACGGATATCGTCATTTTCAAGGTACAAAGAGAAGTGTCCTTCCGGCATATCGCGGAAATAATCTGCTTCCGGTTTGACTGAGCCTTCCATAAGGAACATTGCTGTCCAGTCGTTCTTTACAGTCACATCTACAAACTCATTGAAATACGGTACATAGAATTTCTCGAACTGTTTGCCGCTTAAGAAAGTGTGTGCAAGTCCGTATGACCAGTTTGTAAAGCTTACATCCCTGTCCGGATTGTATTGATTGAGAACGAAGTTGATGCCGCCGAGTTCTTCATATGTCTTGTGGCAGAACTCATCGAGCAATGCTTCTTTTCTTCTGAGGTCTATGGACATTCCTTTGATGCCTCTCATATTCATTACTTCTTCGAAAGGAGGAACGAATACGCCGCATACCTGATCGGGAACTCCGTAGTGGTTATAGAGTCTGTCTAAGATCTTTCCTGAATAGATGTTTGTTTCTGCTGCTACGGTTGCTGCTTTTGCAATACCCTTGATAGCCTCTTCTTTTGAATCAAAGAGTCTTGGTATGACATTTTCAAATGCGAATCTTGCAGAACCTTTTGTGAGTCTGTCAACATACTCATTGGAATCCATCTTTTCAGAGTCTGTTACATTAAGACCTTCTTCCTTGTCAAGATCATACATCTGATTCTTGAGTAGTCCTGCTTCCTTGCACATATATGTTGCTGCGTTTCTGCAGCCTACTGCTGTATAAGAGTCAAATTGATAGATCTCAGCAAAGCGGCATACAGCGTTGTACATCTTTGTATAGTCAAATACGCACTCAGTCAACTTATATCCTGCATCATAGATCCACCATGTATGTCCGTTTGAATAGGTCGGGATCCTTGTAGGCGTTACATCTTTTCTGATAGCACCTTCAAATGCTCTTACTCTTTCTTTTCTAAGTGCTACAGGGTCGTCGAATTTACCCATTATTAGTTCTCCTTTCAGATAAAACCTTTAACATTAATGATTGCTTATCAAGACCTGATGTGATCAGCCTTGGCCTTCGGCTCCGATCCAAGTTCAAATCTTTTTTACATGTGAACTATAAAATAAATAATATTAATTGTAAAATAGATTAGATTTATATATACTATAAGCGATGCTTATACATTAGCATCGCTTATACATTTTATCTTCGTCTAAGGGCTCTATTATGGAAACTATCAAACTAAGGCATTTTATCGCTGTTTGCAAAAACAACTGCAATCTCTCTAAGGCTGCTTCAAAGCTGTATATCACCCAACCTGCCTTGAGCCAATCCATATCAGGCCTTGAAGAAGAGCTGGGGACAGAACTTTTCAGCAGGGTCAAGGGTCGTCTGCATCTGAGTGAAAAAGGAACCATAGCTCTGGATATAGCAAAGGCGATCATAGCTAAAGAGGATGAACTTGTAAGCAGCATGGGCAAACTTGATCCAAAGCTTTCCATATTCTCTATAGAACCGAATCTGACTGTCGTGATCACTACGGGATTCCTTCTTGAAAGACCTGACACCAAATTCTTACATGATTACGACACCACGGTCCTTGATTGTGACAAATTGATCCAAGATGATAAATATGATCTTTATATCACCGATAGACCTTGCAGCGATCCAAAGTATGAGTGTCTGTTTTTACTAAACGACTGTGAATATGCCTATGTACCTAAGAATTCCCGTTTCTATGGAAGAAAAGCAGCATATCTGGAAGAACTTGACCAAGAGAATTTTATAAGGCCTACAGACAGTTATGCAGCAACAGGAGGACTTCCTTTCAGAGTATCTACCTATTTATCGAAGATCATAGAAAACAAGAATATCAAGATAAAGTATATGGACCCAGGTATCGTGCAGCAGGTCTTCAGAAGCGGTGTAAATGATGCTTATAACGATTTATACAGATTCCTGCCAACCCTGTCCTTCTATACCCTGTATAGAAGCGGGATCTATCTTAAAGACAGAAAAAGGCTCATAAAACTAAAGGACCCGGAAATGACCATACCATATTATCTGGTCTATAAAAAGAAACATTCGGAAATAGTTGAAGATTTTCTCTTATGGCTGAAAAATAACTATAACGATATTTTTAAACTTCCGCTCTAATAAAAGTAGGGACCCTTTTATATAAGGATCCCTATTATTGTTATTAAAAATCGTGGTTGCAATGATCTGCCTAAGTCAGGAAACACTATTTATCTTCACCAAGGATCACAGGGTCATCGATTATCCCCAGGCCTTCATTAGGATCTGTTGCAGGTCCGTAAAATTTCCAAGCCTCTTCAAATACAGCTTTGATATCTGCAAATGCCTTATATCCGTCTTCCGGCATATCGTCGGAGCTGATCCTGGTAAGTTCTTTGCCGTCTTTGAATTTGACAACATAACTTGCTCCGGTAATGGCAATACCATCCTTCCAGTCTTTCATACCGTTTCTGTTTACTGCAATAAGGCAGTCATAGAAATAAGAAACAGGCACTCTGCATACTCTCATTACTTCCTGCCCCACTGTAAATTTTGAGTATCTGGCAAGAAGAAGGTCATGTTCTTCCCATCTGTAAAGGACATATTCCAAATGCTGATCTCCTCCTACTGTACCTACAGTGGCCTGATAATAGTCGAAGATCATTTTGTCATTATCTATCCTGTCTGCAAGATCTTTTTCAGTATAGTCGACAGGTTCAATATAAGTCATGGAATTATACGACTCTTCCCAGAAAGTAACGTCCCTTGCAGGCATAGTAAAGGTGAATACATAGCCATCTTCAAAACTCTTTTTAACATCGTCTGCATCACTATAGAAAGAGTAATTGGTATCTGTAGCGAAATAGGGATAAGAGACCTTTACTGTATCACCTTCTGCATAAGCAGTCTTTTCTGATTCGAATCCATGAGGCAGATTAAGTTTGTATTTTTTCTTTCCGCAAGCTGAAAATATGGACATGATGAATGCTCCTAAAAGTACAAATATTATGATCTTTAGCGTTCTGTTTTTCATTTCACTGATCTCGCAAAATACTCTGAATACTCATAATTACAAAAAAACGCTTCTTCCTATGTTTTATCCATAGGAAAAGAAGCGCTTGTTTATCATTATTTATTATTCAGCAAAGACCTCATTAAAGTCAGATCCCTGGTCTTCAAAATCATCATCTTCTTCATCTTTAATGCAGGCATTGTAAAGAATTGCTGCTGCAGTGAGTGCGATCACAAGACCTGTTGCTCTAAAAACTCTTCTGAATGTTTTCCTTGTTTCTTTACTCATTGTTACTACTCCCAATAAGTTCCGCTACCAAAATCATTGACTTTAACAGATTTTACGGTGAGCCCCGGAAGATCTTCCTCATCGAATGAGTCTGGATCTGCTATCTCGTCTTCAAAATATACATCGTATTCATATGCTTTGTATGACATGTATATGTAATTATCCTGAAGATTCCATCCGAAGTTGCTCCAACCATTATCGAGAAGTTCAGAAACCTTCTTGCCTGCAAGAGCATCCATCTGTTCCTGAGTAAGTATGGTCTCATTGAGGTTTTCTATCTTTTCAACAGTAAGCGGAGCAATGAGAGTTCTCAGCTTTGAAGCATATTCAGGGTCATCAAAGTCAAGAGCAATGACCTGCTCTAATACTTCATCAGGAATATTTGCAATAGCTCTATAGTAAACGTCATCCTGTTCAAAGACATAGATGTATTTACCGGAATCTCCGAATGTGGCGCTGCCGTAATCAGGAAGTCCGAGGACCTGTCCTAAAGTAGTTACATTGCTCAGATCTACAGGAGTTTCATCTGTTCCCTTGATACCGAATACTGCGATATATTCTGCGCTTTCAGAAAGTTCAAGTGTGATCTGAGGATCCTTAGAGAACTCTTCGCCGTTTTTGAGCCATTTCTTGAATTTATATCCTTCATCAGGTCTTGCTGCAAAGGTATAAGTTTCAGCTGATTCAAGTCCTATATATGCAGATGAACTGGGATACTCGGGATCGAATACCGGTTCTTCATTGCCCTCGACATATGCTATCTGTCCCATACCCTTAGTATTGATGGTGACGACTATACTTGCCTGAGGGATCTCATATGGTTTGAAATGGATCTCTTTGCCGCTCTTGGTCTTGAGAAGTACTCCGTCTTCTCCTTCTTCTGAAACTGTTACTTCGAATGATTCGATATCAGTATATTCTCCGGCGATATCTCCCTGAAGGGTCTTTCCCTTTACCTGAATGACATCTCCAAGTATGCCTTCTTCAAAGAATCCTCCTACATACCAGCCGGGTTTTGACTGATCTTCAGACTTATAAATGGTCAGGATATTGTTTTCGCCATCGCTGAAATATCCTGTTCTTGTCCATTCGAACTTGCTTCCGCATGCTGCCATTGAAAGAACGAGCAGCAATACAAGCATTAAACTCAATACCTTTTTCACTTTACTATCTCCTTTTGAATTTCAAATACTATTTAACAGGATGTGAATCCATATATGTCTGTAAAATGAGCTGAGCAGCCATACGGTCAAGATGCTGTTTCCTGTTCTCTCTTCTTACGCCTGCTTCCATGAGGACAGATTCGGACATCTTCGTTGTAAATCGCTCGTCCTGAAATACTACCTGAACATTGGCAAGGCCGCTTGATCTTAGCTTGTTCTCAAGAAGAGTCACGAACTCTCTGACTTTTGCGGTCTGAGGGCTGTCTTCACCTGACAGCATGAGAGGAAGTCCTGCGACTACCAATGATGCGTCATATTCTTTTACATACTCGACGACTTTTGTGGTATCTTTCCTTATACCGACTCTTTCTATAGTTGTAACACCCTGGGCAGTTAAAAACAAGGGATCGCTCACAGCGATCCCTACAGTTTTATCGCCTATATCAAGTCCTAAATACCTGCTCATAGACTAAAGATCAAGATACTTCTTGAGTATCTCTTCCACCAGTTTGTCTCTTTCGACCTGTCTGATGATATTCCTTGCGTTGTTGTGACCTGTGATGTAGGAAGGATCTCCGGAAAGAATATATCCTACCATCTGGTCAAGAGCATTGTATCCCTTCTCCTCAAGAGCGGAATATACTGTCCTTACGATCTGTTCAACTGTCTGAGACTTCTCTTTATCGGAATTTGTAAATAAAATAGTTTTTCTATCCATGGAAATAACCTCCCTTTCCTGTATATTTTACTTCTTCATGAGCTTTTCGGCAACTGCAAATGCGTCAGGAAGTTTTGAAATATCCTTAGCGCCTGCCTGGGCCATGTCAGCTTTGCCGCCGCCACCGCCTCCTGCAGCCTTTGCTATCTCTTTTATCATGTTGCCGGCGTGGTATCCTTTATCAAGGAGATCGTCTGTAACTGATGTCATAAGAGTTGCTTTTTCGCCGTTTACTGTTGCAAATACAAGTACTGCTGAATTTGTGACTGCCTTGATGCTGTCTGAGAGCTCTCTTAATTCTTCTATGCTGCTTCCTTCAAAGACTTTTGTAATGAGCTTTACTCCGTCTATGATCTTAGCATCTGCTACGAGAGAATCGATACCTGAGCTCATGGTGCTCTTTTTAAGCTCTGCAAGCTCATTTTTGACCGATCTGAGCTCTTCTGTAAGGTTTTCGGTCCTCTTTACTATTGCGTCCGGATTGACCTTCAAAATGGACGAAATATCGTTTACAAGAGCAAGCTGCTCGTTTAGATATTCGCCTACTGCAGAACCTGTGATAGCTTCTATCCTTCTTGTTCCTGCTGCTATACCTGATTCTGAAAGTATCTTTACGGAGCCTATCTGTCCGATGTTTGCTACATGTGTTCCTCCGCAGAATTCCATAGAGAAATCAGGAACGTCGACTACTCTGACTACATCTCCGTACTTTTCACCAAAGAGCATCATTGCGCCGAGTTTCTTTGCTTCCTCGATGGGAAGGACATGAGTCTTTACCTGGCTGAACTTGAGTATCTCTTCGTTGACTATATCTTCGACTTTCTTTAAGTCTTCTTTTGATAATGCTTCAAAGTGAGTAAAGTCAAATCTTAAAGAATCCGGTGTAACAAGAGATCCTGCCTGCTCGATGTGATCGCCAAGGACCATTTTAAGAGCCTTCTGAAGAAGATGTGTTGCTGTATGGTTCCTGGCGATCGCATGCCTTCTCTTTACGTCTACGCAGGCATATACTTCATCGCCGACATTTACTTCTCCTGATGAGATGACAGCATGGTGTACATATACGCCGTTTACTTTAGTAGTATTGGTTATGGCAGCTGTAAATCCGTCAGCTTCCATGACACCTGTATCGCCTACTTGTCCGCCACCTTCTCCATAGAATGGCGTAGTATCAAGAACGAGCTTTACTTCTTCGCCTTCTGATGCGCTCTTAAGTAAAGACATACCCTTTACTATACCAATGACTTTGCTTTCTGTAGCAAGGCTTTCGTAACCTGCGAACTCTGTCTCTTCGAATTCTTTGAACATGACTGATTCGTCGAGCCAGCCCTGGTTGTCGTCATCTTTCCTTGCTGCTCTTGCCTGAGCCTTTTGAGCATCCATAGATGCCTTGAAACCTTCTTCGTCTACTTCGAATCCGAGGTCTTCAGCGATCTCTTTTGTGAGCTCGATTGGGAATCCGTAGGTATCATATAGTTTGAATGCATCAGCGCCTGAGATAAGCTTATCGCCCTTCTTCTTTGCATCTTCGATGTATCCGCCAAGTATATCGGTGCCCTGGTCTATGGTCTGAGCAAATTTATCTTCTTCTATACCTATGATCTTCTTTATGTAGTCTCTTCTTTCGACAAGTTCAGGATAAGCTCCGCCTGAAGTCTCGATGACCTTGTCGCATAGATCCTTAAGGAAGGTTCCCTTGATACCGAGGAGCCTGCCGTGTCTTGCAGCTCTTCTTAGGAGCCTTCTTAAGATATATCCCCTGCCCTCATTTGACGGAAGGATGCCGTCAGAGATCATGAAGGATACTGCTCTTATATGGTCTGTTATGATACGGATAGATACATCTTCCTTTGCAGCGCCGTCCTTGTATTCTACGCCTGATATCCTGCAGACTTCTGAAAGGATGTCGTGCATAGTATCGATGTTGTAGATACTGTCAGTTCCCTGCATGATGCATGCTATACGCTCAAGACCCATACCTGTATCTATGTTCTTGTTTACAAGATCGAGGTATGTGCCGTCTTCCTGCCTGTCATATTGAGAGAATACGTGGTTCCAGAATTCCATGTATCTGTCGCAGTCGCAGCCGGGCTTGCAATCGGGTCTGCCGCATCCGTATTCAGGACCTCTGTCAAAGTAGATCTCAGAGCATGGCCCGCAGGGACCTGTTCCTATTTCCCAGAAGTTATCTTCTTTACCGAGTCTTACGATGTGACTTGGATCTATACCTATCTCGTCTTTCCAGATATCATAGGCTTCATCATCATTTTCATAAATAGTTGCCCATACTTTGTCTACAGGAATGTCGAGCCAATCCTTAGATGTGATGAACTCCCATCCCCACTTCAGTGATTCATGCTTAAAGTAGTCACCGAAACTGAAGTTACCGAGCATTTCAAAGAACGTACCGTGTCTTGCGGTATGTCCAACGTTATCGATGTCGTTTGTTCTGATACACTTTTGGCATGTTGTCATCCTGTGCTTAGGAGGTTCCTCAGCGCCTGTAAAATATGGCTTTAAAGGAGCCATTCCAGCTGCGATAAGGAGGAGGCTCTTGTCGTTCTGAGGTACAAGAGAATAGCTTTCGTGCCTTAGGCATCCCTTTGATTCCCAGAAAGAAAGGAACATCTCTCTTAATTCGTTTACGCCTTTATATTCCATTTATATCACCTGAAAATATTAATTATTAGCATTAAATCTAACTTTCTAATTTTACAACAGGAAAGCATAATTGTAAATGAAACAATGTAGCTTATATGAAAAAAGCGGTATGATCCAAAGATCTGCCGCTTAACGCTTTTAGGATAAAGGTCTTTTTTCCTTGAGTCTTGGATCGTCCGGATCCACGATTTCTATATTCTCCAACTGCGCTATGAACCTTTTTCTGAAATCCTCAAGGAATTCTGCTCTTAATTGTGCCTGCTCTTCAAGTTCTTCTGGAGTAAGTCCTACTGATTTTTTCTTGTGCGCAAGCTCGTTGATCCTGTCTATCTTTTTCTTTTCCATATTATCTCCGCTTCTTAATGAAACTAATATACACTAAAAAGATTCCGGGTTCAATGAGCACTTTTGGATGTTTAGTTCACATTGATCACGATATCAAGGTCAGCACCTTTGACGGAGCTAAAGTCATTCATCTTATAGCCCTCTACGCGAAAGCAAGCATCATACCTGCCTTTTTTGAAACTCCTTGTAAATTCAGCGCTGTCTATGACCCTTCCCGGAGGCAATAGATCTGAAGAATACAGGAGTTCATTTGTATCCTTTAAGTAGATGCTGACGACTATATAGTACTTGTCTGCATTCTGCTCCGGATTTAAGTAATAAAGCTCCGCCTTAGTGCTTCCCTCATCTATATTTATCTCTTTGATACCGAATATTGATAAAGTGTCGTCATCTGGCTCCGGATCGATGGAATGGGCCTCATTATCATTGATGCTTATTCCATCAACCGGTTTCGAGTTTTTCGTTTCCTTATTCCCAAGTCCTGAAATTATCATCGATACTATTATGATCCCTGCTGCGATAAGAGGTATACCGTTATATTTCCCAGTTATCTTTTTTATCCCCTTTTTGATATCCATGACTCCCCTTTTTTAATTGACTTTGATATATCCCTTTATTTTTTCGAAAGTCTTTTCGCCTATCCCTTTTACTTCCATTATTTCTTCGATTGCAACAAAGCTCCCATAGCTTTGTCTGTATTCTATGATCCTACCGGCAAGTGCCGGTCCTATACCGTTCAGCTTTTGAAGTTCTTCAGACGATGCAGTATTTATGTTGATCTTTCCGTCATATGGGTCAGAAGCAGATGTCTTGGTATTTTCATTTAAAGGCACAGTGACTGTTTCATCTGAAGTATCATCCCTTGATATTTCTCTTGTGATACTGCTGTCATCACTTTCAGACCTTGTAACAGTATTATCGCCTGCTTCTTTTGAAACACTTACTTCATTCTGAGGAGGCAGAGTATAGAAAACTATCTCATTTGTCTCCTTCTTTTCCTGCAAATATACATAGGACTTTTGAACGATGAATATTGCAAGAATGATGAATATCACTGTTCTTTTGTATTTTTGAAAACTCTTCTTGTTCATTTTAGTGTAATAAAAAAGGTAATATATGTAAATAAAGTATATACTTACATATATTACCAGTCAAGAATAATTTTAGTGTATTTTATTTTAGTTATTTGAGCCCGTAGTGTTTTAGCATCTCTTCGATCTTTTCTACTACGTCAGGATCTTCTGCTGCCATAACAGGTCTTGCAGGATATCCAACGTCTATACCTGTCATCCTCAAAGCTTTCTTAAGAACAGCAGGAGTTCCTGCAAGATGCATGGCCTGTCTTAGCGGTTCTACATCATCCTGGAACTTTTGAGCTGCTTTCATATCTCCTCTTTTAAAAGCATCATAAATGCCGACTATGACTCTGGGAATGAGATTCGATGTAGAAGCAACTGCTCCTGTCGCGCCGAGGCTCAGTGCTTTTAATATCTTAGAATCAGATCCGCAAAGAACGCTGAAGTCTCTTCCTTCAGATGCATCGATATATGACTTTAGATTATCCATATTCCCGCTGGAATCTTTTATTCCGACTATGTATTTGTTTTCAGAAAGAACTTTGACTACATAAGGGCTCACATTGATATTGGTCCTTGCCGGTATGTTATATATGAGCATTGGAGTTTTAAGAGCATCGGCTATCTCTAAATAGTAGGCTATGAGTTCCTTGTCTGTAAGAGCCTGGAAGAACGGTGTGATGACAGTAAAGCACGCAGCACCTGATGTCTTGAGCATTTGCCCCTTATTTATGGTCATTTCTGTGCTGTTAGAACCAAGGCCGACAAATACGGGAAGTCTGTTCTTTATATATTCCGTGACGAACTTTGTATATCCTGAAGCTTCAGCATCGCTTACAGCATAGAATTCACCATTCGTTCCTAAAATGAAAAGCCCATGGACTCCGCCATCCATCGTATAGTCAAGAAGCTTTGCAGACTCCTCATAATTGATGCTCATATCCCTGTTAAAGGGCGTTACAAGAGCCGGTATTATACCTTTGATCATATTTATTATGCCTCCAATCGTCTCAGTATTATTTCAGTCGCTATCCTGCATGTGTTTATATCTGCTTCCTTTGTGCTTGCTGCGCAGTGGGGAGTCAGATAGAAATTGTCAAGATCTAAAAGTTTCTCATCATTTTTGGGCGGTTCTGACGAAAAGACATCAAAACAGGCTGCTTTGATGATACCTTCAGAAAGAGCTGTATAAAGAGCATCTTCATCTACGATGCCTCCCCTTGCAGTATTTATGAGGACACAGTTCTTCTTCATCTTCTTCATCTCATGAAGAGATATCATTCCTTTTGTTTCTGAATTCAAAGGGACATGGACTGAGATGAAATCTGATACTGCGTAAATAGTATCAAGGTCTGCTATCCTGGCATTGACGCCAAGAGCATCCACTTCGTTTATTGGGTATGCATCATAGACAAGGATATTCATGCCAAGCGCATTTGCCATATTTGCAAGATGTTTTCCTATAGCGCCAAAACCTATGATACCAAGGGTCTTTCCGAATATCTCAAAGCCTGAAAGCTTAGCCCATGAACGCTCTTTGGTCTCTTTGATCCCTTCATAGAGATTTTTGCAGTTTGCAAGCATCAGAGTAAGAGCATGTTCTGCTACAGATCTTGAATTGCTCCCTGCGCATCTGTCTGCCCATATGCCCTTTTCGTTGCAGTATTCAGCATCGATATTATCCATACCGACACCGAACTTGACTATAACTTTTAGGTTTTTGCAGGAGTCTATGACTTCTCTGTCTATTTTTTCGCTGGCGCAGATAACGCCGTCAGCATCGATGCAATGCTCGATGAATTGTTCTTTTGTATATGACTTTCCGGTCTGATTGTAATCTACATCAAAGCCCTTTTCTTTAAGAAGAGCTATATATTCCTGACCGTTCTTTGTAAATCCTCTCGGAGTTATCGTTATCTTCATTTATTTGACCTCATCCTCTCTTAAATGGCCAAGAGATCCGCCCGGATGCCATTTGACATATTGTTTGGGATCTATATCAGCATCTGATTGAAGAAGTACGCTTAAAGCCTGTATCACTATGGTCTCGGCAATTATAGAAGTCCTAGGGGCTCTGTTCAGCGGTCCTCCTTCTTTTTCTACGTGGGCTAAAAGATGTACTAATGATTCCTTTGCAAGCCAGGAATCTTTATTTCCCGAAATTCCTATCACATGGCAGCCGTTATTCTTTACGGCTGTAACAGTGGCTTTCATCTCAGAAGTTTCTCCGCTGTTGGAGATGAAGATGACTATATCTCCCGGGATAAGTTGTCCGCAGCTTCCGTGGACAGCTTCAGTACCGTGAAGGAAATACGCAGGCGTCCCAGTAGATGAAATAAGGGAGGCTGCATAGCCTGCTATATGAGCAGGTTTGCCTATTCCGGAGATATGAAGCCTGTTTCCTTTATTCTTTGCTTCGATTATTACTTCTGCTGCCTTTTCAAGAGCAGAAATGTCCAGGTTGTCAAAGACATTAAGAGTCTCTTTCTTTCCTGTTTCTACATACTTTTTCAGATCCTCAGATCCTTTACTTCTCATACCTTTTCTCCTAATTAAGTAATTCTTCGTGTTTTTGAAGAAAGTCTAATATACCTTTGTGATCGTTATCCTTTTCTGTTACAAAGTCGGCTATCTCCTTGATAGTTTCTCTTCCGTTTGCCATGCATACTCCTATGCCGGAGGCTTCCATAAGCTGCCTGTCGTTTTCTCCGTCTCCAAAGAACATGGCGTCATCAAGTGAAAGGCCGTATTTTTTAAGCATTTCGGAAGCTGCTGATGCCTTTGAATTCTTTTCATTTACTATCTCGATGATATTCGGTTCTGTCAGGATGTAACGAAGACCGGGAAGTATGTTTTTCTCAGCTGCTACTCTTGCTTTGTCAAAGTCTTTTGGATCGAACAATAAAAGAAATTTAGGGGCTGCAACATAAGAGACTTCATTTGGGAAATAGAAGCGGTTATAGTGATTACGGTTCTTGATCATAGCAACTTCCTTAGTATATCTGTTTGCTATCATCTTGTTTCCGTCATTATGAAATGCAGTAGACAGAAAATCGTATCCCTCAAAAGCTTTGAGGCATGCATCTATCTGCTCCACTGAAAGATAGTTGAGCTTAATATGCTCATCTTTGTCAAAGAAATACAGATCTGCTCCTATATTGCTTACCATCCCGTCAAGATACTTTTTAAGTCCGTATCTTTCCATCAATGGTTCAACAGAGACTATATGCCTGCCTGTTGCAAATGCAAAATGGGTGCCTTTTCTTTCTTTTAGGCACGCTAAATAGTCAAGAAGCTCCTTGCCTATGTTCTTTTCACTATCAAGAAGAGTCCCGTCAAGATCGAAAAAGATAAACTTTACTTTCTTTTTCGTCATACTACTTCGTATATTCTTTTGCTATATCCGTGAAGGCCTTTGCTCTTCTTGTGAGCTCATCCCAGTTGCCCTCATCTCTGCACTTTTTATCTATGAGCTTTGAAGATACTGCAGCTCCCGCAAAGCTCATTTCAAGATATTCTCTAAAGCTCTCCTCAGTAACTCCCACTGTCGCTATATACTTGACGTGATGAAGAGGAGCAAGGATATCCTTGCAATATTTCATTCCAAGAGTTCCTGCAGGGAAAAGCTTGATATAGTCAGCTCCGGCTTTATCTGCGTCACATATTTCTGTAGGAGTCATGCATCCGGGGATCGATACAAGTCCTTCATTAAGAGTAGCCTCTACGACATCTTTGTCAAAGTTAGGAGATACGATGAATTCAGCTCCTGCCTCTTTAGCATTTAGGACCTGCTCTTTTGTAAGTACGGTCCCGGCTCCCATGAGCATCTCAGGATGTCTATCATGTACAGCAATGATGTTTTCTTTGACTCTTTCTAAAGTATTTGGGTCTGAAGGATCATAAGTGACTTCAAAGGCTCTGATGCCGCCTTTTCCAAGGGCATCTGCAAGCTTAAGGAGCTCTTCTCCGTATATCCCTCTTACGACGAGAACTATCTTGCTCTCGTCTAATATCTTTTTCGTTTCTTCCTTCGTCATTTATTTACGTGCTCCATAACCAGCCTTGCGTTTGCTGCTATCTCATCTTTTGTCCCTTTTGTAAGGAGACTACCTATAGCAAGGCAGTCTGCTCCTCCTTCAAGCCATTTGTCGATATTGTCAAGGCTTATGCCTCCGCTTACAAGTATGGGCATGAAAGGAAGCGGAGTTTTCAGGACCTTGACCATTTCAGGACCGTAGAAATTAGATATGGGGAAGCATTTGATAAAGGAAGCGCCGTATTCAAGGGCAGTCACCATCTCTGTATATGATGTGCATCCCGGAGCATAAGGCACCTGGTATCTGTTGCAAAGAAGAGCAACATCCTTTGAAAAATTAGGAGCTATTATAAACTTCGCTCCTGAAGTTATGGCCATCCTAGCTGTTTCAGAATCAAGGACAGTACCTGCTCCTATGATCATGTCAGGATATCTCTTTGAAAGTTCTTTTATGTATTCGCTCGCTTCAGGTGAAGTGTAGCTTATCTCCATGACATCTACGCCGCCCTCAAGGCAACCTTCAACTATCTCGCAGCCTCTTTCAAGAGAATTGATCCTGACAACTGTCATGATCTTTGTTTTTGCTATTTTGCTTACTACATCATTTTTTTGCATATATACTACCTCTCATATATTTTAAGCAGCTTTGCTGCAGATCATCATATTCTTTTCCAACCTTCTCTTTCGCTGAAAGCATCTCTTGCTTCTTTGACCCAAGTGAGATTTTCTATAGGTGTATCGGAAGGAATGGTGCAGTCTGCACCTATTACGAACCCTTCCTGTCCGTTTTCTTTGATAAGTTCTATACAGAAGTTCTGAATATCCTTTTTAGATCCTGCATGGATGAGGCTGCCGGGACTTTGGTCATAGCCGCCTATTACGCATGTGCAGTTTGTAAAGAACTTCTTTCCTTCTGCAATGGTCAGATCCGTTGTATGGAGAGACCAGTTGAATACCTTAGCGGGATAATCTTTATATACATCGAAGTTGTTGACTCTTCCTCTGTAGCCGCAAACATGGGCTATGTTTATAGGCTTTATTGAGTTTGCAAGCTCAAGTATCTTTATTTCGCTTGGCGCTATATATTTATTGTATTGCTCGTCTGTAAAGACATTGTCATTGTGAAGGCCGAAATATATCCCGTCCATCTGCCCTTCCGTAAGTACTCTTTCAGTCAAATTGAGCATATCGGAAAGAAGAGCGTCATTTGCCTTCATAAAGCTTTCAGGATCTTCGACAAGGCATTTTGGATACTCCTTCATGCCTGAAGTACCTGTTAGCTGCTTTAATATGTGATGAAAAGGAGACGGCACATTGTAAAAGATCAGGATGTCGCCGCCGAAGATCTCTCTTACCTTTTTTGCGTGTTCAACGCATGCATTTAGCCATTCATGGTCTCTTGGAAGAGCTTCTACCTTAGCAAGGTCTGAAGATGTCTTAAGCTCAGGATATGTATAGTCAGGTCTATAGAAAAGACCGTCTGACATGAGCTTAACAAAATCAGGATCGAATTCATCTCTGAATCTCCTGTGACCCTCAAGGTTTTGTTCGATCAAAGACGGATCCTTCATGCCGTCAGAAATAACTTCATTGTCAAGAAAATGGAACCAAAATCCAACAGGGACTTTATCCACTTTTTCGCCGTTAAAGGCTTTTGTGACCCATTCACGTTTTGTCATCTATGATCCTTTCATCAAAGCCGGGAGGAATGATCCTCCCGGCAAAAAGTTAAGTTTAGTTAATTAACCTGGATATTTGCTTGTCCAAAGATCTGCATACTTCTGAAGAAGTGCTTTCTTCTCAGTTGTGAAGACTCCAAGGTCTATTTCGATGAGTCCGAGTTCGCTGGAAACCGGGCAAAGTTCAGATGCCTTGCAGCCCTTGTTTGTTCCTCTGGATGCTCCGAGGAGATCAAGTCTTGCATCGAGATATTCAACAGAGCATGTGAAGTCGATAACTGCCTTTGCAGCTTCCGGATTCTTGCAGTTCTTTACGATCGCTGCTGCGAATGCGACTTCTGTATTTCCTTCTTCAGGATATACCATGATGATGTTGTCTTTTCCTGCTTCCTTTGCCTTCATTACGTTCTCAACGCAGGTGGATTCATAGGAAAGTCCTACTGCATACTCGCCGTCGATAACTTTCTGTGTAACATCAGCAGACTTTGTGGTTGTCTTTCCTGCAAGGTTGTCCATGAGTTTTCCTACATAGTCCCATGCTTTCTCGTCATAGTAATCCTTGGTGCCGCCGTTGTATATTGCGAGCATAGTTTCAAGTTCTCTCCAAGAAGAGGATGATGCGGAAGGATCTGCATGCATGATATAACCTTTAAGCTTTGGATTGAGGAGGTCATCATAGCCCTTTACGTCATCAGCTGTAAGTCCGAGCTCTGCAAGAACGTCTGTGTTGATGATGAAAGCCATGACCTGGGTCGTGTAGTATCCGTAATATCCGTTTGGATCTGCAACTGAAAGCTCAGCCTGGTTGGATGGTGTGTACTGTTCAAAGAGATCATAGTACTTGTCTCCATCTGTTGCCTGAAGTCCGCCGAGAACAACATCTGTATCTGGGTTGTCCTTTGCAGCTTCTACAGCAGCCATAGTGTCTCCGATGGAACCATAGATGAATTCTACGGTGCAGTCAGGATACTTCTTCTCGAACATTTCCTTGAACATGTCCTGGTCGGCCTGTTTGTGAGATGTTCTGATAACGACAGTACCGGAAACTCCGGATCCTGTGTTGCCTTCTTCCTTCTTTCCGCATGCTGCGAATGAAAATACCATTACTACAGCAAGCATAATTGCTAATACTCGTTTCATAATTATCCTCCTTAAAATATTGAAATCAATGAAACAACTATCTTTAATATATTTCCTCAAGATCAGTTCTTGAAAAAACCTAAAGCTTAATATCCTCTGTTCCTGTCATCCTGATGTAAACAAGAAGTATCACTACCGTAAGGAGCGTTGTTACGGCAGCAAAGGCGCAAGGAACGCCTTTAGAATATGCAATGGTCTCGTAGGCTCCGATGGTCAGTGTCATGGTCCTGTTTGTACGAAGTATTATGGCGCTAGAGACTTCCGTGATTATGGCGACCAAAGAAAGTATGGCACCAGATATTATCCCCGGGCTCATCATCGGGACTGTTATCTTGCCAAAGGTCTTTAGCTTTGATGCGCCCAAAGATATGGCTGCTTCTTCCATGGACATGGGTATTTGCATCAACGTGGCTGTTGCAGACCTTGTGGTATATGGAAGCCTTCTTACTATGCAGGCTACTATCATAATTATGATGGTCCCGGAAATGGCAATGGGCGGTTTGTTGAATGATGTGAGCATTGCAATACCTATGACAGAACCGGGCATGATGTAAGGCAGCATGGATACTGTATCTATGGTATTGTTCATCAGATTCTTCCTTCTGACTGTAAGGTAAGCTATCAAAGTAGCCAGGACTATTATTCCAAGAAGCGAAAGGAAACCTATGGACAAGGTATTTTTAAGACCTGTTAAAAGTCCTCTCCTTACTGCGGTCTTGTAGTTATTGAAGCTGAATCCTTTCATGAAAGCTACATCGTTGGAGTTCCTGAATGAGCTTACTATGACGAAAAGCTGAGGCATGTAGGAAATAGCAAGTACAAAGTATACATATACATGCATCAAGACTCCTGTTATGCCCTTTGGATTCTTTCTTTCGATGGGATGAAGAGCATTGAGCGAGAAATTGAACTTGCTCGTTGCAAACTTCTGAATAAGGAATATAGCTCCCGTTATGACTATAGCTATGCAGCTTATGGCACTTGCAAAGCCCCAGTCGTCAGCCATTTCCGATACGAACTGGTTGTAAATCTCTACAGGGAAGGTCCTGTAGCCTTCTCCGATCAGCATAGGAGTACCAAAGTCAGCAAAGGCTCTCATGAATACAAGAAGAGCTGCTGCAAGAACAGTCGGCATAGAAAGTCTTATGAGCACTGTCCAGAATCTCTTTACTCCCGTGCATCCCATGCTCTCGCTTGCTTCCATCAGTGTATTGTCTATATTCTTGAAAGCTCCGTTCATGTATATGACAGCAAGTGGGAAGAATTTGCTGGCCTGTACCAGGATTATGCCTCCCATGCCGTATATAGTCGGGATGATGATCCCTATCTTTTTAAAGAACTGGGTGATCATTCCTGCTCTTCCAAGAAGCAGTGTCCATGCGTAAGCGCCGACGAACGGTGCCGACATACAGCATAGAACGCATATGATTATGAGAAACTTTCTGCCTTTCAGGTTGTAAAAGGAATAGAAATATGAGAAAGGTATACCTATGAGCAATGAGAAAAATGTTGTAAGTATGGATACCTTGAAGCTGTTTCTTATGGTGTTCGTATAGTAAGGTCTTGAGAAAAACTCAACAAAGTTCTTCATGGTAAATCCGGCATCATCGAAAAATGCCTGTTTCAATAGATTTACCAATGGATAGATGAAGAACAGAATGAAGATACCCAGGACTATCCAGGATATCAATGTCCAGACATCTTTTTTCTTAGCGCTTGTCATGTCATCACCTACTTGCAGTCGTTTTTGACGCCTTTGACTATGTTCTTTGATCCGTCTTCTGTAAATACGTTTATCTTTTCAGACTTAAGTCTTAAAAGTACTTCATTTCCGTTTGGAATGATGTCATCTATGAGAGATTCCTGTACCAGTTCTATCCTGTCATCATCCTTTTCGTCCATATTGACGCAGCGGACTTTGTCTGAAAGAACGAAGTAGTGTGTATTAAGACCAAGGAATACTGAATCGCATACAGTAGCCTTTATGCCCTCTTTATCATTTATGACTACTTCTTCAGGTCTTGCTGCAACTATGACTTTCTGATCTTTTTGCTCTTCCGGAAGTATGTTGTCCATCTTGAGCCTGTATCCGTCGGCAAATACCAGGAAGCACTCACCGCCCTCTGCTTTTAGTTCAGCGTTGATGATGTTGGTGCGCCCTATGAAGTTTGCAACAAAGAGGTTAGCCGGTCTTTGATAAATATCCTTTGGCGTACCTATCTGCTGTATGACGCCGAAATTCATGACTGCGATCCTGTCGGAGACTGCCATAGCCTCTTCCTGGTCGTGGGTAACATAAACATTAGTTATGCCTACTTCCTTTTGGATCTCCTTGATGACGGTCCTCATCTCAACTCTTAATTTAGCGTCAAGGTTAGACAAAGGTTCGTCCATTAGAAGTACGTCAGGTTTGATGACGAGGGCTCTTGCGAGAGCTACTCTTTGCTGCTGTCCGCCTGAAAGTCTGTCCGGCATGCGATCTGCATATTCATCTATATGCATGAGCTTCATGAACTTATCGGTCTGGATCTTTATCTCATCCTTTGGGACATTTTTGTTCTTAAGACCGAATTCTACGTTCTTTCTTACTGTCAAATGAGGGAATATGGCGTAGTTTTGGAATACCATTCCTATATTCCTCTTTGCAGGATCTAGGTCATTGATCCTGGTATCTCCAAAATAAAAGTCTCCGCCTTCAATGGAGTTGAATCCGGCTATCATGCGAAGAAGCGTCGTCTTTCCACAGCCGGAAGGTCCAAGGAGCGTAAAAAACTCTCCATCTTTAACCTCCAAAGACAGATCGGGTATGACCGTATTGTCTCCGTATTTTTTTACAGCGTGGTCGATCTTGATGTTTACACTCATTGGTATTTGCTCCTTTAATCTTTTTTGTATCTTAACTCTTCGACTATATTGTTCGTTTCTTTGATCCTTTTAAGGGACTGATCGTATTTTTTATTCGACAGTGCTATGATGAGAGAGTCGAATACGGACACTTGCGCCACCCTTGCTGAAATGGAATCCACAGGATATTTCAGATTGTTGGTGGTAACTACAAGAGGAAGATCAGAATATTTCACAATGGGGCTGTCATAGTAGCCCGTGATACATCCTGTATTCGCTCCGTTCTCCTTTGCAAGCCTTATGGAATCGACTATAGAGATAGTACGCCCTGACTGGCTTATGCCAAGTACGAAGTCATCACGGGTCAGATTCAGAGTGGACTGCCTTTGGGATGCTGCATCCGTATGAGATATGGCTATGATACCTATCTGCATAAGCCTTCGTTCAAAGTCTCTTGCATAATCTCCGGAAGCTCCTGTTCCGTTTATATATACTATCTTTGCTCTTGCGATGGCATCCACCATCTTCTCGAAAATATTGTTATCAAGCTGTTTTAAAGTATTCTCCAGCGTCCGTATATTCGCATTGAACACCTTGTTGAGTATGGTCCTTGAATCGTCATTTTCAGTAATAAAAGAAGCATAGGTATTGCCTATACCTACCAGATCCTTTGCAAGAGCTATCTTGAGTTGTGGATAACCTGAAAAACCTAATGATTTTGAAAGGCGCGCAATAGTGGCCTTAGAGACATCGGTGGATACCGCAAGATCCGAAATCGTCATGTCCACTACTTTATCAGGATTTGCAGCAATAAAATCAGAGACCTTCTTTTCGTTCAAAGTCAGTCTATTGTATCGCTGCTCTATTTCCTTGATGCAAGATATACTGGGCATGTGTAAAAATTAGTTTTATGATCGGTACAATATTTTGAAACTTAGTTTCATTATACCAAGAGAAATAAAAAATGCAATATCTTAGAAGCCTAAGGCTAAAAGATATTGCAAAATACTTAAAAAATACAAAAAGATAGCTACTTTAAATCCGATCCGGACTGAAGATCATACGCTTTACTCTTCTTTTCATGCTTTGAATAAAGCATTGAACACACCAATGATGTAAGAGGTATGGTCAGCAGTATGGCAGTGCTTCCTACAAGGGACTGCAAAAGCTCAACTGCGACTCCTTCCCTGTTCATGAGTTCAAGAAGTGATGATGAATATGTGATATTAAGAAGCGTGGAGCAAAGCGAGCTTCCTGCATATGCAAGAACAAGCGTATTTGCCATAGTGCCCATAACGTCTCTACCTATCCTGATTCCGCTTTTGTAAAGTTCTTTGACAGAAAGATCCGGATTTCTGTAATGTATCTCTGTAAGAGACGCTGATATATCCATTGCAACGTCCATAACGGCTCCCAAAGCTCCTATGACGGTCATGGCAAAGATCAAAGCCTTAAGGTCTAATGTCTTGCCGTTGCTAAGGTACTGCAGGTATACAGAATGCTCATCTATGATACCGCTCATACGCATCAGCTTTGACAGGATGATATTGAATATAGCGGCAGTGACTACTCCAAAGGTACATCCAAGTATAGTCGTAATGGACTTTTCTCCCGGACCGTTGGTTATCATGAGTGTCATGACTATGGTATAAACAGAGACGATGACAGTCATGAGATATATGTTGTATCCGTTGAGTATGGCAGGAACAAATACAAGGAAAACCGCAAAGACCGTAAAAGCAAGGGAAACAAGAGTATTGAATCCCTTTATCCTTCCGAATATGAGAAGTAGTATGATGAATATCGCTGCAAGTATCTCGATCTTATCTAATCTGTAATAATCTCCGAATACCCAAGTATCCTTGTCAGTAGAATAAGCATTTTGATAAAGAGTCACAACATCGCCTATGCTGACTTCTTCATCTTGATATGCAGAAAAACTGTCTATCTGCTGATAAGCAAGGACCGTATTTCCTTTTCCTTCGCCCTTTATTACCTTTGCATAGAAAAGCTGAGATTTTGATACGTAATCGGTGCCTTCGATAGAGTTGTCTACAAGCTCTCCAAGGTCTGTGACCTTTGCTACGATAACAGTATCTTCACCCGTAAAAAGACCAAGGTCTTTTGAGACTAACTTGTTCCCGAAAATAATGAACAGCACTGAAAAGACTACAGTGACAGTCCATGCAATTATATGATTTATCCTTTTTTTCTTCTTAGAACTCTTCATTTTTGTCAAAATCGAATAAAGGAACGTATTCGTTCTTAAAATTAGTAGTCATAAGATCCATCCTGCTTATACGGGAATTCTCCTGCGTGAATTCCATTCCGCTGAATTTATACAGCGAAGCAAGAAGATTTACAGGATTAAGGCTCTCGTTAGATGCGCATCTTACTGCAAGGTTAAGATAGTAGCCTTCACTGTCGGAGCCTCCTCTTGTAACTGAATACACCATGGTCCTTACATTCTTTTCGACCATAGTCTTTGTCTTTTTGTCTCTTTTTAGGACATATATATCGTCCTGGTTGAGAAAATCCTCTATCTTAAGTGCTTCAAACTCTTCCTTGCTCCCCTTTACATAGACATTGTAAAGAGCTGCTTGAGTTTTGTTTGACATATTGTTTATGCTGCTGTCTAAAGCCCTGCATTCATAAAATGCTATGTCAGTAGGCATAGAAGCATTGAGTAGTTCCATGAGATCTTTTTCATCATAGCTTTTCTTTGTTGCAATCTCGAAATATTCGCTCTCGCCTTCAAATCCAAGGGAAAGTGGCTGAACTATATTGATCTTTTCATGAGGATTGAAGCCATTTGAAAATTCAACATCTATCTCCGCTCTTTTTATAGCCCTGCGAAATAGCCTGCCAAGATCGAGGTGAGAAAGGAATCTCATGTTTCCTCTTTTGTAGAATCTGAGAAGATACTTATGCATATATACCTCCCCATTTGCATTCCGTATATTTATTTACGCCGCAGCCGTTGCATCCGTATCTGCAGTCCTTTGTAGTCTCATCCTTTAGAGACTTTTCATATTCAGATCTCAGATACTCTTTAGACACGCCTGCATTTATGTGATCCCATGGAAGTTCGTCGCCAAGGCCAAATCCTTTGACTCCCGGATAATCATAATCTATTCCGCACTCATCAAGAGCCTTTTTCCAAAGATCCTCATTGAAATGCTCAGTCCATGCATCGAAGGTGCATCCGTATTCGTGAGCTTTTAAAAGAAGAGCTCCAAGTTCCCTTCCTCCTCTTGCAAATACAGCCTCAAGGAAGGATGTATAGCTTCCGTGGTAATGAAGAGTGACGCCCTTTATCCTTGATATCTTTTCTCTTAGATAAAAGTGCTTCTTTTCGAATTCATCAGCTGTATCCTGCCTGCACCACTGGAAGGGCGTAAAGGGTTTGGGAACGAAATTAGCAACAGCGATGTTGACTGAGAAACGTCCTCTCTTTCCTCCGTTCTTTTCAATAGCCAGCTTCATTATCCTGTCTGCAAGATCCGCTATTCCGTCAAGGTCCTCATAGGTCTCCGTAGGAAGTCCTATCATGAAATACAATTTGACGCTGTTCCAGCCGTTGTCTATAGCCTGTGACACTGCATTGAAAAGGTCGTCTTCTGTGACGTTCTTGTTTATTACATCGCGAAGCCTCTGTGTCCCTGCTTCGCAAGCAAAGGTAAGGCCTGTCTTCTTTACTCCCTGTATTTTTTCAAGAAGTTCAAAACTGAAATTATCAAGTCTTAATGAAGGAAGAGATATGCCTATTTGCCTTGGCTGGCAATATTCAGAAAGCTCTGTTACAAGCTCGCCTATTTTTGTATAGTCTGAACTTGATAATGAAAGAAGTGATATCTCGTTATGCCCGGATGCCTTTAGCTGCTCTTTTGCTATCTCAAGATTCTTTTCAAGAGATCTTTCTCTTACAGGTCTATATATCATGCCTGCCTGGCAGAATCTGCAGCCTCTCGTGCAGCCTCTGAAGAGCTCTATAACGGCCCTGTCATGAACTACTTCTATCAAAGGTACGATGTTCCTCGAAGGATACTCTACACCGTTCAGATCGCCTAAAAATGCCCTTGTGACATGGTTTTTAAGAGAAGGAGCATATACACCGGGGATCTTGGAAAGTTCTGCTATGATCTCCCTTTTTGAAAGTCCTTTCTTCCTGCATTCAGAGAACTTCTCGCAAAATTCAGGAAGCTGCAGTTCTCCGTCTCCTATCATTACAAGGTCAAGAAAATCAGCAAGAGGTTCAGGATTATATGCGCAAGGACCTCCTGCAACTATCAAAGGATAGGAATCGTCCCTTTCTGATGCCTTTAAAGGGATGCCCGAAAGCTCAAGCATATTGAGTATGTTGGTATATGACATCTCATACTGAAGAGTAAATCCTACTACGTCGCATTCTCTTACGGGAGTTTTGGTCTCGAGTGTATAAAGAGGGAGATCTTCTTTTCTCATCTCAGCTTCCATATCCACATCAGGAGCAAATACTCTCTCCATAAATGTGGTCTTTGTCTTGTTAAGTATGCTGTAAAGAAGAGAAAGACCCATGAATGACATACCTATCTCATAGGTGTCCGGAAAACAAAAAGCAAAACGGACATCAAAAGAGCCGTTTTCCTTTATGATCGTATATGGTTCGCCGCCTATATATCTGGCAGGTTTATTTATTCTGTTTAGTATCTTGTCAAGCTTTTCTTGGATGTTATTATTCGACATATTCCATTTCGTAATCAAATACTCTGATGATATCTCCGTCTTCAAGACCCATGTCTACCATCTTGTCTATGGCTCCGCTTGCCTCGATATATTTGTAGAGGTATCGAAGGGATCCCATATCGTTGAAGTTTGTAGAATCGAATATCTTTCTGAGCTGTTTTCCCGTGACAGTAAAATATCTGCCGTCAAAGGAAACATTGACGTCTCTGTAATCAGGATCGTCCTGGGGATCTGAAGGTTCGAATACAGCGATCTCTTCTTCTTCGATGGGTGTTTCTTTGAGAAGCTTATATGCAGCTGCAATGACTTCGTCTACGCCCATATGTATAGGAGCGCACATTGTAAGGAATTCATATCCCTTCTTTTCGATATATTCTTTGAATCTTTCTATCTGATCGTCTTCTGCAAGATCTATCTTGCTGCCGACAACTATCATAGGCTTTTTTGAAAGTTTTGCGCTGTAATTCTCAAGTTCTGCCATGATCTTTTCAAAGTCTTCAATAGGATCTCTTCCTTCGGATCCTGATATATCGACTATGTGTACGAGTATCCTCGTCCTTTCGATATGCTTAAGGAAATCAAGACCAAGGCCGGCACCTTCGGAAGCTCCTTCTATGAGCCCCGGAATATCAGCCATGATGAAACTGTCATCATATTTTGTCACGACGCCAAGATTTGGAGTTATGGTGGTGAAATGATAATCAGCGATCTTTGGATTTGCTCCTGTGCTTACAGAAAGCAAAGTCGACTTTCCGACGTTAGGGAAACCCACAAGTCCAACATCAGCTATGAGTTTAAGTTCAAGTTCTATCTCTCTTTCGATAGCTGCTCCGCCAGCTTCTGCGAAGTTAGGAGCCTGCCTTACAGAGTTAGTAAAGAAGACGTTCCCTTTCCCGCCTTTGCCGCCCTTTGCAGCAACAAAAGATTGACCTTTTTCTTTAAGGTCAGCCATAACAAGACCGCTTGACTTGTCTGTGACTACAGTGCCTACAGGTACCTTTATGACGAGATCCTCGCCGTCCTTTCCGTACTGCTTCTTTTTCCTTCCGTCTTCACCGCTCTGGGCTTCGTACTTCTTTTTGTAACGGAAATCCATAAGAGTGCGAAGATTGGCGTCAGCTTCTATGATTATACTTCCGCCTTTACCGCCGTTTCCGCCGTCAGGTCCTCCCTGAGGGATGAAAGGTTCTCTTCTGAAGGAGACACATCCGTTTCCGCCTTTGCCTGATTTAATTGTTATTACTGCTTTGTCTACAAACATATCTGTATTATATCAAAAATTAAGAGATTTCTTAACGCAAATCTGTATGCACCCCACCAAAATGGTATACTTTTTGGAGGGCTGACAATTTGCTTAAAAAAATAAACCCCAAGAGACCTTGGGGCTTACTGTTCTTAAGCTTCTTCAGGATATACGCTGACTTGCTTTCTGGTCTTGTCTTTTCTTTCGAACTTTACAGTTCCGTTGACCTTTGCAAACAGTGTATCATCTCCGCCGATACCAACATTGTTTCCCGGATGATACTTAGTACCTCTCTGGCGAACAAGTATTGTACCTGCGCTGACAAATTGTCCATCGGCTCTCTTTAATCCAAGTCTTTTTGACTCGCTCTCGCGGCCGTTCTTAGAACTTCCGACACCTTTCTTACTTGCCATTGACTCTTACCTCCTGACTACTTGTCTTCTGCTACAGCTTCTTCAGCTGCTTCTGTCTTCTTAGCTGCTGGTTTTCTGAAAGAAATGGACTTGATCTGGAGCTCTGTATAGGGCTGTCTGTGTCCGTTCTTCTTTCTGTAGTCCTTCTTTGCCTTGTACTTGTAGATAATGACCTTATCTGCTTTTCCCTGGCTGAGAACTTCTGCTTTTACACTTGCTCCTGCTACATAAGGAGTTCCGACTTTGAGTTCGTCATTCTTGCTGAATGCTGCAACTTCTTTGATCGTAAGTGTAGAACCTACTTCTGCGTCAAGCTTTTCGACTCTGATGACATCGCCTTCAGAAACGCAATACTGCTTTCCGCCTGTTACGATTACTGCGTACATTTGATATTTTACCTCCACTATCCGACTCGCCTGCGAGGGTGGCTAAAAGCACTTCAAAATACCCGTTTAGAGCGGTAACGCACAATATATTACTACAAGGATACTATATTGTCAAATAATATTTTCACCCTACCGGATAAGGCGCGATCCAGTCCTGCTCTATGTGATTGAGCAGTTCTGCTATCTTCCATGTGCCGCCTTCGTTATGAAGTACCATGCACATTTTTACATGTTCTTTCACGGTATCCACGTAACCGTAGGAAATGTAATAGAAATCCACATTGAGGAGATAGTCAGAAGATGTGAGTTTGAAGGCATCAGATACCTTCATATCTTCTATTTCTACACCTGTATGAGCTCCGTACCATGTAAGAGTAACATTGTTAAGTCTTGCAGGAAGCGGTGAATTCCATAGTATCATGTTATATAGGGACCAATAAGGATAATCTCCGCTGATGTAGTTTGAATACTTCTCTGCTATATATGCTGCCCTTTGCCTAAGGCCTGTATTGAGATCAGGATCTGCATTATCGGGAGCATAGAAGTATTTTTCATCCATTTCCTTTATGGCAAGTTCCTTTTCACCCATCATGCAGCTTGCCTGGTCTATTGTGAATATGCCACCTATCCTTACCCACTTGTATGTAGGTACTGATATACCCATATTGCCCAGCGTGCCCTTTGCAGATAAAGTGAACTTTTTTGAATGGTCTGCATCCGCATCAGAGATTATGAGTTCGCTGTCAAGAATGCTTTCTCCTTCTCTTAAGGATACTTCTGCGCCGGATGGGATCATTATGTCATAGGACATGAGGCTCCTGATTTTGGGTTCCTCATAAATGGCGACAAGCTTGAGTATGTTTCTTATCTTTGCAAGCTCGACCTCAGCCACAGGGTGGTTATCTTCATTGTATAGCTTATAGAATATCTTGTCGCCTTCGGTCTTAGATGGTATGAGGTTAGTTTTAAGTTCAAGACCTGTAAGTTCCTTTAGCGTATCTATTGCTTCACCTACTCTGACTGTCGCAGAGCTTTGCTGATATACAGCGCATTCGTCCCATACGAATTTAACTGCATAGGCTCCTGCCCCAATAACTGCAAGTATGAAGATTATGTATATGATCTTAACTGCAAGACCGAATTTCATCAGCTTTTTCCTTCTGATCTTCTCAGCCTTCTTTGCAGCCTTTTTCTCTTCCTTTGCCTTCTTTTTCTTTTCAGCTTCGGTCAGTTCCAAAGGACTTTCATTGGCCTCATTTTCTTCGGCAGACTCTTCTATGTTTACATCTAAATTTTTCTTCTTATGCTTTTTGCTCATTTGACAAGCACCGCCGTTGGTATATATCTTTGGCCGTTTATGCTGGCCATGTTGTTTATTATCTCGCCCTCATAAACCATTCCGGCGCTGTTTCCGCCGTCTAAGTTATATGCATTAACTGCGCCGTATTCCAGCATAATGCCTATGAGGTCATTGTAGCTTGCACCTATGCTGCTTGGCTGTCTTCCGTCTACGCAAAGAAGGAGGACTGCTCCGTCAGCTCTTTGTCCTATGGCTGTTCTTGGGTTAAGGCCCCCGCCGTAACCAACGCTGACAGGTTGTCCGTTTATGATAAGGCTTGGTCCCCATGTCAAAGCATCCCTTATGCCTCTGTTAAGAGCTTCTTCATAGGACATGTATCCTACGACCAGCTTGTTGTTGTTGTCAAAGCCCGCCATATCATAGCTGCTGTATGCTCCGTTCCTGCATACGCCTCTTGAAAATACAAATCCGTAAGGCGCTGTACCGTCGCCAAGGCCTCCTCCGTCGTAGAAACCTCCACCGTTGACACCGCCGATGGCGCCCTCTGCAGCTACCATCTCAGTCAAATACATTCCATGAGATACATTGTAACTTGGAAGTGTATATACATAGACTCTTGACGGATCCTTTACGATCATCATCTTCCCGTTGTATGCAGGACCGTATATGTCTACTATCTCTATTTCGTCTGAAGCATTATCAGGATCGATGATGATATCATTTCCTTCGCTTATGGTATTCTCTTTTGACGCCGAATTTGCCTCCATTATGGCATCTACTTCTTCATCCGAAAGGAAAAGATGAGCAAGAGGTTTTGCAGCAGAACTTTGCTGTACTGTAACTACGAATATATCTCTGATCTCAGGTGATGGGCCCTTTTCAAATACATAAATAAGGGCTGTAAGGAACAAAAGAGCCAGGATCAAAATCGTAAGGAGCAATATGGAAATTGCTTTCAAAAACTTTCTGAATTTGTATGTTTTTTGTTTTTGCATAAAAATGATGATACCAAATATATGATCAATCGTCAAACAAAAAAACCGGATGACCTAATGTCATCCGGAGTAGATCTAAAGTCTTAAGGATCAATCGATGATGACCCCGTCTTCATCTACGAGAATGTCGTCTTCATCTTCCTCTTCTTCTGTTTTCTTTGCTATGAATTTTTCTTTGATCTGGGCTTCAAGGCTGTTAATAAGTTCAGGACGCTCTTTTAGATAGGTCTTGACATTCTCTCTTCCCTGTCCTATACGCTCGCCCTGATATGAATACCAGGATCCTGACTTTTCGAGTATACCTGCTTCAGTAGCGCAGTCGAGAATATCTCCTGCTCTGGAGATGCCTTCTCCGTACATAATATCGAATTCAGTCATTTTGAAGGGTGGTGCCACCTTGTTCTTTACGACTTTTACTCTCGTTCTGTTTCCGATCACATTATCCCCCATCTTGATGGATTCGATGCGCCTTACATCAAGTCTGATGCTTG
Organism: Anaerovoracaceae bacterium; assembly: GCA_045546135.1. Lineage (GTDB taxonomy): Bacteria > Bacillota > Clostridia > Peptostreptococcales > Anaerovoracaceae > RUG13409. The sequence goes on from JAZQCD010000008.1 coordinate 34,441, forward strand.
AGTAGAACTTAAGAGCTCTGCCGCCTGTAGTGGTCTCCGGGTTTCCGAACATGACTCCGATCTTTTCACGAAGCTGGTTTATAAAAATGACCATGGTGCCTGTCTTGTTTGCAACACCTGTCAGCTTTCTTAAAGCCTGGGACATGAGCCTTGCCTGCTGTCCTACGTGGGAATCACCCATGTCTCCTTCGATCTCAGACTTTGGTACAAGAGCTGCAACAGAGTCAATGACTACGACTGAAAGAGCGCCGGATCTTATGAGCATCTCAGTGATCTCAAGAGCATCTTCTCCTGTATCCGGCTGAGATACGAGGAGCTCGTCAATGTTGACTCCTATGTTCTTTGCATATACAGGGTCAAGAGCATGCTCTGCATCGATGAATGCAGCCTTACCGCCCTCTTTCTGAGCTTCGGCTATGACCTGAAGAGCAAGCGTAGTCTTACCTGAAGATTCAGGTCCGAATATCTCTATGATCCTGCCCTTTGGCAGTCCGCCGATACCGCAGGCTATATCAAGACTGACAGAACCTGTAGAAATGGCTTCGATGTCCAGCCTTGCGTTGTCGTCTCCAAGAGACATTACGGATCCTTTACCAAATCTTTTATCGATCTGAGCAAGAGCTGCTTCAAGAGCTTTATCCTTTTCTGTTAATTGTGTATTTTTCATATAGACCTCTCATAGAACATTTGTTCTATATTATAATAACCCCTGTTTCTGCTTTGGTCAAGTCCTTTTTGTAATTATAGCAAATTTACATTATTTGTCAATTATTTTACGGAGTCATATATCATCTGCAGCATGGTATTGCATGCGTCGATCCTGATCGAATCCCTTGTCTTGCATGAAGACTGTATCTGAAGGACGTTTGTGTTTCCGTTGTTGTAAAAACCTACGTAGTACATGCCTACAGGTTTTCCTTCTGCAGGATCGGGACCGGCATTGCCTGTTACTGCAATGCATATGCTGCATCCGCTGTATATGCGAAGTCCTTCGACCATCTCTCTTGCAGTCTCTGCAGAGATGGCGCCGAATGCATCTAAAGTATCAGGATCGACATCGAGTTCTGATGTCTTTGCAGCATTTGAATATGTGACAAGGCTTCTGTCAAATACTGCGCTTGCTCCCGGCACATCGGTGATGACCTTTGCAAGCATGCCCCCTGTCATGGACTCGGCGCAGGACATCATTATGCCCTTCTTTTTAAGAGCTTTTACTACTTTTTCAGCAAGTTCTTTATCGTTAGTCATCTTTCAAAACTCCTACATTCTTAGCTATATAGTTGATACCGGAAATGACAGTCATGACTATGGATGCGATCATGAGATACTTGGCTCCTGCAAATATGCCTTTGTAAAAAGTTTTGTACTTGATCTCATCGATACCAAAGGACGGCATAGCATCATAGAAAAGATACATGGGTATGGATACCATCTGAAGGACTGTTTTGATCTTTCCGAAGATGTCGGCGGCAATTACAGTGCCCTTTGATGCTGCAAGCATCCTTATGCCTGCAACAGCAAATTCTCTGAACAGTACTATTATGAGGAAGTATGCAGGTATGATCTTTTCTTCAACGAAAAGGCAAAATGCAGCATAAGTAAGGATCTTGTCTGCAAGAGGATCCATGAACTTTCCGAAGTTGCTCACAAGATCATATTTCCTTGCAATGTGTCCGTCTGCCATATCTGTAAGAGATGCAAGTACGAACAATATAAATGCTGCTATATATTGCTCTTTGTAATAACAGAATATAAAGAAAGGAACTGCAACTATCCTGAGTATAGTCAGTATGTTTGGAACGTTTTTATTCATCTATATTTATCTCCATATCCTTATCGATCTATTGCTTCCGCAGTAAGATCATAATCGAATGCATCTTTAATTATGACTTTAACAAAGTCACCCGGTTCAAGTTTTTTATTGCTCGAAACGAGTACACCGTTATCTATATCGGGAGCATCCATATATGTGCGGCCCGTATAAAGGCCCGGTTCTTCTTCACCGACGATGAGCACATCAAATGTCTTTCCTATCAAAGCTTCATTATGCTTTAGAGATATTTCTCTTTGAAGCTCCATTATGAGGTCTTTGCGCCTTTCCTTGACATCGCTTCTTACCTGTTTCATGGATGCTGCTTTAGTGCCCTCTTCCTTTGAATATGCAAAGCAGCCCAGCCTGTCGAATTCAGTTTCTTTTACGAAGTTGTAAAGTTCTTTGAATTCAGCTTGTTTTTCGCCCGGAAGCCCGGTTATGAGAGTTGTCCTTATGACCATGCCGGGGATATTGTCTCTTAGCTTCTTTACTGTAGCCTTTATAGACGATCCTGTCGACTTCCTGTTCATGGACCTGAGTATTTTATCGTTGCAGTGCTGGATGGGGATGTCTATATATTTGCAGATCTTCGGTTCTTCTTTTATGCATTTGATGAGCCCGTCAGTTATCTCATCTTCATAGCAATAAAGGAGCCTTATCCACTCTATTCCGTCTATCCTGCAGAGCTTTCTTAAGAGCTTTTCAAGGCCGTCTTTTTCTCCTTTATCCTTGCCATATGCAGTGACATCTTGAGCTATTATGTTAAGTTCTTTGACGCCTGCATCAGCTAAGGCTTTTGCTTCCTTGAGGATGGATCCTTCGTCTCTGCTCCTGAATCTGCCCCTCATGAAAGGTATAGCGCAATATGCGCATACATTGTTGCATCCTTCAGATATCTTTATGCATGCAGAATATCCGTTCTTTATCTCTCTTGGAAGCTCAACGAAGGTCTTACTGCATGGACTTGCAAGAAGCTTTTCAAGTGACTTGTTCTTGATCATGGTCTCAAGCTTTTCATAGTCATCAACGCCAAGGAAATAGTCTGCTTCAGGTATCTCTTTTGCAAGCTCTTTTGAATATCTTTGTGAAAGGCATCCTGCTACTATGAGCTTTTGATCTTCTCTTTTCTCTGAAATGAGATCAAAGATGGCTTCTATGGACTGAGTCTTTGCATCAAGAATAAATCCGCAGGTTATGACCATGAGAAAGTCAGCTTCATTTGGATCGCTTGTAATAGAGCAACCGTTCTTTATGAAGAGAGCTTCTGCGCACTCTGAATCGACTGTATTCTTTTCACATCCTAAAGTACGTATATATGCTTTCATATCTACCCGGTCTTAACCCTCAAGTTCTGCAGTCCTCGCAGTATACTCGTCGAATTCTTCTTTCGTCATGAGGACTTTTCTTGGCCTTGCTCCGTCTGCAGGACCTACCATTCCTCTTTCTTCCATCATATCCACAAGTCTTGCGGCCCTGTTATATCCTATCCTGAACCTTCTTTGGAGCATGGATACGGAGCACTGTTCTGCTGTTACAACAGTCTCAAGAGCATCCATGAAGAGTTCATCGCTGTCATCATCCGATCCGGAAGCGCCCATATTGTTGCTTCCGACTCTGTCCATGGCATTTATTATCTCTTCGTTATAGTTTCCGCTTGCTTCATTTTTGACAAAGTCTATAACTGCATGAAGTTCAGCGTCTGAAATATATGTGCCCTGTACTCTCAAAGGTTTTGACAAAGATTGAGGACTATAGAGCATATCTCCTTTGCCAAGGAGGTTCTCTGCTCCGCCTATATCAAGTATGACTCTGGAGTCTACAAGTGAAGAAACAGAAAGAGCGATCCTTGATGGGATGTTTGCTTTTATAACGCCCGTAATAACATCAGTAGAAGGTCTTTGAGTCGCTATGACAAGGTGCATACCTGCAGCTCTTGCTTTTTGAGCAAGCCTTGCAATGCTGTCTTCAACCTGGTTCTTTGCTGCCATGATCAGATCTGCAAGCTCGTCTATTACTATGATCACTTCAGGCATCACTCGATCATTTTCGCCCTTGAACTTCATGTTCTCATTATAGCTTCTTAAGTCCTTGACGCCCTCTTCTGCGAATTTGTTGTATCTGTCGTTCATCTCGGTAACTGCCCAGCCAAGAGCAACAGCTGCTTTGTTTGGCTCTGTTACAACAGGTATCATCAAATGAGGTATGCCATTGAAAGGCGCCAGTTCAACTACTTTAGGGTCTATGAGTATGAGCTTTACTTCATCAGGTTTTGCATGATAAAGAAGGGATACCAGCATGGAGTCGATACACACTGATTTTCCTGATCCTGTAGTTCCTGCAATGAGAAGATGAGGCATCTCGTGAAGATCGCATACTATGTTCTCTCCCGATATGCTCTTTCCCAAAGTTACAGCTATCTTTGATTTATGCGATTTGAATTCCTTGCTCTCAACGAGCTCTCTCAAAAGAACGGTCTGGGTCGCATCGTTTGAAACTTCTATTCCTACAGCTGCTTTGCCGGGTATAGGAGCCTCTATCCTTATGCTCTTTGCTCTTAAATTAAGAGCTATATCATCTTGAAGGTGAACGATCTTGGATACCTGGACTCCGGGAGCCGGCTGTACTTCAAACCTGGTCACTGCAGGTCCTTTGATCACATCAAGAACAGTAGCAGATACGCCAAAACTAAGGAGTGTATTTTCAAGGAGCTGCGCCTGATCGGCCATGTCGTGCCCCTTGTTTCCTCCTCTTAAGCTTCCCGGTTTTTTCAGAAGGTCTATTGGCGGGAATTTATACTTGCCGTTTTTCTTTTCTTCGCTGCCTTGGTTTTGCGCTGCAGCAGTTTCTGTTTCAAGACTTTTTTCTTCAGGCTCTTGTGCTGCCGATCTGCTTGCGTATTTTTCAAGTACATCGACAGGTTCATCAAGACCTAGTCCTGATGTCTTTTCAGGCGGAGCAGTAAAGAAGCTGTCATCTGCTACATAGTCAAGGATCTTTCTCTTGTTTTCAGTTATATCCTCGCCTTCATATTCTCTGGGAGCTTTTATGACTTCAGGAGGAAGTTCTGCTTCCTGAGCTGCTGCCATCTCCTCCTTGACTGTTTTTGTCCCTATATCCTTTATGGAATCTATGCTAAGTGATGGAAGTGTATTATTTGAAAGCTTTGTTTTCTTTACTTCATTGTCGAGGACTCCGCGATCTGAAAGAAGTACTTTCGGCTGATCTTCTATCCGAAGCTGAGCTTCCTGCTGCTTTTTTAATATCTCTTCTTCTTTTTCTGCAAGCCTTGCCTGATACTCTTCGTCCTTTTCTTCTCTTCTTACTTCAAGTTTGAGCTTGAAGTTGTCAATGAGCTGTGAAACCGGTGTATCTATTATGAGGAGCAGCATGATGATCATCCCTATGCTGCTTATGATATACAGACCGGCTCTTCCGACAAGATTCAAAAGGAATGCTCCTACGGCAACTCCCATTACTCCTCCGGAGCCAGAACCTAAAGCATAAACTTCTTTGATCGCATCTTTTGTGATCTCAAAAGTGGCAGCATCCTTAAGAGGCGGAAGGAATCCCGCAACTCCGGCGCTTAAGAATACGAAAAAGAAGAAGGACGCAAAGAAGGATCCCCATGAAATCAGCGCTGTCTTTTGCGCAAATACAAGTATGCCGAGGACTATCATAAAGAATGGAAGCACGTAAGCAATTTTCCCGAGTATACCTTTGAGTATATTGGCTACTGCTATTCCGACCATACCGCATGCATTGGTCAAAAGTGACATTACGAAAAAGACTCCTATAGCTATGATGACTATGGATATGACTTCTGACTGTATGAGTCTCTTTTTTCTGAGCTTTTCTCTTTCTTCTTCCTCTAAAGCCTTTTTTGCTGCCCTTACTCTTGCTCTTTCTTCAGTTTGAGCTTTAGTCTTTTTTGTAGACTTTGAAGCAGTTTTCCTTGTGCTCGGCTTTTTAGTTGTAGTTTTCTTAGTTTGTGCCATTACTGATCTTTCTCCCAATACGGTATTTTACCACATAAAACGAGCTCTGTGACCCTTGCTTTGAGTTCTTCGAGAGTGCCGTTGTTCTTTATGACTATATCGGCATACTTTACTTTCTCTTTATCGGGCATTTGTTTGTCCATGATGGCAAGGACCTGTTTCCTCGTGATATGGTCTCTATTCATTACCCTTTTTATGCGAATATCTTTTCTTGCTGTAACGACTATGACCATATCGACCATAGACTGAAGGCCGTTTTCAAGAAGCGTAGGCGCATCGTATACGCAGTTTCCTTTGAGCCTTTCCTTAGAAATGCTTATGATCCTTTTTGTGACCGTGTCTTCAAGAAATGATTTATTTTCTCCGTTTACAAAAGCCCTTTCTCTTAAGAGTTTTCTGTCAAGGCTGCCGTCCTCTAAGATTATATCCTCGCCAAAATATGAAGCAAGCTCCTTTAAAGCAGGACTTCCCTTCTCAGTGACTTCCCTTGAGATAGCATCTGCATCGACAGTTTCGTAGCCATATTTCTCAAGGACTTTTGCTACTGTAGATTTTCCTGAGCCTATGCCCCCTGTAAGACCTATTATCATTTCAGATCGTACCAGCTGAATGCTGCATTCTTTTCAACTTCAAGTTTGACTTCCATATCCACTGCGCCGGTCATTGACTCTTCAAGTATGCGGCTTACGAGCTCTTCCTTGTCTTTAGGAGCATCTATGATCAGTTCGTCATGGATCTGAAGTATGAGTCTTGCATCAGGTGCTTCTTTTTGCAGCCTCTCATAGACTCTGTTCATTGCTATCTTGATTATATCAGCTGCAGTTCCCTGTATAGGAGTATTCATGGCAAGCCTTTCACCAAACTGCCTGACCATGAACTGAGATGCATTGATCTCAGGGACCATCCTCCTTCTTCCAAAGAGGGTCCTTATCTCACCTGTCGCTTTGCAGCTTGAGACCGATCTGTCAAGGAATGCCTTTACATCGGAAAACTTCTTGAAATAGTCAGATATGTATTTTTCGGCTTCTTTTCTGCTTATGGTCAGTTCTTCTGAGAGTCCCCACTGGCTCATGCCGTATATGACTCCGAAATTTACAGCCTTTGCATTGGAACGCTGAACAGGAGTGACTTCATCAAGAGGAATACCGAACACTCTTGAAGCTGTCTCTTTATGTATGTCGTGACCTTCTTTGAAAGCATTTATGAGAGTCTTATCTCCTGACATGGATGCCATGACTCTTAGCTCTATTTGTGAATAATCAGCTCCTATGAGGATATGATCCTTTGAAGAAGCAGTAAATACCTTCCTTAAATTCCTTCCAAGGTCAGTCCTGATCGGGATGTTCTGAAGGTTTGGTTCAGTGCAGGATATCCTTCCTGTTGCAGTTATAGTCTGCTGGAAATGAGGATGTATCTTTCCGTCATCTCCTACTAAAGGAAGAAGGCCGTCCACATAGGTACTGCTGAGCTTAGCATAGGATCTGTATTCAAGGATCTTTTGTACTATAGGATAATCAGGAGCAAGCTTTTCAAGAACTTCTGCTGATGTGGAATATCCTTTTGAAGTCTTTTTCCCTGCAGGGATATTAAGGACTTCAAAGAGTATATGGCCAAGCTGTTTAGGAGAATTGACATTGAAGTCTTCTCCTGCCATTTCCTTTATTTCTTTTTCAAGGTCTAATATATGACTCTTGAGCATCTTTCCGTAATCGCGAAGAGCTTCAGGTTCTATCCTGAAACCTTCTGATTCCATAGATGCGAGGACCTTTATCAACGGAAATTCTATTTCATAGCATACCTTTTCAAGACCTGCATCCTTTATCTCCTTTGCCTGAAGTAATGAAAGCTCTTCTATACCGCAAAGTTTTTTAACTTCGTCTTCAAGTCCTGAAGCCTCTTCCATATCAAAGAGTCCCATCTGCTTTTCTTCTGTCTTAAGCGTTAAATGAAAATATTCAAGAAGCAGTTCTTCTGCGCTTCTTTCCTTTGATGATGGATCCAATACATAAGCTGCAACAGAAACATCAAAGCCTGTCTTTATCTTTGATATATCCGCTCCGTTCCGATCAAGGAGATAATACAGTTTTCCAAGTCCGTATCCGCTGATCTCTATCTCTTTTGCGAATGCTTTTACAGCAAAGGATGTAAGGTCAGGAAGATCGAATACATAGTAGTCCTTTCCTGACAATACACGAAGGCTTTTAAGTTTTGGTTTTCCGATATGATCGTTATCAGAGCTCGTATCCAAAAATACCTTATCAAAAGAAGATATGAGTTTTAAGCCTTCATCTTCATTTTTTATGATATTTACTTTTGGAAGCTCATAATTATCAAAGAGACTGTACTGCGCTGATGAATTCTCTTTTGCCTTACTTTCCCTTGAAGTTTCTGCATCGCTCCCTTGATCTTTTAAGAGCTTTGCAAGATAGGTCTTGAATTCAAGCTTTGTATAAAGATCTATGAGTTTATCCTTATCTTGAGCTTTTATCTCCATATCAGAGATCTCAAGATCCATTGGAACGTTTCTTACTATGGTAGCAAGTCTTTTGCTCATCATAGCAGACATGGCTCCGTCTTCGACTTTTGCTCTAAGCTTTGCATTGCTTATCTCGTCTGTATGAGCAAGCATGTTCTCTAAGGATCCGAACTGTTTGATAAGGGCTGTTGCAGTCTTTTCGCCAACACCCGGGATCCCCGGGATATTGTCTGATGTGTCTCCTCTTAGGGCTTTATAGTCTATGAACTGCTCATGATCGAAACCATATTCTTCTATCATTGCAGCGTCGTCATAGAGTTTGAAATCTGTCATACCTTTCTTGTTGATTATGACAGAAGTCATGTCGGTCGCAAGCTGAAGAGCATCTCTGTCGCCTGTTATGACATAGGACTTAAGACCTTCTTCTTCGGCCATCTTAGTTGCTGTTCCGATTATATCGTCAGCTTCAAAACCGTCGATCTCGAATCTTGCTATACCCATTGCATCGAGTATGTCTTTAAGTATTGGCATTTCCATGGCAAGCTCTAAAGGCATGCCCTTTCTTCCTGCCTTGTATTCTCCATACTCTTTATGCCTAAAGGTAGGAGCCTTACGGTCAAAAGCAACAAGCATATGCGTAGGCTTGTAATCTGCTCTTATCTTTGAAAGCATACTCAAAAAGGCATATATACCCTGAGTATATATGCCTTCCTTTGTGATCATGGGTCTTTGTATCGCATAATAGCCTCTGTTGATGAGGCTGTTTCCGTCTATGACTACTAATGATCTTTCCATTGATGTTACTCGTATAGATCTACTGTGCTGTTAGTATATACTTTCTGAACGTCATCATCCTCTTCAAGAGCATCAAGCATCTTCTGAAGGCTCTTTATATGGCTTTCATCAGGTGTTGCTTCGATGGAAGGTACCATTGTGATCTCAGCTTCAACTGTTTCAAGTCCTGCATTCTTTATTGCCTGTGCAACGTCGTCGAATACTGAAGGATCGCAGATAACTTCAAAGCTGTCATCATATTCCTGAATGTCGTCAGCGCCTGCATCGAGTACTACATCCATGAGCTGGTCTTCTGTGACTTCGGATTCTTCCTTATCGAAAACGAAGAGTCCTTTGCGATCGAACATGTAGGATACGCATCCCGGTGTTCCAAGGTTTCCGCCGAACTTATCGAAAGCGTGGCTGACGCTTGATGTGGTACGGTTCCTGTTATCTGTAAGTGTTTCAACTATGACTGCTACTCCGCCTGCTCCATATCCTTCGAATCTGAGTTCTTCGAGCTGTTCTCCTTCGAGTTCTCCTGTACCCTTCTTGATAGCGCGGTTTATATTATCGTTAGGAAGTCCGGCCTGCTTTGCTTTTTCTATAGCAGTACGAAGAGATGGATTGTAATCAGGATCTCCTCCTGCTTTTGCGGCTATCATTATAGCTCTTGCGAATTTAGTAAAGCTTGCTGCCCTCTTGCTGTCCTGTGCAGCTTTTCTTCCTGCGATGGTATTATGTCTACCCATTGGATATTCTCCCTTCTATTCTTGATGCAGGGCCTTATGACCCAAGCAATATTTAACTGTGTTCAACTGATTTAATTTACTATAAATCAAGTGAAATATCAAGTACTACAGGGCAATGATCGGAGCCTTGTACATCATTTCTTATGACTACGTCATTTACCTTATCCATTATCCTGTCTGAAACGATGAAATAGTCTATTCTCCATCCCACGTTCCTTTCCCTGGCTCTCATCCTGTATGACCACCAGGAATATTCGACTTTGTCAGGATACAGTGTCCTGTATGCGTCCTTGAATCCTTCTGAAAGAAGCTCTCCGAAAGCTTCTCTTTCCTGATCTGAAAATCCTGCATTATTGTGGTTAGTATCAGGATTTTTAAGATCTATCTCATTGTGAGCAACGTTTAAGTCGCCGCACATTATGACCGGTTTCTTTTTATCAAGTTCTTTTAAATATTCCCTTCTTCTTTTTTCCCAGTCAAGTCTATAGTCTATCCTTGCAAGCTCATTCTGAGAATTGGGAACATAATTATTAACTATGTAAAAATCATCATATTCAAGGCATACGGTCCGGCCTTCATTGTCAAGGCCTCCGTAGTCTATGGCTTTAGGGACTTTTTTAGTAAGTATGAGGGTCCCGCTGTAGCCTTTTTTCTCTGCGCTGCTCCAGTACTGGAAGTATCCGGGAGTCTGCAGCTCTACCTGCTCAGGCTGAGCCTTTGTCTCCTGAAGGCATACCAAACTAGCGTCTTCATTTTCTATGAATTCAAGAAGACCCTTTTGAAGGCATGCCCTTATTCCGTTGACGTTGAATGTGATTATCTTCATTTGTTTTAAACAAAGCATGAGCAACCAATAAGCCGGGTTCTGTATTAAACGATCATCTTTCTAGACCTGCCATTACTGACAGGCTCAAGCGACCTACCTTCCGAGAAGGGACGGGCAGCCCCCTTTCTGGCGTTGTTCTTTCGAAACTGCCACTCTATTTGGTCTTGCTCCGGATGGGGTTTACACTGACGCTCCATGTTACCATGAAGCCGGTAGGCTCTTACCCTGCCTTTTCACCCTTGCCCCATATGAGGCGGTTCTTTTCTGTTGCACTTTCCTTCGGGTCACCCCGACCGGCCGTTAGCCGGCATCCTTGCCCTGCGGAGCCCGGACTTTCCTCCCGCAGAAGGCCTAGGGCCCTCTGCCAGCGACCGTCTCGGCTGCTCATGCATATCAAACTTTTCTTTTCAGTTCTAAAGCATCTTTAAGCTCTTTGAGCTCATTTTCAAACTTTAGGACCAGTGTTTTGTCTTCTTTTTTCGCATTCTTTAGCTGCGATAATATGTTTTCTTTTCCTTCTATCCTTCTTTGAAGATATTCTATAAGGAGAGGATCTCCCTTTTCAAGAAGGAACCGGGATATATTCTCTGATTCTATATATTCTGCATTTCCTGGTTCTACAGCAAAAACTTCGCAAAGAAGATCTTTTTCTCTGCAGATCCTGTAATCAATAAATCGGAATCCATTTTCAGTGAGCCAAGTTCTAAGTTCTCCTGCAAAGGTCCTGGGCTGGAGTATGATCCTTTTAAAACTGTGAGACTTTATAGGGCCCTTGCCAAGGATGTCCATAATGGTCTCACCGCCCATTCCTGCAATGATCACAGTAGAAACTTCGCTGTCACTTATAACTTCAAGTCCCGGTCCTACTCTAAGATCTGCTTTAAGTCCATATTTATCAAGGTTTGCTTTTGCTCTTGCTATGGGTCCTTCTGCAATGTCTGTAAGTATGACTGAAGGACATATCTTTTCAGATAACAGGTACATGGGAATATATCCGTGATCTGTCCCTATATCTGCTGCAGATCCACCTTTTATGACCATATCCGCTATGGCCATCATCCTTTCAGAAAGCTTAATCTTCAAGGTAATCCTTTAGCCTCTTGCTTCTGTTCGGATGACGAAGCTTTCTCAATGCTTTTGCTTCGATCTGACGTATACGCTCTCTTGTGACTTGGAACTGCTGACCTACTTCTTCGAGGGTCCTCTGCCTTCCGTCATCGAGTCCGAATCTAAGTCTTAAGACTTCCTGCTCTCTGTCTGTAAGAGTTGCAAGGACTTCGTTGAGCTGATCTTTGAGCATTGAGAATGCTGCTGCATCTGCAGGAGACGGAACATCATCATCAGGAATAAAGTCTCCAAGGTGAGAATCTTCCTCTTCGCCTATAGGGGTCTCAAGAGATACAGGTTCCTGAGCGATCTTTGAGATCTCTCTGACCTTCTCTACAGGTATATCCATCTCTGCTGCTATTTCTTCTGGAGACGGATCTCTTCCGAGTTCCTGAAGGAGCTGCCTTGTTACTCTTATCTGCTTGTTTATGGTCTCTACCATATGTACAGGGATCCTTATGGTCCTTGCCTGGTCTGCAATAGATCTTGTTATGGCCTGGCGTATCCACCATGTAGCATATGTGGAAAATTTAAAGCCTTTTGTATAGTCGAACTTGTCGACTGCTTTGATAAGGCCCATGTTGCCTTCCTGGATGAGGTCAAGGAACTGCATTCCTCTGCCTACATATCTCTTTGCAATGGATACAACGAGACGAAGGTTTGCTTCGCAGAGTTTCTGCTTTGCAGTCTCATCGCCGTTTTCCATTTTTATGGCAAGGTCAAGCTCTTCTTCTGCCGTAAGGAGCGGAACTTTACCTATCTCCTTCAGATACATCCTGACAGGGTCATCTATTGCTATGGATTTTTCCAGATCTTCAAGGCTGTCTGATTCAGCTTCCTTTGCGATCTCTTCAAACTCTGCTTCGTCTGTTTCAGTCAACATCTCAAGAGCAAAGTCTTCTTCGACTTCCGGGATGATCGGGATAAGATGGATATCTGATTCGTCGAACATCTCAAGTATTGCTTGTCTTTGATTATCGTCAAGGTCAAGATTGGTAACGAGCTCGTTGAAATCTGCTTCATTTACCGAACCTTCCTTTTGACCTTTTTCGATCATAGCTTCGATCATTTCTTTCTTTTTTTCGTCTGTATAAGGCATATTGTCCCCCCTATTTGATCCTGCGGAGTTCTACGAGCTCCTGCATCAATTTGATACTGTCTTGTTTTGCTCTCTCATCGTCCTTCATATCATCGAGCATCTGGAGAGTATATTCTATTTCTTTTATCCTTTTTTCGCGCTTTTTCTTTTCAAGCTTTTCTATGCAGTCTTTGTAAGCCGATCCGTCATTACCTGCTATAGTATCCTGCAATATCTGGTTAAGGTATGAATAGGCTTCTTCTGAAAGAACGTCTCTGAAACTTCCGGGATCAAGATCTGTTCCTTCTTTGTATGAACCCCTAAAGCAGTCTGCTATATCTATTCCTTCCTGGGTCACGAAAGCATCTTCATAGCTGTCGAAATCCTTAAAATATTCGCTCTTTATGAACGAAAGCTTTATGAGCATGCGCTCTAGACTGATATCTGACCTTGAGACAGGTTTTATCTTGATCTCAGTCTCCTTTTCGGGTGTTCTTTCCGAAGGTTGAGGCATTGCATCAGGCAGACTCTTTGTTTCTCTTATCAAAGTATCTTCAGAGATGCTCAGTTTATCAGCAAGATACTTGGTATACACTTCCTGTTCTGCAGGAGTTAAGGTTTTTAGCACCTCAGCTATCTTTTTGATGAATTTAACATTTTGAGCGTTTGTTTCTCTTTTATATTTTTTCTGTATCAGAGCTATTTTGTAATCTACATGGTCAAGAGCTTTTTTTTGAAGCAGATCCATGAAAGAATCTTTTCCGAATTTTTTTACATATTCGTCAGGATCCTTTGCATTCTCTACATGAAGTACCTTTACTTCCATGTCTGCAGCTCTTAATATATCTATCCCTCTTACTGCAGCCCTTATGCCTGCTTTATCAGCATCATAGCAAAGGACTACTTTGCTGCAGTATCTCTTTAAAAGCTTTGCCTGGTTCTCTGTAAGCGCTGTACCAAGAGATGCGACTACATTCCGTACGCCGCTTTGGTAGAGGCTCACCATATCCATATATCCTTCAACAAGGAATGCGTAACCTTCTTCCTGAATTGCATCCTTTGCTTTATTTAGTCCGAAGAGATTGTTCTTTTTTAAGAATACGCCGGATTCCTGAGAATTGAGATACTTAGGTTCTCCTTCTCCTATGATCCTTCCGCCAAAGCCTATGACTTTACCTCTTGTATCTATGATAGGAAACATGAGTCTGTTTCTATACTTATCATAGACTCTTCCGTTCTTTTCAGATGCAAGCCCAAGTTCGACCATAGTGGTCTTTGATACTTTGTTCTTATCAAGATGATCTACAAGACCGGTCCAGCTGTCATCAGCATATCCAAGACCAAAATCCTTTATGGTCTCAGGCGTAAGACCTCTTCCTGTTATATATTTGTAACCTTCGCTTTTTGTATCCTTGATCCTGCCATAGTAGTATCTTGCTGCAAGTCTGTTTACTTCAAGCATCTCCGCTCTTTTTTTAGATACCGAAGAATTCTCTCTTTCTATGGTCACTCCGTATTGAGCTGCAAGCTTTTCTACAGCCTCACCGAAGGAGATATTGTAATACTTTTGAACAAAAGAGAAAACATCGCCCGATTCGCCGCAACCAAAGCAGTGATAAAACTGTTTTGACTCAGACACACTAAAAGAAGGTGTCTTTTCGTTGTGGAATGGGCAGCATGCCATATACGAACTGCCGCCCCTTTTTAGGGTCACGACAGAGCCTATGACATCAACGATGTTACACCTTGCTTTGATCTCTTCAACTGCATTTGAATAGTTTGGCATCCCTAAATCTCCCTTTACCCTCCTCTTATTCAACGCAAAAAAGGAATTTCCTTTTTTATATTATTGAATTATTTTACAAAATATTCAACCAAAAAAGGAAGGTGCAAAAGACATCTCCCTTTAAAAGCATACTCAATCTAGTATGAGCTTTTATTTATCTTCTTTTTTGATCATGAATGTATACTCAACATTCATGGTAACATGTCTAATGCCGTCAATCGTCCTTTACTATCATGTCAGATCAGTTCCTTAAGTTCCATCCTGCAGGAACAAAGAGTTTATCGTACATGAAGAGAGCGTATCTGTCTGTCATGCCTGCGATATAGTCTTTGACAGCCTCATTTACTCCCCATTCTTCAAGGAGCACCTGATACTCTGAAGGAAGCTTATCAGGGTTCTTTACATAGTACTCATAAAGGGAGAATATGAGAGTCTGGACCTTTTCAAGTTCAGCGTTCTTCTTTACTTCCGGGTTCTTGTATACATTCTCGAACATCCAGTCCCTTAAGACATTCATTTCTTTGGCATAAAGCTCTGACTGAACAACTTCCGGTCTGTCCCATGAATGCTCTATTATATCCATGACGAGACTGTTTATCCTCTCTCCGTGGGTATATCCGAATAGCTCGAGGCATTCTTTCGGGATCTCGTCTAAAGTTATGACCCTTGCTCTAAGAGCGTCGTCTATATCGTGATTGATATATGCTATCCTGTCCGAAAGGCTGACTATCTTTCCCTCAGGAGTACCGGGATGGTCCTTGCTGCCGTGATTCAGTATTCCGTCCCTTACTTCCCAGGAAAGGTTGAGAGGCTTTCCAGAGGAGGTCTTCTCAATGACATCAACGACACGGAGGCTCTGAACATTGTGTTTAAAGCCTCCCGGATGTATCTCGTTTAAGAATTCTTCTCCGTTGTGACCAAAGGGTGTATGACCAAGGTCATGGCCCATGGCTATGGCCTCCGTCAGGTCTTCGTTTAAATTGAGACCTCTTGCAATGGTCCTGGCTATTTGTGATACCTCAAGGGTATGAGTGAGCCTGGTCCTGTAGTGGTCCCCTTCAGGGGCAAGGAAGACCTGAGTCTTGTGCATCATACGCCTGAGAGCTTTTGAATGTATTATCCTGTCTCTGTCCCTTTGAAAACAGGTACGAAGATCATCCTCTTTTTCTTCTATCAGTCTTCCTTTGCTATCTCTTGCCTTAGAAGCATACTGAGATAAGATATCAAATTCCCTTTTTTCAAGATCTTCTCTAAGTATCATTTTTATCCCCTTTCCTATATGGTCCTATACCCCTGTAGAACCAAAACCGCCTTTTCTGATGCCAACGGCATCATCGTCTTCCGTTATACCGTAAGGGAGGAATATTGCCTGCGCAAAGGCTTTACCTGCTTCGATTTCTAGGGTCTTACCAAGTTTTGAATCATTGGTCATGGTTATGATGATATGACCTTCGTTATCGGCATAATAGTAATCAGAATCTATGACGCCGCAGGTATTGTCAAGCTGGAAGCGGTACTTTGTACCAAGGCCGCTCTTTGGAAGCACAAACAGCACCCAACCCTCCTTAATCTTAACACGGAGTCCTGTCGCAATTTTTGTACTCTTCCCGACACCCAGCACAAAGCTTTTAGGTGAGATCAGGTCGTAACCTGCAGATCCTGCTGTAGCTCTTTTTGGCAATACTATATTGTCGTAAGTGCCCGGTGCATCAGTATCCTTTTCATATTGATCTTTAGAAACTTTTTCAAATTTACCGACTCTGTTCATTTTCTTGCTCCGTTCATTTAAATCCTTATCATTATACCAAATCTCATAGCCCTAAATCTACTGCACAGGTATACAAAAAGCGGCGGACAAACTATGCCGCCGCTGTATCATCTTAAGCTAAATATAGAACCTTTTCTTTTTCATTGTCATAAATGCTGCTGCAAAGGAAATGCTGATTACTCTTCTTCGCCTGCCTTGATGATAGGTGTATCTTCAAGACCTATTCTTGTAAGGTTTACTCTGCCCTGCTTGTCTATTTCACTGCACTTTACCGTGACAGTATCGCCGACATTGAGAACGTCTGTTACCTTCTCTACTCTGCCTTTGCAGATCTTTGAAATATGGAGAAGTCCGTCTTTTCCCGGAAGGCATTCGATGAATGCGCCAAAGTCCATAAGTCTTACGACCTTGCCCGTATAGATCTTGCCCGGCTCGATGTCTGCTATTACGAGCTCGATCTCTTTCTTTGCTGCTTCGAGAGAATCAAGATCCGGAGATGCGATATATACTGTACCGTCATCTTCGATATCGACTGTAGCGCCGGTCCTTGCGATGATTCCGTTGATGGTATCTCCGCCCTTACCGATGACGAGTCTGATCTTGTCTTCAGGAACATGCATGGTGTAGATCCTTGGAGCATACTTGGAGAGTTCTGCTCTTGGCTCAGATATCTCTTCGAGCATCTGCTTCATGATGAACATCCTGCCTTCTCTTGCCTGCCGGAGTGCCTTCCAAAGTATATCTCTTGAAAGTCCGTGGACCTTGATATCCATCTGGATAGCTGTAACGCCAAGTTCAGTTCCTGCTACCTTAAAGTCCATATCTCCAAGGAAGTCTTCCATTCCCTGGATATCTGAAAGGATAGCCATTTCGGATGTTCCGTCTTCTTTGACTCTTTCGATAAGTCCCATTGCGATACCTGCAACAGGTCTCTTGATAGGAACGCCTGCGTCCATGAGCGCGAGAGTGCTTCCGCAAACTGAAGCCTGAGAGCTTGATCCGTTGGAAGAAAGAACTTCAGAGACGACTCTGATAGCATATGGGAACTCTTCCTTTGACGGGATAACAGGAAGGAGTGCTCTTTCAGCAAGGGCTCCGTGTCCTATCTCTCTTCTTCCCGGTGAACGAGGAGGCTTTGCTTCGCCTGTACAGAATCCCGGGAAATTGTACTGATGCATGTAGCGCTTTTCGGTCTCTTCAGAGAGTCCTTCAAGTCTTTGTGCATCGTCAAGTGTACCAAGTGTACATACGGAAAGTACCTGTGTCTGACCTCTCTTGAAAAGTCCTGTTCCGTGAGCTCTCGGAAGAAGACCTGTTTCACACCAGATAGGTCTGATCTCATCGAGTTTTCTGTTATCAGGTCTGATGCCCTCATCGAGTATCATGGACCTGACCTGTTCCTTACGAATGTTGTAAAGAACTGATGCGATGTCTTTTCCGCCTTCAGGATAGATTTCAGCAAAGTGCTCGATGGTATCAGCATCTACTGCATCCATGTTGTCGAGTCTTTCCTGCTTATCGAAGGTCAGGATAGCATCATGCATCTTCTGTGTAGCATATTCTCTTACTGCAGCATCGATCTCGTCAGCAGGTTTGTAAAGTTCGATCTCCATCTTTGGCTTACCGACTTCTGCAACGATATCTTTGATGAATCTGCAGATCTTTTTGATCTCTTCATGTCCGAACATGATAGCGTCGAGCATGACTTCTTCAGGGATCTCCTGTGCGCCAGCTTCTACCATCATGATGGCTTCTTCTGTACCTGCAACATACATGGAAAGGTCAGATACCTCTCTTTGTGCAAGTGTTGGGTTGATGACAAACTGTCCGTCAACTCTTCCGATCTGAACGGATCCTGTAGGACCGTCCCATGGAATGTCGGAAACTGCAAGAGCTACTGATGAACCTATCATTGCGCATATCTCCGGTGCGCAGTCAAGATCCATTGACATTACAGTAGCCTGTACCTCTACATCATTGTAGAATCCCTTTGGAAAAAGAGGACGAAGAGGTCTGTCCATAAGTCTGCACTTTAAAATGGCTGCATCTGCAGGTCTTCCCTCTCTTTTGATGAATCCTCCGGGGATCTTTCCTTGGGCATATTGCTTTTCTTCATAATCGCAGGAAAGCGGGAAGAAGTCTGCTCCTTCTCTTGGTTCCTTTGATGCGCATGCAGTCACGTTTACGACTGTATCGCCGTATCTGACCCATACCTGTCCGTTAGTTTGCTCGCAGACCTTTCCGATCTCGAGTTCCATCAGTCTGCCTCCGATCGCAGTCCTGAATGTTCTGTAATCTGTAAATCTCATTTCTTCTCCTAAACACGAACTAAGGCGGAGACCCCTGTCTCCGCCTCAAATAAATTAATTACTTTCTCAGACCAAGTCTTGCTATAAGGTTTCTGTAACGCTCAATGTCCTTTTCTCTGAGATATGCAAGGAGATTTCTTCTGTGTCCGACCATCTTTAAAAGTCCTCTACGAGAATGGTTGTCCTTTGCATGTGTCTTGAGGTGCTCGTTGAGCTCGTTGATCCTGTAAGTAAGGATAGCTACCTGAACCTCAGGGGATCCTGTATCGTTCTCACAGGTTGCATATTCCTTCATGATCTGTTCTTTTATTTCTTTTGTAAGCATAAAAATAAACTCCTTTGTTTTAAATGCATTCGCCTCAAACAAGGATGTCCGTCGGAGATTCGGAGCTCTTTGTAAGAGGTAGATTTAGTTGACAAGATATTTAACCACAATTAAGGCCGTTTGTAAAGCAATATTTCATATAATATTCTTTTCTTTGAGCCGTCCTCTCAGATCTTCTGCATTCTTGAATATGACCGTATCCATACCGACTACATGAGCTCCGGCAAGGTTTAGATGATTGTTGTCAATAAAAATACACTCCTCTGCCTTAAGGTCAAACCTTTCAAGAAGGAGCTTATAGATCTCAGGCTGAGGCTTTACCATCTTAACATAGGCAGAAACAAGTATGCCGTCAAAATACTCGCTGCCCGGTATCTTATTCCAATATTCGCTGTGCTTTGATCCTGCATTTGAAAGAAGATATATCTTGTAGCCTGCTTCTTTCAGTTCTCTTACTATATCGCTCACTCCTTCAACAGGAAGGACAGGATCGAACCATTTGCATACCATGCCCCTTAGTGCTTCGTGAAGTCTTTCCGGCATCTCTTTGCAAAGCTCATCAGCATAATCTTCTTCTTTTAGATAACCCCAATCTACAAGGGACCATTTAGGTCCGTCAAAATATATCTTATCTAATACAAGCTTTTTATCTTCATCAGATAAGTCATATCTATTTATGAATACTTCCGGTAAAAAGTGCATGAGCACATCGCCCATGTCGAATACTATGTTTTTGATCAATCTTTAACTCCGTTCTTTCGCAAAAACTGTCCGGCATTGATGCCGGGCAGTTTCATTTCATATATTTTATTCGGTCAGTGCTGCTTCAGCAGTCTTTTCCTTTTTCTTAAAGATCTTGTCAAAAAATTCTTTGCGTCTCTTCTTTGCTTCAAGTCTTTCGGCAAGATCTCTTGCTCCTACTCCGTAAACGAGCCACAAAATGACTCCTGATACGATCATGATGAACACTGTAGATGCACAGCGCCTTCCGGATGCATTCATATTGAATCCGTACATGCCCTCGTCATGAGTCATAGCCTGAATGACCATGGCATAGGTCCTTCCGTAGGAACTGGCAAATGCTGCAGACATATCGTACTCTGTAAATAATGCGTTGAAATTGAGCGCGAATACTGCAAGAACGCTCGGCAGTATGATCGGAAGCTTTACCTTAAGGAAGGTCCTTACAGGACTTGACCCGAGATTCTTAGCAGCGTCTTCAAGTTCTCCGTCTATGGAATAGAATGCAGCCTTTATCATCCTCAAACTGAATGGGAGTTTTGTGACTACATATGCCATTATTATCAAGAGTTTTACGTTATCTGCGAAATAAAGGTTCTGATTTCCTACATACCATACGCTCTCGCTGTTAAAGAATATACGGTATGAATAGCAAATGAGTATGGTCGGTAGCAGCCACGGGAAGAGGAGCGAATACTCGAGAACTGTACCGCTCTTTTTGTGCTTTGAAATATATTCGCAAGCAATGACTACAATGACGCAGGCAAGAAGCGCCGCAACAGCAGAAAGGAAGAAACTCATCTTGATGCCTCCGAGAGTTGCCTCATTGGAGAAAACACCTGATATGGCACCTTCTCTTGTCTTGTATACGCCTCTTGATGTCATATACTCATAATCCTGCTGACCAAAGTAATTTATCAAAGTCCAATTCTTTAGATCCAGCTTCTTTAAACTTATAGCTGAATAGGTCTGGAAACTGAATATGATGATCATCACTACAGGAGTCATGTAAATGATGAACAGGACATATGCATATATATGCGCTATGACGTTGGCTACAGGATTGTCTATCTTTTGCTTTTGGAGCTTTGCCTTCGTCTTCGAAACAGAAAGGTAGTGCCCTTTTCTCTCATATGCCGTAAGTACCGTGAGAAGCACTATAGTGAATATGGCCAGTATGATGGAAAGAAGAGCTGCTCTTGCCTGAGGAAAGGATTCGTCTGCTGATGAACTGCCTGCAAGTCTTACTATCTCCGGGTTTATGGAGTCATAACCAAGGAGCGTAGGAGAGGACATGGCGCAAAGGCCTGTGATGAATGTCATGACTGTAAGTGAGAACAGCGTCGGGATCAAAGTAGGAAGAACGACTTTCCAAAGTACTTTGAAAGGATTTGCTCCCATATTCCTTGCTGCTTCTACAGTGTTATAGTCTATGCCCCTTATGGCATTCCTCAGGAAAAGCATATGGTTACTGGTACAGGCGAAAGTCATAGTAAAGACTACAGCTCCGTAACCGGTGAACCAGGTCTTCGATAGCCCCGGGAAAGCATTGGTAAGAAGAGGCGTCAGTATTCCGTCATTGGCATAAAGGAACATGTATCCTGTAACAAGGGCAACACCTGAATAGATCATGGTGGTCATATAGCCCATTCTCAGGATCTTAGCACCCTTGATATCGAAATACTCAGTCAGAAGCACTATGGATATACCTACGAGGTTTACTGTGATAACGAGGACCACTGCAAGCCTTAGGGAGTTCCACACATAGTTCTTCATGTTACCTGCAAGGAAGAATCTGATGACAGCAAAAGGATCCGGATCTCCCGATGCGGTCTTTTCTCTGAATATGCTGGTAAGTGTGTTCCAGCAGGGAACTACCATAAATCCAAGGAAAAGATAAGCAAAGAATACCAGCATCAGACTCCTGAATATGAATATGCTGTCGAAACGCTTTTCTTTAAGCATACTATGCCTCCTTTACCTCATAGCTCATGATGTTTGCCGGGTTAAAGGAAACTCTGATGCTCTCCCCTTCTACGAATGGTGTAGTTCCGTCGTTTTTCTCTATGACTCTCAATGTCTGACCAAAGGCCTGAACCGTATACTTTATATACAGTCCGTAATACTCTGATGAAGTTACTATTCCGTCGAAATAGAAGTGCTTGTCATCTTCAGGTTTATTGACGTGAAGTCTTTCGAGCCTGATATAGTGATGGGCTTTTGGATCGATATCGACGCCTTTATTTATAAGCTCCTGAACTATTCCGTCTTCAAGTCTGTTTATGTCTCCTATGAAGTTGCAGACGAACTCTGTAGCGGAATGGTTGTAGATCTCGTTTGGAGTACCTATCTGCTCTATGCAGCCGTTGTTGAATACAGCGATCCTGTCTGAAAGTGTAAGAGCTTCTTCCTGGTCGTGCGTAACATAAATAGATGTGATACCAAAGTCCTTTTGCATCTTTTTGAGCTCGTTTCTGAGCTGGACCCTGAGTTTAGCATCAAGGTTTGAAAGAGGCTCGTCAAGGCAGATAACGCTTGGATTAGTTACAAGCGCTCTTGCTATGGCGACTCTTTGCTGCTGTCCGCCGGAAAGCTGCGCAACAGCCTTTGCAAGCTGCTCATCGCTGAGGTCTACCTTCTTTGCAATATCTCTTACCTTTTCATCTATCTCAGCTTTGCTGAGCTTCTTTATCTTAAGACCGAATGCGATATTGTCATATACGGTCATGGTCGGGAACAATGCATAGCTCTGAAAAACAATACCGATATTTCTTTTCTCGATAGGAACATTGGTAATGTCTTTATCATCCATGAAAACGGTCCCGGATGCAGGTTTGATAAAGCCGGTTATAGTTCTTAAAGTCGTAGTCTTGCCGCAGCCTGAAGGTCCGAGGAAAGTAAAGAACTCACCTTCTTTGACATATACATTTATGTCATGAAGTGCTGTAAAATCATCAAATTTGACTACGATATTGTTTAATTTGATCATGATGCGTGACCTTTCAAAAAAATGGCGAGCCAAAAAATGGCTCGCCATATGGAGTTAAAAACTATTATTTCTTCTGTGTGAGTGTTGCCCAATCAAGAGTATCCCAGTTTGGTTCTGCAGGAGCATCCTTCTGGTCTGCCCAGTAGAATCCAAGATTTGTCATGATGTTTGTCCACTCTGCAGAGTGTGCACCAACATACTCAGCATAGTTCATGTCTGTTCCTTCGACTTTGTTGAGTGCGAAGTTCTTGATGGTGTAGATGACAGGTGTCTCAGGATATACCTTTGCAGCAGCTTCTGTGTTGCAAGGATAGCTGTCGAACTGTTCTGCCCATGCAGCCTGAACGTCAGCGCTGCCGAACCATTCTGCGAATGCCTTTACCTGTGCTGTCTGAGCTTCTGTACGGCCTTCCTTTTCGAGGATTCCGAGGTACTCAGCAATGTAGTATGTACCGTCTTCGATGTCAACGAGCTTCCATGTGTCGTTTGTCAGAGGATGCTCAGAGTTCTTATCTGCCTCGTCAAGCTTTCCGTAAAGGGAGCTGGAGTAGAATGTGGAGACCTGTACGTCGCCCTTGTTGAGAGGATCGAATCCATAGGAATCACCTGTGAAGTAGCCGTTTGCGCAATACTTCCAAAGTGTCTTCCAACCTTCAACGGAGATTCCGCCTGCAGGGGATGTAGGATCTGTGAATGCATAGAGCATGGAGTTGTTGATGTTGGCGTTAGTTGTTCCGCCTACCTTGCCCTGTCTGTACCACTTGTAACCGCAGTCAACGATGTCTGCCCAGTGCTTGAAGTGGAGTTCCTGTCCGTTTGTTCCGTACTCATCTGTTCTGTAGAGCATGAGTATGTTCTGTATTACGAGTCCGTATGCCTTTCCGTCATACTTGAAATCTCCGACTTTGTCAGCCCATGTAGGTGTCCAGTCAGCAAGTTTCAGATTCTCGTATGTTCCGTTGATGACCTGTCCCCAACGAGTCTCATTGAGTCCGAAGAGTATATCTCCGTCCTTCTTCTCGTTAGCGGCCTGAACAGCTGCTGTATCTCCGGAAATAACTGAGTTGTCATCGATGGAGATATTGAATCCTGCTTTCTTTGCATAGTCAACGAACCATGTTACACGCTCTGTGGAGTTGGAGTTGGAATAGATACGGATGACATAATCCTTGTCAGCCTCAGCTTCCTTTGGCTTTCCGCATGCTGCAAATCCAAGCACCATAACGAGTGCAAGAATAACTGCTAATACTTTTTTCATTATATAACCTCCTATAACTTACGGGTACGATGCATTGATTTAAACTGTACCCAAATATGTATTTTAAGCATTTAGCAATAAACAGTCAATATATTTGACATATTATGGTATTATCCACGGTTCCTGCAATAAAAAAGCCCTTTCATTTTGAAAGAGCTCATTAGTCATTTATGCTTTTAAACCATCACATTCTAAAGACCGTATGCCTTCAGATACATGGATGCATCTTGGCAGTCCTTTGCGATCTGCTTTTCCAGGTCTTCAATGGTCTCGAATTTCTGTTCAGGCCTTCTGAATGCTATAAATTCGACCTTTATATCCTTTCCGTAAAGTTCATCGCCGGAATATCCGAAGATATATGTTTCAGCATTCTTTTCGTAGGTCCCCACGGTCGGTTTGTTGCCGACATTCGTGACGCCGTAGTACCTTTTTCCTTCGATATATATGAATGTGACATAGACACCGTTCACAGGAAGGCACATCTCATCATTCAAACTCAGATTCACTGTCGGATATCCCATTCTTGTGCCAAGATGATTTCCTTCGATGACCTTGCCTTCTATGGTATATCTCCTGCCTGTGAATTTAAGATAATCGTTTACTTTTCCGGCAGCAAGGAGGTCTCTTACATGGCTGCTTGAGACTGTCCTTCCGTCGATCTTGAACTCATCCATGACAAGGGTCTTAAATCCTGCTTCATCGCCCAGTTTTTCAAGGATCTCAGGATTTCCGTGGCCCATATATCCAAAGCTGTAATTAAATCCGCAAACAGCGCATTTACAATTAAGAGTCTCTTTGAGTACATTGAATGCGAAGTCCTTTGGACTCATGCCCTGCATGTTTTTGTCGAAGTGAGCATTGATCACCACATCTACTCCGAGATTTTTTATCTCTTCGAACTTTTCTTCGTCAGTAAGCACATTCTTTATTACGGTCTTTTCTGCAATGACATTGGCAGGAAGCTGATCGAAGGTAAAGACTACAGACAGATAATGATGCTCCCTTGCAAGCTGAACAGCGCCTGCAATGAGCCTTTGATGTCCAAGGTGCATGCTGTCGAAATTACCAAGGGCTACTATGGTCGGTATGTTGATCTTTTCTATGCTGTTTAATACTATCATCTTACAAATACCTTTATTGGCTTTATCCTGTTTTGATTGTCCCAAATTCCTATACCGCAAAGTTCTCCGCCTGAAAAGACGCAGACAGGTTCATCAAAGGACATTTGGCCTTGATGTACCTTTAGATGCTTGCCGTTTGAAAGATCCTTTCTTTGTTCTTCATCCACATCCACCCTGTTCATATGAGCCACAGCATTTGCAGCAGGATGTATGAGGGCTGAGATCTCCTCTTGTGAGAGTTTTTTAAGCTCATCCAAGGTGATCGCATCATCTTCATCAAAACCGCAGGCAGAAGTCCTTCTGAGAGCTGTTAGACATGCTCCGGGGCCCAGTTTTTCTCCTATGTCATGGCATATGGTCCTGACATAGGTCCCTCTGCCGCAGGTGACTTCGATGGAGAACTCTCCTTTATCCTCGTCAAAGGAAAGAAGCTCTATACCATATACTGTAACATTTTTTACGGGAATGTCTACAGTTTCTCCGCTGTGAGCGTAAGAATATAGATGCCTGCCCTTTACTCTTACAGCAGAATAGATGGGAGGCTTTTGCTCTATATCCCCTATAAATGAGGAAATTACTTTAAGAAGTTCCTCTTCTTTCACTCCTGTATACGGAGTTTCTTTTATGACGCTTCCCCAAATATCCTGAGTATCGGTAGTTATGCCAAGTTTCGCGCTTGCGACATATTTTTTGGGAGCGCTGTCCATATACTCTATGAGCCTTGTGCAGCTCCCAAGACAAATAGGCAAAACACCCGTAGCATTCGGATCGAGAGTGCCCGTATGTCCCAGGTGTTTTTCTTTGACTACGCCTTTAACGATGGCTACTACATCGTGGGAGGTATAGTCCATATCTTTGTCTATTACAAGTATTCCGTTCAATTCAGATAACTTTTTCTATCTCTACTTTTAGATTCTCTATAGCTGTTTGAAGGTCGCATCTAAGAGTGCATCCTGATGCCATCTTGTGACCGCCGCCTCCAAAGATGACTGCCACTGCATTGACATCTGCATAATTCTTGCTGCGAAGGCTCACCTTGTATGCGCCCTCTTCATTTTCCTTTATCATGCATGCAACTTCGACACCTTCTATGGTGCGGAGCCTGTCTATACAGGTATCTGCATATTCATAGGTACCGCTGAAACCCTTGATCTCATCCTGAGTGATATATGAGATGACAGCCTTGCCGTCTGCAAAGATCTGAAGGTTCTCAAGGGACCTTCCTTCTATCCTGAGCTGAGCAAGAGGAAATGTTGCATATATGGCATTGCATATCTTTACGTGATCTATTCCGTAGGAATATAGATCGGCAGCTACGATGTGGGTCCTTGCATCAGTATTGTGATACATAAAACTGCCCGTATCTGTCGATATGGCTGCATAAAGATCCTCTGCAATGTGTTTGTCTATCTCTGCTCCTAAGGCTTTGATGAGTTCGTAGATGAGTATTCCTGAAGCTGCGGCTTCAGGTTCTACAACAGAGTAGTCTGCAAAATCTTCTTTCGGTATATGATGATCTACACATATCCTGAGTTTTGCATCTCTGTAGGCATCCAGTCTTTTTTCTATCCTGCTTTCGTCGCCGCAATCTACGGCAGCAGCAAGATCTGCTTTCCAGGGAGCCTTTGATACATAGAAATCATCGTGCTCATGAAGTACGTCTAAATACTTCGGGATATCATCCTCAAGAAGTATATAGCATTCCTTTCCCATATGACGAAGAACATGACAAAGAGCCTGGGATGATCCCATGGCATCTCCGTCCATATTTGCATGGGTAAAAATAAGTATGCGCTGAGCTTCGTTTATGCAGCGTACTATGTCATCCCATTTAGAGTTCATCTTCATCCTCCGGATCAGCCGGTTTTATATCAAGACTGTCTATGAGAGCATCCATCTTCGCTCCGTATTCAAAGCTGTTATCGAACTTGAATATGAGCTCAGGAGCATAGCGAAGCTTGATATTCCTTGCAACTTCAGAGCGTATATATCCCTTGCATCTTTCAAATGCAGCGAGTATGTCTTTTTTCATGAACTCGTCTATACCGACCTTTGGATCAAAGGACAGGGCTGTGACGTAAACGGTAGCATAACTGCCGTCACCGGATACGTCTACACCGCTGACAGAGATCATGTTTGAAAAAACGGGGTCCTTCAGTTTTCCAAGAAGCAGGAGTTCAGAGATAACTTTCTTGATCTCTTCTCCGAGCATCTGCGGTCTGTGTTTCTTTCCCATTAATCTCTTTCAACCTCTTGCATCTCGAAGGCTTCTATGATGTCGCCTTCCTTGATATCGTTGTAATTCTCAATGCCAAGTCCGCATTCAAATCCTGTAAGGACTTCTCTTGCATCGTCTTTAAACCTCTTAAGAGATGAAACTACACCTTCGTGGATGACGATGCCGTCTCTGACAAGTCTTAATTTTGCATTCCTTGTCATCTTACCTTCCTGTACGTAGCATCCTGCTATGATGCCCACATTAGGAACTTTGAATGTATTTCTGACTTCTGCTTTTCCGAGTATGACTTCCTTGAATACAGGATTGAGCATACCCTTCATAGCGGCTTCGATATCGTCTATAACTTCATAAATGATCCTATAGCAGCGGATCTCAACTCCGTCTCTGTCTGCCTGTGATTGTACTGCAGAACTCGGTCTTACGTTGAATCCTATAATGAGTGCATTAGAAGTACCTGCGAGCATTACATCGCCTTCGGTGACTGTACCTACGCCTGTATGGATGATGTTGACTCTGACGTTCTCGTTCTTGAGTTTTTCAAGAGAGGACTGAAGAGCTTCAACAGATCCTTGTACATCAGCCTTGATGATGAGGTTGAGGTCCTTGATCTCACCTTCTTCGATCTGGCTGAAGAGTTTCTCAAGGGATATGGCAGATGATTTAGCCATAAGGTCTGCACGGAGCTTCTCAGCTCTTCTTGCAGCTATCTCTCTTGCAGTCTTGTCGTCCCTTACCATGAAGAATTCGTCGCCGGATTCAGGTACTTCTGTAAGACCTGTGATCTCGACAGCTGTAGCAGGGCCTGCTTTTTTAAGAGCTGCGCCCTTGTCGTTCTTCATGGTACGGACTCTTCCGCATGCTGTACCTGCAACTACTGCAGAACCTGCATGAAGAGTACCGTTGGTAACGAGAAGTGTTGCAACAGGTCCTAAGTTCTTGTCGAGCCTTGCTTCGATGACTGTACCCTGAGCCATCCTGCCCGGGTTGGCTTTGAGTTCCATCATCTCTGCCTGAAGGAGTATCATCTCAAGGAGCTGATCTATGTTTTGTCCTGTCTTTGCAGATACAGGAACGGAAATGACGTTGCCGCCCCACTCTTCTACGAGTACTCCGTTATCTGCAAGGTCTTTTTTAACAAGGTCAAGGTTTGCGCCCGGCTTATCTATCTTGTTTATAGCTACGATGATAGGAACTCCGGCTGCTTTTGCATGGCTGATAGACTCGATGGTCTGCGGCTTTACAGAGTCATCTGCCGCAACTACGAGGACTGCTATATCGGTGATGTGAGCTCCTCTTGCACGCATGGCTGTAAATGCTTCGTGACCCGGAGTATCGAGGAATACTATCCTCTTTCCGTTGTGTACTACTTCTGATGCACCTATAGCCTGAGTGATACCGCCGGCTTCGCCTGCTGTAACATTTGTCTTTCTTATAGCATCGAGGATCGATGTCTTACCATGGTCGACATGACCCATGACTGTGATGACAGGAGCTCTCGGAACGAGGTCTGCTTCTCTGTCTTCGGAGCGGTCGATGCCTTCTTCCTCTTCAACTTCTTCGACTTTCTTTACAGCAACTGTCACTCCAAGTTCCATACCGAGGAGTATGGCTGTCTCTTCGTCAAGGTTCTGGTTGATATTTGCCATGATACCCATCTTCATAAGGGCCATGATGGCTGCTGATGTGGGCTTTTCAACCTGTTCACAGAAACCTGCAAGAGTGATAGGAACGTTGATGACAACGCCGCCTGTCTCCATTGCTTCCTTTACTTCTTCGGAAACTACTTCGACTTCCTCTACCTTGGTCTCCTTGTATTTGCTGTGCTTGTTCTTGCTCTTTCTTGAAAGATCTGCAGG
Organism: Anaerovoracaceae bacterium; assembly: GCA_045546135.1. Classification (GTDB taxonomy): domain Bacteria; phylum Bacillota; class Clostridia; order Peptostreptococcales; family Anaerovoracaceae; genus RUG13409. The sequence continues at coordinate 63,654 of JAZQCD010000008.1, forward strand.
AGCTTCGTTGAACTTGCTTCCGAATTTATCTCTGTCGATGTTCTTCTTTTTCTTGTCGTTTCTGTCTTTTGCTTTCCCGCCGTTCTGGCTTCCGCCTGAAGGGGCTGTATATGCAACGACTTTATCGCCCTTTGCAGTTCCGGGAACATTCTTTGCTCTTGGAGCGGAAGGACTGCTACTGTCCTTCTTTTTGCCCACATATTCCTTAGGCTTTCTGCTCTCTTGCTCTTGCTTTTCTTTTTTCTTTGCTTTAGCAAGTTTTCTTGCTTCTTCGGCTGCAGCCTTTCTCTTAGCTTCTTCTTCGGCTTCCTGAGCTGCGGTCCTCTTGACTTTGATCTTTATTGAAGGAACAAACTCTTCAACATTGACTGCAGGCTGCTCGGGTTTTTCTTTCTTTTCAGCTTTTGGCTCCTCTTTTGGAGCTTCAGCCTTCTTTTCTTCCTTAGGAGCAGCTTCTTTCTTTTCAGCTTTCTTAGAAGATTTCTTGGGAGCAGGCTTTTCTTCCTTCTTTGCATCGGCCTTCTTTGCAGCTTTTGCTTCAGTTTCAGGAACCTTGACTTCTTCAGTCTTTTGCTCTTCCTTCTTCTCTTCCTCTGCCTTTTTGACGATCTTTATCTTTACGTGCTTTTCTTCTGCAGCAGGCTGTACTTCTGCTGAGGGCTGAGTTTTTACATCTTCGACTACGGGAGCTTTCGATTCGATGTTTTCAGTCTCCGGCTGAGGAGTGTCTGCTTTCTTCTGCGGAACGGCGCTCTTTGGCATAGCCTTTCCTACAGCGGTACCTTTTGGCATTGCTTTTCCTACAGGAGCTGCTTTTTTGGGCATAGCAACACCGGCAGGTGTCTTTTTTGCCGCTGCCGCAGGTTCAGTTGTCTGAGTCTTTTTTTGAGCTTGCTTTGCTGCTTTTAAAGCTTTTTCCTTTGCAGCCTTTTCTTTTTGAGCCTGCAGTATGGCTATATCCACCTGCTTGATCTCAACTTTTGAAGCTCTGGTATCCTGACCGGAACCCTCTTTCTTTTCTGCTTTTACGATTTTTGTTTCATTATCTGTCATTAAAACACCTCCCGAGTGCCTCATTTGATATTTCTTGTTTAAGTGCCCTTGAGACTGCCTTTTTCTTTATGGCCAGTTCAAGGCATTTTGTATTTTTGCAAAGATAGCAACCTCTGCCGGGGATTTTTTGATCCGTATCAAGGTAAGGTTCACCGTCAACGGCCACTATTCTGTGCAAAGTATCTTTGTCGAAGCTTTTGCCGCATCCGACACATTTTCTTTGTGGTCTCATTTATTCCATTTCAGCAAGGATCAGATCCTTCAGAACTGCTACAGTTGCTTTTTCAGGGATCTCAAGTCCGAGCTGCTGTGCAGTAAAGAGAAGTTCATCCTTCTTCATCTTCTTTACATCGGATGCGCTGATCTCGACTTCTTCTACATCCTCTGAAACTGTCTTTTCAGCTTCTGTTTCCTTGGCTGCCTTTTCACTTGCTTCCCATGCGCTGTGGGATGTTATGTCTATCTTCCAACCGCAAAGTCTTGCTGCAAGTCTTACGTTCTGTCCTTCTTTTCCTATTGCAAGTGAGAGCTGATAATCAGGTACTACTACTGAAGCAGAATTCTCTTCTTCGTTGATGAGTACCATCTCTACCTTTGATGGAGAAAGAGCTGCGCTGATCATCTTGCCGGGGTCTTCAGAATAGTTGATGATATCTATCTTTTCTCCGCCAAGCTCGTCTACGACAGCCTGAACTCTCTGGCCTCTTGGTCCTACGCAAGATCCGATAGGATCTATGTTTTCATCGTAGGTGCAAACTGCTATCTTTGACCTTGAACCTGCTTCTCTTGCAACGTTCTTTATCTCTATTACGCCTTCCTGAAGTTCAGGAACTTCCAGTTCGAAGAGTCTCTTTACAAGTCCCGGATGGCTCCTTGAAAGGAATACCTGAGGTCCTTTTGTTGTACGCTTTACGTCCATTACATAGACCTTTAGTCTCTGGTTGACTCTGTATCTTTCTCCGGGGATCTGTTCGTTGGCTGAAAGGATTCCTTCTGCCTTTCCCATGTTGATGAATACTGTATTGTTTGAGATCCTCTGTACGACTCCTGTGACGACCTCTCCTGTCCTTCCTACATAATCGTCATAGATCATTCCGCGCTCAGCTTCTCTTATGCGCTGTACGACGACCTGCTTTGCTGTCTGAGCAGCGATACGTCCAAAATCCTGCGGAGTTACCTGGTACTCGATGATATCTCCGACTTCATATTCAGGATCTATCTCCTGAGCTTCTTCTATGGAAGTCTGTGAGAATTCATCTTCGACCTCTTCAACTACATCCTTTCTCATGTAGATGTTGATATCTCCTGATTCTCTGTCGATGCTGACTCTTACGTTCTGTGAAGTTCCGTAGTTCTTTTTGTATGCGGATACAAGAGCTGACTCAATAGCTTCTATGAGCATATCCTTTGGCATATGCTTTTCTCTTTCAAGATCTGCTATTGCTTCGAGAAACTCAATGTTCATTTCATATTCTCCTTTATATATCTATGAATACTTAAGTATTTATAACTGATCAAAAAATAACTGCTAAATTGACTTTTGATGCCTTATCTCTTGGAAAGACCAGTTCCTTTTCATTATCAAGGATCATGGTCACGTTTCCGTCTTCAAGGCCTTTGAGTACTCCTGTGTACTCTTTTTTCCCTTCTACTGCTTCATAGAGTTTTACTTCTATGACTTCTCCTTTGAAGCGCTCATAGTCTTTTTCTGAAATGAGCGGCCTGTCCATTCCGGGAGAACTTACTTCAAGATAGTAGTTCTGCTTTATGGGGTCTTCTTCATCCAGCTTTGCAGAAAGATATCTTGATATCTTTTCGCAGTCGTCTGAAGACATATATCCGTAGACGCCGTTTTCAAGCCTGTCTACATAGACTCTTAGGTACCAGGTCTGACCTTCTTTTACGAATTCAGTCCTTGATAGCTCATAGCCATTCTCTTCCCCAAAGGGTCCCATCCATTCGGAAATGTGATCCTGTATTTTTTTCTTCGCCATGATAGTCAAAAAGAAGAGTGACCCATTTGGGTCACTCAAGAAATAACGTACATTGATATGATAACACTATTCACAAAATTTGCAAGCATAAAATGCAATTTGCACATATTCTAGCGTCTGAAGAGGTCCTGAGCTCTTTCTTCATCAGTTATCTCATCGTTTTGAAACTTTTTATGAAGATATGATAGCCTCTTTTTTTGAGTCTTTTTAAGCTGCTCTTGCTCTGCTTCTTTATCTGCTTCCTCATTAAGAAGCCCTGCATCCTTTGTCTCCTTTAGATCTTCAGTCATCATTTCTTTTCCTTTCCGAAATATTGGAAGTAGCAGCTTTCGATATTTCCGTTATACAGCTTTCTTCTCTTGTCAGCAGGTCTTCCGAACTTTTTTTCGAAGCTTTTATCGGGAGTGATGAGGTTTATTTCCCAGGATGGATTTCCTTTCCTAATTGCTTTCAGAGCATCATATATGCTTTCGATCGCTTTTTGCTCTCCTATGCGCTGTCCGTAAGGAGGGTTAGTCACGACGGACCCGGGTCTTATGCTGCCGTCAATGCCTTGTATTCCTTCAAGTTTGAATATGCGAAGATCTGCGATATCCTTTACAGAAAACTTTATTACGTCATCTACTCCTGCTTCTATAGCATTCTCTCTTGCAAAGTCTACTGTCCTTTGATCTATATCAGAGGCATATATATTTACATCGTCCCTGTATTTTATGGAATCAAAAGCAAGCTTTCTTTCTTCTTTCCATATCTCTTTTGGTATATAGGACCAATTCTCAGCAACAAAGGATCTTCCAAGACCCGGAGCGACATTTTTAGCAAGCATGGCTGCTTCTATTGCTATGGTACCGCTTCCGCACATAGGATCAAGAAGCACATTGCTTCTTTCAAAATATGAAAGCTGCACAAGTGCAGATGCCATTGTCTCCTTTATTGGAGCTGCTACATCCTTGACTCTGTATCCTCTTTTGTGAAGAGCTTCTCCCGAGCTGTCAAGAGCTATAAGGCATTCATCATTTTGGAAGCTGAACCTTACAGTATATCTATCCCCTTTTTTCTCGAACCAATCCTTTTTGTAAACTTCTGAAAGCCTTGTGATGAGAGCCTTCTCGATTATGGATTGGCATGCAGGGACGCTGTGAAGTATGCTTCTTGCAGATGTACCTATGACTGTAAAGTTCGCATCCTCCGGAATGAATCTCTCCCATTCTATCTTTTTTGCAGCCTGAAAGAGTTCTTCAAAGGATACAGCCTTGAATTCTGAAAGCTTAAGATAGACCCTGTCTGCTGTCCTGAGCCAAAGGTTGGCTCTCACAAGGTCTCTTTCGTCTCCAAGAAATGTGATCCTTCCGTTTCTCGAATCGGTGATCTTAAGTCCCAGAGCTTTTATTTCCTTTTTTAAAACAGCCTCCACACCAAAGGTGGAGGTCGCAACTATCTCATATTCCATTTACCAGAGTATCGCTCCGTTGTATGCTATGGTGCCCTCTCCGTAGTAGTAGAGCACGTTATTGTCTCTGCAAAGCTGAGTGATGAATATACCGTAGCCTTCGAGGGCTTCTATCCTCTTGTCAGGGAACCTGCAGGGCTCAGGCCTTGCGCATTCCTTGCATATCATGCATCCGCCTGCACCTAAAGCAAGACAGTCAGGATATGCTTTAACAAGGATGTCCTTGAGCTTTCTAATGCCGTCTGCCATCCTTTGACCTGTTTCGAAATACATCTTCCTGTCTATCCTCTTTTCGGACCTTCCTATGCATTGAAGTATGAGGCCGTGTGCATAAGCAGTAAGCTTTGCATTGTCTTCTTCCGGTGTTGAATGAGGAGGGCATCCCCAATTCTTTCCGTATGCTCCACATTTATTCGTTTTGCATGTATCTCTGACCATCTGGCTTTGAACGAAGGTCTGAGGATCAAGGATGTTGACTTCGTCGAATCCGCATTCTTCTTTTGCTATCCTGATGATCTCTTCAACTGTCATCTTTTCTTCCATTATCTTTTCCTCTGCTGCATATATATCTATATCATCTTTTCAAGTTCATGAATAAGGGTACTGCATATGTCCTTTTCTTCGACTTTGCATATGACTTCGCCCTTTTTTATGATGAGACCGACGCCCTTGCCGCAGGCGACCCCAAGGTCTGCTTCTCTTGCTTCTCCAGGGCCGTTGACAGGACATCCCATGACGGAAACAGTAAGATGCTTTCCTGCTTTTTCGAGCCTTCTGCCATACACTTCAAGTTTTGCTTTTACATTCTCAGCAATTGAAGGAAGGTCTACTTGGGTCCTGCCGCAGGTAGGACAGGATACGAAATTTATCCCGCTCCTTTTCATCCCGATGTCGCTTAATATTTTCTTTGCAAGAATGACTTCCTGGACCGGATCTCCTGTCAGAGATACTCTGATGGTATCGCCAACGCCTGCAAGAAGAAGTGAGCCTATGCCTATAGCAGATTTTCTTCTTGCATCTTCTCCTATGCCAGCCTCTGTTAGTCCTACATGAAGAGGAACATCAGAAAGTTTCGAGAACTTGGTATATGCATCATAATTCATCTTTATATCAGATGACTTGATGGATACGACAAGGTCGTCAAATCCAAAGCTCTTTGCATATTCGACAGCATCAAGAGCAGACTCCACAAGCGCATCCGCTGTTACTCCGCCGTATTTTTCAAGGAGCCTTTCTTCTACGCTGCCAGAGTTTACGCCTATCCTTATGGGGATGCCGCATTCCTTTGCTTTTGAAAGTACTGCTGCTACTCTGTCAGGAGAGCCTATGTTACCCGGGTTTATTCTGACTTTATCTGCGCCACCGTCCATTACTCTGATAGCAAGATCAGAAGAAAAATGGATATCTGCTACCAGAGGAAGGGTTGCAGATCGTTTGATCTGTGCAAATGCTTCTGCAGCTTCCTTATCAGGTATAGCAAGTCTTACTATCTGGCATCCGGCTTCCTGCAGAGCATCGATTTGTTTAAGAGTAGCAAAAACGTCTCTTGTATCCGTATTCGTCATGGACTGTATGGATACAGGAGCGCCTCCTCCTATGAGTATGTTTCCTACCTTTACCTGTTTAGTCATATCTATTTCCTATACCAGCTTTATAACATCCTTGATGGCTATGAAGATTATAAGAGCAAAGATCAGCGCCATTCCTATGCCGTTTATGACATTCTCTGCTTTCTGTGATAACCTTCCGCCTGAGATGATCTTTATGATGGATACGAATATCCTGCCTCCGTCAAGTCCGGGGATAGGAAGCATGTTCATGATAGCAAGATTTACTGAGATGATGCCTACTAGGTAAACAACGTTTATGAGCCCGTAACTTGCTGAATCTGCAACTACTGCAACTATACCTATTACTCCGCTCACATCATCGACAGAACTCTTTCCTGTAAAGATGCCTCCGAGGAAGGCAAAAATGTCCTTTATCATAGTAAAGCAATCCTGCCATGAGACCTGAAGAATGCGACCGAAACCTACCTGGCCACCGGCAACTACAGTATATGCTATGAGTATGATCAAAAAACCTACTACGAAATTGACAAAAGATCCTGCGCAAAGAATGAAAAATTGCTTCCAATAGGGCTGATTAACAAAAGCCTTTGGATCTGTATCTACGAAATTTTCTATTTCTTCATCGGTCATATCATCACCGAATTCTCCTTCAAGAGCGCAATATCCGCCTACAGGAATGGCTCTTAAGGAATACATAGTGCCGTTCTTTTCTTTTTGCGTGATCACAGGACCCATGCCGACTGCAAACTCGTTGACTCTGACGCCAAGGAGTTTTGAGACGATGCAGTGTCCTCCCTCATGTACGGTTATCAGCAAAAGGAATCCTATGATCCCTATTGCGATACCCAAAACTTGTGTCCAGTTCATTTACTTATACCCCCAATGTATTCTAATACGTCTTTTCTTGATGACTTTTCTACTTCGAATATGTCATCGACGCACTTTATATCCTTTTTTTTATGTCTATTCAAAGCTTCTTCAACGGCATCGCCTATTTGAACAAAGCTTATTTTATCATTAAGGAATGCAGCAACTGCTTCTTCATTTGCAGCATTCAGCACTATGGTATATGACCCGCCTGCTTCTATTGCCTTCATTGCAAGTCCAAGGCATTTGAAGGTGTCCGGGTCTGCTTTTTCAAAATGCATTGATGAAAGCTCAAAGAGATCGAGACTTTCTCCTATGTTTGATAGCCTTCTTGGATAGCTTAGAGCATATCCGATGGGTATCCTCATATCAGCTCTTCCTATTTGAGCTATGATGGATCCGTCTTCAAATTCTATGGCGCTGTGGATGGCGCTTTCAGGATGTACTACAACTTGTATATCCTTTGCAGGGACATCAAATAACCTGCAGGCCTCTATTATCTCAAGACCCTTGTTCATCATTGTCGCTGAATCGATGGTGATCTTTGCTCCCATGGACCAGTTTGGATGCTTTAGTGCCTGAGCCTTTGTTACAGACTGTAGCTGCTCCTTCGTATAGCCTCTAAAGGGTCCTCCTGATGCAGTAAGGAGTATCTTTTTAAGCTTGTTTCCTCCTGCTCCCTGAAGACATTGAAAAATTGCTGAATGCTCTGAATCTACAGGAAGGAATGCAATGCCTTTTTCCTTGACAGCATCCATGATGAGATCTCCGCCTGCAACAAGAGTCTCCTTGTTTGCAAAGGCTATGTCCTTGCCCGCATTTATGGCTTCAAGCGTAGGCCTTATACCCATCATTCCAAGGAGAGAGTTCACTACCATTTCAGCTCTTGTTTGTGAAGCTGCAGTGCAGATACCATTGATTCCGTATGAAAAATCTATTGATGGGAATTCTTTAGAAAGGATCTCCATGTCCTTTTCATCGGCGCAGACAGCAAAAGACGGAGCAAATTCTTTTAATTGCTCCCTAAACAAAGATATATTGTGACCGCAAGTAAGAGCTTCTATTTGAAACTCATCACTGTGCTTTCTGACTATGTCGAGTGTCTGAGTTCCTATGGAACCTGTAGACCCAAGTATAGATAATCTTTTCAAGGCCTTAATACCACCAGAATATAGTAATAGATAAATGGAGCAGTCAGAAGTACGCTGTCTGCCCTGTCAAGCACTCCTCCGTGACCCGGGATAAGGTTGCTGTAATCCTTTATACCCATCTTTCTTTTGAACATGGATGCTATGAGATCTCCGAACTGTGAGAATGCAGCTCCGAAAACACCCATGATAAAGCAATGTATCATAATGTCTCTATATACGAAAAAGCCGAATACAAGAGCAAGGAGCGATGCTCCTATGACCCCTCCTATGGAGCCCTCTACTGTCTTTTTGGGAGATATCTCAGGGCAAAGCCTATGCTTTCCCATTGCTTTACCCACAAGAAGCGCAAATATATCAGATCCGTTGGCTGCAATGAATACGAGCCATGCCATTTTGTCATATCCGTTGATCCTCGTTATGAGGGGCAGATGTGCAAAAAAGAACCCTATATACATAGCGCCGAGTATCATGATGAGCCCATCGTAGATCTTAAGTCCCTTCTTTGCAAGGCCGGCAAGCAGGCCTGCTGCGGTGGTCCCGGATATCCACATACACAAAAGATGAGCGTAAGTCTTTTGTGCGTTGCCCGGGATGAATTCACCCCAGACTATGATCATATACAGACAAACGAGAGATACATAACCCATCCATTCATCAACGTGTATGTCTGCATGAGTAAATGCCTGATAGAATTCATGCATCGCCATTACGGAAAGCACGAATATGACGCAAAGAAGCGGTATTCCCTTAAGGTATACGAAGAAAAGAAGCGGAAGCATCACCAGTGCTGATATAACTCTTTGTTTCATGCTTTTACTCCCCCAAATCTTCTGTCTCTTTTTTCATATTCAAGAAGGCACCTTTCATATTCTTCTTTATCAAAATCAGGCCAGTATACAGGCGTTACCACAAATTCTGAATATGCGCATTGCCATGTAAGAAAATTGGATATCCTGAACTCTCCGCTCGTCCTGATGACAAGATCGGGATCCGGTATGTCCTTTGTGTAAAGAAGCTTTGCAAAGGACTCCTCAGTTACTTCTTCTCCCCTCTTTACAGCTTCGTTGACCGCCCTTACTATCTCAGCTCTTCCGCCGTAATTAAGGGCAATATTAAATACGAGCCCTGTGTTATCTTTGGTAGAATCAAGGGCATATCGTACAGATTTTTGAGCTTCTTCAGGGATGGCTGTAATATCGCCAAGGAAGTTGAGTTTGACGTTGTTTCTGTTCAGTTCGTCAAGCTCGGACTTTACATAAAGAACGAGCAATTTAAAGATACCGGAAACCTCATCTTTAGCGCGTTTCCAGTTCTCTGTAGAAAAGGCATACACTGTAAGGTATTTGATACCCAGATCCGATGTATGCCTTACTATTTCTATCAAGGACTTCATTCCCTCGCTGTGTCCTGAAACTCTGGGAAGTCCTCTTTTTTTGGCCCAGCGGCCGTTGCCATCCATGATGATGGCAACGTGCTGCGGCAATAATTCTTTTTCTTTATCTGATAGCAAAACTTATAGCTCCATGAGCTCCTTGCCCTTGTTGGCAATGATGTCGTCGATGTCCTTGATGCACTTGTCTGTCATCTTCTGGATCTCTTCAAGATCCTTCTTTACATCGTCTTCTGTGAGCTCTCCTGCTTTTTCTTCTTTCTTGATGGTCTCGTTGACATCTCTTCTAAGATTTCTGACAGCAACTTTAGACTCTTCGCCCATCTTTTTGATCTGCTTTGTGAGATCCTTTCTGCGCTCTTCCGTAAGAGGCGGGATGACGAGTCTTATGTTCTTTCCGTCATTGCTTGGATTTATGCCGATGTTTGCAGCCTGTATTGCCTTTTCAATGGTACCGACTGACTTCGGATCGAAAGGAATGACAAGAAGTGTCCTTGGATCCGGGACCTGAATGTTGCAAAGCTGCTTTAAGGGTGTAGGTGTACCGTAGTACTCAACACTGACCTGATCGAGAAGCGCAGGATTTGCGCGGCCTGCTCTCACAGTATTGAGATCCTCTTTCAGTACTGAAAGGGTCTTTGCCATCTTCTCTTCATATTGTTCTTTTGTGGTTGCCATATGTGACCTCCTAAGAAATAATCGTTCCTATCTCTTCGCCTCTGCATGCACGGGCTATGCCGTCTACTTCATTAAGACCGAAGACGTGTATGGTTATATTGTTATCTCTGCATAGACTTGCAGCAGTAGAATCCATTACCTTGAGGTTCCTCTGAAGCACCTCAGTATGCGTAAGCTTATCGAACTTGACAGCATTTGGATTTGTTGCAGGATCTGAGTCATAAACGCCGTCCACATTCTTTGCAAGAAGCAAAACATCTGCTTCCATTTCAGCAGCCTTGAGAGCTGCAGCAGTATCTGTAGTAAAGTACGGAGAACCTGTTCCTGCTCCGAATATGACTACAATTCCTCTTTTGAGGAGCGAGTCAGCTCTTCTTCTTGAATAACTCTCTGCAACAGCTTTTATTTCGAGAGCTGTAAGGACTCTGGCTTCTATTCCTTTTGCTTCAAAAGCTTCCTGAAGTCCTAAAGCATTGATGACTGTAGCAAGCATTCCCATGTAGTCTGCTGTAGCCTGGTTCATATCGGGAGATGTCCTTCCTCTCCAGAAGTTTCCTCCGCCTACCACTATACCTACCTGCACATTCATCTCAAGGAGCTTTCTGACATCGTCTGCCACCTTGGATGTCATCTTTGGATCTATGCCATGACCGGCTTCACCTGCCAGAGCTTCTCCGCTGATCTTCAGTATTACTCTTTTGTATTTGGATTCCATAAGATCCTCCGTTTCCAAATGTATATTTTAGCATATGTATATGCTGTGTGCCAATGATTTTGGGCTTAGTTCCACTTAAATGAACCTTCTATGTACTTTTGCGCATTGACTGCAGCTATTGCTCCGTCAGCAACGGCAGTGACCACCTGCCTTAAAGATTTGATCCTTACGTCGCCTGCAGCAAAGACTCCGGGAACTGCTGTCCTCATCTCATCATCTGTGCGTATATATCCCCTTTCAAGAGGAAGTATACCTTCAAAAAGTTCTGTATTAGGATGAAGACCGATGAATATGAAAAGACCAAAGGGACTGCCGTCTTCAGGTTTGAGTTCAGAAACTACACCCGTCTGCGTGTTTTCAATGACTATGCTTTCTATCTGATCTGTGCCCTTTATTTCCTTTACGATGGAATTGTAAATATATTTTTTCAATTTGGGATTTGCAAATGCCTTTTCCTTGATGGAGTTTGCGCATGTAAGATAAGGCATGTTCTGTATGATGGTAACGTCTCTTACGAATTTTGTAAGATACATAGCTTCTTCTACTGCAGCATCTCCTCCGCCTACTACATACACAGGCAGGTCCTCAAAGAATGCTGCATCGCAGGTAGCGCAATATGTGACTCCTGCTCCTGTAAGCTCCATCTCTCCGGGACATCCTATGTGATTTTTATCGGAGCCCGTGCATATGATTACAGTCTTTCCATAGTAGTCGTCACCAAAACAGGAAACTTCTTTTATCTCTTTATCAAGGTCTACAGTAAGTACCGTATCATAGACCCTTTTTACACCAAAACTATCTGCCTGGTCAGACATCCTTGCAGTAAGTGACACACCGGACTCTTCATCGAGGCAACCGGGATAATTCTCTATCTCTGCTGTTGTAGTGATCTGTCCTCCTACTGTCTCCTTTTCTATAAGAAGAGCGTTCATCCTTGCCCTTCCTGCATAAATGGCTGCAGAAAGCCCTGCAGGTCCTGAACCTATGATTATGACATCAAATATATCTTGCATATTTTCTTATTTCTCCTTTTTCTCTCGGAGTATTATACATTAATCGAGACACTAAATAAAGTATAACCAAAGAATATATGACCCATATATATTGCAGGATACATAAAAAGACAGCCCCCATAGGGACTGTCTTTAAACGTCTTTGGATCTTTACTGAGCCATCTGCTTTGCAACTTCTTCTGCAAAGTTTTCCTGCTTCTTTTCGATACCTTCGCCAACTTCATAGCGGACCATCTCGACGACCTGGATGTCCTTACCGATAGCCTTAGCTACGGAATCAACATACTCTTTTACGGTCATGTTGGAATCCTTTACGAATGCCTGGTCTACAAGGCAGGTCTCCTTGAGCTGCTTCTTGAGTCTTCCCTGGATCATCTTTTCGATGATTGCCTGTGGCTTATCAGGTGCTTCCTTTGCAGCCTGTGCGATGAGTACTTCCTTCTCGTGTGCAAGGTATTCAGGATCTACTCCGCTCTCATCTACGAACTGTGGGTTCATGGATGCTACCTGCATTGCAACGTCTTTTCCGCATGTTGTAACTTCTGTTACATCAGCTTCTGTCTTAAGACCAACGATAACGCCGATCTTTCCGCCCATGTGGAGATATCCGACATACTTGACTCCGGGAGTTGTGCACTTTGCAACTCTTCTGATGTTCATGTTCTCACCGATCTTTGCGATCTTCTGTGTAAGAGCATCAGCAACTGTTCCCTCTTCCTTGTACGGCTGCTTCATGAGGCAGTTCTCGCACTTGACATCATCGGAAAGGGAGATCTGAGCAAGATCTTCTACGAACTCTATGAATTCAGGGTTCTTGGAAGCGAAGTCTGTCTCGATGTTGACTTCTACAGCTGCTGCCTTTGTAGCATCAGCATTGAATGCAAGTCTTACAAGACCTTCTGCAGCGATCCTTCCGGCCTTCTTTGCTGCCTTGGAGAGTCCGTTCTCTCTGAGGTAGTCGATAGCCTTCTCCATGTTTCCTTCACATGCTACGAGGGCCTTCTTGCAGTCCATCATTCCTGCGCCTGTTGTTTCACGCAGTTCTTTAACCATTGCGGCTGTTACTTCTGCCATTTTTATTCTCCTTACTACTCTTCAGTAGCTTCTTCTGCTTCTGCTTCAACTTCTTCTACAGCTTCTTCTGCCGGTTCTTCGGCATCAGCCATGGATTCGCCCTGTCTTCCTTCGATAACAGCGTCTGCCATCTTTCCGACTATGAGCTTGACTGCTCTGATAGCGTCATCGTTTGCAGGGATGACATAATCACAGTCATCAGGATCGCAGTTAGTATCGCACATACCGACTACTGGAATACCAAGTGTATGAGCTTCCTTTACAGCGATCTTTTCCTTCTTTGGATCTACGACTACGAGTGCGCCCGGCATACCGTGCATAGTCTTGATTCCGCCGAGATACTTTTCCAGCTTTTCAGCTTCCTGAGAGAGCTTGATGGTCTCTTTCTTGGAGAGCTTTTCGAATGTGCCGTCTTCGGCCATCTTGTTGATCTCTGCAAGTCTTCTGATCCTGGAAGAAATAGTTTTGTAGTTTGTGAGCATACCGCCGAGCCATCTCTCGTTTACATAGTACATGTCGCAGCGAAGTGCTTCGTCTTTGATAGCCTGCTGAGCCTGCTTCTTTGTACCTACGAAGAGTACCGGCTTGCCTTCTGCAGCTACGCTCTTTACGAAATCATATGCTTCGTCGACCTTGTAAACTGTCTTGGAAAGGTCGATGATGTAGATCCCGTTTCTCTCTGTGAAGATGTATGGTGCCATCTTCGGGTTCCATCTTCTTGTCTGGTGACCAAAATGTACGCCTGCTTCAAGAAGAGCTTTCATGGAAATGATTGCCATTTTGAATTACCTCCTAAGGTTAACTGCTTCCATCACGGCACTGGCATAACACACACATCCCAAGATCATGAGACACCTTGTGTTTTTACCGTGATGTGACTGATGATGTTGCTCTTTTAACTGCACACATAAATGCTACCGTATTTCGTACATAAATGCACACAAAAAATCCGCCGCAGTTTTGAGCAGCGGAAATATATTACACTAAGAATCGCACCAATGCAAGTGAAAAACAATGAATCATCAAGCATTTTTGCAAAAAAAGAGACGGATGTCCGTCTCCTTCATTGCTTACTTTCTTTTGTATGAGATAAGGTCTTCTGCAGCCTCTATAGTGGCTACGGAAAGAGGCTTTTCCTCTTCTTCTGTCACTATGAGTTCCGGCTTGCCGTCTATGAGATCCCTTGCCCTTTTACTTGTCATGGTGCAAAGTGTGTATCTGCTGTCTACCTTTTCTTTTAAAAGATCGATGGATGGATATAAAAGCATTAATCTAAAGCCTCCTTGTCATATTTCTCTATCATCTTGAGAGCCCTTTTTCCGACCTTGTTCTTTCCTATGGCCTTCTTTGCTTCAGCATCTCCGTGCACTGCCTTCATGATGTTCTTTACGACAGTAACGGCATCTTCAAGTTCTCCGTTGATGACATAATAATCATATTCATTTATTCGGTGTATCTCGCTAAGGGTGGCTTCAGTCCTCTTGATGATCTGTTCCGGACTGTCTGAATTTCTTTTTTCAAGCCTTTTCCTAAGTTCTGCAAGGGATGGCGGCAGAACGAATATGAGGACAGCGTCTTCATAATTTGTCTTAACCTGCTTCGCGCCCTGCATCTCTATTTCAAGAATGACGTCTTTGCCTTCATCAAGAGCTTTAAGAACAGGAGCCTTCGGAGTTCCGTATCTGTGACTGTAGATACCGGCATACTCCAGAAAACCGCCTTCTTCTATGGTCCTATCGAACTCCTCATCAGAAACATAATAGTAACTGACTCCGGGTATCTCTTTTCCTCTTGGGGCCCTTGTTGTCATGGATATGGAAAGCTGCGCGCTTCCATCCTCTACGATCCTGTCGCAGATAGTACCCTTTCCTGCTCCTGAGGGTCCGGATAAAACAAATAGTCTTCCTTGCTGCATAGATTGAACACCCTAAACGATCCAATTTCCTTGTAGTATACAACCACCTAAGGGAAAGTTTCAAGTATTAATTTTAAAAAGCCTCATCTTCCGGCAGACAAGGCTTTTGTGACGGGATCTTATATTTTTTGCCGGATATGAGCATCGCTCATATCAATATTATAAACAATGGTAATATATGTCAATATATCGCTGGTTGTAGGTCCATCTTCCTGTCAGTTGTCCGCAGCCTGCGGGTCTTTAGGAGCGATCCATACTGTCCTGTTGTTAGTAAAAATGACCATTCCGGGCCTTGCGCCTCCCGGTTTCTTCACATATCTGATAGGGACATAATCAACAGGAACATTATCGGAATCCTTCCCTTTGCTGTACCACGCAGCAATGGCAGCCGCCTCATAGATATCAGCTTCATTCGGTTCTTCTCCGTTCATCTGAAGTATGAGATGAGATCCGTGTATATCCTTTGTATGCATCCAAATATCGCCCTTCTGAGCCATCTTGAATGTGATGTGATCATTTTCGCTGTTGGATCTTCCCACAAGGACAGTATGTCCTGTCGACAATGTGAATTTCCTTGGCTGAGGTTTTGCTTTTTTGTTCCTCTTTTCAGCCTTGCTTATACGAATGAATCCCTGGCTGTGAAGTTCTTCTCTTATGGCATCGAGCTCTGCATAAGTCTCTGCAAGGCTTACTTCTGCTGAGACTTCGTTTAAGTAGTCTATCTCCTTTTTACATTCTTCCAGCTGAGCGAGCTTTTCCTTTTTAGATGTTTTTAATTTAGAATACTTCTTGAAATAACTCTGTGCATTTTTTGCAGGAGACAGTCTTTCGTCAAGTTCTATCTTTATCTTTTCTCCGTCGTAATAGTTTATGAGTTCAACACTTTTTGCGCCCGGAACAACTTGATGAAGATTGGCATTGAGGACTTCTCCTTTTATCCTGTATATATCAGAATCGTCAGCCTTTTTTATTTCATCAAGGAGCCTTGATGATTTTAGCTCATGCTTTTCTATAAGAACATTGACCTGTTTTAAAAGACTTGCAGACTTTTGGGATACTCTGTTTGTTTCAAATCTGTTCTTGTAATAGAAGTCAAGTGCTTCTCCTATGGAAGGAAAGAACTTTTCCTCATATACACCCCTGTATTGAGGGAGATCTACGACATGGACATCCTTTGCATTTCCTTTTTCATCGAGCCAGACAGCGGGAAGAATTCTGTCCATGTCTGCACCCATCTCTGCTGCGATCTTTGCAGATGGACCGTATCCAAGTGAATTAGAAAGATTCGCTTTAGGAGGCTGCACATAGGACATGCCGGGAAGTATCTGTCTGTACCTGTTCTGATCGATGGAGATCCTCTTTAAAGCATCTATTATCTTATCAGTCTCTCCGTCAAGTAGTATCACATTGCTGTATTTACCCATGGTCTCGAAAATCAGCTTTTTATTTACTGAATAGCCCATTTCGTTTACAGTTTCGATATGAAGGACTATTATCCTTTCCATATCGATCTGGCTTACAGCAGTGATCCTTCCGCCCTGTATATGCTTTCTTAAGAGCATGCAAAAAACAGGAGCTTCTGAAGGATTTTCAAAGCTGCTTTCTGTAAGCTGTACCCTGCTGCCTTGCGATGAAATATCGGCAAGGAGCTTTACTCTTTTTTCGACAGTCCTTATCTGCAGGACTATCTGGTCATGCTCAGGCTGGGATACTTTTTCTATTTTTGACCCTGTGAGCAGCGAAGAAAGTTCTTCTTTTACTGCTCTTGCCAAAAGTCCGTCATATGCCATGGTCTTATCTTAAAATTCTCTGTCTTTATTTCCTGGATTCTTTTTGTTAAAATATTCTTTGGCTGTTTGAAAAGAATATATGGGCATTTTGCAAACAGCCCTTTAAATTTACGATATATAGTAACACAAAAAGAAAGGGACTTCCATGATCAAATCAATGACAGGCTTCGGCAGAGGTGAATGCACCTGCGGTTCTATGACCGTTTCTGCTGAAGTCAAATCCGTAAATCACAGATACTGTGAAATAACAGTAAAGCTTCCAAGACGCTTTAATTATGCTGAAGACAGTATCAAATCCGTAGTAAAGAAATATGCAAGCAGAGGGAAAATAGAAGTAGTCATAACAGTCCTTGATGACAGTTTTGATGCTGGTTCCATACATCTTAATATAGAAGCAGCTAAAGCATATGCTCAGGCTCTTAATACTCTCAATGACGAAGTGCTCGAAGGTAAAGGCACAGTGAGCCTTCAGATGCTTGCATCAAATCCTGACATAATAAGGACGGTAGCTCCGGAAGACGACGAAGAAGAGAATATCAAGACCATATGCGCTGCTGTTGAAACAGCATGCGAGAACTTCAACAACATGAGAAATATCGAAGGCGAAAAACTCATGGCAGATATACTCGAAAGAGGAAAATTCATAGAAGATACTACCGCTTTCATAGAAGAATATGCTCCTGAAGTCAAGGCAGCATATTATGAAAAACTAAGAACAAGGATCGCAGAGCTTTTAAACGGTGCTGTAGAAGTTCCCGAAGACAGGATCATGGTAGAAGCAGCAGTCTTTGCTGACAAAGTCGACGTGACAGAAGAGATCACAAGGCTTAAGAGCCACTGCAGCCAGCTAAGAGAGATCGCTCAGGACAGCGAAGCGCCCATAGGAAAGAAGCTTGACTTCCTCGTCCAGGAAATGAACAGAGAATCAAATACTATCGGTTCAAAGTGCAACGACGTATCCATAACCAAGCGCGTTCTGGCTCTTAAAAACGAGATAGAAAAGATAAGAGAACAGGTACAGAATATAGAATAAACGAAAGATATTTCACAAAAGAGGTTGTCCGGATCCGGACAACCTCTTTTGCTTTGTTTAGATATCTTAGTTTGTTTTCCAGTCAAGGGATGTCATGCCCTTGATCACAGCTTTGAGCTTTGTAGAGTCAGCATTGGATAGCCTTCCATCTCTGTTTACATCAGATGCAAAGTTCTGGGCTCTGTCAAGAATGCTCATGCCCTTTACTGAGGCTTTTAGTTTTGTAGCGTCGGCATTAGAAAGCTTTCCGTCAAGATTTGTATCTCCAAGTACTGTCAGGACTACTTCGTCATTTAGGTTTGGCGCCTCAAATGTATATGTGCCGTCAGTGTTTTTGACTGCTGCAAGTTCCACAAGCTTTTCTCCTGAAATATATGCAGTTTTGCAAGGATCCGTGCTGCTTACAGTCACCTTTTTTCCATTGACAGTATAGGTCACATCTCTTCCGCCGTAGTTATATACAGTAACAGCATCGCCGTGATCTTTCTTAAGGAAGTAAAGATCCCCATTCTTTTCCCAGTGATATCCTGATGGGATAGATCCGACCGATGCATCTTCTGTTCTTGAAACATCGGCAAGCTTTGAAAAGTCAGAAGGGAAAGCGATCGAATCTACAGTTCCTCCGTCTATATACATAGAACCTCCGGAATAAAGGACAGGTCCTTCAATATTTGCATCCGTAAGAGTAAGATCTCCTGATGTGCTTATCAATGCGCCTGAATGCGCTGCTCCTTTTGTGATAGTCCCACCCTCTATGGTCATTTCAGAACCTGAAGAAAGGATCATGGAACCTTGGGTCACTGTAAAGGTAAGATCAGCAAGATGTACAGATAGATCGCTTACGCTTGGGACCTTTACTCCTTCTCCTTCATTATCCTTTCTCATATATACATCATCGCCTTTTGAGGACGAAGCCAATGCTTCTGAAAGACTGAAGTAAAAGATAGTATTTCCGTATCGATCGATATATACAGGATATTGTATGTACTCCTCATAATCTATAGAACTCATTGGATAGACCGCATTGAATTCATCAGTGTTATACTGCTCATCTCTTGTGTGACTAGGGAAATTCTCATTACACCTAAGGCTGTAGGTCCAGCTGTAACGTCCCGCATCCCAAGTTGAGTCCACGTTATAGTACAGATCCCCTATTTTTACTATGTTCCATGCATGCCCGTAATCAGGATTATCATAGGCATAACCTGTTATTACTCTGCAGTCTATATTAGACTCAAGGAGCATCCTGTAAAGAAGTGATGAATAACCCTGGCAAACTGCTGTCTTGTTTATCAGGGCTGCATAGGCTGTGTACTTGAGCATATAGCTTTGGTCATTCAGATTAGCATGATCGTAACTTATGTTGTCAGTTATATACTTATATATGGCTTTGTATTTCTGATAATCAGACTTACCGTTAAGATCAAGAGATGAAAGTACTTTTGGAACTTCCGTGTTCATGGCAGCTTCCTGAGCAGCAGTCGTATGATATGTGAAATTTATGGTATAGTAGAGTACTCCGCCACTGTAAGAGTAGCTTGCATCCCATGAATACCAATGCCATAGAAGATAGTCGCCTTCATTGCCTATTCCGGTATGAATGAAAGCTAAAATCACAATAGTATTCAGTACTTGGTTTGCTTGAGTTTGATTATAGCTGGGCATAGACCACGGAACAGTGATAGTTCCGTTTCTCTTTACCATTTGGCTTCTGAGATATGCTGCTGCATCATATGTACTGCTGTATGCATTGGGCACAGCCGCGCTGGGCATGGCAGAGTCTATCTTTTTTGCCTCTGTCAAAACTTCAGGCATTGAAGAAGCTATCTTTGCTCTTATCTCATCTGTAGCTTCAACTTTAGTATCGCTTTTAAAGACAAGATCATCTTCATTGCTGTCAGCAAATGAAACTGTGGGCATGATAGAAAACATCATGCATAAGACAAGTAATACAGAAAACAGTTTTTTGATCTCCATGGTCCCTCCTTAAAGATCCTCATCTTCCAGACCTTCATTTAGCAGTCTGTTGTATTTTATATTATAGTACTCCGCCATCTTCTTTTTGCGGTATCTTTCGAATTCTTCCTTGATGGAGATCATTTCATCGGCGATCTCCTCCATGGTCCTTGGTCTATATTGTATCATCCAGGAAGCCATCCTGATCATCTGTTTCTCTGTTCCAAGGCTGTCTGCAATGACTGCTCCGAACTCTTCAGGAAAACCGGCTCTTGAAATGATCATTATGAGGCTTTCTCTTGCCTGTTCTTTTGAATCAGCCATGTTAAAGCCCCTCTTCCCTTATCCTATTATTTATAGCATTCATAACTCTTTTCTTATCTCCGCTCCAAAGAGGCGCTATGAGTATCTTTTTTGGACCGTCTCCAGTCATCCTGTGGACTACCATGTCCTTTGGAAGCAGTTTAAGACAGTCTGCAAGTATTTCTATGTACTTTTCCATCTCAAGAGTCTTAAAAAGATCCTTTCTATAGTCATCAGCAAGGTCCGTTCCTTTAAGTACATGGAGGAGCTGGAGTTTTATACCTTTGCTTCCTGCTTTAACAACATGCTCTGTAGTAGCAATCATATCTTCTTTTGTTTCGCCGGGAAGTCCCAGGATCACATGAGTTATGGTATGTATGCCAAGATCATTAAGTTTCTTTACAGCTTCGTCATAAACTATTGTCTCGTATCCCCTTCTGATATACTCGATGCTCTCTTCTTTTACAGTCTGAAGACCGAGTTCTACCCAAAGCGGTTTTACTTTGTTCAGTTTTCCTAAGTAGTTAATGATATCATCAGGAAGGCAATCAGGTCTTGTTGCTATAGATATCACAGCTATATCATCCCTTGCCGCAGCTTCGTCATAGAGATCTTTTAATCTTTCAAGGGGACCGTAGGTATTTGTAAATGACTGAAAATATGCTATGTACTTATCGCCTTTATACTTTGATGAAACTCTTTTCTTAGCATTTTCTATTTGCTCAGATAAAGGCGCATATCTTTCAGCAAAATCACCGCTTCCGCCTTCTGAGCAAAAAATGCAGCCGCCATATCCAATATGACCGTCCCTGTTAGGACAGGTGCAGCCGCTTGAAAGAGACAGCTTATATAGTTTCTCTCCGTATTCTTTTTTGCAAAACTCGCTGGTAGTTATCATACGCCGTTCATTATATCAAAAAACGGCCTTGTTTAGACCGCTATCTGTTTCTTAATTTGACTAATGTATCAAGATATACCTTTGGAGGTTCTGATACGAACTCCATATACTGGCCTGTCACAGGGTGGATAAACCCTAATACTCCTGCATGGAGCATCTGCCCTTCCGTCTTGTAAGGATGTCTTTTTACTTTGCCGTATACTTCATCGCCAAGAAGAGGATGGTTTATGCTGCTAAGGTGGACCCTTATCTGATGGGTCCTTCCTGTTTCAAGTCTTGCTTCTATCTCTGTAAAACCGTTGAAACGCTCTCTTACTTTCCAATGAGTGACAGCTCTCTTACCGTCTTCGGTTATAGCCATTCTGAGCCTGTTTTTTGGATCTCTTCCTATGGGAGCATCGACGACGCCCTTATCTTCATCAAATCCAAAGTATACGACTGCTCTGTATATCCTTGTTATGCTGTGCTCTGAAAACTGAGACTGAAGTCCTCTGTATGCTTCATCGGACTTTGCGCAGACAAGAAGACCGG
Source organism: Anaerovoracaceae bacterium (assembly GCA_045546135.1). Classification (GTDB taxonomy): domain Bacteria; phylum Bacillota; class Clostridia; order Peptostreptococcales; family Anaerovoracaceae; genus RUG13409. The sequence goes on from JAZQCD010000008.1 coordinate 85,036, forward strand.
AAGTATCCTTGTCTATCCTGTGGACTATGCCGGGTCTTTCTGTTCCGTTTATGACTGATAAAGCTCCGCAATGGAACAAAAGCGCATTGACAAGAGTTCCTGTGTGATTACCTGCAGCAGGATGTACTACCATGCCCTTTGGTTTGTTCACTACGATCAGGTGATCGTCTTCATAAACTATGTCAAGAGGCAGGTCTTCAGGAACAGCGTCACAAGGGATTGTTTCAGGCATAGAAACATGGACATTCTCGCCTTCTGCAAGTATCCTGTTTTTCTTTACGGACTTTCCTTCTACAAGTACTCTTCCGTCTCCTATGAGTTTTTGGATATAGCTTCTTGATTCGTCTTCTAAAAGCAAAGAAAGTACGCTGTCAACTCTGTTGCCGGCATACTCTCCCGTTATGGTAAATGTATATTCTCTTTCCATGTTCCTTGTATCTACTGCATAGATGCTTTGTTTTTCCTTGGTTCAAGTACCATGACCGAAAGAACAAGCAGTCCGCAACCTACGCATATGCATATATCAGCCACGTTGAAAACGGGCCAAAAGTAGAAATTAAAGAAGTCTATGACATAGGAATAAATGATCCTGGTGACAAGGTTCCCAAGGCCTCCGCCCACTATGAGAGCAAGAGATATGCTCTCAAGTTTTGGGATCTTCTTTCTCTGACTTACGGCATAAACAGACAAAACGACCAGCATGATGCCGGTGACGACCGAAAGGAGCACCTGCTTTCCTTCGAAAATACCAAAAGCTGCGCCTGTGTTCCTTACATAGGTCAGATCGAATATGCCCGGGAAAAGATCTATGGTCTCTCCGTATGCCATATTCGATGAGACCAGAAACTTCGTAAACTGGTCGAAGAGAAAAGAAATAAAGGTAAGGATAATGAACACTTTACTTCTCGTCTCCTTCGTCTATGGACTCAAGGAAATCGTCAAACTCATCGTTGACCTTTTCTCCAAGGACGTCTATATCGAGCATCTTGAGGCTCTTGAGCTCTGTTTCAAGAAGGTACTGGAAGCGCATGCGCGCTGATATGACTCTGTCTTTGAGCATCTTTTCCTGCTGCTCAAGTCTTGCAAGATCCTGCTTTGTAGTCTTTACGATCTCTTCTGCTTCAAGCTTTGCATTCTCAACGAGCATTTCAGCCTTCTTCTCTGCCGATTCTGATATCTCAGTCATGAGAGTTTTTGCAGATTCCAAGGTAGTATACAGACGGCTTTCAAGTTCTCTGTACTGAGTTTCAAGTTCTTTGTACGCTTCAGAAAGAGCATCATAATCAGCCTGAACGCTGTCAAGCTGCTTTTGCACTTTATCAGAATCAGAACTGGATCTGAGCATCCTGTCCCTTAAGCTCCGGTTCTCTGCTATAAGGCTTCTGAACTCGTCTGTGATCTCATCAAGGAATTCATCGACCTCAGTGTCTTTGTATCCTCTGACTCCTTTAGTAAATTCTTTTTTTTCTATATCATCAGGTGTAAGCATATCTTAACTCCTATAACATAGAGATGATGCGCAGGATGAACCTGAAAATGAATTCAATGAGGATAACTGTGATCCACGGAGTAAAATCGATAGGAATATACCCCATGTTCGGAAATATCCTTCTGAGCAGTTTCCTGAGCAGTTCCCACAATACCCTTGCCGGTCTGAAAAGAGGTTCAAGGAAATATCCAAGCTTTCTCCAGTAATCGAAAAGCCTGGTACCCGGGTTTACGAACCATGAACCTATGCAATATACAAGTATCGCAATATTGATGACCCTGTAAAAATAGTACAGGGCGTAAAATATGATCAGTTTCATTTAGTTCCAGGGACTCTTTGTAACAGTCGGTTCTTCTCTTCTTGCGCCGTTTGTATATGTAACGTCTACATTTTCAGGAGCGAAGAGGAAAATGTTGTTTGCGACCTTCTGAACATTTCCATTGAGAGCATATGTTGCTCCTGAAAGGAAATCAAAGATCTTTCTTGCAGTATCTGTCTCAAGATCCTCAAGATTGATGATGACAGGCTTCTTTGCCCTTAAGCTGTCTACAAGCTTAGGGCTTTCCTCGAAGGACTGAGGCTTGATGACAACAAGTTTTACCTGTTCAGTATATCTCTTTGCAGTTGCAGATGAAGCGGCCTTCTTGTCAGTTGCAGCCGGTGCTGCAGGAGCAGCCGATCTTCTTTCAGGTACTGCAGGAGCCTTGACTTCTTCCTTATCTTTTTTGCCTCCGAAGAGCGGTCTTCTCTCTTTTACTTCTTCTTCAAGTTCTTCTTCGAGCTCTTCATCTTCATCATCTTCTTCAAGTCCGATAAGATTTGTCCAAAAACTCATAATCAATTCTCCTTATTACTTAGAATAATCTCTTTCGCCGAATATAGCGCTTCCTATCCTGATGCAGTCAGCGCCTTCTTCGATCGCTACTTTGTAATCGCCGGACATACCCATTGAGAGTATCTCCCCTTTATATTCCCTAAACAGATCTGCGACCTGTTTGAAATAACAACGTATACTTTCCGGATCATCTGTCTCCGGAGCTACCTGCATAAACCCTTTTATACAGGTATTATGGCATGTATTTGTGATGTCTTTGTAAAGGAGCCTTGCATCTTCAACGCTGACGCCTCCTTTTTGGACTTCACCCGCTGCATTGACCTGGATGAGCACATCCTGAACTATGCCAAGCTTCTTTGCTCTTTTGTCTATCTCAAGAGCCAGATCCATGCTGTCTACTGAATGGATGAGACATGCTTTGCCTACTACCATCCTTACTTTGTTTTTTTGAAGTCTTCCTATGAAGTGCCAATTCACATCAGGAAGTTCTTCATATTTTTTGCAAAGCTCCTGAGCCTTGTTTTCTCCAAAATCTCTGCACCCTGCAAGGATTGCTTCCTTTATTTCCTCTACGGTCCTTGTCTTTGAAACTGCAACCAAGAGGACATTTCCGGGGATCGAACCCTTTATCTTTAAATATCTGTCACCTATGCTGCTCACTGCACATCCCTTTTTATCTCGTCATAGAGCGAGATGCTGCTTATTATTTTGACGGAACCGTCTTCTTGTGTCTCTTCGAACCGGTCTTCAGCCACTGCGTAGCTTCCGTCTTTTTCGTCAAGTATCAAGACCCTTGTGAAATGATACTCTCCGTCTGTACCAAGCACATATACGCCCGCTTTGTCGTTTTCGTATGCGACGGCTGTCACAGGCACTTCCAAACCCTTTGTCTGCTTTGTAGATACCTTGACATCAAGTATCCTCTTTTGGCAAAACTCAGGATAATAGCTCAGGACCTTAGCCATAACTGCCAAACTGTCGTAGCCTATGACCCTTTCTGCTTCTGCTGTCAGCACTGTGCCGTCATCGAGAACTATCTCTATATTGCTCCCTATCCTGAATGTAAGCAGCTGCTCTTCAGTGACCGGAAGCATCAGATACCAGCTTCCGCCGTCCACTATTTTGTAGATGAAATCTCCGGGAACTGCTGCCGACCTTTCAGAAGATACGGGAGAAGCGCTGATATTCAGGAATTCAGACGGATCCATTCCCATCACAGATTCGGGAGTGAGACTGTCTTCAAGTCCGTCATGACAATAACTGACAAATCCTGTCACAGGACAGAAGAGCCCTATCCTGTCGTTTGATGTATATATATCTGCTACTCTTGTACCGATCCGAGTCTTTTCGCTTTCTGTAACATAATATGTAACAGATCCGGTCACATCGCTGTAAATGCAGGTCTCGTCCCTTACTACTATGGCTTTGCCGTAGTAATAGTTATCCATATTTATGGAATTGACTATATATGTGGGAGTAAGAACTCCGTTTATATGAGGTATCAGATAGACAAAAATGTACAGACCTGCTGCGATCACAAAATATATTATTGCAATTGTAATAAGCAAAGCCCGCTTTTTTATCTTATCCATACACCTATCTAAATATTATATCAGATACAGAAGTTTTTATCTACTTGTTCAAATTCTTTAATGATCTTGTCCAGGACCTTCTTTTCGTCTTTTGTAAGTTCCTTTATTTTAGGACTATCTAGATAAGCTTTGAAAAGGTCCGGACGTCTCTTTGCTGTAAGCCTTAAGCTGTTTTCGTACTGCCACAAGGCTATGAGCTTGTGATTACCGCCAAAGAGTACTTCAGGGACTTCCATTCCCTCGTACTCCCTTGGCTTTGTATACATGTCCGCTTCCAAAAGACCGCTGTATACGCTCTCTTCATAGGAGCTTTCTTCTGAAGAAAGTACTCCCGGGATAAGCCTTGATACAGTGTCTATGAGGACCATTGCAGGAAGTTCTCCTCCTGTGAGTATATAGTCTCCTATGGACACCTCCTCCATACTAAAAGCATCTATGATCCTTTGATCAATGCCTTCATAATGACCGCAGAGGATGAATACTTCCTCTTCTGTAGCAAGGTCTTTTGCAATTTCTTCAGAGAGCATCCTGCCTCTTGGAGACATATATAATATGCGCTTTCCTTCGGCGCCTGTATTTCTTAAGGCATCAAAAGCAGGCTGAGGCATCATCACCATACCTGCTCCTCCTCCGAAGGGAGTGTCGTCGGTCTTGTTATGCTTATCCTTTGTATAGTCCCTGATGTTTACGATACTAAAGTCTATGAGTCCCTTATCCTTTGCTCTTTTGAGTATGCTGGAATCAAGGATGTTCTCGAACATTTGCGGGAATTGAGTAAGAACAGTGAATTTCATCATTCTCCCTCTTTTAAGCAAGCAGACCGTCTATGACATGTATGACTATCTTTTTGTTTTCGATATCTACTTCTTTTATGAATTCCTTTACAGCGGGAACTAAAAAGTTCTTTCCGTCTGCTTTTTTGATCTCGTAGATATCCTGTGAACTGTTCTGGATCACATTGACCATCGTGCCTAAGTTTTCGCCCTCATCGGAAAAAACACTGCAGCCGAGAAGGTCATCGACAAAATATGAATCATCATCAAGAACATAGAGATCCCTATCAACATATAGGTTCTTTCCTCTCAGTAGTTCTGATGTATTCCTGTCGCTTACTTCCTTGAGCTTCAGTATCACCATACCCTTATCGTAGCGGGCTCTTTCTATGGTGTATTTGTCCGTTCCTTCTCCGACATAGATATTCTTTATATCAGAAAAGCGCGTCTCTCTGTCTGTGTACGGAAAAACGCGAAATTCTCCTCTTATGCCGAACGGAGCAGTGATTTGTCCGATTCTGACTTTTTCCATGAGTAATCTCCTAAGAAACTATCTCGACGATCACATTTTTTCCTTCGCGAACTGCGGCAGCCTTTACTACAGTACGGAGGGCTTTGGCGATCCTTCCCTGTCTGCCTATGATCTTGCTCATATCATCCTGAGCGACCTTAAGCTGGATGAGCACCTTGTCATCTTCTCCAACAGTTTCAGTTACAGTGACCGCGTCAGGGTCACTTACCAGGGATTTGGCAATTGATTCTACCAAACTTACCATCAGATCCCCTCCCGATTACTGTTCGTAAACGCCGGCCTTCTTTAAGAGAGCTTTTACTGTGTCTGTAGGCTGTGCTCCGTTTGCAAGCCACTTCTTGGCTTCGTCAACGTCGATCTTGATAGCTGCAGGTTCTGCAAGCGGATCATATGTTCCGAGTTCTGCGATTGCATATCCGTCTCTTGATGTTCTTGCATCAGCAACAACTACTCTGTAGAAAGGTGCCTTTTTCTTGCCCATTCTCTTAAGTCTGATCTTTACCATTTTTATTTCCTCCTGAATATTTAAGTAAATGGTTTAACTGGTTTTATATATACAGCCGCTTTTTTGGCCTGTATCCTTGATTTAGAATCCCGGGAATCCTCTTCTTCCGAAGCCTCTTTTTCCTTTCATGGAATTCATCTGCTTCATCATTTTCTTGGATTCCTCATATTTTTTTATGAGCTGGTTTACCTGGGTGACGGTCACTCCGGCTCCTGCTGCTATCCTCTTTCTCCTGCTGGCATCAAGGATCCTGGGATCTTCTCTTTCCTTTTTTGTCATGGAGCAGATTATAGCTTCGTTCTTTATGAGTTCAAGTTCCGATTTATCAAGCTGCTCATCTGTAGCCTGTCCGCCTCCCGGGAGCATCTCAAGGAACTTTCCTATGCCTCCCATATTTTTGAGCTGTCTCATCTGATCGAGAAGGTCGTCTAAGGTGAACTTGTTTTGAGCAAGTCTTTTTTCAAGCTCTTTTGCCTTTTCTTCATCGGCAGCTTCTGAAACTTTTTCGATGAGCGAGAGCATATCTCCCATGCCAAGTATCCTGCCTGCCATCCTGTCAGGGTGGAAAGGTTCTAAAGCTTCGAGCTTTTCTCCCATACCTGCAAAGAGTATGGGTTTGCCTGTTACAGACTTTACAGATAAGGCTGCGCCGCCTCTTGTATCGCCGTCCAGCTTTGTCATTATGATGCCGTCTACGCCCATAGCATCATTGAATGCTGTTGCGGATGTTACGGCATCCTGTCCTGTCATGGCATCTACCACGAGGAGTATCTGGAAGGGTTTTACTTCCTTTTTGACTCTCCTGAGTTCATCCATGAGTTCTTCGTCAACATGGAGTCTTCCTGCTGTATCGACGATGAGTATGTTGTATCCTTTGATCTCAGCCTGCTTTTTTGCATCGACTGCTATCTTTGCAGGATCTTTGCACTCTCTGTCTGTATATACAGGAACGCCTACCTGCCCTCCGACTATCTCAAGCTGATCTATAGCTGCAGGCCTTTGAACGTCGCAGGCTGCGAGCATTGGTTTCTTTCCTTCTTTAAGAAGGTATGCTGCAAGTTTACCGGCAGTAGTCGTCTTACCTGTTCCCTGAAGACCAACAAGCATTATGGTAGTGAATCCAGATGAACTGTATGTAAGCTTGCCGGTAACGCCTCCAAGAAGGGCTACCATTTCGTCGTTGACGATCTTGACTACCTGCTGCCCCGGAGTAAGACTTTTTAAAACTTCTTCTCCGAGAGCTTTTTCTTTAACTTTAGCTACAAATTCTTTAACGACTTTGTAGTTGACGTCTGCTTCAAGAAGAGCAAGACGTATCTCTCTCATGGCATCGTCTATATCCTTCTCGGACAGAACGCCTTTGCCTCTTAACTTCTTAAAGGTATTGTTCAGTTTTTCGGATAAACTTTCAAAAGCCATTTATGCACCTAAGGTCTTTATGCCTATCTCATTCTTCCAACGTTCTACCAGGCCAAGCTTTTCTTCATATTTGTGAAGCGCTTTTTCGGACTTTTTGAGACCGTCGGATACTGCCTGTTTGGTCACACCGAATCTGTCCGCAATTTCGGTAAGCGACAGATCTTCGTTGAAATACAGATCAACGAAAGTCTGCTGCCTTTCTGTAAGGAGCGGACCGTAAAAATCAAATAATACACTTATTTCTAATGATTCTTCAAGCATGACCGCAGAATAGTAACATCTGATACGATATATGTCAAGCACTTTTACTTGACAGCGCTATTCACCTGCATCATTTTACATCGGCAGAAAAAGAGTGTCAAGCACTTTTACTTGACACCTTGCTTTATATATCTCGATCAAGAAAAAAGTACTGCCAAGTATGCTTGGCAGTACCCTTGGTCATCGATCATTCGATCTTGATCCTTGTTAGGTTGTCAGAATAGACCAATGTTTTTTGTCATATATCCTTTGTGGTCACCCTCAAAGATCGCGAGGAAACTATATGGATCAGGATAATCAGCGCCCCATCCTATGCCTGTATTGATGTCGGCATTTACCTCTGCGCCGCTTCCAGCGTTATATACGCAATCATAGTATGAAGCTGTATTTGATATTTCTACCAGGTTTATTATGACCTTATCGTTTCCAAGAACGCTTTCGACGGACTCTTTGAGCACCTGAGCAGCAGAATACGAGCTGCCTCCGGTATACACAGGATAATCGATGATGATAGGATAGGAAATGTCTTCACCCAGTTCATCCATAGCAAGTTCAAGATATGAATTTGCAGCATCTTCATCATACCAGCCATTGACCTTATCATTAAGATCTGCTGTTTCGCTCTTAAGTTCGAGGTAATGCTTTACCATATCCTCATATTGCGTACCCGCAGCAAATGCAAAGCCATTCGAATCAGAAACGCTTCCTGTCAGATGAGCGATCCCGGGATAAGAAAGCATGTTTCTCAGATTATCATTTTTCTTTTCTTCACCTCTATTCACAGCATTGTAAGCCGATTTATCCAAGGCATGTATCAGAGCTTTTCTGAAATTATTGTTGATAAGCGCTTTTCTGGCATCAGCGATCTGCTTTTCATTTTTTGGTGATGCAGCATCGCCGTTTTCAAGAGCAAAGGTCCCTCTGTTTACATTAAGACTTGCAAAATATGTCAAACTTCCACGTGAGTCATATGAAGCATATGTATCAAAAAGTCCTTTACTTTCAAGCATGTCTCCGAGGTTAAAATCATCAGAAAGATCAGCTGTTGAGAATCCGCCGCTAAAGACATTATCATACATCTGGTCTGCGCTGTATTGAGATTTCAAATACCATTCAGCAGTATCTATTTTCAGTCCGCTTGCATTGTAATAACCTGGATTTTTCTCAGCAACGACCTTACTGTCAGTCCACTCTGTCAGAATGAAGGGTCCTATATAGAGGATGGAAGATGTATCTCCGAATTGTCCGTAAAGATATGTATCAGCATAATTGTCGAGTCCGCTTCCGAAGACTCCGCCCTTTGATTCATAAAACGCTCTTGAAAGCGGAGTATTGTCACTATATGTAAGCAAATACAAGAAACCATCATACGGAGAATCCAGTGTCAGACGCAGCGTATATTTATCAACGGCAATGCAGCCTACTTCATCAAAGGATGCATTTCCGTCGATATACGCTCCGGAACCCTTTATGATGCCGGCTAAACTGGTCCTATAACCATTAACGTCAAAGTTATGCTGCATACCTGCCACGAAATCATCGGCAGTGAGTTCTGCATAAGCTTCCTTTTCTGAAGTATACCAATACACACCCTCTCTTAGGTGGAAGGTATATTCAGTTCCGTCAGCAGATACTTCAAATGAGCTTGCAAGACCCGGCGCGATCACATCATCGGTATCTACAGTAAGAAGACCTTCTGTAATATTTCTGTAAATCGATTTTTCATCTTCGCTATAAGCAAGCTGTGTATCTGAAGAACTAAGAGTTGTATCAACAGCTTCTTTATATGCTCTGCTTATAATGTGGCCCTTAGAAATAAGATAACTTTCCGGGTCGTAGGCAGTTCCGTTTCTTAATGCATCAGAATATAAAGCTTTAAGTTCAGCCTGTTCTTCGTTGCTTAAAGGAGAAGAAGAAAGGACTGCGTTTCTGAGACTGTAGCCTTCAGATCCCCAGTTTTTATCAGACTGTGTTCCGTAAGCAATGCTTGTTACATAATATGATCCTACAGTACCTGTCATCGGAAGAATAACAGCTGAATCAAGGAGTTCTGCTTCTGCCTGAGCAAATAAGAGGAGTTTTTCGTTACGATCTTCTGCAGCTTTTGCCTGGTCCACATAGTCTTGGAAGCTTCCGAGTACCAGCTCATAAGCTTCAGCATCATCGTAGCGTCCTGATTCATCCTCAAGGCAATGTATGTTGCTGTTTATAAGGTCATCGTTACCGAATTCGATATCAAGAGCGTCCCATTGCTCCCTGGTTCCGTCAAAATATACGTCGCTTAAGCTTTCACAGTCATCGAATGCGGATGAATCTACCGATCGTACCGTTGAAGGGATGGTAACAGTAGTAAGTGAACTGCAGCCTGCAAAGGCCTGGCTGGGAATACCGGTGACGGTTCCCGGGATTACTACTTCTTCGACGCTGGTGATACCCAGGAATCCGCCTTCGATTATTCCCGTTACAGGACATCCCATATAGCTTGAGGGGATATTGAGGATCGTTTCTCCTTTGGCGTCTGGACCTGCTTTGACGCTAAACTGTGTAGCCGTTATCCCATTGACGATTGCATCGCCGTCAAAGGCTAAGGCCGAAAACTCATCGGACTTAGGAACTTTATGATATTCTCCTGTATTAACTGCTACGAATTCATATATCTTTTTTAAAGAAGACAGGTCATAAAGACTTGTCATCCCCTTTATATGTGCCTTGAGCTTCGTGGAATCAGCATTAGAGACTTTTCCGTCAAAGTTCACATCTGCTGCAAATTGAGCTTCAAGGCTGAGAGGCGTCATTCCCTTTACAAAAGCTTTTGTCTTTGTGGAATCCGCATTGGTAAGTTTTCCGTCAAAGTTTGCGTCTCCTATCATCACTGCGATGACTTCAGAGATAGACGAAGGCACATTGAAACTGTATGAACCGTCGCCGTTACCTATTCTTTCTACATTCACATAATCACCATCTTTCAGATAACCTATCTTGAGGACAGGTATTATGTCAGATGTGATCACATTTCCGTTTACGATATAGTCGTTTTCAGTAATGCCGTATGGAGTAACTGTTACATCAGAAACAGGAACTGCTGTTATTTCCACCTTGAATGTTACTGCTACGAATCCGCTTATACTTTCTACACTTGATGCTTCTTGGCCATTCAATGTTGCATAAGGAGCACTGTCAGGTGAGAAAACGTATCCTTCCTGAGCTATGAATACAAAGGTAATATAATAATCCTTCTCAGGAGAAAACTTCTCATTATCAGGAGCAAGCTCCAAGTTGCTCATAGGTTCCTGATCCGGCGCGGAATTATCATAAAATATATTTGCAAAGATAGGAGCTACTCCTTCACCGTAGCTTTGCAGGTTTTCCACGAACAGATTGGATGCTTCTACAGGAGTCATATCCGTTGTCCAGGCGAGGCCTTTCTCCAGCACCTCTATCTCGATCTCATCGATATAGGTGGGAGGAATGACTGTGATAACAGCGCTTGCTTTTTTTGTCGGGTCTCCCATGGCTGTGGCTGTCACAGTAAGAGTATCGGCTGTTTCATATTGACTGACAAAAAGGTAACCGCTGTCGCTGATATTGGTATCTTTGTTGTTATTACCTGTAAGGGTCCAATAAACTTCCTGTGTATCATTTCCTGTAACAGTCACCTCAAAATATACGCTTTGTCCTGCATTGATTGTTGCGCTTTCAGGAGATATTGAAACACTTGTGGTGTATACATCCTCATCGATCAAAGACACATAGCAATCACCTACAGCATTCTCATTGAACATGGACTTTGCGAAAACTACCACATATTCAGCAGGTTCGTTTTCAGCTATAATAAGGATCCCTGTATCGTTATCTATGTATGTTTCGTTGCTTTCGTTGTTTTCTATGAACCAATCGACTTCGTCATAAGTTCCGGTCACGTCAGCTGTAAAACTGTAGAACGTGCCCCTCTTGAGCACCTTGGTAGCGGGTATGACTTCAACAGAGGATACATAATCCTGATCATCGTCTACATAGATTCTTGTAGCCATGAAAATGAGAACCTCTTCATTGTTTTCGATCACCTGAACATCATCAGGTGTTTGACCGCCAAATGTTGCAGAAAGTTCTTCTACAGGAGCTACTTCATATGGTGCCTCTACAGCGATCTCAAAAGTAAGAAAGTATTCGCTTTGAGGATCGATATATGAATCTCCTTCACTATACAGATCACGGTATACTTCTACTCCATCCTTGATCTCAGTACTTGCAAGGGATATTCTGTATCGTCCCATCCATTCCTGCCAATCGAGCTCGTATGCTTCATCTGCAAGAGTGATAGCTTCTGAAATGGTGAAATCACTGTGAAGAGCGAAGGCTTTCCAATCAAAACCAACATCGACAGAAGTGACCGTTTCGTCTGCATATACTGTCTTTGCATAAGGTATGCCGCAGAAAACAAGAACTGCAGCAAGCAAAATGCTCAATATCTTTTTCATACTGTGTTTATCCTCCTTCTTTAATTTATGCTATTTATTTTTTCCCAAATATATCATCAAGAGTCGGTTTTTTCTTATCTTCTGAAGATGTTTCGGTCATCTCTTCAGGGACTTCTTTCGTATCTTCAGTCTTAGATCCCTGTTCATCAGGTATTTCTTTTGCGGGGACTTCTTCCTTTTTATCTTTCTTCTTTTCTTTCTTTTTGCTCTTCTCTTTTACCTGCGAATCGCCGCCAAGTTCCTTTCTAAGGACCTTGATCTGCCTTCTTCTCTTTCCTGCAAGTATCATGAAGATGAGGAGAAGAAGCATGACCAAACCTTCTATGATGTATCTCAGGATTGCAGGCATCCTCAGTTCGTCTTTTTCAGGATGTGAATCAAGATTTGCAAGAGCCAGCATGTTAAGATCAGAAGTTGTTGCTTTGACTGTACGCTCGTTCATATCGACCGATACCGTAAGCTCAGACCTCTTTCCAGAATCATCTATGCTGTATATGGCAAGATTCCTTCCAAATCCATCAGGTATAGGGAAAGTGATCTCTACATTTCCTTTTTGTTCTACCTTGTCGCCGTCATTGTTTACAGCCTTTATCTCATAAAGATCATATGCCGAAGAAACAGAACCCATTCCATGATCCTTTATCTCGGCAGTGTCCTTGTTTTTACCGTTTACCACTCTATCGTAAAGGGCTATGAAATATTCTTTGATCTCATCAAAATATTTTTCGAAGCCCTTTTTGACTTCCTTTTCTTCAGGCCTTACGCTGCTGAGCGGATTCACTTTGACAGTACTTCCTAAAGGGAACACATCTTCTTCTGTCTCAAGATAGATATGTGTAGTCTCATCCGTAAATGAACATGGAGAGATTATGGTACCTGCAGCGCCGCATCTTGTGCAGACTGCTTCAAAAAGGCCTGTTGAATATATGGTTGCTTTGCTTATCTCATTTCCTTCTGAAAAATCGTGCCCAAGAGGAAGAGACTTTTGTCTTTCCACATGACCGCAGACTGTGCATTCATGCTCTCTTTCGCCTTTTTCAGTACATGTAGCCTGAACTATGGTATACCAATCTCCGTAGCTGTGAGGAGCAAAAGGAGTCGAAATTGAAACAGACTGTCCGCAGACTGTGCATGTTCCTTTAGCTTCGCCATGCTCAGTACATGTAGCTTCTTTTATGACTTCTCTGTCGTCTCCTAAGGTATGACCGAGAGGATCAACCGTCCTTGCCTGAGAACTGCCGCAAACAGAGCATGTCCTTACCTGCTCTCCTTTTTCTGTGCAGCTGGCTTCCTTTGTAGTCTGCCAGTCGCTGTAGCTGTGTCCTTTAGCATCTATGTAGCTTTGCTGCCTTGTTCCGCATATGGTGCATATCCTCTCCTGCTGACCTATCTCAGTACAGGTGGCTTCACTGATAGTCTTCCATGATCCCCAGGAATGGTTGCATCCTACAGTTATTATGGAATTTGCATATACAGTTTCTCCGTCAGATCCCACCTTGACTCCGAAATTGACTGAACTGTCTCCAAGAGGCGCATCATTTTTGATCCTTAATGTAATGCAGAATATCTCTCCGTTAGGTTTTGATGCAGGAGAGATAAGAACTGCGCCGCTTCCTGTGACAGGGTCGAAGGGTTTCATCGTGTCACCCTCAAGTTCCTGATTATTTGCTACAGTCCAGTCATAGCTCACATACTCAAATACAGAGCTGTCATATCCTACAGTAACGCCAAGCCCCTTGACAGTCTCAGTAGTCGAGAGATTGACATATACAGTTACAGTATCACCCTTTTTGGCATTGACTTGACTCGCCCAAGCAGATGCGCTTGATGTAGCAAATACTGCAGGCATCGATGCCGCTATGATGATAAGACATAGGACTAAACAAATTAACTTTTTCATAGATCTCCTCTTTGGCCTTTTTGTATATATTAGGCCGGTTTTTATATAATTATGTATTTTGATATTTTAATTCAATGGATATGTTTCGCCGAAGAATATGTTGTAAAGAAGCCTTATGACATCATCTTCGTTTTCGGCTCCGTTGCCGTCAAAATCAAGGTCCTGATTGACTCTGTATGTATCTCCGAAGAAGAGATGGTATAGAGCTCTTATTACGTCGTCTTCATTCTTTTGCCCGTTACCGTCCACATCTCCTCTTTTGACTTCGCCCACTACAGGGATGTCTATCTGGCCGGGATCTATCTCGTTGGTACATTCTGCATCGGAATAGTACCTGCCGCAGTCACTGCAATACCAATACTCTATGTTACCCTGTGTGGTCTGCGTAGCTTCGACTGCAGGGTAATGAACTATATTGTTATGGCTCACCCATGTCAATGTGCCGCCGTAGCCTCCGAAACTGAAATCTGACCAGGAAGCGTCGGTGCAGGAGTAATGGGCTTTTGCTGATACTCCGAAAAATGCCTTGCCTGAAATGCTTGTATGGCTGTTTGCAAAGAATATATCCGACAATCTGTAGCAATCTGCAAAAGCATACTCTCCTATGGATGCAACATTGGAAGGAAGGTTTATGCTTGTAAGCGAAATGCAATCTGCAAACATATATTGAGTAAGGGATGAGATGCCGCTGCTTATATCAACATCAGAGAGCTTTCCGCATCCGGAAAAAATGCCTATGCCCACAGAACTGACATTGGCGGGTATTTTGATGGAACTAAGAGAAAGGCAGTTCCAAAAAGCCCAGTCCCCTATTACGGAAAGGCTCGGTGGAAGAGAAACGCTTTCCAAAGCCGTGCAGTTATAGAAGGCGCCCTTTCCCATGCTTTTAAGCCCTGTGTCAAAATATACATTTTTAAGAGAGGTACAGCCTGAAAAAACGAAGTCGCCAAGAGTAGTGACTGATGTCGGGATCTCTACTGATACCAGATTTTTGTTTTGTTCAAATGCTCTTGTTGCGATCGATGTTACAGGCAATCCTTCATACTCGCTTGGGATCACCAGATCTTTATCTTTGCATGTACCTATACCGATCACTCTGTAGCTGGTTCCGTCAGAATTAAGAGCAAATGAAAGCTCATCTCCTGCAGCATAAAGCACTGCGGCAGATAAAGTGCCAAGAACAAGAATGAATATCAAACTGTAGATAACTGTCTTTTTCACTTACTCTTAGTTGATTTTAAATGTTTAACGCCTTACCTTTGTATCTTTTGTAATAAAAAAGCAAGATATACGTATTTCGACATTCTATTATACCATATCTTGCGTTTTTTATTCAGTTATTCTTTGTACACCTAATTAAGTTATTTCTCTTTAAGTTTCATAAGCAGCTGGCCGCCCTTTACGCTGTCACCGGTATTTACTTCAATGCTGTCGACTATGCCGTCTACCCTTGAAGTAACAGCAGTTTCCATCTTCATAGCTTCTATTACTATGAGCGTATCATTGACCTTGACTTTGTCTCCAATGCTTACAGCGATCTTGCTTACTGCGCCGGGTATGGATGCTCCTACCTGGCACTTGTCATCAGTATCAGCCATGGCTACCTTGACAAGAGTCTTTTGAGCTTCTTCGTCCGGAACCGTGACTTCTCTTCTGATACCGTTAAGTTCGAAACTGACCGTACGGTTGCCCTCATTATCAACGTCGCCAAGACCAAGATATCTTACAACGAATACTTTACCTTCGTTTATAGTGACGTAGTTGGTCTCTCCTACTGCAAGTCCGTGGAAGAAAACGTGGCTTCCAAGCTTTGTTATATATTCATACTCATATCTCTTTTTAAGATATGCCATAAATACATCCGGGTACATGCAGTAACTGAGTATATCTCTTACGCCTACTCCGTCATCCTTTACTTCTGCTATCTTTTCTTTGATCTCATCAAAATCTGCAGGAGGAAGGAGTTCTCCCGGGCGGCATTTTATTGGTTCTTTCCCTTTTAAGACCACCTTCTGAAGAGCTTCCGGGAATCCGCCTTCAGGCTGTCCCATCATACCTGAAAAGTATGATATAGCAGAATCAGGGAATGCCAGAGACTCTCCTTTTTCCAATATGTTTTCCGGAGTAAGTCCGTTCTGTGTCATGAATATGGCCAGGTCTCCTACCATCTTTGATGAAGGTGTGACCTTTACTATATTTCCGACCATCTTATTGACTATCCTGTAGTTCTCTTTGACTTCTTCAAATCTGTTTCCAAGACCAAGAGACTCTACCTGAGGTTTAAGATTCGTATACTGGCCTCCCGGTATCTCATAGCGGTAAATATCTGTTGCAGGATGGGATATGCCTGCTTCAAAGGAATCATATCTCTTCCTTATATCTTCCCAGTAATCCGTCAGATGCTGCAGCCTGTCAAGAGAAAGACCTGTATCTCTTTCATTTCCCTCGAGCGCAGCAACTACAGCATTAAGTGACGGCTGGCTCGTAAGCGAAGACATGGACGAGATAGCGCAGTCCACAACATCTACACCTGCTTCAGCTGCCATAAGAAGCGCTGCCACCTGGTTTCCTGAAGTGTCATGGGTATGGAGCTGAATAGGTATGCCTATCTCCTGCTTTAATGTAGATACGAGCTTCTTTGCAGCATATGGTTTAAGAAGACCTGACATATCCTTGATGCAGATCATATTTGCACCTATATGCTCAAGCTCTTTTGCCATCCTCACATAGTAATCAAGAGTATATTTGTCCTCTTTATCGCTTAGGATGTCGCCTGTATAGCATATGGTTGCCTGAGCTATCTTGCCTTGGTTCCTTACTTCGTCCAAAGCTACCGACATGCCAGGTATCCAGTTGAGTGAATCGAATACTCTGAATACATCGATCCCGGATCTTGCAGATTCTTTTACGAACTCTCTTATGACATTGTCAGGATAATTTGTATATCCGACTGCATTAGCGCCGCGAAGAAGCATTTGAAGGAGGATGTTAGGTACCTTCTCCCTTATTATGTCCAGCCTTTCCCAAGGAGATTCATGAAGGAATCTGTATGCGACGTCAAATGTAGCGCCTCCCCAGCATTCAAGAGAGAATGCATCGGAAAGGATCTCAGCTGTAGCATCCAAACTGTTTGCTATATCCCTTGTCCTTACCCTTGTAGAAAGGAGCGATTGGTGAGCATCCCTATATGTAGTATCTGTTATGAGCAGTTTCTTTTGACTAAGGACCCACTTTGCTACTGCCTCAGGTCCTTCCTTATCAAGGAGCTGTTTAAGGCCATCCTTCTTTTCTCCTGTGACAGGAGCAAACCTGGGAGCTTCGTAGAACTTATGTCCTTCTTTTTCCTTTACATTGATCTGAGCTATGTATCTGAGCATATGGGTCACTCTGTCGTGATCTGACCCAAGAGCAAAGAGTTCAGGCGTCTCATCTATGAACTTTGTATAGCACTTGCCAGCCCTGAAAACAGGATGCTGGAGTATGTTCGAAATGAAGGATATGTTTGTCTTTACGCCCTTTACCTCCATCTCTCTTATGGCTCTTGCAGCCTTGTTTACAGCGCCTTCAAAGGAATTATCCCATGCAGTGACCTTGACAAGAAGAGAATCATAGTATGGAGATATGACGGCCCCTGCCCCTGTGGTCGCTCCGTCGAGCCTTATACCAAAACCGCCGCTCGATCTGTATGCAGTTATCTTTCCTGTGTCAGGAGCAAAGTTGTTTGCAGGATCTTCGGTCGTGACTCTGCACTGAATAGCAAAGCCGTTTACATGTACGTCGTCCTGGCTCTTTATGCCTATCCTCGGGTCGTCAAGTGAGCAGCCTTCTGCAATGAGTATCTGAGCCCTTACTATATCTATTCCTGTTATCATCTCCGTTACGGTATGTTCTACCTGTATACGGGGATTCATTTCTATAAAGTAGTGTCCGCCGTCGTTATCCACAAGGAATTCAACTGTTCCTGCGCTGGTGTACCCTATATGCCTGCATACCTTTACGGCGTCTTCATAAAGAGCTTTTTTAACTTCTTCAGGCACTGAAAAAGCAGGCCCGTATTCGATGACCTTTTGATACCTTCTTTGAAGTGAGCAGTCTCTTTCAAAGAGATGTACTACGTTTCCGTGTTCATCGGCAAGGATCTGTACCTCTATATGCTTTGGATTAACGAGGAACTTTTCCATGAATATGTCATCGTTTCCAAAGGCCTTCTTTGCTTCGTCTTTTACAAGGACAAAGTTTTGCCTTAGTTCCTCTTCCGTGTCGCAGCGTCTCATTCCCCTGCCGCCGCCACCTGCAGCAGCCTTAAGGATCACAGGGAATTTATATTGCCTTGCAAGCTCTACTGCTTCATCGGCAGAGCTAAGAGGCTTTTCAGTTCCCGGTACTGTGGGCACGTTGCATTCATAAGCGATCTTTTTTGCAGCAAGCTTGTCGCCCATCATGGCAAGAACATCGGACTTTGGTCCGATGAATTTGATGCCGGCATCTTCACAAGCCTTTGCAAAATCTGCATTTTCAGAAAGGAAACCGTATCCGGGATGAATGGCGTCTGCGCCTCTTCTTCTTGCTTCTTCTATGATCCCGGGGATATTAAGATAAACGGCAAGAGGACTTAGCTTTTCACCTATTAGATATGACTCGTCAGCTGCGGTCCTGAAAAGACTGTAGGTATCCTCCTTTGAATAGATACCTATTGTCTTTATATCGACATCATGGCAGGCACGAAAAATACGAAGAGCTATCTCTCCCCTGTTTGCAACGAGTATCTTTTTGAATTCCTTTATTTCGGACATGGCATTACCTCCGATCGATGAAAATTATCAGTTATTGTACACCAGTTTTTGTTCCTTTAAAACATATTTTTAACAAAAATTTATGATGCATACAATAATCTGCTTTATTCCTTCACAAACTCAATGTCCGTGTAGCTATCGCTTCTCTTAAGAATAAAGAGATGCTGCATCATCTTGTTCTTTCGACTGCTTTGTGCCAGCCCTCGAGCTTTTCTTTTCTTTCCTTTTCGTCCATTTTAGGAACGAAGGAACCTGAAACGCTCCAATTGTTTTGAACATCCTGGAGATTCTCCCAAAATCCTGTTGCAAGGCCGGCAAGATAAGCTGCACCCAACGCAGTAGTTTCTATACATGTAGGTCTTTTTACTTCTGTTCCTATCATGTCTGCCTGGAACTGCATGAGGAAGTTGTTTGCAGATGCTCCTCCGTCTACCTTTAGAGAGTGAAGTTTGATCCCGCTGTCTTGCTCCATTGCAGTCAAAACGTCGCAGGTCTGGTAAGCAAGGGATTCAAGAGTTGCTCTTATGACATGATTGGATGTGGTTCCTCTTGTGATACCGCAAATGAGTCCTCTTGCATATGGATCCCAGTAAGGAGCTCCAAGGCCTACAAATGCAGGGACCATATATACTCCGCCAGTATCCGGTACCTTTAGCGCTGCTTCTTCAGATTCAGGAGCAGTCTTAAGAAGTCCCATCTCATCTCTAAGCCACTGTATAGCTGCTCCTGCAACGAATATAGAGCCCTCAAGAGCGTAGGTGACTTTGCCGTCAAGACCCCATGCTATGGTAGTAACAAGGCCGTGTTTTGATTCGATTGGCTTTTCTCCTGTATTCATGAGAAGGAAGCCGCCTGTTCCGTAAGTATTCTTTGCAGATCCTGCGCCAAAGCATGTCTGTCCAAAGAGTGCGCACTGCTGATCTCCTGCTGCTCCTGCAATGGCAATGGGGCCTCCTGTTATGGTCTCATCTGTATATCCATATATGCAGCTGCTTGGCATTGGTTTTGGAAGCATACACTTTGGAACATTGAGTATATTAAGTATCTCCTCATCCCATTCGAGGGTGTGGATATTGAACATCATAGTCCTTGATGCATTTGAATAATCAGTCACATGGACTTTTCCTCCTGTAAGGTTCCATATGAGCCATGTATCTATAGTTCCAAAGAGAAGGTCTCCGTTTTCAGCCTTTTCTCTTGCGCCTTCTACGTTTTCAAGTATCCAGCGAAGTTTTGTACCTGAGAAGTACGGGTCTATCAAAAGTCCTGTCTTTTCTTTGATAAGGTCTGCATATCCGGCTTTTGTCAAGCTGTCGCAATACTCTGCAGTCCTTCTGCACTGCCATACTATAGCGTTATATACGGGCTTTCCTGTATTCTTATCCCATACTATAGTCGTCTCTCTTTGATCCGTTATACCGATCCCGGAAATGTCTTCTGGCTTTGCACCTATCTTGAGCATTGCTTCTCTGGCGACACCGACTTGTGTCGACCATATCTCCATGGCATCGTGCTCTACCCAGCCCGGCTTTGGGAAGTACTGAGTGAACTCCTTTTGAGCCACTGAGATCTGATTTCCTGCTTTATCAAAAAGTATACATCTGCAACTTGTGGTGCCCTCATCAAGGGCCATTACGTATTTAGCCATATCGACCTCTCCTAATTATTTATACTTCTTTTATTTCATATAGCGCTTCCAAAAAACGCTGCATCACCATATTTGTATTATCAAGGCCCCTTCTGCTCAAAGAAAGACCGGATAGTTTTCCGTCTTCATCTCTTTTTACATCAATGAAAGGAGCAATGTCTTGAGAATCAAGGACCGCCGAAAACACATCTTCAAAGTCTTTTCCAAAACTTTGCTCAAAGCCTTTTATGTCTATTCCTTTTATGAGCCTTAGCTCTGTAAAGACAAAGTCCCCCATCCTGTCTTGGGCAATAGTTTCAGGATCTTCTTCCTCATATTCTCTTTCGTAATCAAGATCATCCGTATTGAAGAATCTTTTTCCTGATATGAATGAATGGGCTGCCGTACCAAAGCCAAGGTACTCGTTCATAGTCCAGTACTTAAGATTATGCCTGCATTCGAAGCCCATTTTTGCTGCATTTGAGATCTCGTAGTGGATATATCCTTTATCTTCAAGAACTTTCAATGCATAGGAATACATCTTCCTGTTTTCTTCCCAGGAAGGGATCGAAAGAGATCCTTCCTTGTACTCTTCGTAAAAGGGAGTGCCCTCCTCTATCTGAAGGCTGTAAAAGGATATATGCTCCGGTCTTAATCTTATGACTTTTTCAAGAGTTTCTTTCCAGCTTTCAAAAGATTGCCCGGGCACCCCAAACATAAGGTCAATGTTTATATTCTTAAATCCTGAACCTCTGAGAAAGTTGAAAGCTTCTACAGCTTTTGCAGCATTATGGACTCTTCCAAGCTTATTCAAGACTTCGTCATCAAGGCTTTGAACTCCCATCGATACTCTATTGAATCCAAGGGATCTAAGAACAGAGGCCCTTGTCACATTGACAGTTTCAGGATTTGCTTCGATGGTGATCTCCGCATCTGGCGATACATTGAAATTCTTTTTTATGCAAAGAAGTATCCTTCCTATCATGTCGACACCTATACATGTAGGCGTACCTCCTCCAAAGAATATGCTGTCTACTGTGTATCCTTTCTTAATATCCTCGTCTGTTTTCTCTATTTCTTCGCATACTCTGTATGCATATTCGTCAGCTTTTGCAGTGAGACCTTTTTCAACTGAAAAAGATACGAAGTCGCAGTATCTGCACTTTTTTAAGCAAAAAGGAATATGTACATAGATGCCAAGAGTCCTTTCCATCTATTTCTTGCCTTCGTCATATTTAAGGACAGCAGTAAAGGCTTCCTGAGGAACTTCCACAGAACCGAACTGCCTCATCCTCTTCTTTCCTTCCTTTTGCTTTTCGAGAAGCTTCTTCTTTCTTGAAATATCTCCTCCGTAGCACTTTGCAAGGACGTCTTTTCTGTAAGCTCTTATGGTCTCTCTTGCTATTATCTTTTGTCCTATAGCAGCCTGGATCGGCACCTCGAACTGATGCATGGGGATGACTTCTTTTAGTTTCTCGCAGACAAATTTGCCTCTTTCGTAGCTTTCTGATTCATGGACTATCATCGAAAAAGCATCGACTATCTCTTTGTTAAGGAGTATGTCAAGTTTTACAAGGTTGCTCTTTTCGTAATGATCGAATTCGTAATCAAGGGACCCATAACCTCTTGTCTTTGATTTGAGCGCATCAAAGAAATCGTATATTACTTCATTGAGAGGAAGCATGTAATGAAGTCCTACTCTGTCAGCCGTTATATACTCCATGTGCTCCATGACGCCTCTTCTGTTTTGGCAAAGCTCCATGATGGAACCTACATAATCCTTTGGCACCATTATGGTAGCCTTGACCATAGGTTCTTCTATATGGTCGAATTTAGTAGGATCGGGCAGGTTGCTTGGGTTTTCTATAAAGTATTCAGAACCGTCGTGGTTTACTATCTTGTAAATTACTGACGGTGCAGTGGTTATGATCTCAAGATCGAATTCTCTTTCGAGCCTTTCTACAATTATCTCCATGTGAAGGAGCCCAAGGAAACCGCACCTAAAACCATAGCCAAGGGCCTGGGACGTCTCAGGTTCAAAGGTAAGAGCAGCATCGTTTACCTGGAGTTTTTCAAGGCAGTCCTTTACGTTTTCGTATTTTTCATCAGGCGTTGGATATATACCGCAGTAGACCATGGGCTGGACCTTCTTGTAGCCCGGGAGATGCTCACTGCAGGGCCTTTCTGCAAGGGTTATGGTATCGCCTACTCTTGCGTCCTTTACCTGCTTGATGCTGGCGCATATATATCCGACAGAACCTGCAGAAAGCTCTGCAACAGGTGTCTGATAAGGGGCATTCACTCCTACTTCAGTTACTTCATACTTCTTTCCTGTATTCATAAGAAGTATGGTATCTCCCTGTTTTACGCTTCCGTCAAATATCCTTGTATAGATGACTACGCCCTTGTAGTTATCATAGTATGAATCGAATATGAGAGCTTTAAGCGGTGCATCCGGATCTCCCTTTGGCACAGGGACCTTTTCAACTACTGCTTCAAGGACCTGATCTATATTGATGCCTTCCTTTGCAGATATAAGAGGAGCATCGGATGCATCAAGTCCTATAATGTCTTCGATCTCTTCCTTTACTTCATCAGGATGAGCAGATGCAAGGTCTATCTTGTTTAAGACAGGAACTATCTCAAGATCTTCGTCAAGAGCAAGGTATACATTAGCAAGAGTCTGAGCTTCTACTCCTTGAGTAGAGTCGACGACAAGTACGGCGCCTTCGCATGCAGCAAGGCTCCTTGATACTTCGTAGTTGAAGTCTACATGACCCGGAGTGTCTATGAGATTGAAAATATATTCATTGCCGTCTTTGGCAT
Source organism: Anaerovoracaceae bacterium (assembly GCA_045546135.1). GTDB lineage: Bacteria > Bacillota > Clostridia > Peptostreptococcales > Anaerovoracaceae > RUG13409. Next base: position 108,066 of record JAZQCD010000008.1, read on the forward strand.
TGTATACAAGCCTTGTTGTCTGGAGCTTTATGGTGATGCCCCTTTCTCTTTCAAGGTCCATATTGTCGAGGAACTGCTCCTTCATGTCTCTGTGAGCAACTGTTCCCGTGCTTTCTATGAGTCTGTCAGCGAGTGTTGATTTGCCGTGATCTATATGAGCAATGATAGAGAAATTTCTGATGTATTTTTGGTAATCGGACATAAGTACCTCCACATTTTTTCATCCTGTATTGTAACACAAAAAAAGTCCTTCTGTGAATATATCAAAGAAGGACTGTCGATGAGCTTTTCATCAATGTATACGGGACCTTTCCCACTTTATTCTTGCAAATCCATTTGAATGAGATATAATGAATTTATGCATGCACAAATGCTGTAATTTTGATATTTCTGTATTTGATACCAGGAGATACCGACATGATAGAATTGTCAGATAAGACCAACCTTCTTGAACAAAAGAGCTACAGATACAGCCTGCAAGACATTAAGGATCCAAACCTTTATGAGGACCTTTTCAATTTCTCAGAGATCCCCAAGGTGAGTTTCAACCAAAGAAGATCTCCGATGGGAATGCCTGCTGAAATATGGATAACAGATACTACCTTTAGAGACGGGCAGCAGTCTGTAGAGCCCTACTCTGTCAAACAGATAGTTGACCTTTTTAAACTCATGAGCAAGCTCGGAGGCCCCTTTGGCATTATTCGACAATCTGAATTCTTCGTATATTCAGAAAAGGACAGACGCGCCATAGAGGAATGCATGGATCTTGGTCTTAAGTTCCCTGAGATAACGACATGGATAAGAGCTACAAGAGAAGACTTTAAACTTGTAAAGGATCTTAATATAGCTGAAACAGGGATCCTGGTTTCCTGCAGTGACTACCACATATTCAATAAGCTAGGCCTTACAAGAAAGCAGGCAATGGACAGGTACCTAGATACTGTAAAAATGGCCTTCGATGCAGGAGTCGTTCCAAGATGCCATCTTGAAGATATAACAAGAGCAGACTTTTACGGCTTTGTAGTACCCTTTGTAAACGAACTTATGGACCTTTCAAAGGAAGCAGGAATACCTGTTAAGATCAGAGCCTGCGATACCATGGGACTTGGAGTACCGTATACAGAAGTGGCCCTTCCAAGGAGCGTGCCCGGGATCATATACGGTCTTCAGCATTACTCCGACGTTCCGAGCGAATGGCTCGAATGGCACGGACATAACGACTTCTATAAAGCTGTATCAAACGCAAGCACTGCATGGCTTTACGGAGCATCGGCAGTCAACTGCTCATTGCTTGGCATAGGAGAAAGAACAGGAAATATCCCTCTTGAAGCAATGGTCATAGAATATGCTTCTTTAAGAGGTTCTCTTGACGGTATGGACACGACTGTCATAACCGAGATAGCAGAATATTTTGAGCGCGAGATAGGATACAAGATACCGCCTATGACGCCCTTTGTTGGAAAGAGTTTCAATATGACAAGAGCCGGCATACATGCAGACGGCATGATGAAGGATGAAAGGATATACAGCATATTCGATACTCAAAAGATACTCAATACCAAGCCTTCGGTGCAGATAGGCAAAAACTCGGGAAGAGCCGGGATCGCCTACTGGATAAATGCAAATTACAAACTGAGCGGCAGCGATGCTGTAGATAAAAAAGACCATATAGTAGATAAGCTCCTTGAATGGATAGATGATGAATATTCAGAAGGACGCCAGACCACATTGTCGGTACATGAGCTCGAGGCTAAGATAAGCGAGATTTCCGGCGGCAGATTCAAAAATGCTGAAGCATAAAGGAGAAAAGACCATGATAATGAACAGACCTGTATCCCTTGCGGATCAGATATATGAAAGACTTGAAAACGACATATATTCGGGAGTCTACAAAAGAGGAGATATAATAACGGAACCTGCCATATGCGAACTGCTTGGCGTCAGCAGGACTCCTGTACACGAAGCTTTTACAAGGCTTCGCTACGATCACATAGTGGAAGACAGTTCTAAAGGAGCTGTAGTCCTGGGAGTTACTGCAGAGGATGCTGCCATAATATATGCCATAAGGAAATCAGTCGAATGCATGGCTGCAGCTGCATGCGCTGAGAATATCGATGACGAAGGCATAACGCAGCTTTCAGAGATAATAGATCTGCAGGTCTTTTATGCAGACAAAGGAAACAGCGAAAAAGTAAGAGAATGTGACAGCAGTTTTCATTTGTGCATATACAAATGCAGCGGAAGCGCCATATATTACGATGTCTTAGAACCACTTCACAAAAAACTTCAAAAATACAGAGAACTTTCAGTCTCTGTAGGAAGCAGAGCCTCTGCATCAGTACAAGAGCATGTAAGGATACTCGATGCCATAAAAGCTCATGACAAAAAAGCCGCTTTTGATGCAATGCTCGATCACATCACAAAAGCCGAAGAGCACATAAAAGAAATAAATAAGGAGGATGAATAGATGCATGCTGTAAAAACTATAAACAGGCCTTTCATCCTTTGCGGTGGCATTCCTAAAGAAGCTTCTTTAGATGATGCAAAGGGCCGCGAAAAGACTATCGCATACAGGATACTAAGAGCTCACCAAAAAGGCGGAGATGACAAGAAGATGAAGATAGCATTCGATGCTCTCATCTCCCATGACATTACCTATGTAGGAGTGATACAAACAGCAAGAGCATCAGGAATGAAAGAATTCCCCCTGCCCTATGCTCTTACTAACTGTCATAACAGCCTTTGTGCAGTCGGTGGCACCATAAATGAAGACGATCATGCTTTCGGACTTTCAGCTGCAATAAAATACGGCGGCATTTATGTACCTCCAAATCAGGCAGTCATACATCAATTCGCAAGAGAAAAACTTGCAAAATGCGAAGGTATGATACTTGGTTCCGATTCCCATACAAGATACGGCTGCTACGGATGCATGGGCGTAGGCGAAGGCGGAGGCGAACTTGCAAAACAGCTTCTTGAAAACACCTGGGATATAGATGCTCCTGAAGTAGTTTTGGTATGGATAAAGGGTTCTCTTCCCCACGGCATCGGACCTCATGACATAGCAATAGATCTCGTTGCAAACACTTTCCCTGACGGTTTTGTCAAAAACCGCATATTGGAATTTGCAGGTCCCGGGGTCTCATCCTTATCCATGGATACAAGGATAGGAATAGATGTCATGACCACTGAAACAAGCTGTCTTTCCAGCATATGGGAAACCGACGATAAAGTAAAAGAATATTACGATGATATAGGAAGAAGCGAAGGTTTCAGTGAATTGAGATCTTTGGACGGAGCATATTATGACAGAATGATAGAAATAGATCTGTCTAAAGCTGAATGCATGATAGCAATGCCCTTCCACCCTTCAAAGGCATATACCATACATGAACTTCAAAAGGATCCTGAAAGGATATTAAGAGAAGTACAGGATGAATGCAATAAAAGTCTTGAAGGAAAAGTAAAGCTAGATCTCCTAAGCTGCATCAATGCTGAAGGAAAAGTGGTCTGCGACCAGGGGGTCATCGTAGGATGTTCAGGAGGAATGTACGAGAACATAGCTGCAGCAGCAGATATACTTGAAGACGGATCTGTTGGAAACGGATATTTTGATCTGTCTGTATATCCATCATCCTCTCCTATCAATCTTGCTCTTATGCAGGACGGCATCACACAAACCCTTGCAAAGACAGGCGCAGTCTTTAAACCCTGTTTTTGCGGACCTTGCTTTGGCGCAGGAGATACGCCTGCAAACAATACTCTTTCCATAAGGCATGCGACAAGAAATTTCTCAAACAGAGAAGGATCAAGGCCATCTGACGGACAAATAGCTGCAGTTGCTCTAATGGATGCAAGGTCCATAGCAGCGACAGCTCTCAATGGCGGAGTCATTACAGCAGCGAGCGATATCCCTTACGAAGAAAAAGAGCATCACTATCACTTTGACGGAAGCATATATGAAAAGAGATGCTATTTTGGATTCGGTGATCCAAAGCCGGAAACTGAGCTTCGCATGGGCCCCAATATCACAGATTGGCCGCAGATGCCGAAAATGAATAATGATCTTCTTCTCAATCTTTGCGCAGTCATCGATGACCCGGTAACGACAACAGATGAACTCATCCCTTCGGGAGAAACATCAAGCTACAGATCAAATCCTGTAAAGCTCAGTGATTTTGCTCTTTCAAGAAGGGTCCCCGGCTATGTTTCTGCAAGTAAAAAGATCAAAAAGATCGAAGAGAAAAGGACCGGCGGATATATTACAGGAAGCGACCTGGCCTTTAATATAAAAAAGGATTTGGTACAAAACGGAGACAGAAGCATCTCTTATTTTGAACTTGAAGACCTGTTTAAGGATATATCTGTTCTGTCCATAGGAAGCTGCGTAGTATCCAAAAGACCGGGAGACGGCTCTGCAAGGGAGCAGGCAGCCTCATGCCAAAAGGTCCTTGGAGGTCTTGCAAACATATGCTACGAATATGCAACAAAAAGATATAGATCAAACTGCATAAACTGGGGCATAGTACCATTTACAATGGATCCTGATGAAGATTTTAACTTTAAGGAGGGATCCTGGCTCTTCGTTCCCGGAGTGAGAGACGGTATATTGTCAGGAAAAGAGGAATTTGTCGGTCTTCTGTTTAATGAAGATGAACAAAGAAAAATAAAGCTTTACTGCAAAGACCTTTCATCTGAAGAAAGGATCATACTGACAGAAGGATGCCTCATGAACTATTATGCGGCAGGTTTTGGAAAATAAGGAGGATATATGGAAAAGATAAAGATGACTACGCCCATAGTAGAAATGGACGGAGATGAAATGACAAGAGTCCTTTGGGCAATGATAAAAGACAAGCTTTTGCTGCCATATATAGACCTTAAAACTGAATACTATGACCTTGGTCTCTTAAATAGAAACGATACGAAGGATCAGGTCACCATAGATGCTGCCAATGCTGCAAACAAATACGGAGTAGCTGTAAAATGCGCGACTATAACGCCAAACAAGCAGAGGATGGCTGAGTACCCTCAGCTGACAAGGATGTGGAGATCTCCTAACGGTACCATAAGAGGCATCATGGGAGGAACTGTTTTCAGGACCCCTATTTGCGTCCCCTTCCTAAAACCTGCTGTAAGGAACTGGACTAAACCTATAACCATAGCAAGGCATGCATACGGAGATATATACTCTGCTCAGGAAATGGTCTGTGAGGAAGCCGGTGAATGCAAACTCGTATTCACATCCGAAAAAGGAAGCGTCAGAGAGCAGCTCGTTAAAAAAACAGATGGCCCTGCAGTATTCATGGGGATGCACAATCTGAGCCAAAGCATAGAAGATTTTGCAAAAGCGTGCTTCATGTATGCATGGGATACAAAGCAGAGCTTAAAATTTGCTGCAAAGGACACCATACTCAAGCAATATGACACTGAGTTCTTAGACATATTCCAAAGAGAATATGAAGCTCATTGGAAAGAAAGATTTGAAGAGAAAGGCATGAAATACGGCTACACTCTCATAGACAGCGCTGCAGCAGCACTCATGACATCTGACGGCGGATATGTGCTCGCACTAAAGAACTATGACGGAGATGTGTTAAGTGACCTTGTCTCTGCAGCCTTTGGATCCATTGCTATGATGACATCAGTCCTTGTAAGTCCGCAGGGAAGATATGAATATGAAGCCGCTCACGGAACAGTAACAGACCACTATTACAGATATCTGAAAGGAGAAAAACCGGCTACAAATCCAACAGCCACCATATTTGCATGGACAGGCGCTTTGAGAAGAAGAGGCTTTATGGACAGGAACTATGAGCTCATGGCCTTTGCAGATAAGCTTGAGACAAAAACCCTCGATGTACTTTCAGAAGGTTTCATTTCGGAAGACCTTGTAACATCCCTTGAGGAAGGATTCAAATATGAAGTGACCGGCGCAGAGGATATCATCTCAAAGATAGCTGAAAAGCTGGAATAGAATATCGTGCAAAATAAAAACCCGGGAGACACTATCCGGGTTTTTTAAATGCGCATTTAACTTATACGCTGTGGGGACGGGTGAGATTATTCAGCTTTTGCCTTGTTGTAGGCGAGTGTCATCCTGGAAACTTTACGAGAAGCTGTGTTCTTGTGAATTGTTCCCTTTGCTGCAGCCTGCATGAGCTTCTTCTCTGCGAGAGCGAGCTTTTCCTTAGCTGTATCGAGATCTTCTGCAGCGAGAGCTGTGTTGAATCCCTTTACGATAGCCTTGAGGCTGTTCTTGACGCGTCTGTTATAGACTGTCTTGTTCTTGATAACACTGATTCTTTTCTTTGCTGATTTGATATTCGCCATTATTAATTCACCCCACTTTCGTCAAATATCACGGAGTTAGAATACTACTGAAATGCACAATTTGCAAGTAATATTTTTAGCCTATGATGGAATTGAACTCTTTGCATCTTGCAGGGATATCATCTGCTCCGAATACAGCAGATCCGGTCACGAGTATGTCTGCCCCGCTTTCAACGAGCATTTCTGCATTTTCAAGAGTCACGCCGCCGTCAACTTCGATGAGGAATTCAAGGTCCTCATTCTTTCTTATCTCATCCAGTTCGCATACTTTAAGGGCTGCATAGGGAATGAACTTCTGTCCTCCAAAGCCTGGGTTTACGCTCATGATGAGTACCAGGTCTAATTCTCCTAAAACACATTCCAAGGTGGATACCGGTGTTGCAGGATTCAATGCTACTCCTGCTTTGCATCCAAGATCCTTGATCTGATGGATGATCCTGTCAAGGTGAGTGCAAGCTTCCTGATGGACGACTATATATTCCGTTTGAGGAGTGACGAAGTCTTTTATCCACTGCTCCGGATGTTCTATCATGAGATGAACATCAAAGGGAAGCTTTGTCTTTCCGACAAGACTTTTCACAACAGGGGCACCGAAGGTCATGTTCGGGACGAAATGTCCGTCCATAACATCCATATGAACGAGACCTGCTCCTCCCTTTTCTATGAGGGATACCTGCTCACCGAGCTTTGAAAAATCAGCCGACAGTATGGACGGTGCGATCTTAGCCATTATATATCCTCCTTATGTGTAGATACGTTTACGGTCAATATTTTCTTCTTTCCTTGAGTTCTTTATACATAGCCTTGTAGGAAATGTATCTGCTCTTTTTGACTTTGCCGGCGGAAACTGCATCCTTTACTGCGCACTCAGGCTCATTTATATGCATGCAGTTGTCGAACCTGCATTTGCCAAGATATCTTTCAAACTCAGGAAAGTAAAGAGCAAGATCTGTCTCTTCAAGTTCAGGAGTTTCAAAGGATGTAAATCCGGGAGTATCGAAAAGGTAGATATCGTCGTGAATAAAGAGTTCTGAATGCCTTGTAGTATTCTTTCCTCTTAGTGTTTTCTTTGATATCTCTCCCACTTCTGCTGATTCTCCGAGAAGTGCATTTGTAAGGCTGGATTTCCCCACGCCGGAAGGTCCTGCAAGAGCAGCCTGCTTACCCATGAGGGCGCTTTTCAGTTCTTCTATGCCCTCTTTTGTCAGAGCAGAAACGCAAAAGACAGGATATATACCTTCATATATGCTTGCTATGTCCTCTGCAGGAGTCAGATCTTCCTTGTTGATGCAAATGACTATCTCTGAGTTTTTGAGTTCTGCAGATACCGCCATCCTGTCTATGACATATGTCAAAGGTTCAGGATCCTTTGCTGCTGCGACTATGACACAGACCTCCACATTAGCGATGGGCGGTCTGTCATACTCATTGAGCCTCGGATGGATGGCATCGACTCTGCCGGCAAGCATGGAAGGATCCGATGCAGTAGAATCAGGGTCAAGAGAAAGTTCAACTATATCCCCTACCATGGGCGTGAGCTTTTCCTTTCTGAACCTGCCTCTTGCTTTGCACTCATATATCATGCCTTCAGAGTAGACATAGTAAAAGCCTGCTATTCCTTTTATAAGCTTCCCTGTCATCAGTCGTTCACGCTCGCTGTTCCGTTATTAAAATCAACAGTGTAGCTGATCGTAGTATTGTCGATGACTACGACAGCGCTTCCTACTCCCCGGCCGTGAATGACATATTCGGCTGAAGTCATATTATCTGTTTTGTTTATGAGTGAGCGGGGCCACTGAGTCACTCCCTTTGAATTCTCATAATCGTCTGTGACTATGATGGCTATATAGTGCTCACCTTCTTCAAGTCCTGAGAGGTCTATATTCAAAGTCACCTGCGACTGGCCTTCTTCTATAGTAGTTCTGACTATCAGTGTGAACTGAGTTCCTTCGGTCACTTCTTCTGACGGAAGCGGCGACTGAGAAAGTACGCATCCTCTTTCAATACCTGAGTTATAGTCTTCTCTGTATTCCACTGTATAATAGCAGCCCTTTGAAGAAAGAAGAGATATGGCATCATTCAAAGTCATACCGACTGTGTTTACAGTGAACTTTTCTTTTGATCTGCTTCCGTCACTGCCCTTTGAAACGACCATGTTTACAGACTCTCCTCTCTTAAGAGAAGTTCCTGCTACAGGGCTTGTTGATATGACTTTGCCGATAGTGACAGTATCGCTGTATACTTCAGTTACAGAACCTGTAGTAAGTCCGTAGCTTTGTATCTTTGCTTTTGCTTCTGCAACATCCATGTTCCTGACCTCAGGAACATTGGTCATGGGGCTCTTCCTTGATACATTGACCTTTATGGTCGCTCCGGGTCTTACGACTGCTTCTGCAGAAGGCGACTGGCTAAGGACAGTTCCTTCTTCATAATTGTCATTTACGATCTCTGAATCAAGAGAAATGACGAGTCCTTCTGATTCGAGCTTTGTCTTTGCTTCATCAAAGGACATCTCAAAGAGGCTGGGGACAGTAACTGTCCTCCCTGCAGCCTTTATGGTGTCTATTGCAAAATCGAGGATGCTCCATACTATGGGGATCATGGCGATTATGAAGGCCGCTGTGAATGCAAGCCTTCTTTGCCAGAATTTTTCGGGTTCCTTTTCCTTTACCTGCCTTCCGGCCGGCAGTGAAGCATCGTCGTCATCCCCTGCATATACAGGAGGATCGTATTTTACGAGCTTTGAATACTTGACAAAACTAAGAGCCATGATCATCTCATCTGCAGAATGGAATCTCTTCTCTACAGACTTGTCTGTGGCCTTCATGATAATATCCTCAAGATCCTGAGGCATATCGAATGCAAACTTCGAAGGAGGTATCATGGGCTCGTTCATGTGCTTTATGGCGACGTCGACAGCATTATCACCGTCAAAGGGTACCCTGCCTGTTACCATCTCGTACATGACTATACCAAGGCTGTATATGTCAGTCCTTTCATCGACCGGTATGCCTCTTGCCTGCTCAGGAGAAAAGTAGTGTATAGAACCCATTACGGCTTCCTTTTCATCTCCTGACATGTTCTGTTCCGGATTGACTCTCTTTGCTATACCAAAGTCCGTGAGCTTTGCTACACCGTCCTTTGTTATCATTATGTTGTGAGGCTTTATATCTCTGTGTATGAGCCTGTTTTCATGAGCAGTCTTAAGAGCTGAAGCTATCTGCCTTCCATAGGATACAACTGTATGTGAATCAAGTTTTCCTTCTCTTTTGATTATCTCGGAAAGGGTCTCTCCCTCCACAAGTTCCATGACTATATAGTGGATGTTTCCTTCCTGTCCCACGTCATAGACCTGCACGATGTTGGGATCGACTATGCCGGCAACGAGCTGAGACTCGCGAAGGAAACTGTCTATAAAGGATTCATCCTGAGTATATTCGGGACGAAGTATCTTTATGGCAACAAAACGGTCGAGGGTGCGGTCCTTGGCCTTGAATACAACGGCCATCCCGCCCTCGCCTATTTTTTCGAGTAATTCATATCTTCCTGCAAGAATTCTGCTTCCCATATACCGGTCCTACTGTATCCTAATGCAGACGACAGAGATATTGTCCCTTCCGCCTGCTTCATTTGCGCTGTCAACGAGATCTATGGCAAGGTCGTGCATGGTATCTGCACTGCTTGCTATCCTTGCTATATCTTCATCTGAGACCTCTCCGTGAAGTCCGTCAGTACAAAGGATGATCGTATCCCCTGAAAAAAGATCCAAAATGAAGAAATCGGGATGGACCTCAACATCTCCTCCTATGGCCCTTGTTATCATGTTCCTGTCGTTTCTCTTAAGAGCTTCTTCTTCGGTCAAAAGACCTTCTCTTATCATTGTCTGGACGAAGGAATGATCCTCTGTTATCTGGTATGAACGACCGTCCCTTATGAGATAAGCTCTGCTGTCACCCACGTTGACGAAATATGCTGTATTGTCACGTATATAGCAAAGTACGGCAGTGGTAGCCATTCCTGCATTGCCCGGTTCACTTACAGACTTTTCGTGAACAAGGCTGTTTGCTCCTGAGAAGAGTTCCTTGAAATAGCTTTTTAGCTCGCCTCCCGTCTTTGCTTCCTCTATGGGATGTAGGCATACGAACTGAGCCATGTAACCTACGGTCATACGGCTTGCAAGTTCTCCTGAATTCTGTCCTCCTACCCCGTCTGCAACAATGAATATCTTTTTGTCAGGGATCACGAAGAGAGAATCCTCGTTATCTTTTCTTCTTTTTCCTTTGTCTGTCTTAAAACCGGCTGTGATCAATTCTTTAGATCTCCGCTCTTTCTTTATGATCTTCTTTCTATGAGGCAGACATAAAAGCCGTCATGTCCGCCCGTTTTAGTGAAAAGCTGCCTTGATGCGATAACATTGAAGTCCTTATCTTTTTCCTCATCCTTTCCTGTAAGGATGTGAGCATCAAGAAAGCTGCAATCCTTTATTACTTCTTCGTTTTCTTTAGGAGATATGGTGCAGGTACTGTAGAGTACCCTTCCGCCTTTCTTTACATAGCGAAGAGCGTTTTCCAATATCTTTCCCTGGACATCTATATCATCCGGCGGTCTTAATTTTATCTCCGGATTTTCTCTTAAAGTGCCAAGACCTGAACATGGCACATCTGCAAGAACGAAATCAAAGTATCCTTCAAGTTCTTTATCAAATACTGACGAATCTTTCTGCCTTGCTTCTATGATGCATATTCCAAGCCTTTTTGCTTCCTTTTCTATGAGTTTGACTCTGTGCTCATATATATCAAAGGCAACAACTTTTCCTTCGCCTTTCATACGCTCTGCCATAGCGCAGCTTTTTCCGCCGGGCGCTGCGCAAAGATCGAGTACGGTGCTGCCTGGCTTTGGATCTAATATGGATACTGCATATTGAGACGATTCACCTTGAAGAGAAAAGAAACCTTCCTTGTAAAGAGAACTTCCTATAAGGTCCCCGCCCCTTACATAGACAGCGTCTTTGCAAAGATATGAGTTCCTTTCTATGGTCTCAAATCCAAGTTCTGAAAGCTTGTTTTCCAATCCTTCTTTTGTATCCTTAAGAATATTTGGTCTTAAACTTAAGGGCGCAGGACTGCAGCTTGCAAAAAGAAGTATTTCTGCATTATCTTTGCCATAGCTTTTTTCCCAAAGCCTTGCAATACCCATGTCTGCCGAATACCTTATGCTAAGATAAGACTCATCGGAAGGATCGGGATAAACAAGTTCGCATCCGCTTCTTTGAAAACTCCTCAAGACTCCGTTTATGAAACCTTCGGATCCTCTCTTGAACTTTCTCGCAAGCTCTACTGTCTCATTTATGGCTGCGTGATCCTTAACTCCGCCCATCATGGACAGCTGATAAAACCCCATTCGGAGCCATATCTTTTCTGAGACACCTGTTTTACCTTTCTTTAAAAACCTGTTTATGTTGTAGTCTAAAAGGAGTTTGTTCCTCAAAACTCCGTAAACAAGTTCCCTTACAAAGGCAGGCGAAGAGACCTTCTCTTTTTTTATATATTTATGAGAAACAAGGTTAGACCATCCCTTGTTTTCCTCCACATCTTTAAGTATGAGAAAGGCTGTCCTTCTGTCGTTGTCCAAAAAATATATCCTCCGATATTTATCCTCTATTATACCCCAAGAAAACTTCCTGTTTCAATTCTGTTGCCAAGAAGATAGGCAGATGTCTCCATAGCTTTTTTCCCGGGCGCCTGAAGTTTCTTTATGATCACGGATCCTTTCCCGCAGCCTACCTTTATGCCGTTTTTGTCTGCAGAAAGGACTTTGCCTGCTTCGCCGCAGTCTTCTGAAACTTCGGTCTCATATATCTTCAAGACCTCTCCGTCCCTTAAAGTCCATGCAAGGGGAGCATCGTTGAATGCTCTTACCTGCCTGTCTATCTCATCTGCGCTTTTTGACCAGTCGATCTTTCCTTCATCCTTATAGAGCATCTTTGCATAACTGCTCTCACCTTCTTGCGGCACAGCCTTTATTTCACCTGAAGCTATCTTTGGAAGACTTTCTGTAAGGAGCTTTGCACCAAGGTATGAAAGCTCTTCAAAGAGCATGGCTGATGTCTTTCTTCCTATTTTCGTTGATGCAGATACATACATATCCCCTGTATCGAGCCCTTCATCCATGTGCATGAGAGTGACTCCTGTTTCATCTTCTCCGTCAAGGACCGACCTTTGTATGGGTGCTGCTCCTCTGTATTTTGGAAGAAGGGATGCATGTATATTGATGCTGCCGTATTGTGGCGCATCAAGTATTTCCTTTGGTATTATCTGCCCATAAGAAAAGACTACATTGAAATCTGCTTTTGCATCCTTTACAGCTTTTAGTGTATCTTCATCAGTCCTTATCTTTGAAGGAGTCAAAACAGTTATGCTAAGAGACTCTGCCAATGCTTTGACAGGGCTTTTTTGCATCTTGTTTCCTCTTCCTTTTGGTTTATCGGGCTGGGTTATGACCAATTCTATGCTGTGACCTGCGTCTATGAGCGCTTTCATCGGTATGCAGGCATATTCAGGTGTCCCTATATATATGATCTTCAAGAAGCATTCACCTCTTTCTATTCTTCTTCCTTTTCTTCTTCTACTTTGCGAAGATTATCGGCTTTGCTTGTATATACTATGCCGTTCAAATGATCTATCTCATGACAAAAAGCTCTTGCTTTGAAATCCTCAGCCTCATAAACCTGCTTTACTCCGTTCCTGTCAAGAGCCTCAACTACTACCTTTTGAGGTCTGTGAACATCGCCGTAGTATCCCGGTACTGAAAGGCACCCTTCACTTCCGTACTGATCTCCCTCCTGGCTTACGATGACAGGATTGATGAGTTCGTAGACTTCGCCTTCATCAACTTCAACTATACATACTCTTCTGAGCACGCCTACCTGAGGAGCGGCCATACCTACGCCGCCTGCTTCATGCATGGTATCGAGAAGATCGTCGAGAAGTATCTTTATCCTGTCGTTAACTTCAGTGACTTCTCTTGAGACCTTGTTTAGAAGAGGATCTCCCTCAAAAACTATTTTTCTGATCGCCATTTATTTGATTTATCTCCTTAAAAGTATTAACTGAATGAAAATGGGTTTATATCTGCAGTCATGACTTTTGCCTTTTTCTTGGCTCTTTCATGCTTATCCTTAAGCTGTCTTACAAGCTCGCTTATGACTTTCCTGCTTCCTGAAGGTGTCTTTATGAGTATCTGGTATCTGTACATGCCGCTGTTTTTAAGCAGCATAGGAGCTGCAGGTCCTAGGACATAGGTCCCTTCAGGAACTCTTTTTCTAAGCCATTCTGCGCAGGCTCTTGCATATCCTTCTGCTATATCTTCCTTTTCATCTAGTATCATCACCTGATAGATATCGCTGAAAGGAGGATATTCGGAAGCTTTGCGTATATTTATTTCATCCTCATAAAAACTCTCGTAGTCGTGATCCAAAGACGCTGTAAGAGCCCTGCTTTCAGGTGAATAGGTCTGTATGATGACTCTTCCTTCTTCATCTCCTCTTCCGGATCTTCCTGCAGCCTGAGTCACAAGCTGGAATGTTCTTTCTGATGCTCTGAAGTCAGGTATGTTCAATGTCACATCGGCGCTGATGATCCCAACAAGGCCTACATTAGAAAAATCAAGCCCTTTAGCTACCAGCTGAGTTCCTATGAGTATGTCTGTTTTTCCTTTTTCAAAGCGTTTGAGAGTGCTTTCCAAAACGCCCTTTTTCTTTATGCTGTCAAGATCGAGCCTCTCTATAGAAGCTTCCGGGAACAGTTCCCTTGCTTTTTCTTCTACCTGCTGCGTGCCTACTCCGTAGCCTCCAATGAGTTTGCTTCCGCATTCAGGGCAGACGCTCGGTTTCCTTTGCTTCCTGCCGCAATAGTGGCATTCGCAAAGACCTGTGTCCTTGTGATATGGCATGCTTATGCCGCACTCATTGCACTTGACCACATATCCGCATTCTCTGCATGAAATATATGATGAATAACCTCTCCTGTTGAGGAACAGTATGATCTGGTGTTTTTTTGCAAGTTCTTCTTCTATGGCATCGGCAAGTCTTGCGGAGAACATGGTCCTGTTCCCCTTTCTTACCTCCTTTGACATATCCACTATTTCTACTTTCGGAAGAGGATTTTTGTTGTATCTTTCCTTCAGTTCTATACGTTTGAAAAGACCTTTTTCAGATCTGTAATAGTCTATAACAGAGGGGGTTGCAGATCCAAGGATAACAGCAGCGCTGTGATCCATAGCTCTTTTTGTCGCTACTTCAATGGTATCATACTTTGGATTTTTATCTGATTTATATGATGTTTCATGTTCTTCATCAAGAACGATGAGGCCTATGTCTTTAAACGGCGCAAATACTGCAGATCTTGCTCCTATTACAAGGTCCACATCTCCAGACTCTATCCTTTTGTATTCGACAGATCTTTGGGCAGGAGTAAGCTTGCTGTGAAGCACTGCTACGCTTTCTCTTCCGAATCTGCTCATGAATCTTGCAACGAGCTGAGGCGTAAGTGAGATCTCAGGAACCAAAATAATGCCATGCCTTCCTTCTTCTATGACCTTTTTCATAGCCTGAAGGTAGACTTCAGTCTTTCCGCTACCGGTGACTCCTTTTAAGAGATATACGATATGTTCCCTTTTTTCTATGGAACTGCTTATCTCCTTAAGGACTTTGCTTTGATCCTCATTAAGTTCCTTCTCGTTTACGAATTCTTCTCTGAGTTCTATATTCTCGAAAGGATCCTTTGTTTTTCTTTTTGCTTCCGAAATGGGCAAAAAGCATTTTAAAGCCTCTATATATCTGCATATATATCTGTTATGCATCCACATAGAGGTCCTTATCGCTTCTTCGGAAAGGCATACTTCAGGATCAAGGCTTTTTATCATCTTGATCTTTATGACCTTTCCGTCTATCACCGTCTCAGGCTTACTGTCTGATACAGATACTATATATCCTTCAGTGTCCCTGTTATATTTGCCAAAAGGAACTATGACCTTCCTTCCGACAGAAAAAAGATCGTCTTCTCCGTCGTAGGCATAGGTATAGCGTAGATCGGTGGCATCTGTGTTGTTGTCGATAACTACATCGGCATATCTCATAACAGTTTATTATACCATATAAAAGATGCCCATGGAGTATGAAAGATCTAAGCTTTTGTATATATACCGTACCTTTCAAGTTCCTCACCGTCTTCAGGGTCTACGACCCTTGAAAGGAAATGACCGCCGCATGAAAGTATGGTCATCCTGCTTCCCTCGTTGTTTGTGAGGCAGCTTACAAGGACCTCTTCTATGCCAAGAGCTTTGCAATAGCTGACTGCTTCTTTGAGCATTCTCTTTGCATAACCTTTTCTTCTTTCAGACGGTCTTACGGAGTAACCTATATGCCCTGTGAAATTGGCAAGATAGTCATTGAGCGTATATCGCACCTGTATCATGCCAAGTATCCTTTTCTCACTTTTTTTGTACAGCACGAGCTGAGTCGCATGGACTCTGTTTGAAGGAATTTCTCCTTCCGGGTCTGCATACATGTGGCAATGATCAAGCCACTCACTTGGGTCTTCTGTGCGCCTCAAGGAGCCGCAGCCGTCCATGGAGCTTCCTGTATCTAAAAACTCTTTTCTGTAAGCAGCTATCTCATCTTGCATTTCCATAGACGGTTCCATAAGCACTATGTCGTCACTTTGTATATATTTTTTTGGATATATGACTTCGAATTTTTCCAGGACGACCATATGAGTTGGATCGAATTCTGAAGATGATGCCTTCGCTTCATCTGTAAAGATCTGTTTATGTACCTTCACCCAATATTCAGGATCTCCGCCCTCTTCGCCTTCAAGATACATATGCCAAAGTGGAACAGAAGAAAAGGGAACTATCTGAACATCGATATTTTGGATCATGCATGCTGCATCGCCGCTGTCAAAAAGGATGATGGAGATGTCTCCTTTCTTTGGTATATCCTCTTTCTCAAAGACATAGGATTCGAACCAGCTTGCAGTAGCTCTCTTTTTTCCGCTGATAACAAGATCTGCGAGCTCATCTCCTTCCTTTCCTCCACCGCAAAAAGCCCACTCATCATGTGGGGTATCTGAACTTATTTCATTTTCGGAGCAAAACCTGCTCCACATCTCTTTTGGTTTCATCTTGATCCATATTCCAAAAGGACCTGCAGCAAAGCAAGCTGCAGGTGACTTTTTTATCCGTTATGGCTTAAAAGCTCTTTTGAAAGAGCAGCAGATGTAGCTTTAGAGAATATACATCCGCAAAAATGCTGCCTGTATAGATCCAGCTGTTTTGAAAGCTCTATAGACCTTTTGTATCCGTCCTTTTTCTTGTAGTTTCCTGCGAGATATTCAACAGCATACTTAAATTCCAGCTGCCTTGCTATGGCGCTTATGGTGTCATAGCTTTTGTAAGGAGAAACTGAAAGCGTCGTATCAAAACAGTCATATCCATGATCTCTTGCATACCTTGCAGTCTCTTCCAATCTCAAAGTAAAGCAAAGGCTGCATCTGAATCCACCTTCAGGATCATTCTCGTACCCATGAACTACTTCAAAGTATTCCCTTGGGTCATAATTTCCTTCTATGAATTTAAGTCCCGGATAGAGTTCTGCTATGACTCTTTTTTGTTCAGCTTTCCTGTGCTCGTATTCTTCTGCTTCCGTTATATTCGGATTGAAATAGAAAACTGTGATGTCATAGATCCCGTCTTGAAGGAGTTTTTCTATGACTGCAGTAGAACATGGACCGCAGCAGGAATGAAGGAGCAGTTTCTTTTTTTCCATAGATATCACTCCTCGGGATCGAATCCTTCAAATATGGCTATGCTCCCAAGTTCTTCGGCTCTTCTGTAATCATCTATGTTCCTAATGGTCCAGCTTACTTCCTGCATGCCTTTTTTAAGGCATTTAAGGTTTCTCCTGTTTTCTCTGTCACTGAACTTGTAGGCAACGAAATCAGGTTTTGTAAGGACATTGAAGCGAAGGTTCGTAGCAAGCTTTTTCATTGTATTGCTTAGCTGAACTTCGCCCTCCTTCATAAAGTCCTGAGAGAGCTGTCCTCTGATGACTTGAGGCTGATTCTTTTTGAACCAATATACAGCCCGAGGATCAAAGGATTCTATGCAGTACGGAGCATCGTAGTTTTTGAGTCTTTCCCATGCAGCTTCGCAAAGAGCAGCCTGGTCATTCCTTTCTACTTTGAGTTCCACTATTAGAGGGATCTTAAGTTCAAGAAGCTCTTCAAACAGAGGGATATGCTCGTTAGTTCCTTCAAGATATATGCTTTCAAGATCTTCTTTCGTAAGGTCCTCAATGCAAGCGTCCACGCCTGCGACTCTTTTTAGATTGGAATCGTGTATGACAGCAAGGTTTCCGTCCTTCATGAGATGGATATCCATCTCAGATCCCCATCCTCTTTCCTTCGTGCGTTTGAATGCGGCGATCGAATTTTCCGGGATCTCAGGTTTATGGTGATATCCTCTGTGCGTATATCTGTATTTCTTTAATTCTTCAAGTTTTTCTTTTCTAGTCATCAGTCGTCCATATCCTCGAAAGCTTCTAAACCTTTCTTTGCTTCTACTTTTGCATCACCATGCTTTACAAAGCACATGGTAACGAAGGAGCATGCTACAAAGAGCGCTGCGTATGGGAACAGTATCCTGTAATCTATGACCCTCATGAGAGTACCGACAAGGGTCGGTGTCACGATCTGGGCTGTCATGGAAGCTGTGTAATAATATCCTGTGAATTTACCGATATCAGAGCCCTTGCACATTTCTACTACCATAGGAAGCGAGTTGACATTGATGGCTGCCCATGCAAGTCCTACAAGAGCAAATACAACATACATGATCACGCCAAGGTTCGTAGAATTGGTAGTGATGAAATATCCTGCAGCAAAGCAAAGTGAAAGAAGTACAGTGCCGCCCATGATGGTCTTTTTTCTACCCAGTTTTTGAGCAAGTTTACCTATGGGTATATATGAGATTATGGCACCGCCTGTTGCTATGGTAAGGTAAAGAGATGCGCCTCCTATACCTGTTCCCATGACTACTGCAACATATCTTGTGAACCAGGTGGTCACTCCGTTATATCCTATGAACCAAAGGGCTATGGAAGCAAGGAGGAATCCAAGGCTCTTCTTTACTTCCTTTGGAAGTACTTCATGCCCGCTTCCGTCGTTTTCTGCAAGATTCCATTCAGGATGCTCTGCTTCAAGAGCTTTGTTTTCTGCAACGAGCTTGTTCTCTTTTATAGTGAGGAGAAGAAGTCCTACAGAAACGAGCATTATGCCTCCTACTATGAGGAACAGAGGCTGATAGTTGACATGCTCAAGTCCTTCTGTCTTTGACTTTGGATACATGACAGCAGTGATAATGAGGTAGAGTATGCCTCCGACTGCTCCCATGAGGTTGATAATGGCATTCGCCATGGATCTCAAAGGTTTTGGAGTTACATCAGGCATAAGAGCAACTGCAGGAGATCTGTAGGTACCCATAGCAAGGATAACAAGACCAAGGCATGCTACAAAGGCTACCAGGAGCCCCTTTGCCGGCGCTACTGCATATCTGTTATCAAGGATCGGAAGGATCTCAAGAAGCGCTACGGCTACCAGAGTACCGCAGAGTATGAAAGGCGTCCTTTTGCCAAGCTTAGTTGGCTTTATCTTGTCCGATATACTTCCGAAGATCGGAAGAAGGAACAGTGCAACTATGTTGTCAAGGGACATGAGGAATCCTGAAACGGATTCGTTGAGTTTGAATGTTCCTGTTAAGATGAGCGGAACTATGGCATCATACATCTGCCAAAAGGCGCAGATCGAAAGAAATGCAAATCCCACTAAAAAGGTGCGTTTGTAGTTAAGTTTCATAAAAGCCTCCTGTTATTCCTAAAGACCTCTAAAGATCATTATTTATCAAAATATACTGCATACCCGGCAAAGCTCTTGGGTATGTTTTGCACTGCTGTCCTTTCTTCATCGCTGCTGCATGCTTGCCTTATGATCAAGGCATATGCAGCTTTAACAAGATCCCTTGACACTCCGAATACATATTCGCACTGCATGAAATCCGTACCGTATCCTGTTCTTGTATCGAAGTACATGTTCCTGTAATGGACCGTTCCTTCGCTGTCTGCGATCGTATATGCAGACAGATCGTTCTCATCCATTGGAAATGCCCTGTAGGCTGCCATGCAGCACTTTGTATCTTCTTTTTGTTCTGTTTTTATGACGACCCTGCCGTTTTCAAGTTCATAAAGAGGATATTTTGATCCCACATCCTCCATGTTTATTATGAGGGAATGCTGACCTGATAGAAGTCCGCTGTCGCTGGTCAAAATGCCGTCTGTGTATCCTTTTGCCTCCAGATCAGCTCTTACTGTCTCCATCTCGTAGGCATACTTGAGGAGGTTTAGATCAAGGACAGGAACATCTATCTCAAGCTCTTTAATCATTTCTTTGTATGCATCAGAAACAGTGAATTTTACAGTCTTTTTATCCTTATCGAGTGTCAGTTCAAAATTGTCTGTATCATTGGTCATAGAGGCGATTTTTGCTATTCTTTGGGCCTCTTCCTCGTTGTTTAATGGATCTACAGCTTCATGATCATAGGAATATATGATGTTCTCCCATTCTGCATAAAGAGCTCCTGCAAACATATTGTATCCAAGTCCGGCATTTGTTTTTACGAAAGCATCACTTAAGATAGCAAAGAGTTCATCGCTTACTTCTATTTCGATACCCTGATTCCGGTTTATATATGCTATGTTGTTGTACCCTTCAAAGAGCTCATCCTCATTCAGCGTCTTATATGCAAATTGAAGTATGGAAGAATATTCTGCAGTTACAGCCTTGTTTAGCTGCCTCATCTCGGCTGCACTATCTCCCTTGATATGATATGTAAAATCAACTCCTGACATATAATTTGGAGTTTGTTTGTCAGTCGTAGGTTCTATGGTATAGTAACCCTCTTCATGTATGCCCATGTTTGTAAGAGCATAGGAAAAGGCAATAAATGCAGTGATCAATGCAAGTATGAAAGCAGCTATCCTCAAAGGAAGATGCTTCGTGCTTACCTTTACTACCTGTTGTTTGTTTCCGAATATATCCATATATTTTAATTCCTTAAACCTATCTCTTTATCTTATCAACGAAAAAGGCAGCCAGTCAAATTTGACCAACTGCCTTATTTTATCACATATTCTTTAATTATGCTATTTGACCCTACTTGAATCTTAAAGCCTTGTAGTGCTCTATCTCAGATGGGCTTCCGTAAACGAAATGTCCGTTTCCGATATCCACAAGAGACGGTTTTTCAACAGAATAATCGTGGAACTTTTCAGGTTCATATACGAAGAGTGTCTTATCCTTTTCTACCAGTGGATCAGGTACAGGGATAGCTGACATAAGGGATTTTGTATATGGATGAAGCGGATAAGCAAAGAGCTCTTCTGTTTCTGCTATTTCCATGATACGTCCCTTGTATATGACGACGATCCTGTCTGAGATGTATCTTACGACTGAAAGGTCGTGGGCGATAAAGAGGTACGTGATCCCCTTTTCATCCTGGAACTTCTTAAGAAGGTTCAGGATCTGAGCACGAATAGATACATCAAGAGCTGAGATCGGTTCATCGGCTACGATGAACTCAGGTTCCATGACTATGGAACGAGCTATGCCTACTCTCTGGCGCTGTCCGCCGGAGAACTCGTGAGGATATCTCGTAAGGTGCTCCGGAAGAAGTCCTACATCTTCGATTATCTTTTCGACCTTCTTTACACGGTCCTTCTCATCTTCGAAAAGATGGAAGTTGTAAAGTCCTTCAGAAATAATGTAATCGATGGTAGCTCTCTCGTTAAGAGATGCTGCAGGATCCTGGAATATCATCTGGAGCTTACGGACGACTTCTCTGTCATCAGCTTTTGAGAGCTTTCCTGAGATCCTTTTGCCTCTGTAGGTGATCTCTCCCTTTGAAAGCGGGTTGATCCTAACTATAGCTCTTCCTATGGTAGTCTTTCCTGAACCGGATTCTCCGACAAGAGAAACTGTTTCACCTTCATAGATATCGAAGCTTACATCCTGTACAGCTTTGAATACGTTCTTTCCGTTTTTGAAGGAAATATCTATATCCTTTAAGGAAATAAGAGGTTCTTTATTTGTATAATCCATTTTTCTCTCCTTTCCTTAAATCTCGAAATCTACTATTGTAGCCTTCATCTTCTCGTGAAGGTTCTGGATGTTAGCAGGCTTTTCTACCTTCGGTGCCCTTGGGTCGAGTAGCCATGTCTTAGCGAAATGAGTCTCTGAGACCTGGAACATAGGCGGTTCTTTTACAAGGTCTATAGCCATGCAGTACTTGTTTCTCGGAGCAAATGCATCGCCGACGATCTTGTTGTAAAGTGAAGGCGGAGTTCCGGGTATAGAGAACATCTCAGTTCCTCTTTCAGCAAGCTGAGGCATGGATGAAAGAAGTGCCCATGTATATGGGTGCCTCGGATCGTAGAAGATATCCTCTACGGTACCGATCTCTACTATCTGTCCGCCGTAAAGTACTGCTACTCTTTCAGCAACATTGGCAACTACGCCAAGGTCGTGAGTGATATATACAGTAGTGAATCCAAGTTCCTTCTGAAGGTCTTTGATGAGCCTGATGATCTGCGCCTGGATAGTAACGTCCAGAGCTGTTGTAGGTTCGTCGCAGATGAGGATCTTTGGCTGGCAGGAAAGAGCTATAGCGATAACTATCCTCTGTCTCATACCGCCGGAATACTGGAACGGATAATCGTCGAATCTCTTCTCAGGTTCAGGTATACCTACCTTTGCCATGATATCCAGAGTCCTTGCCTTTGCTTCTTCCTTTGAGCATTTCTGATGCTTGAGGATGACTGTCATGATCTGCTCACCGATGGTGATGACAGGGTTAAGAGATGTCATAGGATCCTGGAATACAGTTGCGATCCTCTTACCTCTGATCTGCTGCCAGTCTTCAGGGTTCTTTACCTTAGCGCAGTCGGTGATAGCATAACCTTCAAGTCTGTTCTCCTCTTCATTGAGGTTTCTGAACTCAACAAGGAATGTAACATCGTCAAAGATGTCTCTGACATTGTTCTTGTCGTTAAGGTCTACTCCGTGCTCCATAGCAGCTTTGAATCCGGCATTGATCTTGCGGATATATCTCATCTGCTTTGGCTTTGGATAACGACCGATGGAGAGCAGATACTCATAAGAAAGTATTCTGTTCCTGTCAAGTACTTCCTTTGTGAGTCCTTCAGGATTTGAAGGATCGTCTGCTGTTGCCATCTTCTGAGTTCTCAGAGCAGTAAGTTCCTTGATCTTGTTATCGATGTTAGTTCCAAGAGTCGGATCTGCTTTGAAAGTTTCTTTTCTTGTCCTTACGAGCTCTTCTTTTTCCTGAAGGAGAGCAGCTTTCTGAGCCTCGAGTTCTCTCTTGTCAGCTTCGAGCTTTTCCATGAGTGCAGCGTCTTCAGCATTCTTTTTGTCAAGAGTAAGAATGAAGTTTTCTTTATCGACTATACCGTCAGAAAGAGTTTTAAGTCTTACTGCATAGTCATTTTCCTCATCTTCTGTAAGGGCCTGCGCTCTCTTGCGTTCAAGCTTTAAACTTTCGATCTCGTTGAGTTCTGCAGCACCTCTTTCAAATACAGAGAACTTGTTAAGAGTATTGTACAGTTTCTCAAGAAGCTTCTTGTTCTTGTCAGTCAGATCTACATTAGTCTGTGACAGTTCGTCATCGGAAAAGATGATGGAACCGTTGGAGATGAATCCGTTTGAATCGAGCATTCCGGCAAAAGTCTTTGTAAGAACTGACTTTCCGGAACCAGACTCACCCACTATTGCTATGGATTCATTCTCATAAATATCGAGGCTTACGTTCCTTATAGCGGAAAGTATCCTGCCTCTGACGTTGAATTTAACGTCTACATTCTTAAGTGAAAGTAAAACCTTTTTTTCTTCTGCCATCAGTCTTACCTCCTACATATGTGTTCTCGGATCAGTGGCATCAGCCAGATTCTGACCAAGAACATAAAGAATGATAGTTATGATCGATGCGATGATAACAGGTGGCCAGAATTCCCAAGGATAAATGAGGAATGTTGTCTGCGCTTCCTGTATCATGCGACCAAGGGATGCAACGTTTGCTGAAAGACCTACTCCAATGTATGAAAGGAAAACTTCCATGGAGATATATGACGGAAGCTCTGTTGCAAGCATGGTCACTATGACCGAAGTCATGAAAGGCATGATGTTCTTTGACACTATCCTCGATGTAGGTGTGCCAAGGCATCTTGATGCCAGTGAATACTCACGGTCTCTTATGATGAGGACCTGTGTTCTGAAAAAGTATGCTATTCCGAGCCAGCCTGTGATGGTCAGGGCAAATATGAAGCTCCAGAAACCGGCGCCTATAACATAAACAAGGACCGTTATAACAAGGATATAAGGTACGTTTGCTATGATGTTATAGATAACGAGAAGTACCTGGTCTACGCTCTTTGAATAGCCCCAGACAGCGCCGACTACTACGCCTATGGTCATATTGATAGCAGCACATATTACTGCAAGAAGCAGTGATGTCCTTGCTGATGACCAAATGCCATAGAAAATGGAGTTGCCTGTAT
The DNA here is from genome assembly GCA_045546135.1 of Anaerovoracaceae bacterium. Taxonomy (GTDB): domain Bacteria; phylum Bacillota; class Clostridia; order Peptostreptococcales; family Anaerovoracaceae; genus RUG13409. Next base: position 132,079 of record JAZQCD010000008.1, read on the forward strand.
TTCCTGTTCCGAGTATGTACTTAAGTCCTCCCTGCCCTCTTTCTGCAAAGAATGCCATGGCAGCCTTCGGACTGAGGTTGTAGGAAGTCGTGAGCGTAACATTTTCCGACATATTGTAATGACAAAAGATCGGAATGATGAATGAGCAAAGGAGAAGCAATGCCAAAAGAATAAGCATTACCCAACTGCTCTTTTTTCTGAAAAAGACCCTGAATACCGATCTCCAATACGAGTATCTCGGCGCGATGATCTTTTCAGATTCGATCGTATCGTGGTCTATAAATCTGAAGAGCTCGTCTTCATTGACCACTGCTGTGTTGTTGATATCTGCCATAATTTACCTCGTATTAGAATCTTCAAAGGAGATCCTTGGATCGTATTTTGCCATGAGCATATCGCCCCAGATAAGGGAGATAAGCGAAAGTGTAGTATAGAATACTGCGCATGCAACGATGATGCCGTTATCGTGACCGTTGATAGCTGTAGTGAGCAAGTTACCAACACCGGGTACGCCGTATGCACGTTCTGTTATGATAGCGCCGGTAAGGCATCCGAGTATACTTCCCGGTATACCGTGGATGATAGGAATAACAGCATTCTTAGAAATGTGCTTTTTGTAGATCTCTGATTCTGACAAGCCTTCAGCCCTTGCGAACTTGACATAATCTGAATTCATCTGATCTATCATATACCTTCTCATCCACTTCATAAGACTGCCTATGGACGGCAATGAAAGTGAAATGGTAGGAAGTATATATGCCAGCGCAACGATCTCAGCATTTGCAAATTTATAAGGCAAATGGAAGACCGTAGTACCTAAAGCTGCAAACATAAATATGTAAGCAAGAGATGGTACAGCGCTGATGAATACGATATATCCGCTTCCGATCTTATCAAGGATGCCGTCTTTCTTCCTGGCCATGAGTATGCCGAGAGGAAGACCGAGGGCATATGCAATGAGGGTAGCTATGAGTCCTATTACAAAGGAGTTCTCAAGCATGGAAAGACCTGAACGTTTATATTCTATAACCGTATATTTATCCGGATAATAGTCTTTTTCATAATCCGTAAGTTCACCATAGTTATATGTGAGCTTATGGAAGTCTATTGCAGTCTCATCGTATCTGTCGGTACCTATATAGTTAGGATATTGCGTCCTGACTGTTTTAAGGTCGCCCTGAGGCTGCCCGATGACTGTAGATATCTCCTGACCTCTGAATCTGGTGAATGATACACCAAGATTGAGATGCATCCAGTTCTGATGGATGAATGGGAATCTGCCGTCAAAATAGAGCTGGTACTTGTGTTCTGTTCCTGAACCTACTATAGCAAAGAGACCGCTGTAAGGATCCTTCTCAAACCTGATATATCTATCAGTAAGAGCAGGATCTGTGACCTGGTTCTTTGATTCAAAGGAGAACAGATGACCGAAATATGAGATAAGTCTTGAAAACTGGTTATGCTCATCTATAGCAAGCAAATAACCGGTCCCGCCCGGTTTAGAGCGTCCGTTAGAATATTTTAAAGGTTTAAGATAAAGGATCTTGTAACCTTCGCTTTCATATTTCTCAATAAATTCCTTCACAGACTTGTTGTTCTTGTAATTGTCTGTCTGTATGACAGCTCTGTCAGCAAGGAATTTTTCATTTTCTGTATAACTCGGTCCATAAAGTTCCGAGTATTTTGCCTGAAGGAACGACGTATAGTTTACATAATCCAAATAACCATACTTGGAATACATAGTATATTCATAATACGTCCTGTCATTTCCGCTTCTCTTGTTCCAAACGTCGTCTGTCTGGAATATGACTGACCTCTCAATAAGAGAATAGACCAAGGTCATTACTGCAAGTACAACTACGAACAGTGAGAAGAGAGAAAACAGTATCCTTTTTAAGAGATATTTGTTTTTCATAATTAGTCTCAATTCATAACACGAACACATCAGAGGGCGTATAGCTGCCCCCTGATGTGTAGTTTTTAGGTGTTAAGATCTTCGAACTTGATTCTTCTGTCTTAGATTAGAAGAGTCCGATAACCTTTGTCATGTATCCTGCACCGTTTCCGAGGAAGGTGTCAAGATATGTGCAAGGATCTCCGAAGTCTGGGCCCCAACCGGAACCATAGAAGAAGTCCTGGCAAAGAGCTTCGCCGTTGGATGCTCTGTATCCAGCTGCATAGTAATCAGCTGAAGTTGTTGCTTCTACGAGGTTGACAACAACATTCTCTGTTCCGAGGCATCCTTCGATGACCTGCTTTACTGCCTGAGCCTGAGCTGTGTTAGCCTGGGCTGAAGAGTAGTAAACGATATCGATGGTTACCGGCCAGTTAACTGTGTTTCCGAGTTCCTTCTTTGCTGCTTCGAGATATTCCTTTGCAGCTTCAGGTGCATACCATCCGTCTACGCCGTCAGCAACTGTGATGTTAGGATCGAGCTTGGATACATAGTACTGTACCATTTCGCCATACATCGTTCCTGCTGGGAATTCGTGTCCGTCCTTATCCTTCTGATCAGAAGAGAGTTGAACGAATTCAGGATGTGTGTACATGTTTCTGAGGTTGGTGAGCTTAAGATCTTCGCCTCTGGAAACTGCATTGTATGTTCCCTTATCGAATGCGTGGAGGAATGCCTTTCTGAAGTTCTTGTTCTGAAGAGCGAGCTGTGTATCGATCTTCTGATCTTCTGTCTTCGGGGAAGCGCATGTTCCGGCTTCAAGTGCATATGTTCCTCTGTTGACGTTGAGTCCGCCGAAGTATGTGGTGGATGTTGTCTCAGAGATGTAAGCATACTTGTCGAAGAGTCCGTCATTCTTTGCAAGAGCAAGAGTTCCGGAGGATTCGCCAAGACCCATTCCAGCGTATACGCCGTTCTTGACGTCGTTGTAGAGCTGAGTTGGGTTCTCACCTGCGTCATAGACCCAAGTGATGGAGTTGATCTTTACAGATTCCGGATCATAGTATCCAGGGTTCTTAACGACTTTGATCTCAGAAGTATCAGAGAGCTTCTGGAGAAGGAATGCGCCGTTGTAGACCTGAGAAGATACGTCTGTTGCAAGACCATACTTGATCGTTCCTTCTGTGGATGCTGTTGTGTATGCTTCTTTTCCGAATACACCGCCGTTAGCTTCATAGAAGCTTCTGCATATCGGGCTGAAGCAGGAGTATGTAAGCATCGTCATGAAGTAGCTTGTTGGGTTTGCAAGGGTTACTTCGAGTGTGTACTTGTCAACTGCCTTGTATCCGACATCTTCGAAGCTGCCGCCGCCATAGAGGTAGTTTGTAACTCCCTTTACGATCTCGTCTGCAGGATCATCTGTTGCGGAAGCGATGAGCCACTCAAGTCCTGCTTCGCAGTCGAGCATGTGCTGCATACCTGCAACGAAGTCATCAGCTGTGCATTCTGCATACTGCTGACCTTCGGATGTGTACCAGTATGCACCCTGTCTGATGTGGAATGTATAGGTGAGTCCGTCTTCGGAAACTTCCCAAGATTCTGCCATTGCAGGGATCATCTGTCCGAGGTTGTTGTACTGTACGAGGTTGTCTGTGCAGTTTACAAGTATTTCTGTGTCGCTCTGGCTGGATGTGTTGAGTGTATCCAGTGTTACCGGAGCTGTGGAGAATGTGTACCTGTAATCTGTCTGGATGGTGTGGCCTTTGCTTGTAAGGTAAGCTGCAGGATCATATGTTCCTTCGCCCTTTACAGCTGCTTCCCACTGAGCGAGAAGTTCTGATCTCTCTTCCTTTGTAAGGAATTCGTCAGAGATGACCATACCCTTCCATCTGTCGTCATCGTTACCCCACTGTACGTATGGAACTGTACGAGGAGCGATTCTGGAGATGGTATAAGCACCATTCTGTGTTGTTGTCGGGATGAATGTAGCAGAGTCGAGCAGATAAGCTTCAGCCTGTGCATAAAGAACGAATCTTTCATCGTTAGTTGCAGCAGCCTTAGCAGCTGTCATGAGGTCTGCATAATCACCGAGAACTTTTGCATAGACTTCTTCATCGTCCATGCGAGCGTAAGTTTCAGGTCTCTTTGGTTTTCCGCAAGCTGCAAGTCCGAGGACCATTACCATTGCGAGAACGACTGCGAGAACCTTCTTCAGTGTTTTCATAAGAAAATTACCTCCTGTGTCTAAAAAATACACATTTTTTAGCCTGTTAACACTAAAAATTATTCAAATTGTTTGTTAGTCTATCATAGTAAATGGGGTATGTCAATAATTCTACACCAAAAAGTTCCCTTTTGGGTAATACACAGATCATATCGTTCAAGACGATTTTAAGCCTTGCGCGGACAATTCTCTACAATAATTATATATATACGCTTATACGCTTGCTTTTTTTGTTCGGATCATTGTGCATTCCGGCGATACGAAGATATTAATAATATAGAATAAATACTCTCTTTTCTCCCCTTTTACTGCATTTTATACCACTTTGTCTAATATTGATAATATTTTAACTGATTTTTTGTTAAATAAATATAGAAAAACAGTTGACATTTTTATGTTGAGACACTAAAATACTTTCAACTTAACAAAAAATAAAAAATATTTTTGTATTTTGAAAACAAAAGCAAATTGTGAGAAAGGATAACATTATCATGAAAAAGTTTTTAGCAGTATTTATGGCACTGGCCATGGTATTTTGCTTCGCAGCCTGCGGAGGAGACAAGAGCGGTCACGCTGACAATGAAGTCTACATCGGAGGCATCGGAGCTCTTACCGGAGACTATGCCAATTACGGTCTCTCCGTACAGCACGGCGCTGAAGTAGCAGTTGAAGAGATCAATGCAGCCGGCGGAATAAACGGCATGAAGATAGTCTTCAACATGCAGGATTCACAGGCTGATCCCGAAAGTGCAAAGAGTGCTTACGGAAAGCTCATCGACTGGGGCATGGACATCTCCATCGGAACAGTAATGTCCGGCGAAATGGCATCAGTTGCTCAGGAATCAGCAAATGACGACATGTTTATGATCAGCCCTTCCGCATCAGCTGATAAGTGCCTTGAGGCAAGCAGCAATGCATTCAGGATCTGCTTCTATGATTCCTACCAGGGCATAGCTGCAGCTGACTACGTAAAAGAAAACCTGCCGGGAAAGAAAGTCGCAGTATTTTATCAGAGCGATATCGATTATTCCGTAGGTCTTTTTGAATCATTCAAGGCTCAGGCTGCAAATGACGGCGTAGAGATCGTTGCAGAGCAGTCCTTCACATCTGATGAAAAGGATTACACTACACAGATCAACGCTCTTGCAGATTCAGGCGCAGAAGTCATCTTTATCCCTATCTATGCAGCAGAAGCATCCATGTTCCTTTCTCAGGCTAAGAACGGAACAGACAGCGCATTATTTGCAGACGGAGTATACTTCTTCGGATGCGACGGTCTTGACGGCATACTCGGCAAAGTGGCAGGCAATGAGAGCACAGCAAACAACGTCCTCATGCTCACACCGTTTGCAGAATCCAGCACAGACCCTGCAGTCGTAAAGTTTGTCAATGCATACAAGGAAAAGACAGGATCAGTTCCGGATCAGTTCGCAGCTGACGGTTATGATGCAGTATATGTCATCAAAGCAGCTCTTGAGGCTATGAATATTACAAAGTCTTCAGAGATCTCCGGCGCAAAGGTATCTGCAACTGTTGCAGGCGACGGATTCGCCTATGAAGGAGTCACAGGTGAAATGACATGGGAAGCAAACGGAAATACAAATAAGCTTGCTATGGCTATCATCTACAATGACGGCGTAGGAACAGTATTCGGAGAATAATCTTACACCAATATAGATCATTAAACGCTATATCTACTATAATAATAAAGGACTTCGCTTCGCCCTGAAATTTTGGGGCGAAGCGATGCTATTGTAAACATGACAGTATTTATAAGAACACTAATCAGCGGACTTAACCTTGGGAGCATCTACGCGCTAATAGCTCTTGGGTATTCCATGGTTTACGGTATCGCGAAAATGCTCAATTTCGCCCACGGCGATATTATCATGGTAGGTGCATATGCCGGTATAGTAGCTGTCCTCAATTTGGGACTGCCTCCTGTTATCGGCATTCTTTTCGGTGTTGTAGTATGCTCGATACTTGGTATGACTATAGAAAGGCTTGCATATAAGCCTTTAAGGCAGGCCCCTTCTCTTTCGGTCCTCATCACTGCGATAGGCGTCAGCTATCTGCTTCAGAACCTGGCGCTCATGCTCTTTGGATCTGAACAAAGAGCTTATCCTGCTTTTAAAAATGCAAAGAGTTTCAATTTCCTGGGAGTCAAGATAGACAGCATCACCATTTTGACACTTGCAGTGACTGCGGTGATCATGATAGGTCTGAATCTCTTCATAAACAAAACTAAGATGGGAAAAGCTATGAGAGCCGTTTCGGAAGATAAAGGCGCTGCAGAGCTCATGGGCATAAGCACTGACAGGACCATAACTGTCACCTTTGCCATAGGTTCCGCTCTTGCTGCCATAGCGAGCGCCTTTTACGGAGCTACCTATGTATACATACTTCCGACTACAGGTTCTATGCCCGGTATCAAAGCATTCACGGCAGCAGTACTCGGAGGCATAGGTTCCATACCGGGAGCAATGCTCGGCGGCATCATGCTCGGTCTCATAGAGCAGTTCTCAAAGCAGTACATCTCTACTCTTTGGTCTAACGCCATAGTGTTCGGAGTGCTCATAATCGTTTTGCTCGTAAAGCCTACGGGACTTCTTGGAAAGGCAGTACAGGAGAAGGTGTAGATCATGAAAAAGAATACATATTCAAATATTTTTACATTCCTTGCCCTGTTTGCTTTCTTTGGTATCACAGGAGGAATGCTCTACACGGGGAACTTGGGCAGGCAGTTCACGAACATGCTCATACCTATCTCCATGTACATAGTCCTTGCAGTATCACTTAACCTTGTAGTAGGGCTTTTGGGAGAACTTTCTTTGGGTCATGCAGGATTCATGTCAGCAGGTCTTTTCTCAGGATGCCTTGTATCCATAGCACTTAACGATGTCCTCCCCGATCCTTTAAGAATGATCATCTCCATAACAGTCGGAGGACTAGTTGCTGCAGTATTTGGTTTCATAGTAGGACTTCCTACCCTGAGACTTCGCGGAGACTACCTGGCTATAACAACTCTTGCATGCGGCGAGATCATCAAGACTGTCATAACGAACCTTAAGATAACAGGCGGAGCAAGAGGTCTTGATACAGGAGCTGTCTATTCTAGCACAAAGACTCTCCTTCCTTATGCCATAGTTCTTGTATTCCTTACAGTCATAGTAATGATGAATATAAAGAACTCTGCTCAAGGCAGAGCCATAATGGCCATAAGAGACAACAGGATAGCTGCAGAATCAATAGGCATCAATGTAACAAGATACAAACTTGCAGTCTTCGTCATAGCAGCTTTCTTTGCAGGAGCTGCAGGAGTCATTTACGGACACTGCTTTGCAAATATCAAAGCTGCAAGCTTTGACTACAATGTATCCATAGAGATCCTGGTCATAGTCGTCCTTGGCGGCATGGGCAATATCTTCGGTTCCGTTGCAGCTGCCATAATCTTAAGAGCCCTTCCGGAGCTTTTAAGAGGATTTGAAAGCTACAGGATGCTGGTATACGCCATAGTGCTCATCTTGGTTATGGTCCTTTCCAATAACAAGAAGATCCAAAGCTTCAGATACATGATCACAGGAAAGATAAAGAAGAAACTGAGAGAAAGAAAAGCCGCAGCAAAGAAAGAAAAGGAGGACAAATAAATGGCAAACAAAGTAACACTCATACCGGCCAAGTCCCCTAACCTCTTTACTGAAAGAGACTATGGAAAGATCCCTGCTCTTGAATGCATACATCTTGGCATAGACTTCGGAGGTCTTCACGCAGTTTCTGATTTCGATGTTGCAATAGGTCCAACAGAGATAACAGGCCTCATAGGGCCAAACGGCGCAGGCAAGACCACCATATTCAATCTGCTTACAAAGGTATATGAACCAACGACAGGTACAGTGCTTCTTAACGGCATAGACCTTAAAGGAATGACTACTCCTCAGGTATGCAGGATGGGTATAGGCAGGACATTCCAGAACATAAGGCTCTTTAACAACATGACAGTACTTGAGAACGTAAAGGCTGCCATGAACCATACCATAGACTACGGTTTCCCTACAGGAATATTCAGGTTCCCAAAATACAGAAAAGAGGAAAAGATCGGCACTGAAAAGGCTATGGAACTCCTATCCATCTTTGACATGCAGGATGAAGCCAATGACAGAGCAGGATCCCTTCCTTACGGAGAGCAGAGAAGACTTGAAATAGTAAGAGCTCTTGCCACAGAGCCAAAGCTCCTCCTTCTTGATGAACCTGCTGCAGGAATGAACCCTGCAGAGACCACCGAGCTCATGGAGAATATACGCAAGATAAGGGACAGGTTTCAAATAGCCATATTCCTCATCGAACACGATATGAACCTTGTCATGAACGTCTGCGAAGGTATATGCGTACTCAACTTCGGAAAGATCATCGCAAAGGGGTCTCCTGAGCAGATCCAAAACAATCCTGAAGTTATAGAAGCATACCTTGGAAAGAGAAAGGAGAATTGATATGGGAGAACTGCTTAAAGTAGATAATATAAACGTTTACTATGGCAGCATCCATGCCATAAGGGATATATCCTTTCACGTAGACGAAGGAGAGATAGTAACTCTCATAGGAGCAAACGGGGCAGGAAAATCGACGACACTAAACTGCATAGCAGGACTCCTTAAGTCTGATACAGGAAGCATAATGTTCGACGGACAGGATCTAAGCAAGATACCGGGCTTTAAGATAGTAAACAAAGGACTTTCCCTTGTTCCTGAAGGCAGAAGGATATTCCTTCAGATGACAGTCGAAGAGAACCTTCAGATGGGAGCATATTCAAAGCCTGAATCGGAAGCAGAAGGTCTTGAAAGAGCCTACAGCCTCTTCCCAAGGCTTAAGGAAAGAAGGACTCAGGTAGCAGGTACCCTCTCAGGAGGCGAACAGCAGATGCTGGCCATGGGAAGAGCGCTCATGTCAAAGCCAAGACTGATGATGCTCGATGAACCTTCCATGGGTCTCTCGCCCATCCTTGTGGAACAGATCTTCGATATAATCAAGAATCTAAACAATGCAGGAACTACAATACTCCTTGTTGAACAGAATGCAGCTGCAGCACTCGATGTAGCAGACAGAGCATATGTCATGGAAACGAGCCGCATAGTTATGGAAGGAAAAGCTTCTGAACTCAAAGAATCAGACAAGATACAAAAAGCATATCTCGGACAATAGGGCCACATAAAAACGGTGTTCACATGGACACCGTTTTGTATTGCTGTGACATGCTCACCCGGCCTATAGAGGCCGGGGCTTCCTGCTCAAGAGAGGCAGCCCTCTCAGGTAAAACAGGCTATCCCCGCGTGCCCCGCGGTTTGAGCATCGCTACTACGATCTTCATGATAGAAGGCTTCTTGCGCATCCGTAAAGGAGAGTTCCCCTTGCGTCTACGAATTCAATATCTTCGCCCAGCATATCCTCTACTGCATCTACAAGAGCCTCGTGATATCCCGGCATCTTGTAGACAGTGCTTCCCTCAAGAGCCACCTTTATATGAGTCCCCTTTTCATAACCTGAAATGAGGCATTTGAGCATCATTGCAACATAGTATGATGCTCTTTCCTGAAGAGCAGAAACTATCCCTCTGAAATCGTTCCTGTCCTGGGTAGAGACCAGAAAATCATTAAGGACACCTTCTCCTATGAGAAATTCTGATACATCTTTGAGCTCAAATTTAGGCATTTCACGGCCGAAATATTCTCTTGCAGTTATCTCTATAAGTTTGCCAAGATAAGCTCCTGAAAGGAGCTTTTCGGACTCATTTTTGGGGCTTTTTATCTCATCAAGAAGCATCTCGTCGAACCTGCCTAAAGGAAGGCCGTCATAAAGCCCGCATTCGCTGACGACTATTATCCCCTGCTTTGGGTCTGTAAAGCAGATATTGAAACCCGTCCCAAGTATTATGCCCACATCAGCAGCAACGCCGAGCTGGGCTGCAACAGTGTCATTAAGGACTGAGAACTCTCTTTTCTTCGCGAGCCTTTTGTTGAGTTCTTCTCCAAGTATCCTGCCGTGCTCGCCTTTTATCTTTATTTCCTTTGCAAAGGTAAGTATACGGCCATCTCTGTTTTCAAGTATCTCGCAGGGATATGAAAAACAGAAACCTATTTTTTCTGTATCATATTTTTCGATCTCTTCTGCCATCAAGTCAAAGAAGCGGTCTATTGTTATTTCTTCGGTGATGCCGAACATTGGCATCCTATTTTCAGACACTATCTCTCCTTTATCTATGAGAGCAAACCTAAGGTTCGTGCCTCCTGCATCTATAGCAAGTATCGGATAAGAGGGAAGATCCTCTTTTGAACTTTTCTGATAGCTTGGGATCATACGAAGTGACCTTTTTTCAGTCATGTCGAGCATGAAAGCATTTTTGACCTTCTCCTGATCAAAGGAGTCTATCAGCATTTTGTTGTCTTTTAAAAATTGATTTAAATCACTCATTGAAATCACCGATCAATAACCCTTAAAAGATAAAACAGTTTCAATGCATCTATTGTTTATGAATCTACTATTCAGTTATTCTCTTATGATCGTCACCTCAGCCTCTTTAAGAGCTGCTTCTATGAGAGCTTCGCAGTCAAGCTTTGACTCGCTCTCGAGTATCTTTGAAAGCTTAGGCTTAGTTACAGGATGTTTCGGAAGGAAGACAGTGCAGCAATCCTCATAAGGCTGTATGGATGTCTCGAATGTCCCTATCTCTCTTGCTATATCTATGATCTGAGTCTTATCCATAGCTATGAGAGGTCTCATGACAGGCATATCTGTTGCAGCATCTGTTACAACAAGAGAATCTGCAGTCTGACTTGCTACCTGGCCGAGGCTCTCGCCTGTTATGAGCATTTGGCATCCGTTCGCCTTTGCTACTCTGTCAGCAAGCTTTACCATGAACCTTCTAACGAGTATGGTAGTCTCTTCTTCAGGGCAATTCATAACTATCTGTTCCTGTATAGGAAGCAGGTTGATGCTTGTCATCTTTATCCTGCCGCAATAAGTAGTAAGGATCTTTGCGAGATCCTTTACCTTTTCAAAAGCTCTTTCGGATGTATAGGGATAGGAATGGAAATGGACGGCTTCCAGCATCATCCCTCTGTGCGCCATAAGAAAGCTGGCTACAGGAGAATCTATGCCGCCTGAAAGAAGTACAAGGCCCTTTCCGTTGGTCCCGAGAGGAAGTCCTCCGTAGGCCATGACCTTTTCCTCATATACATAAGCATACTTTCTTCTTACATTGACCCATACCAAAGCTTCCGGTTCGTGAACATCTACCTTAAGAACTTTGCAGCCTTTGAGTATGCATGCGCCCACCTCTCTTGCGATCCTGGGTGATTCAAGAGGAAATGATTTATCTCCCCTCTTTGCTTCTACTTTGAATGTTTTGATGCCCTTCTTTTCTATGAGTCCCATCATAACATCAACTGCAACTTTTCCTATCTCATTGATGGTATCTGCAGGAGTCATGCCTTCATAGCAGATTTCAATTGCAGCACTTATGGAATCAACTCCGAATACTCTGCCTACCTTTTTGAGGACTTCAGCCTGGTCTGTATCAAGTCCTGCTCTTATGAGTATAAGGCCTTCCACACGGTCTACAGAATGGATATCCTCATCCTTAAGAGCAGACTTTACCTTTCCGACCAGCATACGTTCAAAGTAGGGCTTATTATCGCCCTTTAAAGCAGCTTCTCCGCAGCGGACTATATATACTTGTTCACTTGTATTTATCATGATCTCTTAACGGCCTTTCTGAGCCTTCTTTGCATTTTAACGTATTTCTTGAGCTTTTCTACGACTATATCCATTTCTTCTACAGTGTTGTCGCATCCGAAGCTGAACCTGACTGCACCTTCTATCTGTTCGTTTGTAAGACCCTGTGCTGTAAGCACATGACTTCCCTTCTTGTGAGATGAGCATGCAGAACCTGTAGACACATATATGCCGTCCTGCTCGAGCATGTGAAGGAGTACTTCTCCCCTGCATCCGAGGAAGCTTACGTTGAGTACAGAAGAAACATTGTTTTCAGGAGAATTGATCGTAATGTCTTCGATCTCCTCAAGAAGTTTTTCCCTGAGATATTCCTTTGGCTCTGGACTTACCATATGCATATCTTCAACGGCAGCTCCAAAACCTGCAATTCCTGCAACATTTTCTGTACCGGATCTGAATCCTGCTTCCTGACCTCCTCCTAATATATACGGGGGGATGTGTATGCCCTTTCTTACATAAAGAGCTCCTATGCCTTTGCTTGCATGGACTTTATGCCCTGAGAGACTTATCATATCAACGCCCATCTTGTTTACATCAAGAGGGATCTTTCCGTAGGACTGAACGCAGTCGGAATGGAATATGATATTTGGGTATTTTCTGACTTCTTTGGAAATCTCTTCGATGGGGAATATGGCACCTGTCTCATTGTTTACATGCATGATACTGACAAAGATCGTATCGTCATTAAGAAGTTTCTTAAATGCGTCCATGTCAAGGTTTCCATCCTTTAAGACAGGAATGTACTTTACGTCTGCACCTTCCTGCTCCAGTTTTTCAAAGCAGCGAAGGACAGCAGGATGCTCTACTGCTGTAGTGATGATCCTCTTTCCCTGTTTCTTTCTTGCATTCCATGCCCCGAAAATAGCAGTATCATCGCTCTCGCTCCCGCAGGATGTGAAATATACTTCAGAAGGATCTGCTCCTATTGAAGCTGCTATGACTTCTCTTGCATGCTTTACTATTTTTTCTGCATCAAGTCCTATCTTGTATAAAGAAGAAGGATTTCCGAAGTTCTCTGTCAAAGCATCCGTCATTGCATCAAGACATGCTTTGCTTGGTTTTGTAGTTGCTGAATTATCTAAATAGATCATCTTTTCCTAAAAAACAGCCCGCCAAAGCGGGCTGATATACTCTTGTATTTGCAAACTACTTTGCGTAGTCTACAGCTCTTGTTTCTCTTATGACATTGACTTTGATCTGACCCGGATATTCAAGCTCGCTTTCGATCTTCTTGGAAATGTCTCTTGCAAGCATCTGTATCTCACCGTCAGATACCTGATCAGGCTTTGCAATGATCCTGATCTCTCTTCCTGCCTGGATAGCATAGGATGTCTCAACGCCCGGTGTAGTATTTGCGATCTCTTCAAGATTCTGAAGCCTCTTGATATATGTATCGAGAGTTTCTCTTCTTGCTCCCGGTCTTGCTGCAGAAAGTGCATCAGCCGCAGCTACGAGCACGCCTTCAGGACAGGTGTATTCATAGTCTCCGTGATGGGATGCCATGCATCCGATGACTGCTTCATTTTCTTTATATTTTCTGAGTATCTCTATACCGAGGTCTACATGAGTACCCTGCTGCTCGTGGTCTACAGCCTTACCTATATCGTGGAGAAGTCCGGCTCTTTGTGCAAGTCTTACATCAAAGCCAAGTTCGCCTGCCATAAGTCCTGCGAGGTGAGCAACTTCCTTGGAATGATTGAGGACGTTCTGTCCATAGCTTGTTCTGTAGCGAAGTCTTCCTAAGATCTTTATGAGTTCCGGGTGCAGGTTGTTGATACCAAGTTCGAAAGTGGCTGCTTCGCCCTCTTCCTTTATAGTCTTTTCAACTTCCTTTGTAGCCTTTTCGACTATCTCTTCTATCCTTGCAGGATGTATCCTACCATCAACTATGAGTTTCTCCAAGGAAAGCCTTGCTATCTCTCTTCTTACAGGATCGAAACCTGAAAGGATGACGGCCTCAGGCGTATCGTCTATGATAAGATCGATGCCTGTTGCCTGCTCTATGGCTCTGATATTCCTTCCTTCTCGTCCTATGATCCTTCCCTTCATCTCATCGTTTGGGAGAGGAACTACAGACACTGTGGTCTCGGTCACCTGATCTGCAGCGCAGCGCTGGATGGCCATAGTTATTATTTCTTTTGCGTTTCTGTCTGCTTCTTCCTTTGCCTTGCTCTCTATGTCCTTGATCATTATGGACGCTTCGCGTCTGACATCGTGCTCGATGTCGCGTATGAGCATGGCCTTTGCTTCTTCTGCGGTGCAGCCGGAGATCCTTTCAAGTTCTTCAACTTGCTTTTTCAGGACCTCGTCGAGATTCTTCTCTTTGTCAGTAAGGGACTGCATCTTTCTATTGATGCCTTCCTCTTTTTTCTCGATATTCTCAAGTTTGCGATCTATGGATTCCTCTTTCTGAGTTATCCTGTTCTCTGCCTTCTTAACATCTTCTCTGCGTTCGCGGACATCCTTTTCCGCATCAGAACGGATCTGATGTGCCTCTTTTCTGGCGTCTGCAAGAGTGCTCTTTCTGAGAGCTTCTGCGCGATTCTCTGCATCGAGTATTAAATTTTTAGCCTGTGTTTCAGCGCTTCCTACCAGTTTCTCAGCCTGGTTCTTGCGTAAAATATATCCAAAAAGTATACCGATAATCAGAGTTACGACGCCAATGAGAACATACTTCAACATTGTTCGTACCTCCGTGAAATTATTTTATGATGTAATATATATTAAAGTATATTTATACCATCAAGATATAATACTATCAAAACATGCTTTTAGTCAAATGTTTTAGCAATAAAAAAAGTCGCCGTCAGGCGACTATTCTTGCTGCTATCTCGATAAATGCTTTTATATAGTAGGATGAACCCGTTTGTACTATGGGAACTCCCTTGTTGTTGCTGTAATTGATCTCTTCGTCATAGGAAATGATACCGGCCAGCGGTATCTCCATAGTTTGGGATATCCATTCCAAAGTAGGCTCATGAGTAAGAGACTTTTCAGTCACTTTGTTTATGGCAAAGCATCTGTTTTTAAGTCCTAAGGATGCCATCTTTCTGCTTACGGCATCGGTGTTCCTTATGCTTACAAAATCAGGAGTCGTCACAAGGAGCGCTGCGTCGGAACTTGCGCACATATACTCAAGCTGCCTGCCTATAGTTACAGGACAATCAAGGAGTATGTAATCAAAGGACTGCTTCAGTTCGCTGAGCATAGCGCCCATCTTCTGAGCGTTGATCCCGGGGACCGTCTTGTTTTGAGGAGAGGGTAGCAGATAAAGATGGTCATTGCTGTCACTTTGGATTATGGCTTTTTCAAGTGAACAGATACCACCGAAATAGTCTCCAAGGTCAAAGAGGACCCTGTTTTCCATACCTAAATAAATATCGATATTTCTGAGTCCGAAGTTCATATCGCATACCAAAACATCGGCGCCTGTATTTGCCAAGACTACGCCGATATTTGCTGCAAATGTAGTTGTTCCGCTGCCTCCTTTGCCGGAAGCGATCATAATTATCCTGCTCATAGATAAACATAATTTTAACATTTAGCAAGGATAATTAAAAGGTCAAATTATGAGAATTTCAAAACATTTACAGGTTTTATCATACATCCGGAAGTATGCCTGCCTCTCTGAAAGAATAGTAGATGCCGTCTCCTATTATGAGATGATCCATGACGTCTATGCCTATTATCTTTCCTGCTTTCCTGAAAAGTTCAGTTGCTTTGACATCTTCTTTGCTCGGAGTCGGATCTCCTGAAGGATGGTTATGAACCACTATTATTGCTTTGGCGCCTGCTCTGATGGCATCAGCAAATACTTCTCTCGGGATGGCAGATGTCCCGGCAATGCCGCCCATTGAAATATCAGAATGCTTTATCAATTCGGATTTTGAATTATACATGGCTATCCTGAGTACTTCCTTGTGCATGTTCCTCATATCGCTGAAATATTCGGAAAGAAGCTCAGGAGTATCGAGCCTCATCCTTTCTCTGCTTGAAGAACTTACTCTTCGCCCAAATTCGACTGCAGCAGCTATCCTGCATGCTGTAGCCTTCCCTATCCCTTTTACTTTGAAGTATTCTTCCGGTTGATAATTCGCAAAGGCTGTGATATCTCTTTTTTCCGATGCAAGGAGCCTGTATGCAAGGTCAAGAGCTGACCCGTCCTTGGTACCTGATGAGATCAAGATAGCAAGAAGCTCTGCATTAGAAAGGCTGCCTGCTCCGTATTCAAAGAGCCTTTCTCTTGGTCTTTCGCTTACAGCTATATCCTTGATCTTCAGTTCTCTTCCTTCATACATAAAAATCACCTGCGCTTTCTGTTGGCATTATTTACCAGATATTGTAAAGCACAGGTGATGATCAATCAAGTGATTTGATGGAAATATTTACTAATTATTTTCTTTCTTTGCTTTTCTATCTTCCTTTGTTCCGATGAAGCTTTCAAGAACAGGAACTAAAACAAAGGCTACGATACCGCAGGTGAATCCTCCGTTATATAGGCAAAATCCTCCGTGCAGCACAGGAACGTTCATAACGAGGAGAGCGTGAATGGCTCCTGCAATGACTCCGGGAATGAATCCGAACTTTCCTGTTATTGGCGCAAGGCCGCTTGCAAAGCAAAGTCCAACGAGCATAGCCTGAGTCGTGAGCATCCAGCTTTGGGTCTCGACTAAACCAAGAGCATATGTCCCGAAAGGAATAAGGGATGCAAGAGCATATCCGATGATTATAGGAAATACTGTGCGCGGAGTCTGGCCTTGCGCAGAGAAGGACATCATGCACATGATAGCTCCCATTGTTGCGCCTGTGAATTTTGCGGCTGCAAAGCTTACATTTCCGTCTGTCATGGTCATTCCGTGGACCAGATTGAAATATGCAAGCACGAAAAGTCCGTATATACCTATATTAAGAAGTGTAGCTGATACACCGTATTCCGATGTGAAATCTTTTTTGTAGCCATCGCTCTTCCAAAGCTTTGCATAATTTTTAAAGCAATCCTTATCCATCATTGCTCCTGCAAAGAAGCATCCTGCAAAGAGGACTGCGAAAAAGATATTTACAAAGCTCTTGTATCCTGAACCAAGATCAGTATTTGTAGGTACCGCTATGCCTGTAGATTTGTAAAGAAGGCAAAGTACTACGAAAGCAAGGAATCCTGCAGCAGGTCCTGCACTGTAAAGGTCATAGCCCTTATGGAAATTAGGAGAGTGTCCGCAAAGTGAAGGCATGACGCAGCCAACCACTATGCCAAGTACCAAAGCTCCGAGAAGTCCCCAAAGAGAAAAACCCCTTGCTTCAGCATAAGGATATCTAAAGAGGAGATCTCCTGCAAACGGAGCAAGCGCCGTAGAAAAGAATGCGAAGTTTATGACGGATCCGAAACTTACCTTTTTTATCTTCGAATAGATGTATCCGCCAATGATGAAGGGCCACATGGTTATGAAGGTCATTCCGAATGTGCCGAACCCAACGTTGAGCCAATAAGCAGCAACAGTAAGTCCGTTGCATTTTGCTTTTGTAACCCAAAGAAGGAAGCATACCGTAAGTCCTACTATACCCGTATTAAGGAAGGCGCTTCCAAGGCCTCCTAATTTGAAATAGTCCATAGTGAACTGGGACGGAGAAAGGTTTATCTTGATAAGTCCCGGGATAAGGTCTTTTAAATTTCCTGCACAAAATGCGCTTACTATAAATGCTGCAGAAACTGCAGTAAGTGCAAGAAGTATCCTCTTGCTGTCTTGGTGTTCAGAAGTTTTAGCCATCGTATCCACTCCTTTTATATCTAACAAAATACTTATATTATTTTACCATCATGAAAAGCTGATGATACTCATAATTTGCAACAAAAATAGCTGACAATAAAAGAAGAATCTCCAAATGTTCGGAGATCCTTAGCGTTGTTTTGTTATTTCTTTTTGAACACCCAGCGTTTCTGCACCTGATAACTGATGAAGAAAAGGAAACAGTCCACGCAGATCTTGAGAAGCGTCCTTCCAAATCCTACAATGCCTGCCTTTGCTGCAAGGCTGAATACCAGCGTGCACAGCACATAGGAAGCTCCGTATTGGAGCACTGCAGTTGTAAAGTATTTTGCTGCAGACTTTGTCTTTGTCTCGTCGCTCTTAAAGACCCACTTGTAGTTCAAAAGGTAGTTCGTAAGAGCAGATACTATCCTTGCTATGCCTGTAGTCATGAAGGTCTGAAGCCAAATCTTTGATATGTTCTTAAAGACTGAGTTCAGGATAGTGAATACTGTGGCATCGACTACCGTTCCGGCAAGTGAACTTAGTATGTACTTGAAAGGAGTAGCTTTTTTAAGTATGGGCTTATATATCCTTATGGAGTCCTTTATGACATTGAAATGTGATCCGCTGTTGTCATCGCTGTATACGGTCTTGATGCTGATCTCAGAGAAAGGAATACTTTCTTCGCTCATATACATGAGCATGTTGCTCTCGTATTCATACCTCTCACCCTCTACATCGATGAGTTCCTTTAGATATTTCCTTGGAAACCCTCTAAGTCCTGTCTGGGCATCTGAGATAGCCATACCGAAGAAGGCTTTAAATATCCAGGCCGTTATCTTGTTTCCTATCTTGTTGTGGAAAGGTACCTGTTCTTCATTGAAATTCCTGCATCCGAAAATTATGTCATCAGGACATTCCTTCATCTTTTCAGCTATCCTTACTGCATCTTCAGGAGTATGCTGACCGTCACCGTCTATTGTGATGGCACCGATGATCTCAGGCATGTTCTCTAATATATGGGTAAAAGCAGTTTTCATTGCTCTGCCCTTCCCCTTGTTTACATCATGTACGAGAAGTACGGTCCCTGGGTGTTCTTCTATAGCCTTCTTAAAGGGTCCTTTTCTCTCTTCATGGGATCCGTCATCTACCAGGATGATATTTTCAAATCCGGCTTTAGACATTCCGTCTACGACGCTGTTCAAATTCCAATCCGGATCAAGGGACGGAACGATTATAGCTATATCTTTCATATTGTCATATTTCTTTCGCGTTTTTGCAGCGTTCCATTATGTAGTCATAAACGAATTGAAAATCATCAGGATCTACATATATCTGGTTGTGTACGAAAAGTCCGTTGAGTTTAATGAGTCCCTTCTTTGGGAAGGCTTTGACTTTTCTTACTTTACTGAACTTGGAATAAAGAGAGCCTCCTGTTGCTGACAAAAGACCTGCATTCACAGCGCTTCTGTTCCCGCTCATGGCACCTACGCCGATGGTGAGGATATCAAGGGCTTTTGCCATATCAGTCTTTATCTGAGTATGATCTATACCGTCGTCATCCATTTCAAAAAGCACAGTATACTTTCCGTTGTTTGCCTTTGTCACGATAAGATATGCAGGAATGGATAGTACAAGAAGGATTCCGAGAGTGCCGCCTCCGAGTTCAAGAGCAAAAAGGACGCTCTTAAGACCGCTGCCCTCGACAATACCTACTATGGTCATGAACAAAGTCACAATGAGGGAAGCGATAACAAGGACCTTCCATACCATACCAAGGAGGAAGAGACTCTTTAGCATGGGAAGCTCATATACCCATGTATATTTATTATTTTTTAAGGTTATGATACTGACGCCATCTTTATGAAGGTCGTCATCTAAAGGCTCTTCAGAAGAGATATTTTGCCCTTCCTTCAGCTGATCGAGGTCTGCTTCAGTCCCCTGAGTTTCATTTACATTTATGCTGTCTGTCATTTTTTTATCTCCTGAAATGATAAACACTTTATGCATCTGCTGCTTAAAGCAGTATGCATAAAAACCTATACTCTCTTGATCATATTATTGATATTATATCATACGCCCAATGAACTTTGTACTGTAATGGCGTAATTAGGCCTTTCAAACGGTCTAAACCCTCGAGAAATGTTAACTTAGATAATAAAAACGGAGTTTATCTAAAATGATCAAACTCCGCTTTGCAAAAAAATGTGGTGGACGATACAAGACTCGAACTTGCGACCTCCCGCGTGTGAGGCGGGCGCTCTAACCGGCTGAGCTA
The DNA here is from genome assembly GCA_045546135.1 of Anaerovoracaceae bacterium. Lineage (GTDB taxonomy): Bacteria > Bacillota > Clostridia > Peptostreptococcales > Anaerovoracaceae > RUG13409. The sequence goes on from JAZQCD010000008.1 coordinate 152,004, forward strand.
ACCGTCCCGGTATCGGTGCGGTAACTACTGTCGCTGCACCGATAGATCATACTACTTATCCTTATTAAAGTGCAAGCACTAATTAGAGGCTGCACATATAATTGAATGTTCTGATGAGCTGGCTTGTATAACCGTTCTCGTTGTCATACCATGCTGTGATCCTGACTTCATAGAGTCCGTCTCCGATGTTGCATACCATGGTCTGGCTTGCATCGAAGAGTGAACCGTATGTGCTTCCTACGATGTCGGAGGAAACGATCTCTTCGTCTGTATATCCGAAGGAATCGGAAGAAGCAGCCTTCATAGCCTCGTTGATCTTTTCAACTGTGAGCTCGCCGTCATACTTTACTACTGCATCGAGTATGGTGATGGAACCTGCAGGTACAGGAACTCTCATTGCGTTTCCTACGAGTTTGCCCTTGAGTTCAGGAATAACATTTGCAATAGCCTTTGCAGCGCCTGTTGTATTAGGAACGATGTTTACAGCGCCTGCTCTTGCTCTTCTGAAATCACCTTTTCTGTGTGGTCCGTCGAGGATCATCTGGTCTCCTGTGTATGCGTGAACAGTTGTCATCATACCGGAGAGTATGGTCGTCATCTCGTGAAGGACCTTTGTCATAGGTGCAAGGCAGTTTGTTGTGCAGGATGCGCCTGAAACGATGGTGTCTTCCTTCTTGAGTGTCTTTTCATTTACACTGTATACGATGGTCGGAAGGTCGTTTCCTGCAGGAGCAGAAATGAGGACTCTCTTTGCACCGGCATTGATGTGAGCCTGTGCCTTTTCCTTGCTTGTATAGAAACCTGTGCACTCGAGAACTACATCGATATCAAGATCTTTCCATGGGAGCTTTGATGCGTCTGCTTCCTTGTAAACTGTGATCTCGTCTCCGTCTACGCAGATAGAATTCTCTCCTGCCTTGATGTCATGACCTTCCCATCTCTTCTGAGCGCTGTCATACTTGAGAAGATATGCAAGCATGTCAGGGCTTGTGAGGTCATTGATGGCTACTACGTCGAATCTCTTGTCTCCGCAGAGCTGACGATAAGCAAGTCTTCCTATCCTTCCGAATCCGTTAATTGCTACTTTGATCATACTTTTTTACGTCTCCTTTTTTTGCCTTTGTTATATGTCCGTAGAATTATTATTATCAATATAAAGAGGGCTACCGCCGCTCCAATGCATATTATAACAGTCCTGCGCATCTTTGCAAGTCTGGCTTTCTCTTCAGCTTCTTCCCTTGCTTTCTTTTCGGCTTCCTGTCTTTCCTCTTCTGCTTTTCTTTCAGCTTCTTTCCTTGCAGCCTCTTCTTCGTCTATTATCTCCTGATAGGACTTAAGGCCTTCAAAGAAATCATTGTGATGAGCATCAAGAGAAGGATCTCCGTATATCATGCCCCATTTAAGAGGACTGTAGCTCTGTATCTGGCTGGCCTTAGTTATTCCGTATGGATCGGTTGGTGACTCGCTAAAAGTGTTGCCGTAATAAAGCCAGTCATAGAACCACCATTGATGCTGTGACTTGTGTTCTGAGAATCCGAACTTTTGAGTTACCTGGAATGCATTGAGTCCGTTAAATTCAGCATGTCTTTCATCTATGACATCGAGGGAAATGGTATTTTCGTTCCAAAGATGCAGATATACCTTTTCAAGGAAAGGAAATTCACTTGAGTATCTGTCAAGGCACTTCCTGAGTGAGTCAGTAAGGAGTATATGCTGTCCGTGACTGTATTCGCCGTTTACATCGTGTGTCACTATGACTTTCGGTTCATATTTAAGGATGGCATTTTTAATCTTCTCTATGAGTTCTTCCTGACCTATACCGTCATAGGTTGCCATGTTGGAGATGGCCCAATCCAGAGTATCAGAAAATACGTCTGTTATGGCAAGGCTGTCAAGGCTGTTGGTTATACCTACGCCCCAAAGACCTCTTCTTCTCTCGTTATGTCTGTCGGTCTCCCAAATATGGTCTGTCATATATACGACCTGGACATTGAGATCTCTTACCTGTGCATAATATGGAAGTAGTCCTGCAAAGAATAACTGCTCATCATCTGCATGAGTCGTGAAGAGAAGAAGGTCCGTGTTTCCGACAAGAGCTTCATCCCATTCTTCATAGGCCTGATTCTTTAATACTCCGTCAAGAGGCAGTTTAAAATCATGCTTTCTTGCAAAATTGCAGTTATCGCAAACAGTAAGACTGAAACCGACATCACCGTGCCCAGGCTCTGCTACAAGTTCTGATTCAACCTTTGAACTACAATAGCAGTGAGGTTTCAGAGTCTCGGTGTAGGTATATACTTCATTGGGGACGAACTCAGTCGAATTGCCGTATAAAGCTGCAGGCCAATCCATGGTCTCGCCTATGATATCTTCGCAGTATGCCCTTCTGTCTTCGTTGTCTTCGTAGAAGGTTATGCGTCCAAAGACCTTGTTTCCGTAGATCTCGCCGTAATCGTAATTATCATACTGGTAATGCATGAAAGTTCCGATCATGCCGCCGTTATG